>JAUHYZ010000070.1 GCA_030426245.1 Alphaproteobacteria bacterium | reverse complement strand
TGCCGCTTTCCTTCCTTTTCACCTTCTCGCAAATCCCGATGCTGCTGAAGCACGGCCTCTCCACAGGAGACGTCGAGGAAGAGGAAACGACGCTGCCACCTGCCTGAAAAGCTGGAAATTTGTTGAATGTGCTAATTTCGCAGTAAGATCCTCCCTCGCCCTGACCGCAAAGCGGAAATCAACAACAATGGGGCGCAAAGGGGGAATACTGAAATGGCCAAGCTTTTTGGAAACTTGCAGCTCGTCATGATCGTCGGGCTGATTGTGGCAATCGTGGTGATGTTCGCCTTCGCTGCGAGCACGCCGGTGGATGTGAATTCGGTCTTTCGCTGGTTGCACCTGTTCTTCGGCGTGCTCTGGATCGGCCTGCTCTATTATCTGAACTTCGTCCAGGTGCCGCTGATGCCGTCGATTCCGGCGGAGCAGAAAGGCGCAGTCACGGGCCATATTGCGCCCAAGGTGTTGTTCTATTTCCGCTGGGCGGCCGCGCTGACAGTGCTCACTGGCCTCGTCATCGCCCATGTCGGCGGTTACCTCATGCCGGCCCTCACTTTCGCCGGCCAGGGCGCCATGGACCTGATCGGCGTCGGCATGTGGATGGCATTGGTGATGGCCTTCAACGTCTGGTTCATCATCTGGCCTGCCCAGAAGAAGATCCTGGGAGTCGTCGAAGCCAGCGATGATGCCAAGGCCGCTGCGGCGCCGCGTGCGCTGATTGCCAGCCGTCTCAATACGCTGCTGTCGATCCCGATGATGTATTGCATGGTCAGCGCCAATCTCGGCTGATCCAGGATTGCATTGCGTTGGAAAGGGGCGCTTCGGCGCCCCTTTTTCATTGCTTGCTAACGGCTGTATAATGAGCCGCATCAAGGCAGCGCGAGGGGGGAGAAAGCATGGGTGCTTCAGCCAAAGACCAGATCGCCCTGATGGCGCGTTATCACGTCTGGGCAACCGATCGCCTGCTGGCGGCGGTGGCGCCGATCCCAGACGCACCCTACCGCGAGCCCTGCGGTCTCTTCTTCGGGTCGATCCACGGCACGCTCAACCACTTGCTGCTGACCGACGCCGAAATATGGTATCCGCGCTTCGCCGAAGGCCGTTCACCCAGCCTGCCGCTCGACGCCGAGCTTGAGCGCGACCGCGCAAAGTTAGCCGAGCGGCTGAAAGCGGCGACCGCGCAGTGGCCGGGTTATATCGGAAGTCTCGACGACGCAGCGCTCGCCGGCGACCTGCGCTACACCATGACCACCGGGCAGCCGCGCATGATGCCGATGTCTGGCACTCTGCTCCACGTATTCAACCACGCGACCCATCACCGCGGCCAGATCACCGCCGCGATCACCTCGCTGGGCTACGAATTCGAGGCGCTCGACCTTGCTTACATGATCGTTGCCGAGAACGGCTAGATCTCGAGCTGGCTCCCCAATTCCACCACGCGATTGGTCGGCAATCGGAAGAAGTCCATCGGCGTTGCCGCATTGCGCAGCATCCAGGAGAATAATCGTTCCCGCCAGATCGCCATGCCCGGGCTCTTTGCGCTGAGCAGGGTCTGGCGCGAGAGGAAGAAACTGGTCTGCATCATGTCGAACGGCCCATCGCGCAGATCCGTTTGCTCCAGCGCGGCGGGAATATCGGTTTCCTCCATGAAGCCGTAATTGAGCACGACCCGGTAGAAACCCTGCCCGAGATCGGTGACCTCGATTCTTCGTCCGGGATCGACATAGGGTTCTTCGGCGACATTGACGGTCAGCACCACCACGCGTTCATGCAGCACCTTGTTGTGCTTGATATTGTGGAGCAGCGCCGAGGGCACGCCCTGTGTGGCGGCGGACATGAAGATCGCGGTGCCGGGCACGCGCTGCGCGCTCGACCGGGCAGACTTGGCGAAGATGTCGAGCGGCAATTCCACTTCCGACATACGGTCGCGCATCACCTTGCGTCCCCGCGCCCAGGTGGTCAGCAGAGTGAAGGCTACCGCGCCGACCAGCAGCGGGAACCAGCCGCCATCGGGTACCTTGGTCAGGTTGGCGGCGAAATAGGCCCCATCGACCACGAAGAAGATCAGTACGACGGGAATCGCCATCCACAGCTTCCAGCGCCAGATCGCCGTGACCAGAACCGCCAGCAAGCAGGTATCGATCAGCATCGCGCCCGTGACCGCAATGCCATAGGCGGATGCAAGGTTGGACGAGTTGCCGAATGTCAGCACCAGCACGATCACCGCGACCATCAGCGCCCAGTTCACCATCGGGATATAGATCTGGCCGTGATGTTCGTCGCTCGTGTGGCGAATGGACAGGCGCGGAATGAAGCCGAGCTGGATCGCCTGATGCGTGATTGAGAACGCGCCGGAGATCACCGCCTGGCTGGCGATGAAGGTCGCCACGGTCGCCAGCAGAACCAATGGCAGGCGCCACATTTCCGGGGCGAGAATGAAGAACGGGTTGCGGATCGCCTCCGCCGCCGTGGCATCGTCCATCCCCATGATCATCGCGCCCTGGCCGAAATAGTTCAGCAGCAGGCAGGGCATGACGAAACCGAACCAGGAAAGGCGCATCGGCCCGCGGCCGAAATGCCCCATATCCGAATAGAGCGCTTCCGAACCGGTGACCGCCAGCACGACCGAACCGAGCGCCAGAAACGCCAGGAACTTGTCGCTGATGAAAAACTGGATCGCAAACCAGGGGTTGAGCGCGATCAGGATTTCCGGCGTGTTGAAAATCTGGATGATGCCCAGAAAGGCAATCACGGTGAAATAGACGATCATCACCGGCGCGAACAGCGCGCCAACCTTGGCCGTGCCGCGTTTCTGCAGCAGGAACAGGCAGACAAGCAGCACCAGCGCAATCGGAATGACCAGCGGCTCCAGCGAATGCTCGACAACGGTCAGGCCCTCCACGGCCGACAGCACCGAAATCGCGGGCGTGATCATACTATCGCCGTAGAACAGCGCCGTGGCGAACACGCCCAGCAGCACGGCAAGCCAGCCATATCTCGATTTGCCGATGCGGCTGGAAATCAGCGCAACCAGGGCCAGGCTGCCGCCCTGCCCCTTATTGTCCGCCCGCATCAAAATCGTGACATACTGGATCGAGACGACCAGCGTCATCGACCAGAAGATCAGGCTGACCACGCCCAGGATATGCAAATTGTCCAGCGCCAGCGGGTGCGGGCCGACAAAAGTCTCGCGAAATGCGTAAAGCGGACTGGTACCGATATCGCCAAAGACGATACCGATGGCCCCTACCGCCATCTTGACCTTGGCCGACTCGCGACTTTCGCCGCCATTCAGTTTCGGCGTTTCGGCGTCACTCATGGAGTTTGCGCGCCCCCAATAATGGTCATGCTGCCGGAGCATGTTCCGGCAGATGGGCGATGGCGCTTAGCAGCCCCCTTTCTGCACTGCAACATGGCGCATTTCCGCGGTTTAGCGAGCCGATTCGGCCGGCATTTCGGCAATTCTGCGCAGCAATTCGTCCAACCGCCCGAGTCGCTGTGCCAAAACGGACCGGCCCGGTGCGTCTTCCGGCATGGATTCAAGCTGCTCCGCCCAGATCTCCCTGCCTTCGATCAGCCTCCCCTGCCGGATCAGCGAAAGCCCGATGAAATAAGGCGGGCCTGCACTGCCCGGCGCCGCTTCATCCGCACGGCGATAGGCCAGCATGGCCGCCGGGGTCAGCACGCCATCGGCCTGGAATGCCAGCGCATTGGCCAGGGCCAGCCACGCTTCCGCATCACCGGGGTTCTGCTTGACCGCACCGCGCAACAGATTGGCGGCATTGGCATATTGTCCCTTGCGCATGAACGCATCGGCCGTGAGCACGAAGTTGCTGCCGGACCTGCCCGTCTCGCCGATCAGTTCCTTGCGCAGATCCACAATCCGCCACCCCTCTTCCTCGATTGGCGCAGTGGAAGATCGGGGTGCACTCGGCAGCCCCGGAGATGCCTGTGAGGCGTAGCCGGCAAGCCCCAGCGCCAGCATGGCCGCCGTGGCGCTCCATGCAGGCTTGGGCACATTGAAGATGAAGGCGAATGCGGCGAAGCAGGCCGCCGCAAGCAGGATCACTGCCATCCAGATCATTTTCTTCCTCCCAGCCGGCGGCGCAGGACCAGCGCGATCACAACGGCAAGGAGTACCGGCACCGCAAATAGCGGCCAGGTGACGGAACTGATGGAAGGTTTGTAGCTGATGTAATCGCCGTAGCGGTCGATCAGCCACGCCCGGACTTCCTCGGGCGTTTCCCCGGCAGCGATCCGCGTGCGAACCTGGTGGCGCATGTCGCCCGCCATCGGCGCGTCGGAATCGACGACGGACTGCCCCTGGCAAGTCAGGCAGCGGAGCGTCTCCATCAATTCGGTGGCCTGCGCTTCCTGCGCCGGATCGTCGAGCTGACGATAGGCATAGGGCGCAGGCGGCAGCGTTCCCTGTGCGGCGAGCGGCGCGGCAGACAATGCGCAGGCGGCCATCAGCAGGGCGAGCAACCACCTCATTGGCCAGCCTCGCGCAGTTTTTCCAGCAGCAGAGGCACCGCTTCGGGACGGATATCGCCGATATGCTGATATGTGATCACGCCGTTGCCATCGACAACGAAGGTTTCCGGCACCCCCGAAGACCCGATGCCCAACTGTACTTCGGAAACATCGTCCGCCCCGATCCGGCTGTAGGGATTGCCATAGCGGGAAAGGAAGGCAGCGACGTCTTCTGGCCGGTCGCGCACCGCCACGCCCACGATATTCGCCCCTGCTCGTTCCAGTTCGGCAAGCTGAGGCGCTTCGGCCGCGCAGGGCACACACCAGCTGGCAAATATGTTCAGCAGCTTGGGCGTACCGTCGCTGAGATCGGCCGTATCCAGTCCGGGCCTGGTGGAGCTTGCCGGGCGCAGATCGAATTCGGGCAAGGGCTTGCCGATCATGGCACTGGCCACCTCGTCATTGGCAGGACGAAACAATTGCACGCCCACCAGCACGATGAAGGCACCGAACAGCGCAAGCGGCACCCAAAAAGTCCAGCGGACCTTGTTCATGAAGGTTGCTCCCCACGCCGGGTCGCACCGCGTCTCTGGACGCTGCGCCGCCTGAGATCGTTCGCCACACGTCCGATAAGCGCCAGTAGGCCGCCCAGCGAGATCAGCGCGCCGCCGTACCATATCAGGGTGACGAACGGCTTCCACCACAGCCGCAGCTGCCAGCGATCATCTTCGCCCTCTTCGCCGATCACGGCATAGAGCTGCCCATTCCAGCGGGTCAGCAGTGCGGCTTCATTGGTCTCCTGCGGCGGCGTCCAGAAGTTCCGCGACTGCGGAGTGATCTCGGTCGGCCTGCCATCGCCATAGCGCGCGGAAAGGCGGCCCTCGATCGCCGTCCAGTTGGGCCCCGCAACCGGGTCCACACCCTCCAGCGTCACGGTCCAAGGACCGAGCTGTGTCGTCTCGCCAACCTGCGCGGCCAGCAAGCGTTCCTGCGTGAAGGCACTGTCGCAAGCTGCACCGAACAGCGCCACAGCGACACCAAAATGCGCCACAACCATGCCCCAGGTCGCGAGGGGGACGCGCAAGATCGATCGCCCGATCAGCGGCATGAAGCTGGCCACTGCAATGCCGAGCGAAAGCGCAATTCCCAGTAGCGGAAGAATTCCGATGGAAGTGGAAAAGGCGACTCCCGCAAGCGCGGCCAGGATGACCACGGCGATCAGCACGACCTGCTTCTGCACCCTGCCCAGGCTATCCTGCCGCCAGCGCAGCAACGGGCCCACTGCCAGCACCAGCAGCATCGGCAGGAAGAATATCGCGCTTACCGGATTGAAATAGGGGGGCCCGACCGAAACCCTGACCCCGAAAGCTTCCGTCAGCAGCGGATAGAGCGTGCCGAGCAGCACGATGCCCAGAATTGCCGAGAGCGCGACATTGTTCACCACCAGCGCGCCTTCGCGGCTGGTGACGGAGAAGCGCTCCCCTTCGGCGACTGTGCTCGCGCGCAAGGCGAACAGCGTCAGGGCGCCGCCGATATTGATCGCCAGCAGTGCCAGGATGAAGCTGCCCCGTTCGGGATCCACGGCAAAGGCGTGTACGCTGGTGAGAATGCCGGAGCGGACCAGGAAGGTCCCGATCATCGACATCGAAAAGGCCACCACGCCCAGCATGATCGTCCAGGCGCGCAAGGCGTCGCGCGCGGCCAGCACGCTGGCCGAATGAAGCAGCGCCGTGGCCGCGAGCCAGGGCATCAGCGAAGCATTCTCCACCGGATCCCAGAACCACCAGCCGCCCCAGCCGAGCTCATAATAGGCCCAATAGCTGCCGGCCGTGATCCCCAGCGTCAGGAAGATCCATGCGCCCAGCACCCAGGGGCGCATAGCGCGCGCGAAATCGGGGGTGACTTGCCGGGTGATGAGAGCGCCCACGGCAAAGCTGAAAGCGATCGAGAGCCCGACATAGCCGAAATAGAGTGTCGGCGGATGAAAGGCGAGACCGATATCCTGCAGCAGCGGATTGAGCCCCATGCCCTGCGGCGCGGGCGGAGCGAGCCGCTCGAACGGGTTGGAGGAAAACAGCAGGAAGGCATAGAAGCCCAGCCCGGTGAAGGCCTGGGCGGAAAGCGTGGCGATCATCGTGGGTTCGGGCAGCCGCCTTTCCAGCAAGGCGATCAGCGCCCCGGCCAGCGACATGATCGTGACCCACAGCAGCATGGAGCCTTCGTGATTGCCCCAGGCCCCTGCAATTTTAAAGATCCACGGCTTGTCCGAATGAGAGTTTTCGGCGACCAGCTTCACGGAAAGATCGGTCTGGTGAAACACTACCAGCAGCGCCAGGAACGCCACGGCTGCCAATACGCCCTGAATGGCAGCAGAAGGCCGCACCAGCGCCGAAATCGCCGGACTGGCCGTCTCACCCTGCTTCAGCACGGCAACGCCTGCTACGAGCTGCAGCAGGGCAAGCGCCGCGGCAAGCCACAGCGCGGCAAGGCCGAATTCCGCAATCATTTGTCCGGTCTCATCTGCCCAGCCTCAATCCTCAGCGCTCACTGCGTGGTCTCTTCCACCGCCGCGCGCATCTGGGCTTCGGTCATATGTTCCAATTCGCGGGGCACGTAGTTCTCGTCATGCTTGGCCAGCAGGTTGTCTGCCACGAAAGTTCCGTCTGCGCCCAGGCGTCCTTCAGCGACCACGCCTGAACCTTCGACGAACAGATCGGGCAATATCCCGGCATAGCGCACCGGTATGCGCGCTTCGCCGTCGCCGACCACGAAGCGAACAGTTACACCATCGGCATCGGTTTTCACCGATCCGATCTGGACCATGCCGCCCAGCCGCACTGCCTGCCCCGGTTCGGGCGGCCTGGCGGCCATCTCGCTGGGCACGAAGAAATAGCTGGCCTGGCTGCGCAGCGCCCAGGCCGCCAGCAATCCGGCACCGATCAGTGCCGCCAATGCGATCAGCACCAGGATCAGCCGCTGATGTTTCGGTTTGAGAGGAACGTTCACTTTTCGCGCGCCTTTTCCCGCCGCGCTTCCGCGCGCCGCATACCCAGATAGCTGGAGCCTACCAGCCACAGCGTGCCCACCACGCCGACCGCATAGGCCGCAATCACGAAATCCCACTGATCGAGTGCTTCGCGCATAATCCGCCGCCTATGCCCCCGCCCGTTCCGCTTGCGGGCGCGGCGCCTGCGCCTTGCGCCGCAGCCTGGCATCCGCCTGGATGTCCGCCAGCAGCATACGCATGCGCGCCAGCACGACGCCGCCGAAAAGCAACGAGAAGCCCAGTGTCGCCGCCAGCAGGGCCCAAAGGAAGTCCGGCGCCATGGCAGACTTGCCCATCGAAATGCTGGGTGCCTGGTGCAGGCTGTTCCACCACAGCACCGAATAATGGATGATCGGGATGTTCACGGCCCCCACCAGGCCGAAGATCGCCGCGATGCGGCTGGATCCGCCTTCGCGGCTGATCGCGCCTGTCAGGGCAATATAGCCGAAATAGAGAAACAGCAGCACCAGCATGGATGTTAGCCGGCCATCCCACACCCACCAGGTTCCCCAGGCCGGACGGCCCCAGATCGAACCGGTCGCAAGGCAGATTGCCGTGAACATCGCGCCGGGCACGGCAATGGCGCGTGCCGCGATCCCGGCCAGCGGATGGCGCCAGACGAGTTCGACCAGGCTGGCAACGGCAATCGCGGTCCATCCGCCCATGCCCAGCCAGGCCGTGGGGACATGCAGAAACAGGATCCGCACGGTTTCCCCCTGCAGCCTTTCGGGAGGCGCAAACAGCAGCCCCCAGGCAAGCGCAGCGCCTGTGACAAGCAGCCCAGCCAGCAACAGCGGCACTGTCAGCGCGCGCGCTATACGAAGGAAACGGGCAGGATTGGCGAAACCGTGCATTGTTGATAGTTCGCTTTGCGCCGCCCCTTTGGCAGTGCTGGACGCGCGGGGCAAGCGCGAACGGAGCTTT
>JAUHYZ010000069.1 GCA_030426245.1 Alphaproteobacteria bacterium | reverse complement strand
CCGGAAACGCCGACATCGTGCAGCGCCTCCTTCACCTCGTCGAGCTTGAAGGGCTTAATGATCGCTTCGATCTTTTTCACTTAGTAACGTATCCTCAGTATCTCAGCAGTCCCGCACCTGTGGCGGGGAAGAGGGGAACGCGAATTGTTCCCCGGACCGGTTCATCTTCAAGAATTTATCTTCAAGAATCATGCCAAGGTGCAGTTACGCGGGGTAGAAGATCATAGGCCCGCAGGAAAGGGCGGATTCGTAAGAATTGAATCAAGCGCCCGCCGCCGCGACAACAATCATGCGCGCGGATTGCCGTTAACGATGGGTAAAATTTGGTCAGCAAGCTGCCTGTTTTTTAGGCAGTCCGGCTCGATCAGAGGCGCAAACCTGCGGTTTCGGGCAAGCCGGCCATCAGGTTGAGAGACTGCACCGCAGCACCGCTGGCACCCTTGCCCAGATTGTCCAGCATGGCGACGAGCTTCGCCTGGCTGCCATCCGCATTGGCAAAGACGAACAGCTCCAGCCGGTCGCCCGGCTCGCGCGAGCGCAGCAGCAGCATTTCGCCGTCCGCCGGTTCCTCGCCCATGCGCACGATCGGGCTGTCGCCATAGAAATTGGCGAGCCATTCGCGCATGTCGGTGGGATTGCCGGCGCCCGGCATGGCCGCCAGCGGCAGCGGCACTTCCACCACCATGCCGCGATGGGCGGGGATCACTGCGGGCGTGAACAGCGGCGCGATGGATAGGCCGCAGCGCTGCTGCATCTCGGGCACGTGCTTGTGCCCCAGATGGAGCGCATAGGCGCGCCATGCGATGTCGGAATTGTCCTCGAACCGGCCGATCAGCGCCTTGCCGCCGCCCGAATATCCGGAAACCGCGTTGACGG
The DNA here is from genome assembly GCA_030426245.1 of Alphaproteobacteria bacterium. Lineage (GTDB taxonomy): Bacteria > Pseudomonadota > Alphaproteobacteria > Sphingomonadales > Sphingomonadaceae > Andeanibacterium. The sequence continues at coordinate 7,900 of JAUHYZ010000069.1, read as the reverse complement.
TGTAGGGCCAGTCCGCCGGCAGCAATCCGGCGCGCACTAGCGGCGCGACCAGTGCGATGAAGCCAGTGGAATAGCAGCCGGGATTGGACACCCGCCAGGCATCGGCCACGACTTCGTGCCCGGAGATCTCGGGAAAGCCGTAAACCCAGCCTGGGGCAACCCGGTGCGCAGTAGAGGCATCGATCACCCGCGTATGGTTGTTCTCGATCATCGCCACCGCTTCCCGCGCGGCATCGTCGGGCAGGCACAGGATCACGAAATCGGAATCGTTGAGCGCTTCGCGCCGGGCCACGGGATCCTTGCGGCGCGCATCGTCGAGCGCAATCAGCGAAAATTCGCCGCGCCCTGCAAGCCGGTCCCTGATTTCGAGCCCGGTCGTGCCGGAGCCCCCGTCGATGAAAACACTCTTGGTCATGTCCGTCCCTTACGCGAAAGGGTCTACTAATTCTTCAAGCTTCACATAACCCACCGGACCGTCGAGGCTGCAGCAGCCCCAGGCCCAATCGCGGGTCGTATCGAGCACGTAGAAGCGCTGGCCCGGCGAAAGATCGTAGACGATCTCCGCATCCTCGCTGGCTTCGGCGCGCAGATTTGCCCCCATATCGCCCACCATGCGCTCCAGCGGGACGACGTAATGCGGCACGAAATAGCGGCCGGCCAGGGCGATATGCGCAATATCTCCGCGGAGCGGAGTGCGGCGCGGATCGGGCCCTTCCACCGGGCCGCCCAGAATAAACGGCCCCTGCGGCACTGCTGCCGATTTCGTGTCCTTCCCTGCCTGCATAACCCCAGTTCTTGTCTTTATACCCTTCAGGAGAGCGGGGCGCTTAGACCGAGCGCGCCTGCAGGGCAAGATTGCCGCTGCCGCCCAGCCTTTCGGCCTGTCAGCCGTAGCGGGACTGGAGCATGCGCCAGCTCGCCCTCAGGCCCAGCGCTTCGCCGCCTTTCGGACGGCCCGGCTTGGCTACGGGTCGCCAGGCGAATGTATCGAAATGGACCCAGTCGATCGGCGCGCCGTCCTTGGCGGTGCCGACGAACTTGGCCAGGAACAATCCGGCCACGCTGGCCCCGGCAAAGCCGTTGCTATGGGCGTTGTTGGTGTCCGCAATGTCCGATTTGAGGTATTCGGCATAGGGTTCGTGCAGTGGCAGCGGCCACACTTCGTCGTCGCAGGCCTTGCCCGCATCGGCCAGCATGCGCGCAGTCTCGTCCCGATTGGCCATGATTGCCGGCAAGTCCGGCCCCAGGGCAACGCGGGCCGCGCCGGTGAGCGTGGCGAAATCCAGGATCAGGTCGGGTTGCTCTTCCGATGCCAGGGCCAGGGCGTCCGCCAGGACCAGCCGCCCTTCGGCATCGGTATTGCCGATCTCAACCGTCAGCCCCTTGCGTGATTTCAGCACGTCGCCGGGGCGGAAGGAATTGCCCGCCACGGCATTCTCCACCGCCGGGATCAGCAATTGCAGCCTGACATTCAGGCCGCTGCCCATGACCAGGCCGGCCAGCGCCAGCGCATGGGCCGCACCGCCCATATCCTTCTTCATCAATTCCATTGCGCGTGCCGGCTTGATGTCGAGCCCGCCCGTGTCGAAGCATACGCCCTTGCCGACAATGGCGACGCGCGGTGCCTTGGGATCGCCCCAGACGAGCTCTATCATGCGCGGCGCATGGTGCCGGCTGGCGGCCCGGCCCACGGCATGGACCATCGGGAATTCGCCTTCCAGCCGGTCGCCCTTGATAATGGTGACCTTGGCCGAATACGCCTTGGCCATCGCTTCCACTTCCGCCTCCAGCGCGGATGGCCCCATATCTTCCGCCGGCGTGTTGACCAGGTCGCGCACCAGGCACACGGCACGCGCTTCGGCCAGGGCCGGTTCGATTGCCTTGACCTCGCCGGTCAGCAGGATGCGGTCTCCGGTCTCTTCGGTGTCCTTGCGGTAGCGGGTGAAACGGTATTGCGCGGTCTGCCAGCCGTGGAGCGCGGGCCCGGCCTCTCCCTTGGCCAGGCGGTATGTCCCGCCGGGCAGCTTCTCGGCCAGCTTGGCCAGGCACCAGCTGGAAAGGTCGGCCGTATTGGCCACGCCGCCAACCGCGAACCAGCCATCGCCTTCGGGCACGATTGCCGTTTCGTATCCACCGCCAGAGAACTGCTGGGCATCGACGGAGGCCCGCTGCGCCGCGTTCAGCCCCTTGTACCAGGCAGGGAAGCCGTCTTTGTCGACAATCTGAATGTCGGTCGCTTTTTGCCCGCGATCGGGCTGGATTAGTGCATCTTTGTCCGCCATAGCTCTCCTCTGCCTGAGTTGAGGCGACTTCGCGAGAGATAAAAGTGCAGGGCTTCCATCTGCTTTTCCTGGCCGCGCTGGCCGCCATACCGTCAGCCTGTTCGGAAGAGGGGGCCGAGTATGCCGCGGGCGGGACCGTGCCATCCCAGGAAGATGCGGCGGGTGCTGCAGGCGCAAGCGGCGAGAGCGCGGGCGGCAGTGCCGCCGCGGTCGAGATTTCCGAAAGCAACGACGTCTACAGTTTCGAATATGCCTATCCCGAGGAGGCCGCAGGGATTCCCGAGCTGAAGGCCGTACTCGACGCAAGGATGGAAGAAACGCGCGAGGAGCACATCGCGCTGGCGATCGATGCGCGCGCCGATGCAGACGAAGCCGGCTATCCCTTCAATCCCTATGCTTCCAATACGAGCTGGGAAGTCGTGGCCGATCTGCCCGCCTGGCTGAGCCTATCGGCGACGTTCTGGGAATATACCGGCGGCGCCCATGGCAATTATGCCTTTGGCAGCCTGCTGTGGGACAAGCAGGCCGAAACGGTCCGCTTGCCGCTTTCGCTGTTCACGGCACCCGAAGATCTCGAACTGGCGGCTCAGGAAGAATTCTGCGATCTGCTGGACAGGCAGCGTCAGGAAAAGCGCGGCGAACCGGTAGTGCGCGATCAGGATAATTGGATGACCGCCTGTATTGGCCTGGATTCGGTCACCGTCATCCTTGGATCGTCCAATCGGCGGACATTCGACCGGATCGGATTCCTGGTGCCGCCTTACAATGCGGGGCCCTATGCCGAAGGCTCCTATGAAGTCACCCTTGGCGTGAGCGAGGCGATCAAGGCGGCGGTAAAGCCGGAATTTCGCAGTGCTTTCAGCGTTGTGCGCTGACGGCTCGCATTTGCGGACTTCCATCGCTACATCGGGGGCATGACTCAGTATCAGATCATTGAAGACGGCGAGACCGTGCTGCGCGACGGCACGATCAAGTTACACGGGCCGGAAGGGTATGAAGGCATGCGCAAGGCCGGGCGCCTTGCCGCCGATATTCTCGACGCGCTCACCGAACTGGTGAAGCCGGGTGTGACCACAGGCGAGTTGGACGATGCCGTTCGGCAGATGACGCTGGATGGCGGCGCGGTGCCGGCTACGCTAGGCTATCGCGGCTATGCGCATAGTTGCTGCATCTCGCTCAACAATGTCGTGTGTCATGGCATCCCCGGCGACAAGGCGATCAAGGATGGGGACGTCCTCAATATCGACGTTACCCCGCTGCTCGACGGCTGGCACGGCGATACCAGCCGGATGTATGTTGTCGGCGAGGCCCCGCTGAAGGCGCGGCGGCTGATCGATGTGACCTATGAATGCCTGATGATCGGAATCGAGCAGGCGAAACCGGGTGCGCGGCTGGGCGATATTGGCGCTGCGATTCAGGAACATGCCGAAAGCCACCGGTTCGGCGTGGTGCGCGAATTTTGCGGTCACGGGCTGGGGCGGCTGTTTCACGATGCGCCCGAAGTGGTCCATGCGGCAAAGGCCGGCACGGGGCCGGAGCTGAAGCCGGGCATGTTCTTCACCATCGAACCGATGATCAATCTCGGCAAGCCGGGCGTGAAGCTGCTGAACGACGGATGGACCGCCGTGACGCGCGACCGTTCGCTCTCCGCCCAGTTCGAACATTCGATCGGGATTACCGAAGACGGCTGCGAGATCTTCACCAAGAGCCCGAAGGGACTGGACAAGCCGCCCTATAGCTGAGCTGTCAACGGGCTGGCGGTGCCTATGCGCGATCCGTTTATTCGCGATCGGCCCGCTTCCCGCTGCGCAGTGACCCGGGCTCAACCCATCAGCACGCCGTAGCCGGTATCGTGCAGGACCTTGGCCCGTTCTTCCTCGGTCAGCAGCTTCGTGGAATCCACCGCTCTTTGCACCATTTCCTTATAGGTGCCGGACGATGTGCCGATATCCGACCCCCACATGATCTTGTCCGCGCCGTAGAAGTCGACTGCGCGGCGCAGCACCTCTTCGGGAGCGTAGCCCTGTTCCCGGATCACATCCATGATCAGCGAAGTCCATTTCAGGTAGATATTGCCGCGCGCGGCGAAGCCATCGAAATGCGAACCAATGCCGAAATCGGGGTCGGAGATTTCGGGCATGAACAGATGGTCCAGCACCACCGGGGTCTTGGGGAAGCGGTCGGCCAATTCTTCGACCACCGGGATCAGGTCCAGCGCGTCATAGGGCGGGGCCTCCAGATCGACGGCCAGGCCCAGATCGTCGCAGAGCTGCCAGACGGCGACCGATTCATCGGAGCGGAGCCAGGCCACCTTGTCTTCCACATTCACCGGGAAGAAGCGCACGCCCACAATTCCGCGCTTCGCTAGCTCGCGGATCATCGGCAGCGTTTTTTCTTCCATCGGATCGATGATGATGATCGCGCGCATCTCTTCGGGAAACAGATCGGCGGCATCCACGATGTAGCTGTTGTCCGTGCCGTAGATCATGCCCTTCTGCACGGCCGCAATGCAGGTGACGTTCTGTTCGGCCATCCAGCCATGCATCTGTTCGGCAGTTGGCTTCTCATTCACCGGATCGGGCCCATGCATCCCGCCGGGTATGCCAATCGTACCGGGGCCGAAGGGATGGCGGATCGCGGGCGGGCCGCTTCCCGCCGGGCGGTTGAGCTTGAACGGATTGCGCGGATAGCGCTCGTCATCATTGGAGACGAGGTGGGCGTGGGAATCGTAAATGCGGGGGCCGGACATCAACTCACCATTCTACTGCTTGCTTATCGTGTTAAGGAGTCGCCTGTTACTTGGCGCAATGTCGGGCGTATCGCAAGGGGCGGAATCCCGCCGGGCGGTACTAGCCTTCGCGAGAGGCCCGGATCGCCGCGCCGCCAGCGAAAGGCGCGATGGCCACCAGCACCAGGCTGATGGCGCCGGCCAGCGCGATGGCGCTGCCGCTGTCGCCGGCCAGGGCACCTGCCCCGAAGATCAGCAAGGGGACGGCCAGCGGGATCAGCAACAGTCCGGAGAGCGCCGCGCCGGTTCGCAGCCCGGCAGTGAGCGCCGCGATGGTGACGCCGATTGCGGCCAATCCCGGGGTCCCCGCCAGCAGGCCGAGCTCGACGATGCGCAAGGTCGCTCCGTCGATCCCCAGCAGGGCGGATGCCGGAATGGCGGCGATCATCAGCGGCGGGCCGAAGCTCAGCCAATGGGCCAGGGTGCGGATTGCAATCACGGCCTCTTCGGAAATCCCGCGCAGCGCCCATTGGTCGAAGAAACCCTGTTCCAGGTCCGGCGCAACCAGACGGTCGAGCGGGAGGATCGCGGCAAGCAGCGCCGCCACCCAGATCACGCCGCCACCGGTGCGGGCGAGCAGCGGTGCGTCCGGGCCCACGGCCATGGGATAGATCGTGGCGACGGCCAGGAAGAACAGCAGCGGCAGCAATGTTCCGCCGCGCCCGCCTGCCCTGGGGCTCCCCGGCAGCAGCCGCGCGAGATCGCGCCGGAGGATCTGCCAGACGGTGCTCATTGCGCGAAATCCGCAAGCTGTATGGTTTCCAGACCGTCGAAGCGGAACGGCTGGTGCGATGCGATCACCGCGATGCCGCCATGGGTGCAATGGTCATGCGTCAGCGTTTCGAGCAGGGAGACGCCTTCGGCATCGAGGCCGTTCAGCGGCTCGTCCAGCAGCCAGATCGGGCTTTGCTGGCCGATCATGCGGGCCAGCGCGGCGCGCTTCCTTTGTCCGGTGGAGAGATAGCGAACGGGCACGTCGAGCAGATCGTCCAGGCCCAGCAGTTCTGTATGGGCGGCCGGCGCGCAGCCATCGATCCGGCACCAGAAGCCCAGCGCCTTGCCGAGCGGCTGGTGTTCGTCCAGCGCAAGGCGCTCGTCGAGCAGGCTGAGATTGCCTTGGCGCGTCAGCTCACCCGAAAAGGGACGCGCCAGGCCCGCCAGGATGCGCAGCAGGCTCGATTTGCCGATCCCGTTGGGCCCCGCCACATGCAGCGCCCCTCCGGCCTCCAGGGCAAGCGAAACGCCGGAAAAAAGCATCCGGTCCCCGCGGCAACACGCCAGATCATTTGCCGAAAGGCGGCACGCTTGCATGGCATCGCCGCTTAGGGGAAACATAGGGGGGCGACAAGCAAAGGAGCAGAGCCATGGCTATCCCCCAATTGACCGACGACGAACGGATCGAAGCGCTGGCCAGCCTGCCCGGCTGGATCATGCATACCGGCAAGGATGCGATCTATCGCGATTTCGAGTTTCACGATTTCAGCGAGGCCTTTGCCTTCATGGCGCGGGTCGCTCTGTTGGCGGAGAAACAGGACCACCACCCCGAATGGTCGAACGTCTACAACAAGGTCCATATCACGCTGACGACGCATGATGCGGACGGGCTTTCGCAGCGCGACGTGAAAATGGCGAAGGCGATCGACAAGATCGCCTGAGGGGCTAGGCGGCAAGTGCGGGCCGGCTTCAGAGCGCCGCGTTATTGTAGCAATGCCAGGTGAAGATCGCGATCGATCCGCGATGCGGACGCCAGGCTTCGCCAAGCACGCGCGTTTCCTTTTCGCTCGGCCGCTCGGCATGGCCCAGGATTTTGCCGATCCCCGCCTGGACCGCCAGATCGCCTGCCGGCCAGATGTCCGGGCGGCCTTCGGCGAACAGCAGATATATCTCCGCCGACCAGCGGCCGATGCCCTTGATCCGCGTGAGTTCCGCTATCGCTTCCTCGTCGTCGGCGGGCAGGCGGGTGAAATCCACTTCACCGCTCGCGACCAGTTCGCACAGGGAGCGGACATAGGACTGTTTCTGGCGGGAGAGGCCGCAGGCGCGCAGTTCTTCGGATTCGGCACTCAACAGCAGCTCCGGCTTCATATCCTTGCCCACCAGCGCCTCTACGCGGCCCCAGATGGTGCTGGCGGCCGCAACGCTGACCTGCTGCCCCACGATCGTGCGCAGCATCGTCTTGTGTCCGGTGTCGCGGATACGCGGTTCGGGATAGCCGGCCAGTTTCAGTGCCCGCGCAAAGCCGGGTTCGCGCGCGGCGGCCCAATCCACGCCTTGCCTGATCTGCTCCGCCTGAAGGCCCATCGCCGCTTCACACTTCCGCATGGCTGTTTCGACCGCTTGCCAAATCCGGTCTCAGCCCCTAGCAGCCCGCGCATATGGCCACTAGGCCGAACAGCTCAGAGAATTTCGGGGACGATACCAATGCCCAAACTGATTGTGGTGAACCGTGCTGGCGAAGAAACTGCCGTGGATGCGGATGAAGGCCTGTCGATCATGGAAGCCATCCGCGACAATGGCTTCGATGAATTGCTGGCGCTGTGCGGCGGCTGCTGCAGCTGCTGCACTTGCCACGTGCATATCGACCCAGCCTTCAAGGACAAGCTGCCCGAGATGACCGAGGATGAAGACGATCTGCTCGACAGTTCGGATTATCGCGACGAGAATTCGCGCTTGTCATGCCAAATTCCCCTCAGTGCAGAGCTTGAGGGCATCAAGGTCACGATTGCCGAGGAAGATTGAGGCGGAGCGGGTGCGGCCTTGGCGGCAGCGGGAAAGGACGAAGTGCGCCTTCTCTCGGAAAAAGCGCAATTGCATTGCGATAGTCGCATGC
>JAUHYZ010000092.1 GCA_030426245.1 Alphaproteobacteria bacterium | reverse complement strand
TTTTCGCAGGTCCGTCACCGCAATTTCCGGACCGAATCAAGCCTCCCGGAAATTAACGTTTTGGGATGAAACTGTCCGCTTTTCGGACGGGTTGAGCCGCAATGGTAAATAAAATGTTTGCCAAGCGACTCAGCAATGCCTTAGATTCTTCAATGACTTCCACGAAGATTATAAGAAAGAAACGGGGTCATGGGTCGTTAGCGGGGGTTCTATGGACCGAGTGACGAATAATCTCGACGTGGAGCAAGCCGGCTCCGAAGATTCCGACAAGCCGGTTATGGTTCTTGGCGACAACGAGGAACATCTCGTTGAAACGAGTGCCCGGCATCTCGAGATTCCGGAAGAATTATTCAATCTCAACGAGTTGGATTGTCTGTACGAAGACGATCGCAGAACGCTCTGGACTTATATGAATCCAAGCGGGCGGCCGAGTTTCACACCCACCATGCTGACGGACTTTGTCGACTGGCAAAGGCTGATCGGTGACAATTTCGGCCCCGGCAAGGTGCCGCTGCGGTTCCTGGTGCTGGGCAGCCGCGCACCGGGCGTGTTCTGCTTCGGCGGCGATCTGGAACTGTTTCAGCGCCTTATTCGGGAGCGGGACCGCGCCGGACTGGTGCAATATGGTTACAGATGCGTGGAAATCCTCCACCGCAACATGCTGTCGCTCGACCTGCCGATACTGACCATCGGACTGGTGGAAGGTGCAGCATTGGGCGGCGGTTTCGAAGCGCTGCTGTCCTTCGACTATATCATCGCCGAACGCGGTGCGACCTTCGGCCTGCCGGAGATCATGTTCGGGCTGTTCCCCGGCATGGGGGCGCATGCGATCCTCTCGCGCAAGCTGGGCAGCGCCATGGCCGACCGGCTGATCGTTTCCAATGAGACCTTCACCGCACAGCAGATGTACGATCTGGGGATCGTGCATCGCCTGGCCGATCCGGGCGAGGGCCTGGATGAATGCCGCGATTTTATTGACAAGTCGGTCCGGCGCCTGCCGGGGCTTGTCAATGGGCGCCGCGCCATGAAGCTTACCCGGCCGGTTGCGCTGGAAGAGCTCAAGCGGATCGTCGAATTGTGGGCCGATGCGGCCATGCAGCTGCGCGAACAGGATCTGAAGGTGATGAGCCGCCTCGCCACAGCGCAATCGCGCCTGGTCAAGGCGGCCTGATCATCACTTCATTCGATGCTTGCCGGGCCGAAGCGGCCTAGCGGGCATCGACCATCACGATTTCGGCATCGTCCAGCGCCTCGACGGTGATGGTCTTTTCTTCGGTTATGGCAACGCCGTCCTTGGGCGCGGCCTCCTGCCCGTTCACGCGGATACGTCCGCTGGCGGAAACTAGATATTGGTGCCGCCAGCTATCGGCCTGATAGGTCACGCTCTCGCCCTTTGAGAGCTTGGCGGCCATCACCCGTGCATCGCTGCGGATCGGCAGCGCCTTGTCTTGCTCGGGCTCTCCGCTGGCCAGTATCACCCATTTGCCGGCGCGGTCCCCACGGGGAAATTCGCGCATGCCCCAATCGGGCGGTTCGCCCGCATGGTCGGGCAGGATCCAGATCTGGAACAGCGTGGTGTCCTCGTCCTCCAGATTGTATTCGGCATGGACCACGCCGGTTCCGGCGCTCATTACCTGGACGTCGCCCGCGCCGGTGCGGCCGGTATTGCCCATGGAATCCTTATGGGTGATCGCGCCGGTGCGCACGAAGGTGATGATCTCCATGTCGTTGTGCGGATGGGCCGGAAAGCCCGCCTTGGATGCGATGATATCGTCATTCCACACGCGCAGCTTGCCCCAGCCCATGCGGGCGGGATCGTGGTAGTCGGAAAAGCTGAAGTGATAGCGCGTGTTGAGCC
>JAUHYZ010000014.1 GCA_030426245.1 Alphaproteobacteria bacterium | reverse complement strand
CCTACAACCAGCCCGTCGGCATCGATCAGATGCCAGTTCTTTTCGACCTCGGCCGGTTTGATCGACCGGGTGGTCTTGCTGAGCGCCTTCATGGCTTCGCTTCCTTAGCTTGATAGTCTGTCTGCTTGCGGGCCCGCCCATGAATGCCATGCGCATCGGGTCCTGCGGAGTGCGCGCCCTTTGTCCGCAAATTTGCCGCAGGTCAAGAGAATGCGCGCGTTTCGGTGGAGGTATAATAATACCGCACCCTTGCGTGGAGCGTCATCCGGGCAGCGCGCCGAGCCATTGCCGGGCGGCGTGCGCGGCCGTATAGGCGCGCCAGCCGATGGCGGCCGGCGTGTCATAGGGATGGATTTCGTCCAGACGCGCGACTGCACGATCGAGTAGGGCGTCATTGGTCTTGAAAAGCGCGGCGACTTCGCGCTCGTCCCCGCGCTCCCCATCCCATTCATAGATCGAGCGTATGGCCGGAATGATGTTGGCGCAGCCCACCAGCCCTTCGTCCAGCAGTTGACGGGCCGCCTCTGCAGCATCCTCTTCGCTGCCGAAGGGGCACCAGATCAATGCTGGTGCTGCAAGATCGGAAGAGCCGTTCATGCGAGTGCACCCACTTCCCGCCGTCCGAAGGCATGCGCGCCCCAGGCCGTTGCCGCGACCAGCAAGGCGCCGACCAGCTGATGCAGCACGGCAAGCCACAGCGCCACGCCGGTCAGTACGGTGGCGATGCCCAGCAGTACCTGCAGGCCGAAGGTGGTATGGATCGCAACCGAGCTGGGGCGATGGCCGAGCGTCTTGCATGCCCGCGCCAGGATGATCAGCGCCGCCACGGCCACCCATGCCCACCAGCGATGGAGGAAGTGGAGCAGAAAGGGATCATGGGTGAAGGCCCAGAAGACGCCATTGTTCCAGTTCACTTCGGGAAAGAAGCGGCCTTGCATCAAGGGCCATGAATCCGATGCGAGCCCTGCATTGAGCCCGGCTACCCATGCGCCAAACAGGAGCTGGATGAGCAGGATCACGCAGACAATCAGCGCCAATGGCCGCATGCGCGCCGGTTTCGATTTCGGATCGCGCTCCAGAGAAAACAGATCGAGAGCCGTCCAGACCAGCCCGCCAAGCGTGAATAGCGCAGTCAGCAAGTGAATGGAGAGCCAGAAATGGCTGACATCGGTCATCTGCTCGGACAGGCCGGAACGAACCATGTACCAGCCGAAGACGCCTTGCAGACCGCCCAGAGCGAGGAGTGCCAACAGGCGCGGTTTATATCCTACAGGAATGGCTTGTTTCACCCAGAACCAGACGAGCGGCACCGCGAAGACCAACCCGATCACCCTGCCCAGCAGGCGATGGAACCATTCCCAGAAATAGATGAACTTGTAGTCCTCCAGCGTCATGCCGGCCGGTCCGCTGATCTGCCGGTACTCGCCGATCTGCTGATAGGCTTCGAACTCCGCTTCCCATTGCTCCTCGCTCAGGGGAGGAAGCGCTCCAGTCACCGGTTTCCACTCGGTTATCGAAAGGCCTGACTCAGTCAGCCGCGTAATCCCGCCCACGGCAACCATCAGAGTGACGAGCGCAGCGACAACCAGGAGCCAGCGTGCGAGCGCAAGCGGACGAACGGCCGAGCCGACCCACGTCCCGATAATTCCGCGCTCTGGGGTCCATTCTTGCATGTGCTGCATGTGCGACGGGGCGAAACAAAGCGCAAGGCGGCGATTTGCCGGTCCGAAATTCTTTAGACAACTTGCTATTACAGGCTTGCGTAATGTTACATTGTTACATACATGGCCCGCATGAAGACACCTCAATCTGCGAATCGCAACCATCTGGACCGGATGGGAATGCTCCTTTCCGGCCTGTGCGCCTTGCATTGCGTGTCTGGGGTCGTGCTCGTGCTCTTGCTGGGCGTTGGCGGCGGCATTCTGCTCGATCCGATGATTCATCGCGTCGGATTGGCACTGGCGACCTTGCTGGTCGCCGTGGCGATCGGTCTTGGGGCTCTGCGCCATCGCCGGGCCGCGCCCTTTGTGATCGCGATGACGGGCCTGAGCTTCATGGGCGGCGCTCTTGCGGTTCCCCACGGCATGCACGAGGCCGTGCTGACCATTATCGGGGTCGGCTTGGTCGCGCTTGCTCATATCTTCAATCTGCGCGGCGCTCGCTGAGATTGCCTGCACCGCCCCTCGCTGCGGGGCCGGCCAAGGCAGTTTTTCGACATTCGGCGAATTAGCCCTGTAAAGAGATGGGCCAGGCCGCTATCTCGCAGCGCATGGCAGCCACGCTTTCCCTGACCGTCAATGGCGAGAATCTGCGGACGCTTTCCGCAACGATCGCCCAACTCGTAACCGAATTGCAGCTTGCGCCGGAAAAGGTCGCGGTCGAACGCAATGGCGCGATCGTGCCGCGCTCAACCTTCGGCGAGGCGCCGCTGGCCGAAGGCGACGTGCTGGAAATCGTGCATTTCGTTGGTGGCGGCGATCATGCGGCACCGCCGAGTGCGGATAGCTGGAGTGTCGCGGGCCGGACCTTTCGGTCGCGCCTGATCGTGGGCACCGGCAAATATCGCGATTTCGCGGAGAATGCCGCCGCGCTGGAGGCTTCCGGCGCCGAGATCGTCACCGTCGCTGTGCGCCGGGTCAATGTTTCGGACCCAAAGGCTCCGATGCTGACCGACTTCATCGACCCCAAGAAGGTAACCTACCTGCCCAATACGGCTGGCTGTTTTACCGCGGAAGAAGCCATCCGAACACTGCGCCTGGCGCGCGAGGCCGGCGGATGGGATCTGGTCAAGCTGGAAGTGCTGGGCGAAGCGCGCACGCTTTATCCCGACATGCGCGAGACGCTGAAGGCGACGGAAGTGCTGGCCAAGGAAGGCTTTCTGCCGATGGTCTATTGCGTGGACGATCCCATCGCGGCCAAACAGCTGGAAGAAGCGGGCGCGGTTGCCGTCATGCCGCTTGGCGCGCCGATCGGATCGGGGCTGGGGATTCAGAATCGCGTGACGATCCGCCTCATCGTGGAAGGCGCCGGGGTGCCGGTACTGGTCGATGCCGGGGTCGGTACGGCCAGCGATGCGGCCGTGGCCATGGAATTGGGCTGTGACGGGGTGCTGATGAACACGGCGATCGCAGAAGCGAAAGAGCCGGTCCGCATGGCACGTGCGATGAAGCTGGCGGTCGAGGCGGGGCGAGAGGCCTATCTTGCCGGGCGCATGGGGACGCGCAAATACGCGGATCCCTCCAGCCCGCTTTCCGGCCTGATCTGACTCTTTGGGTACAGCATGCCGGCGGAAACGCCTGCCCCCCGCAAAGCCCAAATAAATCTGCGCCAGCAGGCCGCTCGTTTACAATATGCTAACCACGCTGCGCGATGGTGTGTCCGGGGCCGATTGGAGGGGCCAGGGACATGGCACTGCAGGACACAGCATCGCTGACCATTGCCGAGCTTCGTGAGTTTGCCAGCTTCGCTGCTTGCGAGCAGAGATATATCAAACGCAGTCTCGATATCGGGCTTGGACGCCAGGATGCGTTCGAGCTCTGGGCGCGCGATCCGCATGAACATGAATCGATCGCCCGCCAATACCGCGCCTATCGCGATCTGACGGCACTGCGCGACACAATGCCCGATGAAGGCGCAACCGAAGGGTTCGAAAGCTTCATGGGCAAGCTGCTTGGCGTAACGGCCTTCGATCTTTCGCAAGAACGGCTCGAGAGTTTCTCAGCCTATCGCTTTTTGTATGAGCGCCTGCTTGGCGCCGAAGCGCGGCCGTGGCTGCCGAGCGCCTTCTGCGCGGCGGCAGCATTGCCGCAGATTCGCCCGGACAAGCGGAAGATGCTGCTGCAGAGCCTCAGCGAATCCGCCGCAACCGCGCCCGGCTGGTCTGAACGGCAACCGGCCTTCTATCCCGAGTTCGTCGAAGCCGAAGCGGCCTGAGCAGGATCCCCGATTTATGAGTGCAGATGGATTTGAGCAGGTTTCGGTTCACGAAATCGCCCATGCCGAAGTGGAAGCATGGCGGGGCGAATGCCTGTCTATCTGCGCGAAAGGCCAGGCGCTGATCGGCCGTCTGCTGGAACTGGCCCGCGCCTCCGGCAAGCGCGTCCGTCTCCTGGACAAGGCGCAGCACCGAACCGTGGAAGCCATGCGCCTGGCAGACCTGATGACGGGCGAAACACAGGCTGAAGATGCCGATGCCGTGCTTTCCCAATGGCAGTCGCTCGAATCGCGCTGCGAATTGCTGGCCAGCGGCGTGGCGACTGAAACCGTCGATCGCAGCGGCAACTGGTTCGCCATGTTTGATCTGGCTTCCTATCGTTCCGGCCGCGTTGTGCGCGGGCGGTGGACCGTCAGCCGCGAAGAGGCCGAGAGTTTCCTGCAGGAGCTCGACCATTCCTTCACCATGCTGAACCAGCAGCTGGGCTGCATGTGCCAGGAACTTGGTGGAGGCTTCGACAGCGGCAGCAAGAAGCCCAGAAAGACCCAGGCTCTTTAGCAAGCCGGACTCTCAGGATTTGTAGAGAGCGTCGATCCTGTCGCTGTAACGCGCCCTGATCATATGGCGGCGGATTTTCAGGCTCGGCGTCATTTCACCGTTCTCGATTGTGAAAGCTTCGTCCGCAAAGGCGAATTTGCGCACCTTTTCGACCACGGAGAGGTCCTGATTTACACGATCGAGCGCAGAGCGGATCGCGCTTACGAATGCGGGCAGAGACTGCAATTCGGCCATGTCGAACTTTTCGTCATTCGCGCGCGCCCATTCGACGGCCCACTCGGCGTCGGGGACAATCAGGCCGACGATATATGGACGCTTGTCTCCGGCCACCATCGCCTGGGCGATCTCGGGCTGGAGCGTCAGCATACCCTCGATCTTTTGCGGGGCGATATTGTCGCCCTTGTCGCTGACGATCATGTCCTTTTTGCGGTCCGTAATCACGAGCCGGCCTTTCTCGTCGAGATGGCCGATATCCCCCGTATGCAGCCAGGTGCCGCCTTGCGGATCCGCTGGGTCGGGTTGAAGGGCGCGGGCGGTTTCCGATTCGTTGCGCCAATAGCCGTCCATCACGCATTCGCCGCGCACCAGGATTTCACCGTCTTCGGCGATCCTGACTTCGACGTCCTTCAGCGGCGGGCCGACCGTGTCCATCTTCAGCCCCGCCTTCGGCCGGTTGCAGCTGATCACCGGAGCCGCTTCGGTCTGGCCATAGCCTTGCAGCATGGTCAGCCCCATAGTCTCGAAAAAGGTCCCGACTTCGGGATTGAGCGGTGCACCGCCTGAAACCAGCGCTTTGACACGACCGCCGAAACGGGTGCGTATCTTCGGGCGCAAGGTCTTCTCCAGCAGCAAGTTCATCGGGATGTCACGCAGCCGCTTGCCGCCGCCCGATGCCCGCTCGCCGATCGCCAAAGCCTGGTCCATCAGGAAATTTGCGAAACGGCCCTGTTTCTGGACCTGCTTCATGATCCGGGTCCGCAGCACTTCGAACAGGCGCGGAACCACGACCATGATCGTGGGGCGCACTTCCTCGATATTGCTTGAAAGCTTGTCGAGCCCTTCGGCGTAATAGATTTCCGCACCCAGGCCGATCGGCAGGAGTTGCCCGCCAGTATGCTCATAGGCATGCGACAGCGGAAGGAAGGAGAGGAACACTTCCTCGCCCCAGCCGAAATCCTCCACAATGGCATAGGCCGCGCCTTCGACATTGCTGAGCAGCGCCCCGTGTGAGAGCATTACGCCGCGCGGGGCGCCGCCGGTTCCGCTGGTATAGATGATGCAGGCCATCTTCTCCCGGCCGATACCGGCAATGCGCCGCTCCACCGCCTCGCGCGCGGATGCATCGTCTCCCGCGGTCATCTCGGCCCAGCTGTCGTAATCGAAAGAGCCGGATTGATGGCGGTGCAGGTCCTCGATGCCGATCACATGGTCTGCCAGCCCGGAACGGATGATGGCGGGAATGAGCGGTGCGGCCAGCTTCTCGGTCGAAACGATCACCGCCCGTGCCCCGGAATTGTCCAGGATATGCAGATGGTCGCGTTCGGTATTGGTCGTGTAGGCCGGCACAGTTACGCAGCCCGCCGCCATGATCGCCAGATCCGCAATGCACCATTCGGGCCGGTTCTCCGAAACCAGCGCAACCCTGTCCCCTTCATTGAGGCCCAGCGCACGCAGATTTTCGGCCAGAACGCAAACCTGCCGTGCCACTTCACGCCAGCTCAGCGATTGCCAGGCATTATCGCGCTTGGCCCACAGGAACGGCTTTTCGTTCAGCTCGTCTGCACGGTGCAGAAACAGGCCGACAAGATTCTGTTCCGACGCGAAATCGGTAAGTTCCATCGTCCGGCCCGCTTACCCTCTCAATCAGCTCGCCTTATCTCCCGGCTGCCATGGCAGCACAAGAGCCCTATTCGTGCGAAGGCGTAGCGGAAAGCGCAGCCTCGCGTCTATTGGGTAATCGCCACGCCTTCGCTGCGCGGATCGGCTGCGCCGACCCAGCCTTGCTCGGTGCGCAGCAGCGCATTGGTCTTTAGCGGCAGACGTCGGGAAATGATCTGCGAATGGCCCAGCGCGCTGAGGGCGGGGATCATTTCCTCCAGCGAAGAGCCTTCTTCGACGAATAGGGCATCGCCGGGCGAATAAAGCAGCGGCAAGGCGATGGCTTCGCGGGCAGGTAGGCCCCAGTCAAGCACGCCGATCAAAGTTCTGGCGACCTGCACAGGGATCGTTGCGCCGCCCGCAGCACCCACTGCCATGACCAGCTTTCCATCGGCGTCATAGACCACGGTGGGCGCCATTGAGCTGCGCGGGCGTTTCCCGCCCTGCACACGGTTGGCCACCGGCTTGCCGTCCTTCACCGGCGAGAAGCTGAAATCGGTAAGCTCGTTATTGAGATAATAGCCGCCAACCATGATGCCAGAGCCGAAGGACCCTTCGATGGTGGAGGTATAGCTGACGGCATTGCCCCACTGGTCCAGCGTAACGAAATGCGATGTGCCGTGCTCTTCCGGTTCGTCTCCATCGGCCAGGGCAATGGGCGGTATGGCGCCGGGCGGCGAGCCGGCGGCCACGTCCGCCATCGTCGAATCGGGAGAAATCGCCTGGGAGCGGCGGGTCAGATAGGTAGCGTCGACCAGTCCGGCGACCGGAACGGATACGAAATCGGAATCGCCCAGGTAAAGCTCACGGTCGGCATAGGCGAGGCGTTGCGATTCGGCGAAGAGATGCCATGCCGTGGGTGAATCCTTGCCCAGGGCTGCCATGTCGAAGCGTTCGAGCTGCTTGAGGATCGCGAATACGGTCGTCGCGCCCGAAGAGGGCGGGCCCATCCCGCAAATGCGCCACACACGGTAGATGCCGCATACCGCATCGCGCTGCTCGGCCCGATAACCTGCAATATCGGCGGCGGTTATTCCGGCGGGATGCGGTGTCGCCGCGGCGGTACGCGCTGCGATCTCCTCTGCATTGATGCCGCTGTAGAAGGCATCGGGTCCTTGCTGGGCAATCATCTCCAATGTGGCTGCCAGCCCCGGATTCCTGATGCGCGTTCCCACCGGCAACGGCTCGCCGTCAGCCCCGTAGAACAGCGCTTTGCCTTCATCCGATGCCGCTGCCCGATGGCTTTGCCTGGAGAGGAATTCGTGAAAGCGTTCGCTGATTTCGAATCCGTCGCGGGCGAGCGCGATCGCAGGCCGGAACAGTTCGGCCCAGGGGAGTTTGCCATGCCGGGTATGGACGTCCTGCGCCAGGCGCAGATTGCCCGGTACGCCGACGCTGAGGCCGCTCAGCACCGCTTCCATGAAGCCGCGTGGCTTGCCGTCTTCATCCAGGAACCATTCGGGCGTGGCCGCCGCTGGCGCCGTTTCACGCCCATCGACGGTTTCAACCTGGCCGTCTGCCGCGGCGCGAACATAGAAACCGCCGCCGCCGATCCCCGAGCTTTGGGGTTCCACCACCGTCAGGGCCAGCATGGTCGCGATGGCGGCGTCGCTCGCGCTTCCGCCTGCGCGCAGCATCTCCACGCCCGCCTCTGCCGCGCGCGGATCGGCAGCGCTGACAATGCCCCTTTCAGGGGTAGCGGCGGCCTGCACTTCCGGCGGGGCCGGGAGAGAGGACACATCGTTTTGGGTTTCCGCGGTGCACGCCCCGATCAGGAGAGGCACCAGGCTGACGGTCAGGAAGCGTTGGAGCATGGGCAAACTGCTATTCCTTCCCGACGGCATCGGCAATGCAGCTATATCCTTCCTGCTGCATAAGTCTTTCCAGTCCGCGCTTGATTGTCCTGGCAATCCCGGGACCTTCATAGACCATCGCCGAATAAAGCTGGACCAGGCTGGCCCCTGCCTTGATCCGCGCCCAGGCATCCTCGGCAGTGGTTATTCCGCCCACACCGATCAGGGGAATCGCGCCGCCTGTTGCACGGCGGAAATCCTTCAGGCGCTGATGCGCGAGATCCCGCAGGGGCGCGCCCGACAGGCCCCCCGCTTCGCCTGCATGAGCAGACGCGAGAGGAGGGCGCGAGATGGTGGTGTTGGAAACGATAAGGGCGCCAAGCGATTTGTCGGCGGCGATCCGCGCGATGGCATCCACATCCGCCGGCTCCAGATCGGGGGCGACCTTGAGAAATATCGGCGGGGGCTTGCCGTGACATGCCTCGCTGGCGCCGTCTTTCACTGCCTCCAGCAATTCGGTGAGCGCGGCTTCGTCCTGCAGAGCTCGAAGGCCGGGTGTGTTGGGGCTGGAGACATTGACGGCGAGATAGCTTGCAAGCGGCGCCATGATGCGCGCCATCACTGCATAATCGGCGATCCGGTCGGGCGAATCCTTGTTGGCGCCGATATTGATGCCCACCACGCCGCCGCGATCCTGCCGCTGCGCCAGGCGCGCGGCGCCATCGGCTCCGCCTTTATTGTTGAATCCCATACGGTTGATCACCGCGCGATCTTCGGTGAGGCGGAACAGGCGGGGTTTGGGATTGCCCGGCTGGGGCAGGGGGGTGATCGAACCGACCTCGGCAAAGCCGAAGCCCAGCGCCAGCAAAGCGTCGGGGACTTCGCCATCCTTGTCGAAACCGGCTGCCATGCCCAGCGGATTGGGAAAGGCGATTCCTGCGATTGTCGTTGTCAGGGGGCCGCCCGCCGGCAGTGCGTGCCTTCCGGGCATGAGTTTCAGCGCGCGAATCGCCAGCTTATGCGCCGATTCGGGGTCGAGTGCGAACAAGGCAGGCCGGATCAGGCGAAACAGCATTGCGCTTGGCTATGGCAAAGCGGCCGGGAAGTGTCGATGGCCTGGAATTGCAAATTATTCGCAATTCATTTTCGGAGTGTATCCAAATTGCCACGCGAGCTGTCGCCTTTGTACAATTTCTTGGCGTCTATCCCGCCTAGAGGACCTTTGCGACCCGAAGGGCTCGATGCAGCAATGCTTTCGAGTTCTCACCTATAGGGCGGTTACCTTTTCAGGTAGCCGCCCTTTTTTCTTGTCGTTGGCAAGCAACCAAGCGCTTTGCGCTCGCCCGTTCCGCGAATGCGGCAATTCCCTGTTGCAATGCAGCGCGCCATGCCTAGATGGAAAGTGGAACGAATCACTCCAATTAGGAGAACCGGGCAATGCGCCTTTCCAGCATGGCCGATTATGCAGTTGTCACGATGAGCGCCGCCGCGCGCCATTGCGGCTCCGCGTCGTATGTCGATGCGGCAGGCAAGAAGCGTACGCGCATTTCCGCGGGGCGGCTTGCCGATGAAACCGGCCTGCCTGTGCCGACCGTGCAGAAGCTTGTCAGCATGCTGACTTCTGCCGGCCTGCTCCGCTCCGTACGCGGGGCCGGTGGCGGCCTGCAATTGGCGCGGCCGGCGGCGGCGATCAGCCTGGCCGATATAGTGGAAGCGGTCGAAGGGCCGATAGCTCTGACGTCCTGTGTCGAACACGGCAAACAGGATTGCGCACTGGAGGCGTGCTGTTCCGCCCGCCCGCATTGGGGCGCGGTCAACGCCGCGATGCGCGGAGCGTTGGCCGATGTACCGCTCACCCGATTTGTAAACTCAGATGCCATGGAGGAGACAGCCGCATGACGGACGAATCAACCCTCCGCGACCAGCAAGCTCGTGATGCTGCCAAGAAGCTCGAAACCTATGAATGGGGCTTCCATTCCGATATCGAGCAGGAATTCGCACCCAAGGGACTCAGCGAAGAAACCGTTCGCTTCATTTCGGTCAAGAAGGAAGAGCCGGAATGGATGCTGGAGTGGCGGCTCAAGGCCTATCGCGCGTGGCTGGAGATGACAGAACCCGACTGGGCCAAGCTGTCGATCCCGCCAATCGACTATCAGAATGCCTATTACTACGCCGCGCCCAAGGCCAAGGAGACGATCGCTTCGCTTGACGAAGTCGATCCGGAAATCCTGCGCGTTTACGAAAAGCTCGGTATTCCGATCGAGGAACAGAAAGTCCTCGCCGGAGTGGAGGGCGCACGCAAGGTCGCGGTCGATGCCGTGTTTGACAGTGTCTCGGTTGCCACCACCTTCCGCGAAGAGCTGAAAAAGGCAGGCGTCATTTTCCTCTCCATCTCCGAGGCAATCCGGGAGTATCCGGAGCTTGTGAAGCAATGGCTCGGCAAGGTCGTGCCCCAGCGCGACAATTACTTCGCTGCGCTCAACTGTGCGGTCTTTTCGGACGGGACATTCGTTTACATTCCCGAAGGCGTTCGGTGCCCGATGGAGCTTTCGACCTATTTCCGTATCAATGCGGAGAATACGGGCCAGTTCGAGCGTACGCTGATCGTGGCGGACAAGGGCAGCTATGTCTCCTACCTTGAAGGCTGCACCGCGCCTCAGCGCGACGAGAACCAGTTGCATGCTGCCGTGGTCGAACTGGTCGCGCTCGATGATGCGGAGATCAAGTATTCGACCGTGCAGAACTGGTATCCCGGCGACAGCGAGGGCAAGGGCGGAATCTACAATTTCGTCACCAAGCGCGGGCTATGCCAGGGCAAGAAGTCCAAGATCAGCTGGACCCAGGTGGAAACCGGCAGTGCGATCACCTGGAAATATCCCAGCTGCGTGCTCAATGGCGACGATTCGGTAGGCGAGTTCTATTCGGTGGCCGTCACCAACAACTTCCAGCAGGCCGACACGGGCACCAAGATGATCCATGCGGGCAAGAACACCCGTTCCACGATCATTTCCAAGGGGATCAGCGCAGGCAAGTCGAGCAATACCTATCGCGGGCTCGTCCGCGTAGCCGCGAATGCCGAAGGCGCGCGCAACTTTACGCAGTGCGACAGCTTGCTGCTGGGCGACACATGCGGCGCGCATACCGTGCCTTATATCGAGGTTAAGAATCCCGGTGCGCAGATCGAACATGAAGCGACCACCAGCAAGATCAGCGACGATCAGCTGTTCTATGCCATGCAGCGCGGGCTGGACGCCGAAGAGGCCGTGGCGCTGATCGTGAACGGCTTCGCCAAGGAAGTGCTGCAGCAATTGCCGATGGAATTCGCGGTGGAGGCGCAGAAGCTGCTGGGCATCTCGCTGGAAGGGAGTGTTGGGTGATGGCTGAGCGCAAGACGCTATCCCTGGGCTCACTTGACCAGCAGACAAGCCGCGGTGCCGCCGAAGCCGCGCGGGCATGGAACGTCTCGCCCAAACGGGCGGCTGCGCTGAAAGAGCGCGCGCGCAGCAACCGGCGAGAGCCCAGCGAAGCGCAGAAGCTGCTGTGGAGCCGGATGGCCGACAAGCAGCTGGGATTTACCTTCAACCGCGAAGTCGTGATGGGCAGTACGATCGTGGATTTCGCCTGCAAGTCGCGCTGGCTGGTCGTCGAAGTCGGCGGCACGGGCGAAGGCAGCCAAGCCACGCTGGCCGCGCTGAGCGACCGCAAGCTGACGGAAGTCGGCGTTCGGGTCCTGCGGTTTTCCGAAGCGCAGATTTTCGAAGATGTGGACGGCGTGGTGGAAGCGATCCGGGCCGCGCTGAGCGAGCCTTTCGAGAAGCCTCGCTTCGCGGCCGAAGGGGACGCGGTGTGATTGTGCGCCTGGCCAACCCACTGACCTTTGTGAACGACCTGAATGTTCGGAATTCCGGCAGCAGCGGCGGTGCCGCGCAGCCGGAAGGACGGCCAAAACCGATTATTGGGGCAGCGAACTAACGTGACAATGCTGAAAATAGAAAACCTTCATGCCGAAGTCGACGGCAAGCAAATCCTGAACGGCCTCTCGCTCGAGGTGGGTGCCGGTGAAGTCCATGCGATCATGGGCCCCAATGGCGCGGGCAAGTCCACGCTGGCCTATGTGCTGGGCGGCCGCCCGGGCTATGAGATCACGCAAGGCACAGTGGAATTTCTGGGTCAGGATATGCTGGAGCTTGAACCGCATGAACGCGCGGCAGCCGGCCTGTTCCTCGGATTCCAGTATCCGGTCGAGATTCCCGGTGTGTCCAATGTTCAGTTTCTGCGCGAAGCGCTCAATGCCCAGCGCAAGGCGCGCGGGGAAGAGCCTTTCTCGGGCGGCGAATTCCTCAAGGTCGCCAAAGAGAAGGCCGGGTTGCTCAAGCTCGACATGGAGATGCTCAAGCGCCCGGTGAATGTCGGCTTCTCCGGCGGTGAGAAGAAACGCGCCGAGATGGTCCAGATGGGCATTCTCGATCCGCGCCTGGCGGTACTGGACGAAACCGATAGCGGGCTCGATATCGATGCGCTGCGTGTGGTGGGCGAAGGGATCAATACGATCATGCGCGCGCCGGACAAAGCCGTGCTGCTGATCACCCACTATCAGCGCCTGCTGGACGTTGTGCAGCCCGATTTCGTGCATGTGCTGGCCAGGGGCCGGATCGTGAAAAGCGGCGGGCCGGAGCTGGCGCATCAGCTCGAAGAAGAAGGTTATGAGGCGGTAGCCGCATGAACGAGCTTGCCACCCTACCCACCACTCGCGACGAGAATTGGCGCTATGCCGATCCCACCTGGCTTGCATCGGCCGATCTTGCGGAGCTCAATGACTGGCGTGAGATTACCGTGCCAGCCGGCGAAACCGTCTGCGAAATCCTCTCGGTCGAGCCTGGGGCGGAACGGCTGCGCGTCAATGTGGGGCAGGGCGGCCGGTTCGAATTGTTCGCGATCAATGCTGCCGGGCCCTATGCCCGCGCAGAAGCGGTAGTGACACTGAAAGAAGGCGCACATTTCGAATTTGGCGGCGTGACTATCGGTGGCGGCAAGAACCGGCAGGAATTCGTGACCCGCACGGTTCACAGTGCACCCGGTGCCAGTTCGAACCAGGTCGTCCGCTCCGTGCAATGGGGCCAGGCCGTGGGCAATTTCCTCGGCCGGATCGAAGTGGTGAAGGATGCGCAGAAAACAGATGCCGCGCAGAATTTCCGCGCGATCCTGCTGGAAAAGGGCGCATCCGCGAATGCGAAGCCGGAGCTGGAAATTTTCGCCGACGACGTGAAATGCGCCCATGGCGCAGCGATCGGTGCGCTCGATGACACGGCCGGGTTCTACATGGCCTCGCGCGGGCTCCCGCCTGAGGTCGCGCGCAAGCTATTGATCCATGCCTTCGTGGCCGATGCTTTCGAGGCCATCCAAGACGAAGATCTGCGCGGCGAGATGCTGGCCAAGGCTCTCAACGTTCTGGATGAGGAGGCCGTGTGAGCACTGCCCCCGACATGATCAGCCGCAAGACGGATTTTCCCGGTCTCGTTGCCGCATCGGGCGACGAGTGGCACTATCTCGATACGGCCGCGACCGCGCAGAAACCGCAAGAGGTAATCGATGCCGTCGCCAATGCACTGGGCCGCGATTATGCGACCGTGCATCGCG
The DNA here is from genome assembly GCA_030426245.1 of Alphaproteobacteria bacterium. Lineage (GTDB taxonomy): Bacteria > Pseudomonadota > Alphaproteobacteria > Sphingomonadales > Sphingomonadaceae > Andeanibacterium. The sequence continues at coordinate 41,258 of JAUHYZ010000014.1, read as the reverse complement.
GGGTCTATTCGCGCTCGGCCGAGATGACGCTGGCCTATGAAGCGGCGCGGCGGAAGGTCGCGGGATTTGTCGGCGGCCAAGAAGAAGAAATCGTTTTCACGCGCGGCGCGACCGAAGCCATCAACCTGGTGGCCGCCACCTGGGGCGCGGCCAATCTTGCGCAAGGCGACCGAATTCTCATCTCGGTGCTGGAGCATCATTCCAACATCGTTCCCTGGCAGCTGATTGCCGAGCGGACCGGCGCGCAAATAGACGTCTGCCCGCTCACCGAAGACGGACGGATCGATCTCGATGCGGCGGAGGAAATGCTGGACGAGCGGCACAAGCTTGTCGCCTTCGCGCATGTTTCCAATGTGCTTGGTTCGCATATCGATGCGCGCCGCGCGGCCGATCTTGCACATGCCGTTGGCGCGAAGATTCTGCTCGATGGCTGTCAGGCCGTGCCGCGGCTTGCCGTCGATGTCGCTGCGCTCGATTGCGATTTCTATGCCTTCTCGGCGCATAAGCTCTATGGGCCCACGGGCATCGGTGCGCTTTGGGCGCGCAGCGAGATTCTGGACGCGATGCCGCCCTATCAGGGCGGCGGATCGATGATCGACCGCGTGACTTTCGAACGCACGACCTATGCGCCGCCGCCCCAGCGCTTCGAGGCGGGCACCCCCGCTATTACCGAAGCGATCGGTTTCGGCGCGGCAGTCGATTATGTCTCGTCGATCGGGCTCGATGCGATCGAACAGCATGAGAATGTCCTGGTCGGCCAGCTGCGCGCCGCATTGCGCGGGATGAACGATGTTTCCCTGTTTGGGCCGGACGATGCGGCGGGGATCGTCAGTTTCGCGCTGGACGGGATCCATCCGCACGATCTCGGCACGATCCTGGATGAAGCCAATGTCGCGATTCGCGCCGGCCACCATTGCGCTCAGCCATTGATGGACCATCTGGGAGTTCCTGCGACGGCGCGGGCGAGTTTTGGAATTTACAGCGATGCAGATGATGTCGCCGCCTTGTTGAGCGGCATCGAGCGGACGAAAAGGATCTTCGGATGAACGAGGAAGCGAAAAAGGGCTTCAGCGTGGAAGAAGTGGACAGTGTGGACGCTCCGCCGCGGGCGCGTGTCGATACGGGCGCCGCAGCTGCGCCGGAAGAAAGCGCGGGCGAGAAGCTGGAGCGCAAGCGCGATTATCTGGAAGGTTTCCTGGCGCAAAAGCCCCAGGAAGCCGCGCCGGACGAGGCAGGCGGGGAGCTGTATGAAGCAGTCGTCACCGCGCTGAAGGAAATCTACGACCCCGAGATACCCGTGAATATTTACGACCTCGGCCTTATATATGGTGTGGAAGTGTCGGACGATTGCGATGCAATGGTCACCATGACGCTGACGACCCCGCATTGCCCGGTGGCGGAAAGCATGCCGGGCGAAGTGGAATTGCGGGTCGGTTCCGTTCCCGGCATCCGCGATGCCGAAGTCAATCTGGTGTGGGACCCGCCATGGGATCCGGCCAAGATGAGCGACGAAGCCCGTCTCGAACTGGGGATGTTGTAATGAGCGAAACGAAAACCCGTACGCGCCCCGCTGCCGTCACTTTGACGCCGGCCGCCGAAGAGCGTGTCGCCACGCTGATGAAGAGCGCACCAGGCGATGCAATCGGCGTGAAACTCTCGACGCCGCGCCGGGGCTGTTCCGGCCTTGCCTATTCGGTCGACTATGTGGCCGAGGCGGATCCGATGGACGAACGAATCGAAACGCCGGGCGGCACTTTCTTCATCGACGGGGCCAGCGTGCTCTATCTCGTCGGTTCGATCATGGACTGGCAGGAAGACAATTTCACCGCCGGCTTCGTATTCGACAATCCCAATGCCACCGGTGCGTGCGGCTGCGGGGAAAGCTTCACAGTCTAAGAGGCTGGGGCCTTGACGCTAGAGCGCCTTCACCGGCGCCTCAGCGCGTTGACACAGGCCGCACGGTCCACATCCAGGCCGTCGCTCGCCCTGCGTGCATCGACATAGGTTGCGCTCGGTTCGCCGCCGCCGCGCGGCGGATATAGATAGATGTCGAGCACACAGGCTGTGCCGCTGAATTGCAGCTTGCGGGCATCCCCTTCCAGCACATCGAGCCGCGGCTCGCCGAATTGCGCCATCAGGGATCGCGCATTTGCTCCGATCACGCCTTCCAGGCCAGGAAGGCGCAGGACCTGCGCCTCCGGCGGTGGACGCACCGGGGCCGGCGGATCGGTTGCCGGTACCGGGCCGGGCGCGCGCGAGGGCGCAGGTCGGGAGACGGCCCCCGCACAGGCCGCAAGCAGGGCCGGCAGTATCAGGGCAGTGACGATTCGGAAATTCACTCGCGGATTTTCCTTGGCAGGCATTGCGCCTTGCGATTGCGCGGCACGCGCGGCAAGTCAACGGGCATAGAATGGCAACGCCACGGCGCGGCCGCACAAGGCGGCAGGATGCGCGCCGTTTCGGACGAAGGTACTGCATGTCCAATCCGCGTTACGATGTGATCGCCATCGGCAATGCCATTGTCGATGTGATGGCGCCTTGCAGTGACGAGCTGATCGAACAGCTGGGGCTGGTCCGTGGGGGCATGACGCTGATCGATCCGCAGCAGGCCAAGGCGCTCTACCATGCGATGGGCCCGGCCCGTGAAATCTCGGGCGGATCGGCGGCCAACACGTTGGCCGGTCTTGCCCTGCTGGGCGCGCGCTGCGCCTTTATCGGGCAGGTGGCGCAGGATCAGCTCGGCGAAGTCTTCGCGCACGACATTCGCGCTGCCGGCATCGACTTCGCCACGCCGCCGCGGCCCGGCGATCCGCCGACGGGACGCTGCCTGATTCTGGTCACGCCGGACGGGCAGCGCACGATGAACACTTCCCTGGGGGCATCGCAGTTCCTCCCGCTCGAGGCGCTGGACCTGGAAGCGGTCGCGGATGCTTCGGTGCTCTATCTGGAAGGTTATATGTGGGATCCGCCCGAGCCGCGCGCCGCCATGCGCAAGGCGATAGCGGCGGCCCATGCTGCGGGCCGCAAGGTTGCCTTCACGCTTTCGGAAGCCTTCATGATCGAGCTGCATGGCGACGACTTCTGTGCGCTGATCGAAGAAGGGCTGATCGACATCCTGTTTGCCAATCACGTCGAGCTGGCGGCGCTGACAGGTGAGGAGGATTTCGAAGCCGGCATTGCGGCGCTTGCTCCAAAGGTTCCGATTCTGGTGGTGACCCGCAGCGCGGAAGGGGCGATCGCCGTGGCCGGCGGAATGCGCGCCGAAGTCCCTGCCGAGCCGGTGGAGGCAGTCGTCGACACGACCGGTGCGGGCGACCTGTTCGCGGCCGGTTTCCTGTTCGGGCACGTGCGCGGGCAAAGCTTGCAGACTTGTCTGAAAATGGGGGCAGTCGCCGCTGGCGAAATCATTTCCCATTTCGGCGCGCGGCCGGAAGAGGACCTGCAGGCGCTGATGAAAAAACGACTCAAATAGAATCGTTTACCGCACCCGATGCTGCAGCATAACGCGGTCAATCGTTGCCTTGGGTTTCCATTTCGCGGGCCACTTCGCGGTAGCCGATATCGCGGCGGCAAAAGCCGCTGGGAAAGTCGATCCGGTCCACTGCCGCATAGGCTGCAGCTTGTGCTTCTCGCACATTGCGCCCTTTCGCCGTGACGTTCAGAACGCGGCCGCCCTTGGCGATCAGCAAGCCTTCGTCATTCGTGCCGGTACCGGCGTGAAAGACCTTCGCGCCGTGTTTCTCGGCTTCTTCGATTCCGCCGATTGCACCGCCTTTCTCGGGCGTGCCGGGATATCCGCGCGCCGCCATGACCACAGTCAATGCCGTGTCGTCCGAGAGATGCGGCGGCTTCAGCGATGAGAGGCTGCTCTGGGCACAGGCGAGCATGTACTGGCCCAGATCGTCTTCGAACCGGAGCATCAGCGGCTGGCATTCGGGATCGCCGAAACGGCAATTATACTCGATCAGCTTGGGACCTTCGCCGGTCAGCATCAGCCCGCAATAGAGTACGCCTGAATAAGGCATGCCTTCATCGGCCAGCGTCTGGACGGTGGGGGCGATGATCCGTTCGATCACTTCGCCTTGCAGCAGCGGTGTCAGCACGGGGGCAGGGCTGTAGGCACCCATGCCGCCGGTATTCGGCCCGCTATCGCCGTCGCCCACGCGCTTGTGGTCCTGGGCGGTGCCGATGGGCATGATCGTCGCTCCATCGGTCAGGACGAAGAAACTCGCCTCCTCGCCTTCCAGGAATTCCTCGATCACGACTTCCGCACCCGCTTCGCCGAATGCGCCGCCGAACATGTCGGCCAGGGCGGCTTCCGCTTCCGCGCGATTCTCCGCGATCACTACGCCCTTGCCGGCCGCCAGCCCGTCCGCCTTGAGCACATAGGGCGGGGAGAAGCGGCTCAGCCCATCCAGCGCTTCGGCAAGTGATTTGGTTCGCAAATAGCCGGCGGTGGGGATGCCGGCGCGGTCGCACAGCTCCTTGGTGAAAGCCTTACTGCCTTCCAGCTGGGCGGCAGCCTTCGAAGGCCCGAACACAGCGACACCTTGTGCCCGCAGCGAATCGGCCAGGCCGTCCACCAGGGGCGCTTCGGGCCCAACAACCACCAGACCGATCGTCTTCTCGGTGCAGAAATTTGCAACTGCGCCGTGATCCGCCGCATCGAGCTGGACCAGCTGGGCATGTTGCGCCATCCCGGGGTTGCCCGGGGCGGCGTAAAGCGTACCCTCTCCGGCCGAGAGCAAGCGGGATTGCGCCAGCTTCCAGGCCAGCGCATGTTCGCGACCACCCGATCCCAGCAAGAGTATGTTCATGCCCAGCTCCGATTCCCGCGATGATGCATATCCTGCAGGGCTGGTAGCGCGCAGCACGCCGGGCGACAACGCCGAGCCGCTGACCATCACCGAGATTTCGGCGCGGCTCAAACGCACGGTTGAGGACGCATTTGGCTATGTGCGTCTTCGCGGCGAACTCTCCGGGGTGAAACTTGCGGCCTCGGGACATTTCTATTGCCGGCTCAAGGACGAGAAGGCGCAGATCGACGGAGTGATGTGGCGCGGCAATGTCGCCCGGCTGAATTTCCGCCCGGAAGATGGGCTGGAAGTCATCGCCAGCGGCAAGCTCACCACCTATGCCGGGCGGTCTTCCTACCAGATAGTGATCGAACAGCTGGAGATTGCGGGCGAAGGTGCGCTTCTGGCGCTGTTGGAGAAGACGAAGGCGCGGCTTGAGGCGGAAGGGCTTTTTGCCCCCCAGCGCAAGCGTGCCCTGCCTTATCTTCCGCGTGTGATTGGCGTCGTGACGTCACCCACCGGCGCAGTCATTCGCGACATTCTCCACCGTCTGGCAGACCGCTTTCCGAGCCATGTGCTCGTCTGGCCGGTACTGGTGCAGGGCCAGGGTTCGGCAGAGCAGGTCGCGGCGGCGCTGCGCGGATTCTCCCAAATGGAAGCGGGCGGCCCGGTTCCCCGCCCCGATGTGGTGATTGTGGCGCGGGGTGGTGGATCGATCGAGGATCTGTGGAGCTTCAATGAGGAGATCGTCGTTCGCGCGATCGCCGAATCTTCAATTCCCGTGATCTCCGCAGTCGGGCATGAAACGGATACGACACTGGCCGACTATGCCGCCGATCGGCGCGCGCCCACACCCACGGCTGCGGCGGAGATGGCCGTGCCGGTGCGCGGCGAACTGACCGCTGCGCTGGAGGAATTCGCGCTGAGGCAACGCCGGGCGATCCTGCGCCCGGTTTCCCTGGGCCGCGAACGTCTGGAGGCGCGCGCTCAGCGGCTGCCCCGGCCCGATGTCCTGGTGGCCCAGGCATCCCAGAAGCTGGATGATCTGACCGACCGTTTGCGGCGCGGCCTGGCGGACCGGGCGCGCCGCGCGCGCAGCGATCTGCAGCTTCCCGCGCTGCGCTTGGTGCCTGCATTGCTGACCCGCCCGGTTGCGAGGCAGCAGGAGAGGCTCGAAGGACTGGATCGATTGCGCCGCCAGTTGCACCCCGATGGCCCGCTGCAGCGCGGCTATGTCCGCGTAATGGATGCGGAAGGCAACACTTTCACAGACAAGTCCGAAGCCGCCAAAGCACCGGCGCTTACACTCAAATTCCGTGACGGAACGCTCGATGTCGTCCCCGCAGGCAAGAAGCCGGCCCGTTCAGCTTCGGGCCAGACCAAATCGCGTAAGGGCATATCAGGCGAACAGGCGGAATTGTTCTGACCGCCAGCCATTGCTAAGGACATATCCATGTTGATGTCATCCGGCGGGAACGCTGCCACCCTCCTTTACGGTCCGAACGGCTTTCGCGTGCTGAAGCCCGGGAAATTCGTGAATTGCGCCGTCACCGGCGAAGCGATTGCCCTGGAAGAGCTGCGCTATTGGAGTGTGGATCGGCAAGAGCCATATGCCAGCCCGGAAATTGCCACGCGTCAGTTGCTGGATCAGGCGTGAATTTCGTGCGGCTCGCTTTGGCGGGCGCGGTTGTCGGATCGGGCCTCGCCCTGCTGGCGGCTTGCGGCCCGGCACCGATGACCTCGGCCGCTGCCGCTGCCGAAGCTGAGGCGGAAATCCAAAAGGTCGAGCATCAGGGGGATTTCGATCCGGCCCAACCGCCGGCGAAAAGGCCGGTGGAATTCGAATTCGGCGGAGAACTGACGCAAGGCGGCTGGGTTCGCGGCGTTGCTCCCGCCGGGACAGAGACTGTGAAGCTGGATGGTGTTGCCGTGCCAGTGGCGCATGACGGATCGTTCTTTGCCGCGTTCGATCGTGACGCCGGCGACAGTGTCTCCCTGATCGCCAAGCGGAAAGACGGCAGTACGATCACCCATGAGATCGCGATTGCGCCGCGCGCCTGGAATATCGAGCGGGTCAATGTGGCGCGCCGCAGCGGCGGACCCAGCGAAGCGTTCATGCGTATTCGCCGGCCGGAACTGGAACAGATCGTTGCAGCACGGGCGGTCCGATCGGAATCCGACGGCTGGCGGCAGGATTTCATCTGGCCTGTGCGGGGGCGGATTTCGGGCCGTTTCGGATCGCAGCGGATCTATCGCGGGGAACCAGGCAGCTATCATTCGGGCATCGACATCGCCACGGGTGAAAGTGGTACGCCATTCGTCGCACCGGCTGACGGCGTAGTGGTTCTGGCGGCGGAGCAGCCATTCTCGCTGGAAGGCCATCTGCTGATGATCGACCACGGTATGGGCCTCAACAGCGCCTTTCTCCATTGTTCGGAAATCGCAGTCAGCGAAGGGGAGAGGGTTACGCAAGGGCAGTATATCGGCCGCATCGGCATGAGCGGCCGTGCAACCGGGCCGCATCTCCATTGGAGCATGAAATGGCTGGACGCGCGGGTCGATCCGATCCTTTTCACCGGCCCGATGGAATAGCCCTGAAATAGCGGGCATGGGCCGTATCCTGCTTGTTCTGGCCGTTGTGATCGGCCTATCTCCCGGCCTAGTGTGGCGGTCTCTCCCGCCTCCGCCCAATCGCGATCAGGTGCTGAAAGCCTTACCGCTTCCTATCCCGGATACGCGGAGATTTGCACGGATCGGCGGTGAAAATGGCCCCGTCGTCACTGGATTGTGGCAGCTTGCCAGCCCCAATGACGATTTCGGATCCTATTCGGCGTTGACTGTGTTGGGCCATCGTCAGCTGCTCTCAACAAGCGACACAGGCCGCTATCTGCGTTTTGCGGTTCCCGGCGATGCCGGCGCTGAAGTAGAATTCGGATCGGTTTTCGACGATCGCAATCGATTCAAGGCAGCTCGAGATATCGAATCGGCTGCGCGAGATCCGGAAACGGGCCGGATCTGGCTGGGCCTTGAAGGACGCAACGCGATTGTCCGGACGGATGCGCGGTTCGACAATGCGCTCGAAGTCCGGCCGGAAGCCATGCGCCATTGGCCGCGCAATTCGGGGCCGGAGGCGATGACTCGCCTTGCCGATGGGCGTTTCCTTGTCCTGTCGGAGGGATTGGTGGCCGATGGCGGCAGGGCCAGCCAGGGATTGCTCTTTCCCGCCGATCCGGTGGAGGGGGGCGGGCCGGTCAGCTTCTCTTTCGATCCCCCTGCCGGTTTCAATCCCAGCGACATTGCCATTTTGCCCAGCGGGAAGGCTCTGATTCTGGTTCGCGGGGTTGGACTGCTCCCCTATCCGCATTTCACGGCGCGGCTCTTGCTGGCCGATCCTGCCACCATCGGGAGTGGCACTGCCTGGGAGTGGCAGCCTTTTGCCAGGCTGGAAGGACCGGTTCCGCGGGAGAACTATGAAGGTCTGGCCATCACGGGCGGCAGGGATGGTGAAGCGGTCACCATCTGGCTGATATCCGATGACAATGGTGCTGTGCTGCTCCAGCGCAGCCTGCTGGTCAGGCTTGAATGGCATCCCGCCGCCGACCCAGCAGCAGCCGATACGCAAAAGAAAAGGCGCAGGAACAACGCCCCGCGCCCTCTCGAATCATCGGAAAGCCTGGCCGCCCAGACGGCCGGCTAAGCTCAGGCTGCTTCTTTCGAAGCCTTGGCCAGCTCGCGCTTCACCTTGAGGGCGCGCGCGGAGAGCTTGTCATCGGAGGTTTTGAGCAACCAATTGTCCAGCCCGCCATTATGCTCGACCGAACGCAGGCCCTGCGTCGAAACGCGGAATTTGAAGCTGCGGTCCAGCTTTTCGGACATCAGCGTGACATTCTGCAGGTTGGGCAGAAAAACGCGCTTGGTCTTGTTGTTGGCGTGGCTCACATTGTGGCCTACCAGGCGGCCCTTGCCGGTCAGTTCGCAAATGCGCGACATGGTTCTCTCTCGTTCGAAATTGGATTCGGGATGTCCCGGAAAGCGGCGCGCATAGCTGTGAAGCGGCGAATCGTCAAGCAAAGCCGGGTGAAGTTGCGAGGCCCGTCTCAGCAGGCTAGCGCGTCTGTATGACGAAATGGCCCCTTCCCGGCCCCATGGCCCGCGCTTTGGCGTTGGCGCGCGAGGCGGCGCAGAACGGCGAAGTGCCGGTCGGTGCCGTCATCGTGCATGGCGGTTCAATTGTTGCCGAGGCGCATAATGCGCCGCGCGCCATGCAGGACCCCACTGCGCATGCAGAGCTGCTCGCGATTCGCCGTGCCAGCGAAGCCTTGGGTCAGGACCGGCTGGAGGACTGCGAATTGTGGGTCACGCTGGAGCCCTGCGCCATGTGTGCAGGCGCGATAGTCCATGCACGCATTGCCCGCCTCTATTATGCTGCGCCCGATTCCAAGGGCGGAGCGGTCGAACATGGTGCGCGCGTTTTCGAACAGAAGCAGTGCCTGCACCGGCCGGAGATATATTCGGGCATGGGGGAAGACGAAGCGGCGCGATTGCTGAGGGATTTCTTCCAGTCCAGACGTTAGGGCAAGCGGTGCGTGGATCTCACAAGCCGCGCCAGATCTTCGCCTTGACCGTATCGCGCGGCCCGAACTGGCTTGGCGTGCAGCGCGTGGGCATGAATTTCTTGCCGTAACAAAGCCGCACTTCTTCCAGCCATCCGCGCCGGTTGAGCCGGAGCCCGACCATGGAAGGTTCAAGCACCGGGAATGCCTGGGCAAAGGCTTTCCGGATCATTCCGGCATTGAGCCCCTCGCGGCGGGAAAGCAGGTCGAGATCGGGAAAGCGCAGCGAATTCCAGAGGATGTTGCCGACTTCGAAATAGGTTTCCGGCTTGCGGACCATGCATGCGCCATGTTTGGCCCATTCATGGGCGAGCAGCCTGGCAGATGGCGTCATGCATAAATGCTTGCGCAGCTGCTGCGGCGTCGGTTTGCGCGGCGTGGGGCACCATTGCGGCCAGCGCCCATTGCCGCCTTCGGGCCAGAGCCCGTGCAGCACCAGGCCGAAACGCCCGTTCTTGCCGGAACATTGCATCCGGTCGGCAGCGCTGGATTTGCGCGGACGGCAATATTCGGGCGACCAGCTGAGCGCGAGAGTATAGCCGGTTATGGGCATTTGCCGCACAGGCCCGTCCCGCGTGATGGCGGGCACTGTGATCGGCCCCTGGGGTATCCGGCATTGATAGGCCTGTGCCCGGGCTTCGCCGGCAGCAACCGTGGCGGCCAGCAAGGGCAAGACGGCAAGAGCGAGACTCTTGGCGGCCCTCAGCATCACAGGGGGGCGGAATCCAGCCCGATATCGGCGGCGGGTGCGCTCTGAGTCAGGCGCCCGACGGACACGTAATCGACTCCGCTGGCCGCAATCTCTCCTATCGTTTCCAGGGTCACGCCCCCCGAAGCTTCGGCCGGAACGCGTCCTGCAATCAGCCCAACGGCTTCGCGCAGCGTCGGGGGATCCATATTGTCGAGCAGCAAATGGTTTGCCCCGGCCTTGAGCGCCGGTTCGATCTGATCGATGCGGTCGACTTCGCAAATGATGTTCTTCACACCGGCCTGGCGCGCGCGGTGCACGGCTTCGCCGACACTTCCGGCCACCAGGACATGGTTGTCCTTGATCATTGCCCCATCCCACAGGCCCATCCGGTGATTTTGCGCGCCGCCCATGCGGGTCGCATATTTTTCCAGATGGCGCAGGCCGGGGATGGTCTTGCGGGTATCGAGCAATTTCGCACCACTTTCGCCCATGGCGTTGACGTAGTCGCGGGTCATGGTCGCGATGCCGGAAAGGTGCTGCACGGTGTTGAGGGCGCTGCGCTCTGCCGTCAGCATGGCGCGTGCTTTGCCCGAAAGGCGCATCAAATCCGTGCCGGCGGGAACGTGCTGCCCTTCATCGACAAGGATTTCGATTTCCATGCCGAGATCGAGTGCCTGGAAGAAGGCGGCGGCAATCGGCAGGCCGGCGACTACGATCGAATCGCGGCTGTCCATCACACTGTTGAAGTGCGCGGCTGCGGGGATCACGCTTTCCGCCGTTACATCGCGTCCGCCGCCGGGCATGCCGACGCCCAGATCCTCGTAAAGAGTTTCGCGGACAAAGGCATTCAGATCGAAGCCGGGAATGGAGAATTCGCGCATGGCGCGCATTTGGCGGTTTTTCGGTCCGGCCTCAAGCCAGCGGCGCTCCGTCCGCGAAATATCAGTGCACGAAACGCGCCACGACGTCGCGATAGGAACGGCTGACCTTCACCTGCGCGCTGCTTTCCAGCACCAGAAAGCATTCGCCATTGGTGTGCGGTTTGACCTGCCGAACCTTGTCGAGATTGACGATGGTGGAGCGATGCACGCGCTGGAAGACGCGCGGGTCGAGCCGCCGTTCCAGATCCTTCATCGTTTCGCGCAGGATCAGCGAATTGTCGCCGGTATAGATGCACATGTAATCGCCGGCCGCTTCGATATGTTCGATCGAATCGACATCGACACGGAAGATCTGCCCACGATCCTTGACGTTGATCAGCTTCTCGTAGCGGGCCGATGCATCGTCTTCTTCACCCAGCCCTTCGACGGCATCGGGTGCGACTTCGGCCAGCACCCCTTTGAGTTTTTCGGCCTCTTCGGCGGAACGCTTCTCTGCAATACGGGTCCTTACCCGCTCCAGCGTATCGGCCAGCCTGTCCTCGTCGACAGGTTTCATCAGGTAGTTGACAGCATTGGCCTCGAAAGCCCGGATCGCATGTTCCTGATATGCGGTGACGAAGACGAATAGAGGCGGTTCGATTTCCATCACGCCCTTGACGACGGAGAACCCGTCGAAGCCGGGCATCTGGATGTCGAGGAAGACCAGGTCCGGCTTTTCCGTCTTGATCTTGCGGATCGCTTCGCGTCCGTTTGCGCAAGTGTCGATCACTTCGACATCGGGGAAGCTTTCCAGCCGGAGCTGAAGACCCTGAATGGCCAGTTTTTCATCGTCTACGATGATAGTGCGGATCGTCATCTACCAAGTCCCAGTTCAGGTTGCATGGGTTGTACAGTAACGGTTGGATTGGCAGATCGTTTCGGAACGGCTCGCGCCTCCTCTTCGTCGCCAGTTTCAAAGGGTATTTCGATCACCACGGTGAAACCACCTTGGGGCGGTGTGCGGATCTCGAAAATATGTTCTTCTCCATAAGCTTGGGCAAGCCTGTCGCGAATATTGGCAAGGCCCACCCCGGTGGACGAAACGGAGCCGGCCCCGCCTGCAATTGCATTGGGCAGACTTGGTGCACGCTGGCTGTTTTGCAATCCTGGCCCCGTGTCGGACACGGTGATGCGAAGCCTTTGCCCGACAAGCCGCGCGGCGATCATGATCTTCGCGCCTTCTTCCTGCGGGGAAACCGCATATTTGATCGCGTTTTCGACCAGTGGCTGAAGCAGAAGCGAAGGCAGGCAGGCATTGGCGGCCGCATGTTCGATATTGAATTCCGTGCGCAGACGCTCTTCGAAACGCATCCGCTCGATATCCAGATAGAGTTTCAGCGTTGCCACTTCCTGCTGCACGGTCACCTTGCCGCTGGATTCATTGATCAGCGTATGGCGCAGGAACGACGAGAGCCGGGTCAGCATCGCATTGGCCGCCTCCGTCTGTTTGAGCAGGACGAGAGTGGAAATCGAATTCAGCGTATTGAACAGGAAATGCGGATTGAGCTGGTAGCGCAGCATCGCCAGCTGGGCACCGGTTGCCTGGGCTTGCAGCCTTTCGAGCCGATCGGCCTGTTCCTCCACCTGCAGGAAGAAATTGATCGCGTAATAGAGGGCCGACCATGCGCCCAGCAGCGTCATGTCGATATAGAACACGCCCAGGAAGAGCTGTGCGAAGCCGGACTGGCTTTCGGGCCGGTAGAGCGAAATCACCCAGGCATCGATAAAGGCATAGAAGCTTACCGCTATGGGCAGCACCAGTGCGGTCGCGCCCCAGGTCACAAAGGCCTTCCGGTTGATAAGAAAGCGATAGATGACCGAGAGAATCAGGCTGATCGAAAAGCCGGCAATCGTGGTGATCACGATGACGACGAAGAAATCGATTGGCTGTGCATTGGCGACCGCGGTCATCGCGCGCAGCAGCATGGCGCCGCCCCAGCCGGCAAATTGCAGGTTCCAGAACGCCCTGCTCTTGTTCTCGAAGAACGGTGTGGGTCGAAAAGGCAGTACCGCCATGATGGCGAAGTCTAGCCGATTTTCATTTCGGGGTCAGCGCGTTTTGCCATCTGCCGCTGCATTTGGCGGTTCGAGCGAGGCAAATCAGCTCTCTCTGGCCTGCGAAATCGCTTCCTGGAGGGTATTCTGGCCGACCGCGCCGGACATGGCCTGATCGCCAACTACCCATGACGGCGTCCCGCTAAACCCCACGGCGCGGGCCAATTGGCGGTTGGTATCCAGCTCCATGTCGAATTTGCCGGCCTCCATATCGGACCGCGCCTTGGATACGTCCATTCCCGCCTCCCGTGCGGCTGCATCGATGGTTTCGTCCGAAATACGGTCTTTGGCGAACATCGCCCTGTGGAACGCGGGGAATTTACCCTGATCTGCCGCGGCCAGTGCCATCTGCGCTGCGACTTCGCTCTCGGGCGAGAGCACCGGGTCGTGCCTCAACACGACCTTCAAATCCTCATTGTCGGCGATCAGCGCCTCGACGTCCGAAACGCTGGCCTTGCAATAGGGGCAATTATAATCGCTGAACTCGACAAGCACGACCGATCCCTGCGGATTGCCGAGTACCGCCCCGGGATAGGCCATTTCGAGCGGCTGGCGCAGCGGCTCGATACGCTGGGCCATCTCACGGTCCTGCAGGCGCTGAATTGCCTGAGGCAGGATCTCCGGATGCTCCATGATATAGCCATGCACGATCTCTTCGGTCGCGCCTTTCCCCAGGCCGGACGCTTGCCAGGCCCAGCCGCCGGCAAAGCCCAGAATGGCGGCAAGCAGCGCAATTGCGGCAAATGGGGCGAGGCGGCGCGAGCCGGAAGTGTCGTTCATTAAGGCAGAGCCCTACTTGCGACTGTTCCTGCGTTCAAGCTCGGCTCTTGCCTGCAGGGAAATATCCTGTGCCCGAATCCAGTCGGCCGAACCGGCGGGAAGGGCGCGCTCGGCCGCTTCTGCACTGCGCAGCGCCTCTGCAGTGCGGCCGGTCATGATCTGTTGCTCGGCACTGGCCAGGCGCGCACGCGGCATGTCGCCCTGGGCGGCATAGACCATTCCAAGTTGGTACCAGGCAAAGGGGTTTTCCCGATCCCGCGACACAGCTGCTTTCAGCACGGTCTCGGCTTCCGGAAAATTGCTCTTGTCCTCGGTGGCGATCAAGGCATGGCCGAAAGTGGAAGCGATCAGCGGATTGTTGCCCGTCATTTGCGTGGCGTGGCGAAGCGGTTCGATCGCTTCGCGCGGCTTGCCGGATTCGAGCAGGATCTGCCCTTGCAGCTCCAGGAAATAGGGATCGCTGGGATCCATCGCGACCAGCGCCTGGGTTTCTTCCAGCGCTTTTTCGACCTGCGCATCCTTGTGATAGGCATAGGCACGGGCGTAGCGAGCGGGAATGCCCGTCATGCTTGGCGGATAGTCCCTGAGCGTTTCCTGCGGAGTGGCCAGATAGCCGTATAGTTTCGCCTTGGCCCGTTCGAAACGCTCCTGGATGACCGGATCGCCGGGTTTGTCCCATGCGGGATCCTGCTGGAGCGTGCCGCGCAGATTGGCAATGCGATCCCCTGTCAGCGGGTGGGTCCGCGAAAAGGCCGCGTCGTCATCCTGGCTGTAGCCATAGCGGAATTCGAGGTTCTGCAATTTCTTGAAAAAATCGATCGACCCCTTGCCGGAAATGCCGGCATCCGAGAGGTATTGCGCGCCGGCGGCATCTGCCGAGGATTCCTGGACCCGGGTAAAGGCCAGGAACTTGCCCATGGCCGCCTGTTGACCCGCCATCAGCACGCCCATCCCCGCTTCCCCTGCCCCCGCGGCCACCGCCACTGCGCCAAGCAACAGGGAAAGGATGGAAATGTTCGTGGCCGCACTCATCCCCTCGGATGTGCGGATGATATGGCCGCCGGTTATGTGGCCGAGTTCGTGCGCCATTACACCTTGCACTTCGAGCGCAGTATCTGCCGCATTGATCAGCCCGCTATGGATGAAGATCCGCTGCCCGCCGGCAACGAATGCGTTGATCGAATTGTCCTGGACCAGCACGATTTCCACGCTGCCGCGGCCAAGCCCCGCCGCTTCCGCAAGCGGATCGACCATATCCTGAAGCAAGGCTTCGGTTTCTGCGTCGCGCAGGATGGACTGCGCAGCCGCAGGCATGATTGCCAGCTGAATGGCGGCGCAGATGGCGGCCATGCGGGCCAAAATATGGGCAGCTTTATGCATTGCCTTACCTGCTAGGGATTTCCCGGCTGAACTGGGGCTGAAGCGCTCTCCAGTTCATCAATAGGACAAGCGGGCCCGATGGTCCACATCCCGCCGGAGCCCAACGCGGAGAAGGCGGCCAAGAGAAGGCTGGGCTGCATGGGCGCCAGTGAAACCGGCGCCGGGGCAATCGATCAGCCGAGCAGCTTCTTCGCGGCGCGATCCAGCAGCGCGGTATCTTCCGGAATTTCGCCCAGAACCACTGCTTCGCCGGACGGCAGGCGGCGGATCATGACCAGGCTGAATTCAGCACCTTCGCCGGGAAGGGTATCGAATGCTACCGGCTGAAGCTTGCGCAGGCCTTCGGCAATCCGCGCTTGTTTGTTCGTATCTGCGGCAGGCTTGCCCGCTTCTTCGCGCCGCAAAGCGCGTTCGGCCTTGACCACGCCTTTGAGGCCGCCATCGGCGCCGCGGAGGAAGTCCCCCAACGCGCCGCGCTCAAGCTCCAGGCGATGCGCGTGGCTCAGTGCGGCAGCGTATTCGGTCAGGCGCGTCTTGTCGTATTCCGATCCGAAGACCAGCTTCACGATCGGCGTCATGGGCGCCCGTTCCTGGGCTTTCAGCGCGGAGGCTTCCAGAAGTTCGGCAAACTCTTCGGGTTCTTCGGCCGCCGCGATGGAGAAATCGTAGGCGCGGCTGATCGCATCGTATAGCGCGCTGCGCGAACGTTCTTCACTGCGGCAGGCGATATCGGCAAAATCGCGGGCCACGGCGAGCAAGTCGCCAAGGCCCAGTTCCAGATCGGAGTCTAGGGCAGCGCCAGCTTCTCCATCCTCATCTGCGTCATGGCCGAAATGCGGCTTGGGAAGCGTGCCCTCCTCTTCTTCCCAGACGTCTTCTTCCGAGGCTTCTTCGAATGCGGAAAGGTCGATGACGCCGTCACTGGCGGAGGTTCCGGCGGCAATGTCGGACACTTCGGTTGCTGGGCTGTCGGTTCCCGGGCCGTCGGCCCAATCGACCATCTGTTCGTCACCGACGCGCCGGGGCGGCGGTGCGGGCACAGCTTCCAGAGCCTGATCCACTTGCAGCAGCAGCTCGTCTGTAGTGGCCTGATCCGCCAGCTCTTTCCAGTTGATCACGCCATAGATGAAATCGATCGTTTCATCGTCGCTCGAATAGGGCAGCAGGATGCCGCGATAGAGAATCGTCTTGCCCTGCTGATTCACGAATTCCGCTTCGAAACCGATCGGCGCCTGGTTGGCGATGATCTGCATATAGTGATCGGTAATGCGGGAGAGCAGGGAAAGGCTCGGCACGTCGGAAAGGCGCGTGATCTTCTGGTCCGTGCCGCATTCCTGCGCCAGGGCATCGCCGAGATAGTTGATGCCGGGATTCTCGATTCCGGAAGTGAAGTCCAGCAACACACTGAACGGCCCGAAATCGGGGAGATTTTCTGGATCAAGATCGTCGATGGACGGAAACATGCCTTCGCCCAGCTGGCTCGCCCAATGGTTATAGGCGCGCACCTGCATGCGGCGTTCGTCCTGACCGACCGCGCTGGGCGGTGCGTCGTTGCCGATATCGTCTTCCGCGGTGTCGAGCGCTTCCGGCTCGTCGAATGCTCCGCTGCGATCGGCGAAATTCCCCCTGAGCGTGTCCATGCCGGAAAATCCCCGTTCTTGATCTATTGGGGGCATTTTCGCGCGACATGGTAAACTTAATGTTAAGTCGCGCCAAATGATTCAAAGGCAGGAAAATGCCTTGAATCAGAAGCTTAATAGGGCGGCTCGTTCGGCGTCGAAAAGTCGTCTTCACCGATTTTCGGCATCGGTGCGATAATTCTGAGAACGAAGAGGGATGCGAGCAGCCAGGCCGCCGAAGTCCACAGCGATATGCTCAGGCCCTGATAGTCGGAAATCGTGCCCCAAATCCAGCTGCCCAGGGCAATTCCGCCGAACACCAGCGCCTGGAAGATCGACAGGCCCCGTCCCAATATTTCATCGGGCAGACGCATCTGGATCGCGACGTTCAGGCTGGTCATGGTCGCGACCTGCCCCGCACCGGCCAGCGCGGCCGTGAACAGCGCAATGCCCAGCGACGGTGCGATCGAAAGGCCAATCACTGCCACGGCCGTGGAGATCATGCCTACGGTCACGATGGTTTCCGGGCCGAAGCGCAAGCGAACCTTGGAAATCCATACGGCCGTGATGATCGAACCGATGCCGAACGCGCCCATCAGCAGACCGAAACGCACTTCATTGCCGCGCAATTGTTCGCGGGCGACGATTGGAATCAGCGCCTGGAAGGCGCAGCTGCCCAGGCCGAAGGCGAATCCGCGGGCCAATACGCGGCGCAGCGGGCTGTTCTGGACGCTATATCGCAGCGCCTCGGTTATGGATGGGATCAGCCGGCTTCGCTTGTCCCTGCGCGGGACCTTGGGCCGCCAGCGCAGCAGCGCCACGACCATGATCGAGTAGCACAGGGCATTGATCGTGAAGACGAAGGCGGGCCCCTGAATGGACAGCAGGATGCCGCCGAGTGCAGGGCCCATGGTGCGCGCAAGGTTGAAGGCAATGGCGTTGAGCGAAACGGCCTGCGGAACGTCGCCGCGCGGAACCATCATGCGCACGGAAGCCTGCCAGGCCGGGGCATTGAGTGCGAAACCAGTGCCGAGCATCGCCGTGATCAGCAGCAGCGTCCATGGCCGGACCAGATCGAGCCAGGCAAGCGTGGCCAGTAGAATGGCCATGGCGACCATCAGGAGATGGGCCGATAGCATCACTTTGCGCCGGTCATGGTTGTCCGCAATCACGCCGAAGCCGATCCCGAAGATCAGCATGGGCATGGTCACTGCCGCCTGCACCAGCGCGACCAGCTTGTGCGAATCCGTCAGCTCCGTCATCAGCCATGCCGAAGCGATCATCTGGATCAGCGCGCCGAAGGCGGATCCGACGCTGGCCAGCCAGATCCAGCGGAACGCGCGCCAGCGGAACGGCGCGAGAGCCGAATCCGGGGATATGGCCGCCAAGGGGCGCCCGAAATTTTCGGCTTCCTGATTACTCACTTTATTCGATTAACTCGGTAATTATTTCGGCGCCAGCGGAATTGGTGCCTAGAACATGTAACGCATGCGGATCGTTTGCCGAACCGGCTCGCTGCCCACATCGAACGCGGCGGATTTGAAGCTTGGCGGCCCCATGACGACTTTCGCGTCGCGCGAGAAGCCAAAGCCCTCCTTGGGCATCACCAGCAATTTGCGGTCCATCCGATCGTTTTCGTTTTCGTCATGGATCAGCGAGATGGCGTATCGCCCGGGTGCGACATTCTTGAAGGTGAAGGTCACGCTGGGGCCGGCCTTCGCTGCCACCCGGTATGTGTGGCCTTCATCGGAGCATTCCGGAAATTTCTTCGCGTTGTCCGTCAGGCAGGCGCGAACGACGCCGTTATTATTCCTCAGATCGGTAACCGTAGCCGAAACGACAGTTGTCGCGGGCCTGGCCGCGCCCATGCGTTCGCCGCGCGGAGCAGGCATTGCCAGCGGCGCAGGCTCGGCCACTCCGGCGGGTGAATCCACCGCGGTTTCAGTTGCAGCCAGCGGTACCGCCTGGCCAGCGCCCAGGCCCAGCAGCGCCAGGCTCAGGGCTGCGAGAGGCCTCGATCCGTGCCGCACAGATGGTCCCAGAAGCGGAAATAGAGGCCGTAATTGCATTGATATTGCTCGTGATGGCGTTGGTGGTGGCTGGCGGTGATCAGCCACTGTCCCAACCGGGAATGCGTGATGGCGCGGGGGAACATCTCCCACCCCATATGATTGGTAACGCCCATTAATGTCATGATCGCTAACACCAGCGCCAGCATGGCGACATGAATGGGGATAAGAAAGACCAGCGTGGGAATCACGACTGCGCCGGTCACCGCCTCGATCGGGTGGAAGCTCATGGCCGCCCACGCGGTGGGCGGGCGGCTGGCATGATGCACCGCATGGGCAACGCGGAACGGGCCGGGCCGATGCATCCACCGATGCGTCCAGTAAAACCAGCTGTCATGGGCAAACAGATAGAGGAACACAGAGAGCGGCAGATACCACAGGGGATAGTCGCTCCAGCCGGTGTAGATCACGGTCCAGCCATGCTCCTGCCAGCCCCATGCAACGATGCCTGCCGGAATGCCGTAAATCGCCGCAGAGGCCAGCGACCAGCCGATCTCACGGCGGATCTGCGGCCCCAGCCTGTTATACTGGCCGGGGCGAATCCTGGCCGTCGCCAATGCGAAGGCGCCGCTGCTGACAAGGTATCGCAGCGCGACGATCACAGTCATGGCGATCGCGGAGATTGCGATGGCAGCGGTGCTGTTCATTGATCGACTCTAGCCCAGGGCAGGGCAGTTGGGAATGGCGCGCCATCTGCAGGTAGCGCCTGCCTATCTGGCACCCCAGGCGCTACAATGCGGGTCTTGCGCAACGAGCTGCCGGCGCAGCGCCGTGCGCGCCAGGCGTTCCACTTCGACCTTGCGGCGGGCCGCAGCCAGCGGGCTGAGCGGGGCGGGCCGCAGAATTTCCGCGTCATAGCCGTCAGCCACGATGATCCCGCATCGCTCGGGCAGGAAATCCGCCGTCTCCAGGCAGGCGCGATCCAGTTCCGGGGGAAGCCCCCAGAAGAAACGGTCGCAAAATTCCAGATAATCGGTCCATTTGGAATCGCCCAGCAGGTCCGCCCGGCTGACCTTGATCTCGACGATGACGATCTGTCCCTTCGGATCTATTCCCATCAGGTCCGCGCGCCTGCCATTGCGCAGGGGCATTTCGCTGAGACACCAGATGTCGTTGCGGGCGAAAAGACGCGAAATCCCACGCCCTACCGCCTGGGCCTGGCGTTCATTGGGATCGTCCACCTCCGGAGAGGCCGTTTCGGCCAGTGCTGCTTGAGAATCGCCCATGCCCCTGCTTGGAACAGAGCAAGAACTTAGTCAATGCGCTTGCGACTATTCGCCTGCTTCGTCCTCGAACGGGCCGAACGGATCGCTGCCGTCCAGCCCGAGATCCAACGTGGCACGTCCCTGCGCATCGGAAGCATCGCGGTTGTTCTCTTGGCAAACATATTCGCGCATTTCCCAATCGTGCTTGCGGTCGAAGGGCTGACGGATCACGAAAGGTTCGGCCAGTACCTGCGGATCGGTGATGGTCATTTCCACGACAATCCGGTCCGGATTCTCCAGGAATATGCGCTCGCGGATCCTCATCTGGTCGCTGTGGTCCACTCCGTCGGCGATCTTGGTAAGCGGGCTGAACCCGATCGTTTCCGCGATCAGCGTGTCGTCTTCCCAATGGCCGATGGAATGGCCGTTGAAGAACGGATCCGGATCCTCCGGCAGCGGACGGCCATCGGTGTAGATGCGCCTCACCTGGCTGTAGGTTTCGGTGATGATCGTGATGCGCCCGGGCGAATAGAGAAACTCGATCGGATAGGGGACCATCATGATTCTCGGCATACCGGGAGGCAGGCAATTGGCGTCTTCGAGCTGCTGGTTCAGCCCGTCTTCCTTGGCCGCGTGATAGGCATCGTAGCTTGCCTGCGCCTCGGGCAGCAAAGTGGGCGTCGGCCGGCCGCCGGGGCCGAATGAAACCGACCAGTCGGGCGCCCAGACACCGCTCCAGTCGGGCAGTGTTGCCAGGTCTTTATAGGATTGGGCGGAGGCCGCTTCTCTCTCTTCGCTCGCAGCAGGCACCGTGCAAAGCAACGCCAGGGCGGCGGCAGCGGCCAGGCGGGGGTAAGGCCTTCTCATCGATCTCTCTCCCGTTTCGTTGCCGTCCGGCATGTGGCGCCGCTTCCTGCGGAGCCAAGCAGCGGCCTGGTTCGGCATGTTCTGCTAGAAAATTAATGCAATTAGCAATCTATTTGTTAGGCTGGCTGCGACCAGGGAAGTTGGAGAGTTTCGGATGTCCGTTCCGTTTCAGCGCCGCGCGATGTTCGCCGGTTCTGCGATTTGCGCCGCGGCTGCGATCAGTCTGGCCGCACCGCTGGCCGCGCATCATTCGACGGCGCTGTTCAAATGGGGAGAGGCCAAGCCGCTGAAGGGCGCGACGGTCACGAAATGGGTTTGGACCAACCCCCACACGTTCCTTTATGTCAAGGCAGACGGGAAGACCTGGGCTTTCGAAGGGATGAGCCCCAACCATCTTTCGCGCCATGGCTGGAGCAAGCGCTCGCTGGCGCCGGGCGACAAGATCGACCTGACCTATTATCCGCTTCGGGACGGGCGCCGGGGCGGGTTCAATGTCACGGTGACTATGGCCGACGGCAGCAAGCTGCAGCAATTGCCCACGCGCGACGGCAGCAACTGACGCAGGCGGCACGGCCTCGCCGGTTATGCGGTCAGAACGGCGTCATCGTGAAGCCGATCCAGCGCCCGGCTGCTATTGCCAGGATCCAAATCGTCAGGGATGCCAGCCCTGCCGCGCGTGCGGCGGAAGGAATGGCTCCATGCAGATCCCAGCCTGCCATGCTGCGGGCCGTCAGCAGGTGGAACACCGCCATGTTGATCCCGGCAAGCAGCAGCAGCACCATCTTCGCCCGGAAATACCAATTGCCCCAATACATTTCCGGCTGAGAGCTGAACATCAGCACACCGCTGGCAAGCGCGATCAGAAAACCGGCCCAGGTGATGGGCAGCAAAGTGCGGGAGAGCCGGCTGACGGCATAATCCCGCCCGGCAAGGCCCACCAGGCGCAGGTCGACGATCATGATCGTTCCCACCATTGCGCCGATGCCTATGACATGGATGACCTCCAGCCAGGGAAAGATCGTGGGGCTTTCCGCGATCACGGCGCTCAGGCGCGTCTGCCCCAGCCAGCCTAAAAGGTCTGTTTTCATTGCGCCCGCCCGCTCAGGTGTAGCCGATCCAGCGCCCGGCTGCGATAATCGTCAGCCACAGCGCGAAGAGGAGGATCGCCAGCGCCCGGTCAGTCGTGAGCGGAGGCTTGCGCTCCAGGGCGGCCAGGCGCCTGGCCAGAACCCAGCTGAGCAAGGCGGCCAGCAGCACGAGCGCCATCTTCGCCTGAAATGTCGGGTTGAGCAGGGCGCGCTCCGGCTCGGTCACGATCAGGATCAGCCCCGAAAGCAGCAGTGTCGCCAATGCTCCGGACATCCAGGGCGAAAGCCTGCGGTTCCAGCGCGCCGGCGTCCAATCCGTTCCGGCGTAGCCTGCAAGGCGCAGTGCAATCACCAGGCTGGAGCCGATCACGACGGTAATGGCCAGGATGTGCAAGGTCTGGATGAGAGGTACGAGCCATGCCGACTGGTTCAGCGCCGCTTCGTTCAATGCCGTGCTGCTCAGCCATTCGCTCAGCCGCTCCACACCCACTTCTCCCGCCGGAGCGACATGTCGTATCGCCGCTCTCCACGGATGAGGTTAGCGTGCTACCGAACCTATCGCAACACGCGGTCGCGGGCGAAGTTTGCCGGCATCTGCCGATTTGCCTTGGCGGCGAACGGCAAGGTTGCTACGCGGCGGCGCCGGAGCACCCGTAGCTCAGCTGGATAGAGCGCTGCCCTCCGAAGGCAGAGGTCACAGGTTCGAATCCTGTCGGGTGCGCCAATAAATCAAAGATTTACTGCGACTCTCCAAGTGGAGTACGTGAAAGATACGGAAAAGTGGTGGCGCAAGAGCCGCTTGTTAGGCTGCTTTGAATGCTTCTGAAGGTCGCTTCATAAACACTGCGGGGCTGCCATACTCGACACCAATCAGGCCTTCTAGCGAATGTGAGATGTCTACAAACGGACCAAGCTTACTGGTCCATTTGCCGTTTGGGAGTAACCGAGCTGCATGTGTAGGCTCTCCATTCGAATCTTCGTAGAGAGCGACTTTTTCGAAACCGTCTTCCGGTTCCGATGAGTTGCAGACACAATAGCCAAGCTTTGCGAAAGCTTTGACGAAGCTGGTTCGTGTAACCTTGCGGGATACGCCTTTCGGCCAATGCGCTGTAGGCCACCAGAAATTTTGATCGTCGCCGGCAGCCCACGCGATGCAATTGTATACGTTAGTTTCAGGGCTTGTTAGCTCGAATGGGCTTTGTTTGAGTGCGGGAAACTTGGCGACCACTGCCATTCGAATTGCTATTTCCGAAGCCACGAGAGCCACGCCGCTACGGTTGCTTGTAGGTCCCCGCGAAACTTATCTGGGACTGGATCAGCTTGCGTGATGTCCTCCAGTGCCAAAAATATGAAACTTGGTTTCTTTCGGAGTTCTGTCGCGATCAACGGGACGGCTCGGTCGCCCAGCTCCACAATCGCTTTGTAGGAGTCATGCCGAGTCATGCGCTGAGGCAATGAGTCGAAGAGGCTGTCCTCTAGCCATTGAGCATAGTGTTCATTGAATGCAGCTCGCTCGGGTGAAAGACCTATATTTGGTCCAGGTTCGACAATTCGAACGAAGCCTCTTGTGTCATCCAAATCCCGCAGCAATGCGTCCGCCTGCAGCGCTCCTCTATTGGGAACTGTCCCTCGCAACCTATAAGGTGTTTGTAAGTCATCGAATGCTCGTGGCAAGCTAGCCATCTTCCTCTCCCCAAAACTGGCGGGCGGTTTGAGTGACGTTTGCAAGAAATGCTGCGTTTACCGCGCTCCCAGCGGCCTCTAAGAAAGCCTCAATACCGGAGCGATCTGCGCTCAATGGTGCACCGCGTGCACTAATATCGATACGGAACGCTAGCTCCTCAGTTCCAACTTTCTGTGTTGGCTGAGCCAGACAATGCACCCTGCCGATTAACGAACCTACCTCATCGCGGATGAAGAACTTCGAGCCCGACATTTGGCTCTCGAGCTCAACACAATCGTATTCATCTGAAAGCTCGGCCAGCCTTACCATCGTTGCCATGTCCGTGAACGCATCGCCAACCTCCGCAAGCGGGATTACATTCACGTTTGTCAATTCACATTGGAGCGGGACAATCGCGCCAATTTGCCGATCGGCCAAAAATGCCTCGAAAGAGTCCAAGAGGGAATGAAACTTTTGGAAGACCTGCTCTGAATGTGGATAATGATCGTCATCGTCCGTCTTTATCCAATTGTAGCTGAACCTATCCTGTTGAACTTGAACAAGCTCTCCAAGCTCAGGATTGCGAAAGAAGGCTCGCGGCAACGTCTCGACTGGCACAATCTCGATACGATTCTGAGAAGTAGAAAAACCTGTAACGTCTTCAATCTCTTGTCTGACAAGTGGCTTGGTCTCGGAAACAGGAAATTCGTTCTGGATATTCAACCAAAACAGTCCAAAGTCCCCGAGAGTGAAAGCTTCGAGCGGTTCAAACGCAACGGAAATTGCACGCTCAATTAGCGGCGGATTTTTGAACTTGGGCCTAATTGGCTTCAATTTGAGCTCCGGTCCGTAAGTTCAGGTCGACGAAAGGTAATTCGGCGCGATGATTGCATCGCGACGCAAATTGACTTGTGAATCTGGGACGCAGGCTCTGTCAACTGAGTCTCAAGTGCCACAATGAGTCTCAAGTGCCACAGTTCTGCCGCAAGGACATCCGTGCAAACGGAGTAGTACAATCAAGACGGTGCCCCGCTGCCTGCACATGCATAGGCTCCGGGAGCGGGACACATCGCGGTTCAAGGTTCCCCGTTTTTCGATTTCTTGATCCTGGTCACACAGGCTGCCAAGCGAATGAGATGCCATCAGAGGAAACCTCATGAGCACGAGTAGCAATCCCATCAAATCAGCAAGGGTCGAGCAGTCAGACCAATATCAATTGCGCGGCCTTGAAGCCCAAGAAGACATGGCCTTCTGGGCCATGTGGATGTTTGTCGCAGCCGTTGCAACATTCGCCATCACAAGCATTGGCACTTTTCTGATTTGGCGACAGGTTCGACTCACTCGCAAAGCGGTTGAAGATACTAGCGCAGCAACTGAGACGATGAAGGAGGCAAATCGCATTGCGGAGGAAAATAGCCACCGTCAATTGCGGGCATACCTTTCTGTCAAATCGGTCACGGTGTCGGAAAGCGATTGGGATGACGAACGCCTACAAATCATGATCGAAGCAGAGAATGCCGGACAAACGCCCGCTGTGCTCAGGTCGATCGTCATGAGGGCAGCATGGGCAACCGAGAGCGGAGATCGGAACCTCGTAGATCACACCAGCAAGAACCAAGTGCCGTGTCATCGCAATACGCCGATGCATATACCTTTGAGCTTCAAATGCGACGACGAGCTTCTTGGCAAAGAAGGGCATCTAACCGTCGTCGGCCGAATTGAATACGATGACGTTTTTGGCAAACGGCAAAAGGAGCCGTTTAGCTTTCGCACGCAAGAAGGGCATTTTTACCCTCTTCTCGATCATGTATTTCCCATTCGCTTAGCCGCGTTCTCACCACTATCAATGATCGAGGCAATCGAGGAATTTGAGAAAAAGCACGGGAAGCTGACCAAGGCGAAATAGCGCGTTTAGCGTTTGCTTCTGCGGCCACATCCGGCGGCGAAGCGCGAACATGGTGCAGAGAGGGAGCTGGTGAACTATATCTCCCAATGGCCACCGACGCGCTGCTCGGCACGTTCATCCAACACGAGAAACGGCTGGGTGAGTGGCGCGGGCGCAGTTGGCCGAATGCCACGAAAATCAGTCGTTTCATCGAACGCCCAGCCTTGATCAGGAGGGCTCTCAGGCGCGAGAAAGTGTGAATAGACATATTCCAGCGGCTTCCGACCCGGATCGAAATCGCTCAGCGAGGCTACAATACGTTGATGACGCAACTTTTCCACGGCGTCGCCTTCGACAGCTTCGAAGCCCACATGGATGACGCTGGGGCGGTCAAGCGGTAGCTGACCGAGTCCATCTGCAACCTTCCGCAGCACATCACGGGCCCGCCCAGAGATCGATGCCGGCGCTAGAGGAGACCACTCTAGTATCGTTGCGTAGTCGCATTCCGCGATATACCGCGGATTGTCGGCGTGCTTAATCCTCAACGAACTAATCATGCTCTGGTGCCGTTTGTATCTCCCTGTAAGGAGTTCTGCCAGGCGTGTGCTTCCGTTCAGCACCATACTGTACCTTAGCTCGTTCTGGAGTGGTGCGAGGTCAAGCCGACCGATCCGCCCCCGTCCATGCTCATCCTCCCATTCGAAGTCACTGTCAGGAGCGAGCTGCCAAGCCTTCGTCTTGTGCGTAAGATAGTCAACCGGGACGTCGGCCACCGGAACCAGAAATTCGACTTGGGCAAACGTGCTGCGCAAGATCCCCGCCAAGTGCACACTCGACGGCCCCCAGAGGGCGCGGACACGAGCGCGCTCGCTCTCACCAAACTCACTCACCTCCATACGCTTGCACTCGATCGCGTATTCGCGATGGTGCAGGCTGACGTCCATGTCGTACGTGCGTCGGACACCCCGCTCTTCGGGGACGAAGAAGACCTTGCCACCGGCCCGCGCATAGGCTGCCGCCACCAGCAGTTCGAATAGTGGGCCATTTGGCTGCGCTCGTTCAGAGCTGACCATGCGCGCGATTCGACTGTCGATGCCATCGACGGATTGAAGATGATCGAGGTTGCGGCCGATCGCGGCGAACACCGGCACGATCCTGGAGCCAAAGACAGGATCGTAGTTCCACACATGGTCAATGTATGCTTCTGCCAGAAACAGGTAATAAGCAAAGGTGTCTCGCGCATCGAAGAATCTGCCGGTCGTCCCAGGTTCAGCGCCGTTGATGATGAGTTGATAAACACGCTGTGCAGCAGCAAGACGGCGTTCACGCCACTCAGTCGGCTCGATATAGCTTCGAAGCAACTCGACCGCTCTGCGGACGTCGGGATGGTCCGGCCACCCTTCAGGGCGCTCACCTTCAAAGTCGAAGAAATCCTCAGGGATCTCGAAGTTCATTGCTCTCCGCCTCTCTCGCTCCGTCTGTCGGCTATAGAGGCTATTGATAGTCTTTGTCGTTCATATGGGCTGTTGTCCCACCAAACTTCGCCTGATTTGCCTGAACGCGACTAGCCTCTCGTCAGCCAACTAGGTCTTCGACAGATAGAGTTCCATCTTCCTCAGGCGGCTTCGCGCACTCTCTCTCCGAGAAGGCGTGCATCACTTGCAGGTTTCAGTTCTTTCAGTCTGAGGTGGCAACTTCTCAGGAAATCTGCGGGTCCTAGCATAGGCAGACTGAAACATAAGGCGGATAGCGACCGCGTTTCTTGGTTCTGGTGTTGGTGGAGATATTGGCGTCAGTTTGAAGTTTCAGTCTCAGCTGAGCCTTCGTCAACAGACAAGGCCAACTCCTCACTCACTCCGCGAAAGTGATCCAGAGCTGCCTCGAGATTCTCAACGATCTCCTGCGCCAGCACGTCCGGCTCCGGTAGACTGTCGATGTCTTCAAGGCTGTCATCTTTGAGCCAGAAGATGTCGAGATTGAGCTTGTCGCGTTCGATGAGTTCCTCGTAGGTGAACCGGCGAAAGCGTTCTGTCTCCGCACGCGTATGGAAGCAGTCAACGAAGTCGTCGAGATCGGCACTCGTCAGGCGCTTGGTCTTGAGCGTTTTGTGGACATTGGTTCGGTAGTCATAGACCCACAGCTCTTTCGTCTGTGCCTCTCTCGACGCCGGCCGTTTGTCGAAAAAGAGCACATTCGCCTTCACGCCAGGGCTGTACCAGATGCCGGTCGGCAAGCGCAGCAGAGTGTGGAAGTTGAATCCTTCCAAGAGGCGCTTCCTAATGCCTTCTCCAGCGCGATTGGCCTCGAAAAGCACATTGTCGGGCAGCACCACACCGGCGCGTCCATTCGTCTCCATGATCGTCATGATGTGTTGGAGGAAGTTGAGCTGCTTGTTCGAGGTGGTGAATTTGAAGTCCTCACGCTCATAGTTCTCGCGCTCGGTCGTCACTGCACCATCCTCACCGACGACCTTGTAACTGGACTTCTTACCGAAGGGCGGATTGGCAATGACAACGTCAAAACGTTCGCCTGGGTCGCTGGCCAATGTGTCGGCTTGTTCGACGGGGCTTCCCCCGTTGCCGACACCGTGAAGGTAAAGGTTCATTGCACACAGGCGCACGACCTCGTCGACGATGTCGAAGCCCCGGAATGACTTGTGCCTCAGTTCGCGCAGCTTCTCGCGATCCTGGCTCTGGCCCTTCATGTGATCATAGGCGGCAAGCAGGAAGCCGCCTGTGCCGCAGGCCGGGTCGCACACAGTCTCGCCAATCCTCGGATCGACGCATTTGACGATCGCCTCGATTACGGGGCGCGGCGTGAAGTATTGGCCGGCGCCTGACTTTACCTCTGCTGCATTGCGCTCAAGCAGCCCTTCGTAGATCTCGCCTTTCACGTCGACGCTGTGGCCGATCCAGGGGCCTTCTTTGTCGATAAGGCTGACGACACGTTTGAGTTTGGCAGGGTCGGAGAGCTTGTTCTGCGCCTTGCGGAAGATCGTGCCGATCAGCCCGTCGACCTTGGCCAGCTCCTCCAACGTGTGCCGGTAATGCAGCTCCAGTGCATCGCCGTCTTTGCCGGCTAGCGCCGGCCAGCTCCACTCAATGGGGATAGCAGACGCCTCGCCAAGCATTTCGACACGCTCATGATCCATTTTGAGGAACAGAAGGAAGGTGATCTGCTCGACGTAGTCGCCATAAGAGATGCCCTGGTCACGAAGTACATGCGCATAGTTCCAGACCTTGGCGACGAGTTGTTCGTTGCTCATTCGGCTTCCCACCATGCGGATAGTTCGTCTTCCAGTTCCCAGTCGTCAGCCAGTCGCTCCAGCAATATTTTCCTCCGCTCTTCAAGGTCAGAGGTGGTCCAGGTTTTGTATTCACGCACTTCGTTGGTGAGTGTGAACGCGCTAGTATCGCCCGATGCAAAATATTCGTTCTTCTTGCGGTCGAAATCAAAATTCGCGGCTGCCGAATTCTTGCGAAAGTTCAGCAGTACCAGGTTTGCAATGGAATGAATCCACCAGCTGTGATCCTCCGGGTCCGCGAACCATTTGGCCCATTGCGAGCCCTCCTTAAGGGTTTGCGGGCAAACATGCTCGACTGAGATCGTCGGATAGTCGTAATTCGCCGATCCATCGTTTGAGGCCTGTTCCAGTCTCAACAGGATCGGTTTGACCACTCGCGAAAGACGATACACATCCCCGTCAAGCGCATCGAAGAACTCGAAGGCCTCGTCCTTTGTCAGGGTGAGGCCGGAGGAGCGCTCCTTGTGTCCGGCTCGCGGCCTGGGTGAAGGCAAAGGCTCCAACAGGTCGAGAACCTCGGCATAGCGTTGTATCCTGGCATTCACATCGGCCCGTATCATAAACAGATAATAGGCCAGACGTTCGAGTTCGAACACGACATCCTCGACATTCTTTCGTTTCCCTTCGTTGCTTTGCCGCATGCAGAGCAATAGCGGAGGCAACCAGTCCTTGTTGTCCAGCCTTTCAAGAGATCGGACCCGATCGGCCGTCTCGACCCCGAACCTCTGCCGAAGCTCCTGGTCGTTCATTGAAAGCATGAATGCATCGGCATAGGGTTCTAGGACATTGTCGACAAAAGCAGATGGATCATCCTTGAAAATCGGCACCTGTTTGGGAAATGCCGTTTCGAGGGCGGCTCGCGGTTTCTCGCGCTCAAAAATCATTCGGATATGCGTGAAGAGATCGCTGAACTTATCGCGTTCCAAGGCAATCTCGATGTCTTCCCAGCGCTGCGAAAGGCCAGCCTCCTTCGTTTCTCCTGCCCGTTCCAGCAGGTCGGCCTTCAGGATGTCAGTCGCCGAAAGATCCATGCCTCTGGCGTTCAATACGGTGAAGATCCGTCTCGCGGCGGTTTGTGTTGGGACTTCGACGACAACCAGGTAGCAGTTCTGCAGCAGGAACCGCAGCAATTCGCTTCGCTTTTCTTCACCCATCGTTTCCAGCCGTGAGCGAATTGTCGCGGCATTTTCCACGATCCGAGCCTTCGCCCCCGAGAGACCATCGCCAGCAGGCAGGCTGTCCGTCGCGCGGCTTGTCTGAATATGCTTTTCGAAGAAGGCTTGGTCCTTCTGTCTCAGCTGGAGGCGCAGGGTTTCTGGAATGCCCTCGTCTTCGTTGGCGACCTGCTTCACATATGTTTCCCGGCTGGCGCGTTTCACAGCGCCTTCTGTCAGATCGCGGATCACACTGAAAAGGATGGTGAGCGTGGTGAGCCTTTGCTGACCATCGACCACCCGCGATTCCGGCTTGCCGTGGGTCTTCACGAGCACAATGCTGCCGAGGAAGTAGAAACCATCGGATCGGGATTCCGGCGACATTGCCTCGTCCAGATCGGTCAGCAACTCCGATACTTGCGTTTCTTCCCAGGCATATGGCCGCTGGTAAGCGGGTATGGTGAAGGCGTATTCCTTTGAGAACACCTCTGCTATTGTCTTGTGCGCGGCTTCGATTCTTAGGGACGACGGATCATTCATGATGGTGTTCTCCCTTGAGGCGTCTCCCCAGGCAGTTTGCTCATGCCGTGGCTTTCCTGCGTTTCGCCTTATGCGTGGCGCTGCGTGCGGCGCGGATGCGGTCGAGCAGTTTGTTGGCGGGTTCGTCGGACGGGTCTTGCGCAACCAGCTTGCCGCAGAAGGAATCCTTAAGAATGGACCGACGTAGGGCCGCAGAGCGCTGCAGTTCAATTCCGCACCATTCCTCAAGTTTGTCGATGCGGACAAAGAGATCTTCGATCCTGTCTACTATCTCCTGCGTTTCGGCGAATGAACTAGGCAAGGGCAGGGTGAACGCTTTCACCTTCGCACCATTTAATGCTGGTTGATTCCCGCCCTGCCCCTTTCTCCTACTCTCCTCATAATTCGCCATAAGAAAATAGAAAATATACTCCGGAGGTAGGCCACTTTCCGCAACACGAATTGCTGCGGCATTTTGGTTGTTACAGGCGGGAATGTCCAGAATCGCGGCCTGTCCTCGCGTCTTTCCTTCGCCTATCATTGCCAAAAGAACAGTCCCTTCAGGGTGAACCTTCGTGGAACAACTACTTAAACCCTTCTCTGTGACTTTCTCATGAGTCTGATAAATCCGGCAGAAAGCAACTTCTCCGCTGCTGACCCAAGGGATCTTTCCACCCCAATTGTCTGGCTCACGGCGAGATGGTGTTGCCCCACCGAACACATTGAATAGTTGGTCAAAGGTGGCCCAGACCCATCCCTCCGCCAATTCCGGCAGCCCATTGGTTTTCGGCTCGACCGGCTCCTTGTATTTGCCCCGGCCTTGCCAGCTTTCTCGGCGAGTTTTCAGGATGTGGGCGAGCAGTTCTTCGCCACTTCCCTGCGGTGGACCATTGGCGGCGCGCCAGTCGAAGGTGAGGGCTCCAGTGAAGGCGGCTTTTAGGACCGATTGGCGATAGCGCGCGAGCAGTCTCTGCACCTCGCGCAGCGCCTCTTCACCCTTGGCGAGCTCGGCGAAGAGTGTCTCAATCTTCTCGACGATGCGCCGCTGTTCAGGGAGTGGGGCGATTGGCAATGGATGGCTATTCAGGACCTTTTTCGTGATTGCACTGAACGTCGTTCCCGTGCCTTGTGCGGCGAGAATTTGTTCGGTGCGCTTGAGCCAGTATTCGACATACCTTTGATCTATTGCCGGCCTAATGGCAGCTAAACCTCGCCCAATTGCACAATGCTCCTTTGCGATGTTTGTAGGGCCGACGGGAGCGCGAACAGAAATGAGAATGTCTCCCACTTCTGCTTCTCGCGTTGGCTCGGTGCACCACTTGGCTACGGCAGGGTGGCGAGCACCAAACTCAGCCTTGCCTTGGAAGAAGGGAAGTCCATTTCCCTCCTGATTGTATGACGAAGAAGGCGGTGACTGACCGAAGACCGTCTCGCAACCCTCAATGATCGTGGACCAAACCCATTGCTCTGGAAGCTCCCATTTTTCCATCACGCCACCAGCGCTGTCTGAAGCTCATCCAGCGTCTCGGCAAAGCGCGGGTCGAACAGCTGCCGCGCCTTCAGGATGCCGCCCTGATCGGAGAGGCTGGGCGCTTCCATGAAGTCGCTCGGTGTGATCTCAGCATTGGCAGCAATGAACGTTGCGATCATGCGCAACCATTCCTCTTGTTCTGATGTGTAATCGCGTCCCGCTCTCTTCTCGCGCCCGAGCCAGAGGTTGAAACGCTGTTCGACCACGCTGGAGAAGGGCTCCAGCGCGTCCACCTGGCCTAGGGCAAAGCGCACCAGGCTGACCACTTCGGTCAGCTGGTCATCCACCGGCGCGCCGCGTACGGCTTTGGCGTCCAGCCGTTTATATGCCTGCCAGACATTCGCGGTGGTGAGGTAAGGCGGCCTCTCGCTCATCGCGGTCACCAACTCGCGGATCGCCGCATAAGTCAGCTTCTGTTTGCCGAGCGGCTGGTTGTAGAGGATCTGAAGCGCGGTCAGCTCGTCGTGATTTTCCTCGATGAACTGCCTGAAGCTGGTGATGGTCTCTTCCGACCGTTTCAAGTCGAAATCGGCGCTTAAGACCTGGTCGGTGGTGATCTCATCGATGACGATGTCAGTTTTTGCCTTGATGTCCTTGAGCAGATTTCGCACGGCCGGCTTGTCGAATGGCTGGCATGCGGCTTCGGCGAGCTGTTCGAGGGCTTCTTCTTCCTGCTCTTTCAAGGCCATAGGCCCATGCGTAGCCGCGATTGCCTCAGCCTGCTTGTCGGGGTCAATCGCATCGAGGAGAGCATTGGCGAGGTCACGCGGGGTTTTACCGCCAGTTGCTTCGGCAATGCGTTGGCGGTCTTCGTCACCGAGCTTTCGATCAAGTGCCGCCAGCCGAGCCGCCAGGGAGGACATGGCGTCCTCGTCACGCCGGCCCATGGCGATCTGCTCCATCAGCGTTTCGAAGCTGACGCCTTTCTTGCGTTCGAGCGGCTGGCATGCGTTCTTCTTGGTTTCAGACACACCGACAGCATCAATCAGGATGAAGCGAGTCTTGGTCTGGGCATCAGGTGTGACGGCCTTCAGATCGGCATCGGGGATGGTGCGCACCCCGCGGCCCTTCATCTGCTCGTAATAGCCTTCCGACTTCACGTCGCGCATGAAAATGACAACCTCGACCGGCTTGATGTCAGTTCCGGTAGCGATCATGTCGACCGTCACGGCGATGCGGGGAAAGGGGTCGACGCGGAATGCCTTGATCAGCTCTTTCGGGCTCTCGCCGGTATTGCGGTAGGTGATCTTCTTGGCGAAGTCGTTCCCTTCTCCAAAGACTTCGCGGACCTGGTGGACGATCTCCTCGGCGTGAGCGTCGTCCTTCGCGAAGATCAGTGTCTTGGGCAACCATTCGCCAGTGCGTCCTGGGAATAGCTCTGTGAAGACACGGTCCTTATAGGTCTGGAGCACGGTGCGAATCTGGTTCGGATTGACGACTGACCGGTCGAGATCCTGGCCAGAGTATTCGAGATCGGCGTCCAATTCCTCGTAGCGCACTTTTCGGGTGCGTTTGTCGCGCAGCGGGACGGGAAAGCCTGGCTGACCTTCCAGGGTGGCGCCTTCCTCGGTTACGCGGGTACGGATGCGGTACACTTCGTAGCCGACATTCACGCCGTCGGCGACGGAGCGCTCATAGGGGTATTCTGCGACCAAGTTCTGGTTGAAGAAGCCGAGCGTATGTTTGGATGGCGTAGCGGTAAGACCAATGATGCTGGCGTCGAAATATTCCAGCACTTGCCTCCAGAGCCCATAAATCGAGCGATGGCATTCGTCGGTGACGATGAAGTCGAAGGTCTCGATCGGAATGTTCGGGTTGTATTCGACTGGAGGCTGCTCCGCTTCTACCTTCTCCCACTTCTCGAAAGCCGACTCCTCTTCGTCCTCGGCATCGAGTTCCCTGCCGCGCAGCATCGAGTAGAGCCGTTGGATCGTTGTGATGACGACTTTGGCATCGGGATCCAGCCGGTGTGAGTGCAAGTGCTGGACAATGTAGGTATCGGTAAAACGATTGGCTGCACCGGGCGGGTCGAAGTTCTGGAATTCCTTCAGCGTCTGGTCGCCGAGATTGTTGCGATCGACCAGGAACAGGATCCGCTTAGCCCCCGCTTCTTTGATCAGGCGATAGGAGAACGAACAGGCCGTAAAGGTCTTGCCTGCGCCTGTCGCAAGCTGGATCAGCGCACGCGGCCGGTCTTCGGCAAGCGATTTCTCCAGTCCCTCGATCGCATCTATCTGACAGTCGCGTAGCCCGGTCTTGATAAGGGGCGGCATTTGGCGGAGCCGCGATCGCAACGTGTCAGACTGGAGAAGCCATTCCCGAAGTGTTGCCGGCTGGTGGAAAGCAAACAGGCGACGCGAGCGAGGTTTGGGATCCCGCATGTTTCTGAAGAAGGTTTCGTCGCCGGTACTCTCGTAGTCGTAAACGAGGATGTCGTCCCACCGCGCGAGATGCTCGGGAAGCGCAGCCATATATTTGTCTGACTGTTCTGCAACACCGCTCAACGTGACGCCGGT
The DNA here is from genome assembly GCA_030426245.1 of Alphaproteobacteria bacterium. Taxonomy (GTDB): domain Bacteria; phylum Pseudomonadota; class Alphaproteobacteria; order Sphingomonadales; family Sphingomonadaceae; genus Andeanibacterium. Next base: position 6,603 of record JAUHYZ010000014.1, on the reverse strand, counting down.
CTTCTTCGCTTCTATGACACCAGCCGCCTTGCCGTCGATAAACAGCAGGTAGTCGCAAGGTCCGGCTGGAAGCTGGAACTCGCGGACTGCCACGCCGAGGGAAGCATTGCGGTCGAACTGATTGCGGTCCTGTAAATCCCAGCCCGCCGCATCGAGCAGCCGGTCAATCTCTTCGCGAGCAAGTTCTTCTGGTGTCGGCACCTGGGCTTCCTGCCGCGAAACAGGGCTTTGGGCAACCAATGCGGACGGAAATGAAGAAAAATGAAGAAGACTTTCGCGCCCGATTTTTTGCCATCTTACAAAGAGACGAAATGTTCAGGCCGCAATGAAAGGTCACTCCCTGCCCCAGTACTACCTATCCACCTTGTTCTATAGTCGATGGTAGTTGGTGAGACCGGTGCAGAATGGACATAGGACAACTACCCCTGGCGGCGAGTGACGTCTTTCACTCAAATACCAGAGGCAGTCCGGTCCGTTGAGTCATGGCAGTCGGAGCCGACCGTATGCTTTCTCGGACGCTTCCGGTCTGGAGCTAGCCGGAAACTTGGTGGTTGCTTAACGATGCTTGTCTCCGCACCGCCGATCACCCCTCCACCTTTCGGACTGGGCTTGCCAATGGGATCGGACCCCCCTGGTTTGGCTTGTTCCGACCTCGCCGCCAGTGTCTTTAGCCGCCCGGCAAGGAAGTCCCGGCATCGCCGGGCGAGTTTGGTTCACGAGGCCTGAGGGCCGCCTGACAGAAACTCTTCGATTGCAGTGCGCGGAATGAGCCGAGTGCGACCGTATTTGACGCTCCGCAGCTCTCCGCTGCGCAGGAGTTCGAATATACGGTTGCGGCCAAGTCCGAGAACAGAGGCGGCCTCTGTCGGACGGTAGGCCAGCCGCTCCTCTCCGCCGCTGAACTTAGCGGCTTTGGTTGGATCTTGAGACATTCATGCTGCTCCAGATTGTTAAGGTCTGAAGCGGACTAATTCAGGGAAAGAAGTGGCCCTAATACGAGATCACGCCTTTTTCTCACGCATTTTCGGCCGGCCGACATTTTGACCCCAGATCCGTGTGCATTGTTTTCGAAACTCGGATTGGATTGTGCCATCGTATTTGGGATGACTGCGGAACTCTCGATACGCTTGATCGGCCCCACCTGGTGTGCGCCCGCGCGACTTGATCCAATTTTCGCGTTCAATATCTGTGAAGTGATTGACGGAGGCGTCAACCGACTCGTTGGCATCTTCCAACGAACCTCCTCTTGCGATGGCTTCAGCAAAGTTCACTTCCAAGCAGAGATGGAGGTATTCCAGCTGTCCGTAGTCTAGATTCTCCTCAACAAACCAGTCGATGATCGAGAGGTGAGCTGCGAGCCAATCTATTGTCGCCGCGCCCTCCGGGTCATTTGGATCATCGATCCATCTAGACTGGCCGTCGGCGTCGATTCCTTCGAAGTAGTACCAAACTGAATGCGGGACGTACTCTAAATGGGGACTCGCCGATACCACGGTCCAAGTGAGAGCTGATCCGTCTTCGCGCTTTGAAACGCGACGAACGGCAGCGATCTTGCCTACCGAACTCTGGAGTTTGCATGCAGCCAACAATTGCATTGCAGCCTCGTCAAAAGATCGCCCGTGGGCCATAGCCAATGCGAAATACTCGCTGAGCGGCATTAAGTTCTTCAGGGGAGTTCGCATTGGCCAAACCCTACGGGGGTGAAGAGTGACGTGTTGGCTCTACCTGCAGGGATCACAGTGAGAGCTCAGCCAATGCTTGCTCGGCCGCAGCACGGTTCAGATGGCCGTAGTGACGCTCGATCATCTCGACACTCGTATCGCTGACTTGCGCAACAGTGAGGATAGGCAGGCCTCCGTCGACGAGGTCCGTCAAGACAGAGTGGCGGAGCGTGTACGCCGTAATGCCGCTCGGCAATCCTGCGTTGCCAGCGGCCTTAGCAATTGGCAAGTTCCAACTCTCCTTGGTCCAACGCGAACCGCCAGGGCGCATAAACAGCGGCGCGGCTGGAAGTTTGTCCTCGGCCTGCTTTGCTAACAGGTCCGCAGCTGCTTCAGGGGCAATCAAGCGCCTTGGGCGTCCGCTTTTGTCCTTGCCGATGGTCAATTCGCGGGTCCGTTTATCGAAGTCCCCAGCCGATAGATTCGCCATAGCGCCGGGACGGAGAGGAAGCAGACATAAGGCTCTTATGAACGGTGCCGCCTCTTCCCCCATCACCTTGAGCAGGGCCTTTCGTTGGTTGCGATCTAGATACAACGTACGCTGCCGGCCAGCGTTCTTGATTGGCGTGAGTGCCTCTTGCCAGGCCGCCTCAGTTGCAGGAGTGCCGGGTGCGAGTACGCGAAATAGAGCGGCACGTAGAGGCACCATGTCTCTATTGATCGAGGCTGGAGAACGCTCTCGCTCCTTCGGCACTTTCTTCTTGCTTCGGCTCACCAGTGCAGGCGTTGCAGCAAGGCGCTTTCGCCATTCCTCAAGATGATGCCGGCGCAGGCGATCTAGCTTCTGCCGCGCGATCGGATCCGAATAGACGAAGCGCTTGAACCTCCCCTCGGCGTCGGGCTTGTCTTTCGCATACGCACGACAGGCTTGCTCTACGGTCTCAATCTTCTCGCGAGCATGACCGCCGCTTTCGATCAACTCAGCAAAAGCCTCTGCTGCTTGCTTGGCTGCGGCGAACCGGTCGCGCGCGATAAGCTGACCAAAGTCACCTAGTGACTTCAAGCGATAGCGGCACGTGTCAGGGTCATAGGTTCTGGCAATCCAGCTTCCCGGACCGTCCCGCCTGGACGGACGAAGGCCGAGGAAGCAACCGTTGCGCAAGCGCTGCCAATACGGCTCACGCCGGGGCTTCAGTCGTTCGCGATCACCAACTTTGCTGAGGTCCAACTAGGTCTCTCTTCATTCCGTACGGAAAAAGTATGGAAAACTTAGTGTGACTTTGTTGGATCAATGCGGATCAAAAGTCCAGCAATTCTGAAGGAATGGTGCTCAGGCCGGACTTCGCCAGACGCTGGTTTTCTGCCCTCCGAAGGCAGAGGTCACAGGTTCGAATCCTGTCGGGTGCGCCAAGGGGGAGGTCCTGAGCAAGGGCCTCCCCCTTGGCGTATCTGCGGAGACGAAGCCCGGTTCGGAGTCGGAGCGCCAGCAGGCGCGGAGACGTCCGCAGCGAATGCGGAGGACAATCCTGTCGAGTGCGCCAGTTTGTCTGCGCTACCGCGCTTCGCGCTGCTTGAGCGCGCCTGCACCCGGTCAATTCAGAACGGTGACGTGGTCAGCGTGCTTCTTGATGAAGAACAGCCAGGACTTCTTCTTCAGATTGGCCTTGTGGCACTCGCGGAACGAGATCGATACCTGATGGCCGAACCAGTCGGCGATGACATAGGGAAACGCCACCGGCCTGACGCCGAAGGGGTCCATTTCCCCGGCCGCTACCGGGCTTTGTTCGTCGCTATGCTCGATTACCAGAACGCCGTTGCGCTTGATCTGGCCGAACCAGGTTTCCAGCGCCTTGCGTGGCTGCCAGGACTGATCGAGCGAGTTCGAATAGACGAAATCGAAGGCTTCGGCCCATTCGGGATTCTCATCGTGAAAGTCCCATTCCACGGAATCGGGGTAATCGTTCGCGGTCGGCGAAATGTCGGTGCCGATGACCTTGAAGCCGGAAGAGCGGGCATTGAGATGATTCTGCTCGAAGCCGTTGCGCGATCCGTGGCAGATCCCCTTTATTTCGCCGGTTCCGAACATATCGACCAGCCGGTCGGCCATCACATCCAACGTGCCGGCATCGGCCCAGACGCGCTTGATCTTGCGGATATTGTGATAGATCTGGACTTCGCGATACTGCTCGTAAGAGCGGTATTCGTGCAGGTAGAAGTCGATGAATGCCTTCGATTTGAACAGGTCGACGAACACGTAATGCAGAAATTCGTTGAATAGCTGCAGGATTGCATCCCTGATCTGCCTAGCTCTCATCATGCGCCCCCGAAGAATGACCAGGGCGCGACATTAGAGCGAATGCGTGTGCAGCGATATGCGCCCGCGCTGGAAATCGGGGAAAAGGTTCCGGGGCCTCGGGAACAGGGCAGCTGGCCCGCAGCCTGGGGCGCGATCGCCGCTCCCGCTGAAACCTGAACGGCGGTCAGTCCCAGCCCCGGGAAAGGAAGCGCGTGGCGCAGCCGGCCAGGAAAGCCGCACCATAGGGCAGCACGGCTTCGTCCACCATCATCTTGCTGGAATGCAGCCCGCAGCACTGGCTCCAGTCTTCGCCCTCCTGCGCCACGCCCAGGAAATACATCGCGCCCGGCATTTTCTGCAGCACGTAGGAGAAGTCCTCCGCGCCCATGATCGGGTGCTCCATGCGCAGGAAAGTTCCGCCAAGGCCCTGCGTCACCGTTTCCCCCAGGGCGACGGCGCGGGCATCGTTGATCGTGGGCGGGAAGCCCTCGACGAAGGTCAGCTCCGCTTCCATGTCGTGGGCCTGCGCGATCCCCTGCGCGAGCTGCTGCAGCGCGTCCTGAGCGGCCTTGCGGTTTTCCGGCGAAAGGGTGCGGATCGTGCCTTTCAGAACCGCCGTGTCGGGGATGATGTTATGCGCGCTGCCCGCATCGAGCTGCGTCATCGTGATCACGACAGCTTCGGCCGCGTTGAACCGGCGCGTGACCAGTGTCTGGATCGCGCCCACGATCTCGCAAGCCACCGGCACGGGATCGCGCGTATCGTGCGGCATGGACGCATGACCGCCGCGCCCCTTCACCAAGATCTCCACCATATCGGCCGCGGCGAGCAGCGGCCCGGTGCGGCTGCCGATCACGCCGTGCGGCGCATTGGGCATGATGTGGAGCGCGAAGGCGGCATCGGGCAGTTTGCCGTCCGTGCCGGCCAGCAGCCCGTCTTCCAGCATGAAACGCGCACCATGGAAGCCTTCTTCGCCAGGCTGAAACATGAAGCGGACATCGCCTGCCAGTTCGCCCTGCTTGTCGGCCAGAATCCGCGCCGCGCCCGCCAGCATCGCGGTGTGCGTGTCATGCCCGCAGGCATGCATCCGGCCGGGCAGGGTGGAGGCGAAATCGAGCCCGGTTTCCTCCTGCATCGGCAAGGCGTCCATGTCGCCGCGCAGCAATACGGTCGGCCCTGGCTTTGCGCCCTTCAGCGTGGCGACGGTGCCGGTGGTGGAAGGCCCTTCCACCCATTCGAGCGGCAGCTCGGCCAGTTCGGTGCGGACCTTGTCGCGGGTCTTGGGCGTTTCCAGGCCGAGTTCGGGTTCGGCATGGATCGCTCGGCGCAGCGATACGATCCGGTCGGCTATCGCGCGTGCGTCCTGAAGCAGGGAGTCTGTCAGCATGGACTGGTGATAGCGCCACTGTGGCGAGCTCGCCAGCCCTCTTGCGCCCCCTTCGCCGGGCCCCTCACTGCCCCAGTTCTGCGGTTCCCGATGCAACGAGCCTGCGCCAGGCGGCATTATGCGCGCGCACCGAAATCACCAGCAGGATGTTGAGCACCACGGCCTGATAGAAGAAATACCAGATCGGGCTGCCGGCAAACATGGATAGGCCCAGCACGATCGCACGCGGATTGGGGCCGAGGAATTTCCAGATTCGCATCAGCGGCGGCATTTCCGCGCGGATCGCGCTGCGCATCGCCTCCAGCTTTTCGGGCTCGCCCTGCGCTTTCGCCACCGCCGCGTCGATCGCCTCGCTATGCGGGGTCACCCCTGCCGCCAGCTTGAGATAGGCCGCGGCCAGTGCGCCGAATCCGCCGCGCCGCGTCGCCGCGTCCTGGTCCTCATGCGTCGTTTTCAGCCAGGGCAGGCCATAGACCCACCATTGGTAGGATCGGCGCTGCACCTCCACATGGTTGGATTGCACGATATGGCTGAGCCCGGCGGCGACCATGATCGGCCAGCTGACCCAGCCGATCTGCAGCTGCAGCAGCCAGCCGAGAATGAAATAGAGTACGATATGGCTGGCATAGTCGCAGATCCCGTCCACCATTTCGCCGATGGGGCTGGCCTTGCCGGTGATCCGGGCGAGATCGCCGTCCGCCCCGTCAACCACGTGCCAGCCCATATGCAGCGCCATGCCGAGCGCCGCGCTGAGCGGGTAGGTCAGCGATCCCGGCTGGGCGTAGGCGATACCGGCCGCGACCACCATCAATCCGCCGGCAATCGAAACCATGTTCGGCGTGACGGGGGTTTTGGCCAGCAGCCGCGCCAGCTGCCAAGCCAATGGGTGATAAAGATAGTGGTTAAGTGAGTCCTGCAATTCACGCGGGCGCACCGGTCTCTGGGCGCGCGGCCGGGGCGCTTGCGGCTTTTCAGGTCTGGCATTCATGGCTGCGCGCGGGCCCCCTTGTGCCGGCTTGAAAAGTCGCCGAAACGGCGTGTTTGCTGGCGCCTCATAGCGTCTCAGACGCTGGCGAACAGGGGGAAAATGGGGGCGCGAACGGGCCGGGCGAAGCCCGAATCACAGCACCGCAAACGAGTCGTGCACTCTAGCCACACTCTGTTGCAGATTCGCGACAGATTGTTGCACTCGCTTGACGCGTGCGCAACTTCTTGCTTTTCCCGCTTCGTTAACGACGCAAGAGCGCATCCATTCGCGT
>JAUHYZ010000068.1 GCA_030426245.1 Alphaproteobacteria bacterium | reverse complement strand
CCTCAAGGCGATGCCGCTTTCGGCAGTGCTGCACCAGGCCTGGCCGCTGGTGGTGATCACCATCATAACCCTGACAGCTGCCGCCAAGCTGTTCCGTTCGCGAATGGAGTGAACCGATGCGTTCCCGACTGACCGCCCGCCTGACCGCCGCCCTGAGCACTGCACTGGCTTCCGGCCTGCTCGCCTCCTGCGCCGTGGGGCCCGATTACGCCCGCCCGGACAGCACCGGCACGGCGGGCGAGTGGCTGGAGCCGCTTTCGCAGCAACCGGTCGACACCGCCTGGTGGGAGCAGTTCGGCGATCCGCAGATGACTGCCCTCATAGAGCGGGCGCTGGCTTCCAGCCCCGATCTGGACCAGGCGACCGCGCGCGTGGCCGAAGCGCGCGCCTTGCGTGAGGCGGCGCAGGGCGGGCGCTTCCCGCAAGTGGCGGCATCGGCCAGTGCCACGGACAACCGCATCAGCGAAAACGGCCAGATTCCGGTGGGCAATATTCCCGGTTTCGATCCCGAATTCCCGCTGCTCGATGCCGGCTTCGATGCGAGCTGGGAGATCGATCTGTGGGGCAAGACCAGCCGCCAGGTGGAAAAGGCCCGCGCGCTGGAAGAAGCCGCCGGATGGGCGCGGCGCGACGTCATGGTCTCTCTCACGGCGGAGATCGCGCGCACCTATATCGAGCTGCGCCAGGCCCAGAGCTTTCTCGCCGTCAGGACGAGCGAACTGGAAGCCAGCCGCTCCATCGCTCAGCTGGCCGCGATGCTGCACAATGCGGGCGAAACCTCTCAGGCGGATGCGGACGAGGCGGAAGTGGACATGAATACGCGCGAGGTGCTGCAGCGCCAGGCGCAGGCCGACGTTTCCTCCGCCGCCTACCGGCTGGCGACGCTGGTGGGCGAGGCGCCCAACGAACTGGTGCCCGAATTGCTGGCCAGTTCCGGCGACATCCCCGCCCCGCCCAATTCGATCGCCAGCGGTATCCGTTCGCAGCTGCTGGAGCGCCGGCCCGATATCCGCCGCGCCGAGAGCGAACTCGCGGCCGCGACTGCCGGGATAGGCGTGGCCAAGGCCGATCTCTATCCGCGGCTTTCATTGATCGGCAATATCGGGCTGCAGGCCCAGTCGCTGGACGATCTGGGCGATGGGGAGAGCCTGCGCTACACGGCGGGCCCGTCCTTCTCATGGCCGATCTTCTCCTTCGGGCGCATCCGCGCGCAAGTGCGCGCCGCCGATGCCGGGGCCGACGGGGCCGCTGCCGCATACGAAGCGGCCGTGACCAGGGCGCTGAACGAGAGCGAGGCAGCCGCCAATCGCTTCGCCGCCAGCGTGCAGTCGATCGATCCGGTCCGCGCCGCCCTGCGCAAACAGCAAAGCGCCCACCGCCTGGCCCGGATGTCATTCGAAAGTGGCGAGATCAGCAAGCTGGCGGCCGAGCAGGCCCGGCTGCGCCTGGCAGGCGTGGAGCAGCAGGCGGCGCAGGCCCGCGCGACGCGCGCAATTGCCGCCGTGGCGCTGTACAAGGCGCTGGGCGGCGGCTGGCAGGGCGCCGAACGCATGGCGTCCGGCAGCGGAAACGACTGAGAGCGGCGACTGCACGCGAGCGACCGAACGGATTCGCTCACAGCCAAGCGCGCAGGCGCAAGGCCCGTCTATCCTGCAGCCAGATAAATGGTTGGCGGATAGATGGGAGATTGCCGGTGAAGCCGTTGCAGATCGGCCGGATGAAGGTTCACAAGATATTCGAGATGGAAAGCCCGGTGCCGCTGCTGATGCAGTTGCCGGGCGTGACGGCTGAGGATCTCGTCCGGCTGCATGAATGGTATGCCGCACCCGACGAGATCACGGAGGATCCGGAAACCTGCCACATGACCTTTTCCGTCCATAGCTGGGTGATCGAGCTGGACGGCCTCACGATCCTGATCGACAGCTGCGACGGCAATCACAAGAACCGCTCTATCGAAGCGGTGCACCAGCTCGATACGCGCTATCTGGAAAATCTGCGCGCCGCCGGTTTTGCGCCCGAAGATATCGACATGGTGATGTGCACCCATCTGCATTTCGACCATATCGGCTGGAACACAAGGCTGGAAAACGGCAAATGGGTGCCGACCTTCCCCCGGGCCCGCTACATCTTCGGGCGGCGTGATTACGACTATTTCAAGGAGAACCCGGCGGGCGAGGAATTCCATTACGAAGCCTTCCTGGATTCCATCGTGCCGGTGATGGAAGCGGGCCTGGGCGAGATCGTGGAGGAGAATTTCGTCGCCCACCGCGAGGTCGGCAATGGCGTGTGGCTGGAACCCGCCTTCGGCCATTCGCCGGGCTGCTGCATGGTGGGCGCCCAGGCGGACGGGCCCGAAGCGATCTTCTGGGGCGATGTGATCCACCACCCGGTGCAGCTGATCCGCCACGACCTGCCTTTCGCTTTCGACGACGATCCGGCGGCGGCGCAGCTGGTGCGCAAGGCGACGCTGGAACGCGCCGCGGATGGCGAGCTGATGTGCTTTCCCGCGCATTTCCGCAAGACTTCCGCCGGGCAGGTCAAGCGCGACGGCAATCACTTCCGCTATGAGTTCGTGACCGGCTGACACGGCGTTTCGCGCCGCAAACATCCCGTTCGGGGCGCGTCAGGGCTTGCCGCGCTTCAGCCAGGCATGGCCGGGCGTTTCGCCCTCCTCCTCGGCAGAATCGGGAATGCGCGTGCTCAGCCATTCATCGGCGAGCCGGTCGATACTGGCCGCCATCTGCGCCCCGTCATCCAGGCCGGCGCGTTCGCGGTGGAGGATCAGCGAAAGCCGTTCCACCATTTCCACTTCCGCACGCGGGCGGCGCGCGAAGCGCATATCGTCCAGCACGCGGAACACCCGCCCGGTGATCCCCGGCGGCACGCAGCCGCAGCCGCGCAGCTCCGTAAGGATCTGATAGACCTCGTACTCGGCCGGCATATTGTGCGAATCTGGCATGGCTTGCCCCTTCGCCCCGCTTCATGGGCGTACATGGTAAAGCTTTGGCTAACCGCAAGGCAGTCCGTGCGCGGATAGAGGATCATTCGGCCTGATCGGCGCCTTCCGGTTTACTTTCGGGCAGCGGCTCCTCGATCTCGCTGGCCGGTTTGCCGGGCCAATAATCGATTTCCTTGCCGCCCCAATCCAGCCCGGCATCGCGCGGATTGATGCAGCTATCGGTTCGCCCGTCCTTGCAGACGGCCACTTCGAAACCGTCGATCCGCACGATCTCGGCGCGCCCATCTTCCCCGCGCTTGACGATTTCGACGGCGCCTGTCTGCTCCGCTTCGGGTGATGTCTCTCGTGCGGGGTCTTCTTGTGCGGAGAGGGGCATGGCGGCAACGCAGGCCGCAGCGGATGCCATGGCGATGGAAAGCACGGTCTTCATGGCGCTTCTCCCGGATGCGCGGGCGGCATCTCCGCCTGCATGCAGAATAGCGCCACAGATGCGCCGCTGTCCAATCGCCGAGTCCCCGCCCCTCTGCCCAGCGCCCATTCGCTTTCGGCACGGCCAGAAAACGCCCTGCCGCAGGCCGGATCGGGCCGTCTCCCACCTCTCTCGATTCACCCCGATTGCCTTTGTGCAGGCGGAACGAGAGCGCAAACCATGCGTCGAGCAGGGGAAGACACGAGGAGAAAATCTGATGAAATATGGCATTATTACAGCAACTTGTGCCCTCGCCCTGAGCGGAACGGCCTTTGCCGAGGCAGGCCCGGCGGCATCGGCGCCCGCACCGGCGGATCCGGCACAGCCTTCCGCCAATGCGCAGGCTCAGATGGGCGCGCAGGCGCAGACGGATTTCACCGACACCCAGATCGGCAATTACGCCAAGGCCGCAACCAAGATCCGCGGTGTCCAGCAGGATGCCACGATGGAGGATTCGGCCAAGCAGGCCAAGATGATGGAAATCGTCACCACATCGGGGCTGGAGCCCGCCACCTTCAATGCGATCAGCAGGCAGATGCAGACCGATGCCGAATTGAAGGAGAAGGTCCAGCTGGCGATTGCACAGAATATGGGCCAATCGAGCAACCAGTAGAAACGCGGATCAGCTCCCGCCGAGGGGCTATCGGCGCGGGCCTCGCTGCCAAAGGGCGGCGGGGCCCGTTTCACATGCGGCACATCCTCCTTGACAAATATAACCGTTTTGGTTATTGATTGGCCATCCTGTAACCTCAGCAGGATGCGGATCGGGGGCGGCATGGCCGGCTGCTTCCGCTTCCATCTGTCCCATTATGGGACAATCGCGGCTGGCGCTTATTGCGTCAGGGAGGCGGCTTCTCATGCCGGCTCCGCCTGCCGCTTCTCCCCTGATGGGTCACCTCAGCCCGGACGGAAGGAAAGCAGCAGTAGCCTGCAAACACCGGATGTGGTGCGGCATTTCAGCCGCAGGGATGCAAGGAGCAATGCGAGCCCGCTCCTTACGCCCCAGGCCGGTGGCGGGAAGAAGGGCCGAACCTGTGCGCGGATAGAGCGGAAACTTAGGAACGCACCGGTCAGTCGCAACACATTTCCATCCGCCCGCCTGACCTGACGCCCGTGGGCCTTCCCGCCCCGGCGCCAGCCGCGCGATCCGTTATTTCCCTCTGGCGAAATGTCCGGGTTCGCCGCCGGATGACGGGGTGTGTCTCCACTGTCGTAATCCCCGCGCCCCCTTGGTCATCCCGGACTTGTTCCGGGATCCCGCTTTCTTTCGCCGACTAGGAATAAGCTGGACCCCGGGACAGGCCCGGGGTGACTTGGTTTGAACGTCCGCCAGCGACCCGTTGCTGACATTGGCTATGGGGTGACGGTGTAGCCATCCGATGGGTTGACCCACAGCACGGTCTGATCCTGATCCGGTTTGTAAGTCCCATCGATAGATATCTTAGCCGTTAAGCCACCATCTGAACTCTCGTAACGCGTGCAAATCTCCTTGCCGACTAAAGGCGCCATTGTCTGAGCTATCTGTTCCAAAACAGGTTTGGCGGTGGCCGGGTCTACTTCATGGTTGTCCACACGAAGTACCCCCGCTGTAATATCTTCCGCCCTGATTGAACCGCAAACCGCGTTGCCCCTGATCACGACAGGCGTGTGAGTTTCAAGTGTAGCGTTTTGCGCAACCGGGATCACCGCCCTGTTGTCGTAGGTCTCAGGACCTGTGACTTGATAAGCAGCAATAGACTGACATGTCTTGTTTTGGACATCGGGCCGATAGCACTGGAGCAAGCCTTTATCCGCGTTGGACAAAGGGTTCGCTGGGGAAGTCAGGCTTGCCGCACCCGCAATAGCAGCAGCTAGAATACCCAAAAGCGACATAGCTTTCTCCCAATAACTGAGGGCCAAATATCAGCAGCTTGGTCCGCTTTCCACCCATTACGGACATTGCAGGCCTTCGCGTCGTCACCGCACACGGCCGGGCCGTGCGGTAATCCGGAGCCCGGCGCAAAGTGACTTAACTGGGTTCCCGCCTGCGCAGGGAAGCGAAGCTGTCCGACAGGACAATGACGAAGAGAAGAGCGGGAATGTCGCGCGAGGTTTAACTCTCAGGCGGCCTCGTCCGAGGAATCGAGCCCATAGGCGCTGTGCAGCACGCGCACGGCCAGCTCCGTCTCGTCCTCGTCGATCAGCACGGAAACCTTGATCTCGCTGGTGGAGATCGCCTGGATATTGATCCCGCGATCGGCCATCGCCTTGAACATCGCCGCAGCGACGCCGGCATGGCTGCGCATGCCCACGCCCACCACGGAAATCTTGGCCACCTTGCCGTCGGTGATGATGCGGTTGAAGCCGATCGTGCCCTTATGCTCTTCCAGCAGCGCCTGAGTGCGCGCGAGGTCCGCCGCGGGCACAGTGAAGGTCACGTCGGTTTCGCCCTTTTCGCGGCCGACATTCTGAATGATCATGTCGACATTGATGCTGGCATCAGCCAGCGGGGTGAAGATCGTGGCCACCGCGCCGGGCCGGTCGGGCACGCGGGTGAGGATGACTTTCGCCTCGTTCTTGTCGGCGGCGATGCCGGTGATCATCTGACGTTCCATATCGAGGTCCTCTTGAATCTGGGCCAGTTCGTCGTCCCCGACGATCATCGTTCCGGGCAGATCGTCTGCCAGCGGGGCATCTTCATCGACAAAGGATGACAGCACCTGCACCCGCACATTCTCCTTCATCGCAAGGCTGACGGAGCGGGTCTGCAGGACTTTCGAACCGACCGAGGCCAGTTCGAGCATTTCTTCGTATGTGACATGGGTAAGCTTGCGCGCCTTGGCCACGATCCGGGGATCGGTGGTGTAGACGCCGTCCACATCGGTGTAGATATCGCAGCGATCCGCCTTCACCGCCGCCGCCACCGCGACTGCCGAAGTGTCGGACCCGCCGCGGCCCAGAGTGGTCACGCGCCCATCGTGCCCGATGCCCTGGAAACCGGGGAACACCGCGATCTCTCCCTTGGCCATGGAGGCCAGCACGGCATCCGAATCGATCTCCTCGATCCGGGCCTTGGCATGGGCATCGTCGGTCTGGATCGGGAGCTGCCAGCCCAGCCAGCTGCGCGCCTTGCAGCCCATGCCCTGCAGCGTGAGCGCCAGCAGCCCCGCCGTCACCTGTTCGCCGGAAGAGACCACCACATCGTATTCGGCGGGATCGTAAAGCGGGTTCGCTTCGCGGCAGAAGCCCACCAGCCGGTCGGTCTCGCCCGCCATGGCGGACACCACCACGGCGACTTCATGCCCCGCGGCCTGCTGGCGGCGCACGATATTGGCGACACGGCGGATACGCTCCGTGCCGGCCATCGAAGTTCCGCCAAATTTCATTACGATACGGGCCACGCCGTTTTGCCCCTTCTGCGTGCTGGAATCGGATTAGGCGCGCTGTTAGGGTTCGGTCATGAACAATGCAACCGCCCCTGAAACGATAAGGCCCGAGGAAGCCGCCCATTTCGGGGCGCTGGCGGCCGATTGGTGGGACCCGAACGGCTCCTCCGCCATGCTGCACAGATTGAACCCCGTGCGGCTGCAATTCCTGCGCGAAGCGGTGGACATGCATTGGGGCGGCGATCCGGAGAGCCTGAAGCCGCTGGCGGGCAAGCGCGCGCTGGATGTGGGCTGCGGCGCCGGCCTGCTGTGCGAGCCGCTGGCGCGGATGGGCGCCGAGGTAACGGGCGTGGACGCGGCGCAGGAGAATATCGCCGCCGCACGCACCCACGCCGCCGGTGCGGGGCTGAGCATCGGCTATCATGCCGGGGAACTGGCGGAGCTGGAGGCGGGCACGTACGACCTCGTCACCGCGATGGAAGTGATCGAGCATGTCGGCGAAAAGGGCGCCTTTATCGCGCAGCTCGCCGCGCGCCTGGCACCCAAGTCAGATTCGGGGGGTGGGCTGCTGGTGCTTTCCACCCCCAACCGCACGCCGCAATCGCGCCTGATCATGATCGGCGCGGCGGAGGCACTGGGCATGATCCCGAAGGGTACCCATCACTGGGACGATTTTCTTACGCCGGAAGAATTGCACGATCTGCTCGCCGCCGCCGGGCTGAAGATGGACGCGCCCCGGGGCATTGCCTTCACGCCTGCCAAGGGCCTGCATCTTTCGGACAATCTGGCGCTGAATTACATCGTCACCGCGACGGCCGGCTGAGCGGCGGCCATGATCCTGCGCGACAAGCCGAGCTGGGTGGAACTGGCCTTCGCCGTGCGCGGTTCGATCGTGCCGCTGATCGCGCCCAGGATCGTCGCGCTGATGGCGTTTTCCGCCGGGATGGTGCTGCTGCATCACACCTATGACGCCTTTCCGGAAATCGAGGCCGTGGGCTTCACCGTCTTCGGCATCGCGCTGTCGCTGTTTCTCGGCTTCCGCAACAACGCCGCCTATGACCGCTGGTGGGAAGCGCGCAAGCTGTGGGGCGCGCTGCTGGCGGACCTGAGGGCCTTCGCGCGCGAGCTGGAACTGTTCGTGGCGGACGAGACGCTGCGCAGGCGCCTCATACGCCTGGCGCTGGCCTTCCTGCATCTGCACCGCGCCAATCTGCGCAAGCTTGCAGGGGACGAGACCGCGCGCGAACGGGCGCAAGAGCTGGGCGGCGATCTGGCCGATGCGGCCCATCCGCCCTGCGCCGCGCTGGACCGGATCGCAGACGATCTGGCCGCCGCCTATCGCAGCCAGCAGATCGACGGGTTCGGCGCCAAGGCCTTGCAGGAAAGGCTGGGCAGCATGACCGCGCAGCAGGCCTCTTGCGAGCGGATCGCCAATACGCCGCTACCCTATGTCTATTCGCTGCTCGTCTACCGCACGACCTATGTCTATTGCCTGCTGCTGCCCCTCGCGCTGGTCGGCACGGCGGGCTGGCTGACGCCGCTCTTCGTCGGGATCGTGGGCTATGTCTTCCTGGGGCTGGCCGAAGTGACGGAGGATCTGTCGCATCCTTTCGGCACGACGCAGAACGCCCTGCCGCTGGATGCGATTTGCCGCGCGGCGGAAATCAGCATGGCCCCGCATCTGGGCGAGGCCCCGCCCGAGCCGCTGCAAGCGACCCGATTCTATCTGAGCTAGGTTAGCGCGGCGCCCGCTCAGGCGCCTGTTGCTTCCGCGTCCACGCGCTTGATCACCTTGTGCGAATCCTCGGTATCGCCGGCCTTCCAATAGGAGGAGATATAAAGCTGGTCGCGGCCCAGCGCCTTCTCTTCGCGCAGATAGGCGCGCAGCGCACGCATGGAATTGAACTCGCAGGCGGCCCAGGCATAGACATCCGCTTCGGGCCATTCGGCGGCGCGCACATGGCTGGCCAGCAGCTCGCCCTTCTCGCCCGGCGTGGGATTGACCAGCCAGTTGATTTCGAAGCCCGGCGGGCAGTCGATCGCCTGCCGGTCGTCCTCGTGCTGGATTTCGATAAAGGCGCTGCCGCGCGCATCGCGGCCGAGCTGTTCCAGATTGACGCCGATCGCGGGCAACGCGGCCATGTCGCCTGCGATGACATACCAGGGCGAGCCTTCGGGCAGCGGCTTGGCCGGGCCGGGGCCGCCGACCATGATCGCGTCGCCTTCCTTGGCCGCCATCGCCCATTCGGTGGCGGGGCCGGCTTCATCCTGCGAACCGTGCAGCGCGAAATCGACGTCGATCTCCTGCCCATTGGCCGTGCGGCGCTGATTGCGGATCGTATAGGTGCGCACCGTGGGCTTTTCCGTGCCGGGCAGCGGCGGCAGGGTGAGCTTTACATAGCCGCCTTCCTGGCCTTCGGGAAAATCGTCCAGCCCCGGGCCGCCCAGCG
>JAUHYZ010000013.1 GCA_030426245.1 Alphaproteobacteria bacterium | reverse complement strand
CTGCCGGAAGAGTATGAGGACGCCTGCGATCTCAGGGTCACGATCCCGATGCGCGGGCGGGCGGACAGCCTCAATGCCGCGATGGCGGGCGCCGTTCTCGCCTATGAAGCCCTCGCGGCTTTTCCGAAGTAGATATTCGCCCGAATCTGCCCTTCCCGTTCAGCCTATTTTCAGACCATCGCTGCTATGCCTCGTCTCATGCTTGGCATCCGCTCTCTCTTCCTGCTCACCGCCGCCGCCGCGACACTCGGTTGCACGGCCAAGGCGACGCCCGGCCATGTGCTGAGCGACAGCGAGTGGCGGTTCCTGACGATCGATGGCGAAGCACCGGCTTCCGAAGAAGCCGCTCTGACATTCGAAGGCGATCAGCTCACTGCCAATGTCGGCTGCAACGGCATGGGCGGGCCCTGGCGCACCGATGGAGGCCGTCTGCTGGCCGGTCCGCTGGCGCAGACCGAAATGTTCTGCGACGGCCCTGTTTGGGCACAGGAGAACGCCGCAAGCGCATTGCTGGTGGCAGCTCCCGAAATGTCTGTTGACGGTGACCGCCTGACGCTGCGCTCCCGCGGGCATTTCGCCGAGCTCGAGCGGGTCAGTCCCCAGCAACAATCGCAGTGATCTGCCAGGCCTGATCCTGTTTGCCGGCAATCAGACGGTGATCGATCAGGCTCCGAAGCTTCTTCCAGTCGACGTAGCCCTCTCGGCCCTGCGCATCCTCGACCCGCGCAAACGGCCGATCCTCGCTATAGTCGCTGAGAAGCTCCACCGCGTCCCACGATATCCGGCTGATCACGGTTGCGTCCTTGTCTGCCTCGGCCAGCAGCGGAACCTCCTCCCCCATCACGATCATCAGCGCATAGCCGTCACGATCGCCATATTCCTGCGCGAAGTGCCAGGGCATGGTCAGCCCGTCGCGTGAATTGACCGCGCAGCCGAGCGGCAGGATCGCTTCCAGCTCGTCCCACAAGGTCCAGTTCGGATCGTTCAGCCGGCGTCTCAATTCTTCGCGCCCTTCCCCGCCCCCGAAATCCAGCTTGATCTCGGGATGGGCCAGTTGAACGATCGCATCCACATTACGGTCGACGACGGCGGACGCCAGACTTTCGCGAAACGCCGACGCTCCCGGCAAAGCCCCGCATTCGTCCCGCGGCGCATAGCGGCCCGATTGGCGCGGATCGGTTTGCTCGGTCAGCAGGCGCTGCGCCTCTGTGCGGTTAGGCAGCGCTTCGTCGCTGGCAGAGGCGATAGGAATATCGATCGGCGCCAGCTCAGGCGGCTGCGCAGGCTCCTCCACTGCCGGCTCGCTAGCTCCGCTGCAGGCCATCAAGAGCCCGAATGGCAGCAGCGCCGATAGCGGCCACCGGAAGGCCTTCATCCCCCTTGGACGTCGCTGTCATTCGCCGCACCGATTTGCGGCTGTTCAACCTCGTCGTCACCGCCATAGCGCGGCGCGCCTTCGACGAGAGTGACTTCGGGAATCTCGCGCTTGCCGATTTCGATGCCCTTGTCCTTGAGCCGCCGTCCGGACGTCAGCACATTGCGTTCGAAACTGCCGACGAACTTGTTGTAATTGCTCACGGCCGTTTCCAGTCCGCCACCTACGCGCTTCATGTGCTCGGCGGCCACGGCCAGCCGGTCATAGAGCTCGCCGCCCATCCGCCCGATCTCAACCGCTTCATTGGCAAGCTGGTCCTGTTTCCAGACCATCGCGACGGTGCGCGCGATGGCGACCAGATTGGTCGGCGTGGCGAGTAGCACCCGATTACGGAAGGCGAAGTCCCACAATTCCGGATCGTGTTCCAGCGCGGCGGCCACGAAATGTTCGCCCGGCACAAACATCACCACATAGTCGGGCGCTTCATCGAATTGGCTCTGATAGCTCTTCGCGCCCAGAGCCTGGACATGGGTGCGCATGGACCTTGCATGGTTGTCCATCGCACTGCTGCGAATGGCGTCGTCATCCGCCTCGAACGCTTCCTGATAGGCATTGAGCGAGACCTTGGCGTCGATCACCAACACCTTGTTTCCGGGAATGCGGACAATCGCATCTGGGCGGAGCCGTCCGTCTTCGGTGTCCACCGAATGTTCGGTCACGAAATCGGTGTGTTCGGCCAGGCCGCATTGTTCCAGCACGTTCTTGAGCTGCTGTTCGCCCCAGCGTCCGCGCGCCTTGGGCGCATTGCGCAGCGAGTTGCCCAGTCGCGCGGCTTCCGCACGCACGGCGTCCTGACCTTCCTTCATCGACTGGATCAGCCCGGTCAGCTGGCCGAAGGCGTCGCGGCGCTTCTCCTCCAGTCCGGAAACATGCTCTTCATAGCTCTTCAGCCGCTTGTGCACCGGGTCGAGCAGCGCCTTGAGCTTTTCCTCGCTGGCCTTCTCGGTATTGCCGAAGCTTTCCTGCGCCCGTTTGAGGAACTGTTCCTGCGCATCGCCCAGCACTTTGTTGCCGGCATTCTCGAACTCCTTGATCAGGTCGATCCGCGCCTGCTTGAGCAGTTCGATCTGCTTGTCGAAATTTTCGGCATTGGCCTTGAGCGTGGCGATCTCGATCTGGGCCTGACCCAGTTCGCCTGCGGCCTGCTTGAACTGCGCCTCAAGCTCTTTCGCTTCGGCAGCGGCCTCCGCATGGCGCGCCTTCCACTCCGCGGCGGGGCGCGAACCGAAAAACCAGCCCATTGCAGCCCCAATCAGGAGTGCAATGATTATCGCGATCAGTATAAGAGGATCCATGCACCTGCCGGAAGCTATGAGAACGAAATGGGAACCTAACGGCCCGGGGTTTCACGCACAAGGCATAAGCGGCATTGAAACAACAGAAATGGGCCGCGCAGATAAGAGAATCAGGCTTGAGGATTCGCCCCGAAAAATTGTAAGCCAAACTACCTGTTTTCGGATTCGCGAAAATTTCGTGATTGCGAAAGATTTGGAGCGGTCGCCAGCCGGCGCCGCCAGCCAGTATGAAGACTTCGAACGCCCTTAAAGAGCAAACAAGGACGAGATGAGATGCCCACAGATATCGAAATTGCACGCGCGGCGACACTGATCCCCATTTCGGAAGTCGCGAAGAAGGCCAATGTGCCGGATGAAGCGCTGATCCCCTATGGCAAATACAAGGCCAAGATCGATCGTGCCGCGCTGCCCGCCGCGGCGGCACCGGGCAAGCTGATCCTCGTCACAGCGATCAACCCCACCCCTGCCGGCGAAGGCAAGACCACCACGTCCGTCGGCCTGCATGACGGCCTGCGCCGCATCGGCAAGAATTCCATGCTCTGCCTGCGCGAGCCTTCGCTGGGCCCGTGCTTCGGCATGAAGGGCGGCGGCGCCGGCGGCGGCAAGAGCCAGGTCATGCCGATGGACGAGATCAACCTGCACTTCACGGGCGATTTTCATGCCATCACCAGCGCGCACAACCTGCTGGCCGCGATGATCGACAACTCGATCTATTGGGGCAATCCGAACGACATCGATGTGCGCCGCGTGACCTGGAAGCGCGTGCTGGACATGAATGACCGCGCGCTGCGCCAGATCGTCGGCCCGCTGGGCGGCGTGACCAACGGTTTCCCGCGCGAAAGCGGCTTCGACATCACCGTGGCTTCCGAGATCATGGCTATCCTGTGCCTGGCCTCCGACATCGAAGACCTGCAGAAGCGCATGGGCGACATCATCATCGGCTACAGGCGCGACCGGTCACCCGTCTATTGCCGCGACGTCAAGGCCGACAGCGCGATGGCCGTGCTGATGAAGGACGCGATCCAGCCCAACCTGGTGCAGACGCTGGAAAACAACCCGGCCTTCCTGCATGGCGGCCCCTTCGCCAACATCGCCCATGGCTGTAACTCGGTGCTCGCCACCAAGACAGCCCTCGGCATGGCCGACTATGTCGTGACCGAAGCGGGCTTCGGCGCCGATCTGGGCGCGGAGAAGTTCATGGACGTCAAGTGCCGCATCGCCGGGCTGAAGCCCGACGCAGTGGTGCTGGTGGCCACCGTGCGCGCGCTCAAGATGAATGGCGGCGTGGCCAAGGGCGATCTGGGCGATCCGAATGTGGACGCCGTCCGCGCCGGCGCAGTCAACCTCGAGCGCCATATCGAGAACGTGAAGAAGTTCGGCATCACGCCGACCATCGCGATCAACCACTTCTATCTCGACACTGACGAGGAAATCGCAGTGATCCAGGAGAAGGCCAAGGAATACGGCGCCCAGGCCGTGGTCTGCAAGCACTGGGCCGAAGGCGGCGCGGGCGCGGAAGAACTGGCCCAGATCGTTTCGGCGAAGGCCGACGCAGGCGCCCCGGACTTCGCACCGCTCTATCCCGACGAGATGCCTCTTGCCGACAAGATCGAGACCGTCTGCAAGGAAATCTACCGTGCGTCGGAGGTCAACATGTCCACTGCAGTGCGCAAGCAGCTGAAGCAGTGGGAAGACATGGGTTACGACAAGTTCCCGGTCTGCATGGCCAAGACGCAATACAGCTTCTCCACCGACCCGACCAAGCTGGGCGCTCCGGAAGGCCACGAAGTGACCATCCGCGAAGTTCGCCTTTCGGCCGGCGCCGGTTTCGTCGTAGCTATTGCCGGCGACATCATGACGATGCCCGGCCTGCCCAAGGTTCCTTCGGCAGAAGGCATCTATATCGACGAAAATGGGGATATCGAAGGACTCTTCTGAGTTCTTCACCACCCGAAGACTGGGGCTGCCTTAGGGCGGCCCCTTTTTTTGCGCTGCGGACAATGTCGGATAATATGCCCCCTTGTGCCGCATTCCATCCCCCGCCTCGCAACAGATCGGCTGCTTCTCTTGCCGATCGAACTGGCCGATGCATCCGCAGTGCAGGCCAGCTTTCCGCGCTGGGAAATCGTGCGTTTTCTCGGCAGCCATGTTCCGTGGCCATATCCCGCAGACGGTGCCCTAGCTCATATTCGGGACGTTATCCTGCCCGCCATGCGGCAGGGCCTTGAATGGCATTGGTCTATACGCCGCAAAGAACGGCCCGGGGAGCTCCTTGGCATCATCTCGTTGATGAAGCAGGCTGACAATAATCGCGGTTTCTGGCTCGATCCCGCCTATTGGGGTCAAGGGCTGGCGCGCGAAGCCAGCGATGCGGTGACCGACTACTGGTTCGACACGCTCGGTATGGATGTGATGCGTATCCCGAAGGCCACTGATAATCCCGCTTCACGGGCCCTATCCGAAAACAGCGGCATGCGCGTCATATGGCGCGGTGAGAAAGACTATGTGTCGGGCCGACTCCCCAGCGAACTATGGGAGATTACGGCAGAGGAGTGGCGCGCCTTTCGCAGGCGCACGAACACCGACAGCGACCTTTAGGGCGTCTTGTTCTTCCGGTTCTCGGCGAGCACTCTTTCCCACTCTTCGCGCGTGGGAATCACCGGAAAATCCTTGCGGTAGAGGATCTTCCATTCGCCATCTTCGCGAATGAGGTCATCGTGATAGATGCCCGCCAATACCGGCTTGGGCGCGCCGTTCTCGTCACGGCGCAGCAAGGTGTGTCGGGATTTGGCCGTGGCCTTGTCACCGTCCAGATCGATGCGGATGCCGTGGATCACCTGATAGCTGACGCCCTGCATGTAATCGATCGGCGGCTCCATTCCCCAGAGCTTGATCAGCAGCGCGCGTAGTTCATCCGGGCCTTTATGGATCTGATCGCCATTATGCCAGGTGCCGTCCTTGGCAAACACATCCACCCAGCCATCAATATCCTTGGCATCGAGCCGCGCCGAATAGTCGATCAGCAGGCGCTGGATCGCCAGTTCGTCTTCCACCCTCTGAAGCCGGGCTTCGATCGAATTGGGCTGAAGCGTAGCGCTCGACTTGTTCGCCCCCGGATCGGGCGCATCGGGATTGTGCGGATCCTTATAGGGAATGAGATTGTGGGCGACGCGCTTGGCAATCTTCCATTGCCCATCCACCCGCACGAAATCGTCCGTATAGCGGCCCGCCAGCACCGGCTGCGGCGTCGGGTGATCGCCCCCCGAACGCACCCAGAACAGGAACATGGAATGCGCCTTCGCCGTGTCTCCATCCACTTCCACATGGGGATTGGCCGTTTGGTGAAAGTTGGAGGCATTGATAAAATCGGAATCGACCGGGCCAATATTGTCGATCAGCATCTGTTCGATCGCGCCGCGGCCGCGAAAGCTGCCCATACCGCCCGTCCATTCTCCGTCTTCGGTGAAGAGGTCGGCATAGGCCTTGTAATCCCGCGCATCGAGAAGATTGGCATAGTCGACCAACAGCCGCCTGACTTCCGATTCCGCTTCCAGCCGTTGCAGGCGATCTTCCATTCCGTCTCTCTCCCTTTGCCGACCCGGACGCCATCTGCACGAATGCGAAGCAGGGCCCCGGCGAAGCCGAAACACTTATCGTGTTCATGGTTGTTTTCTTCCGGCACAGCCAAGCTGTCAATGTCCGAATGGACAGAGCAGCATCACCGGCCAGCATGGCCTACGAAAATCAATGGTTGGTCGGGGCGCATGTGCATCGCGGATGCACTGCCGAGGGCATGTCAGGCCGCTTCGCGCAGCTTCTTAAGCTTCTTCAGCGCCATGCTCCGCTTCAGGCGGGAAAGATGGTCGATGAACAATATGCCTTCGAGATGATCCATCTCGTGCTGGATACAGGTGGCCATCAGGCCTTCCATATCCTCTTCATGCACATTGCCGTCGAGGTCCTGATAACGCACCCGGCATGTCGACGGGCGATCGATATCGGCAAAGATCTCCGGTACGGAAAGGCAACCTTCCTGATAAGTGCTCAATGTTTCTGCCGGGTCCAGGATCTCCGGATTGATGAATATCCGCGGTTCTTTCTTCAGCGGGCGATGCGTATGGGCTTCTCCGCCATGTTCGTGGCAGACTTCGGGCTCCGCATCTTCGTCCTCGGGCTGCAGGTCGATGACCAGCACGCGCAAGGGCACGCCCACCTGGATCGCGGCCAAGCCGATACCGGGCGCTTCATACATCGTCTCGAACATGTCGGCGACGAGCGTCTTGAGCTCGTCATCGAAGGTTTCGACCGGCTTAGAGACGGTTTTCAGCCGTGGATCCGGCACTTCCAGGATTTCGCGTATCGCCATGTGTTGAAAATAGGTCCGACTGCCGCCAACCGCAAGGCGCGGAATTACGGGAATTGCCGATCAGTGTGAACGGCTAAGCCGCCGCGTGATACCGCTCCAGCAGCTTGTTCAGGCGCTTTTCGCTCGACGGGCTGTTCGGATCGACATTGATCCGTTCTCGCTTGCCCTGGGCATGTTTCACCAGCAGCGGGTCCATCACATGGTGCCACCAAGGCGGATTGAGCGCGAGCACCATCATGCCGAAATAGCCGGTGGGGCATTTGGCCCCGTGATCGAGCGCTTCCAGATCCTGATAGGAGAGTTTCGGACGCTCATGATGATGGGCGTGACGCTGCACGTTGAACACCATCAGATTGCACAGCGGCGCGTCCGCGCTCCAGCTATGGGCCGGGCTCTGCGGTTCGCGGCGGCCATTGGGCATCATTTCGCGCATCAGCCCGTAGTGCTGGATATAGTCGTTCAGCATCAGGGAGAACCATACCGACGCGTGGTGCAGCAGGATGAAGGGCAATGCGATCCAGCCGAGCAGTGCGACCAGAACGCCTGCAAGGATGAATGTGAACAGGTAGCCCATGATCACGTCATTGTGGAACGACCAGACCGGCAGGCCGCGCTTGCGAAGGCGCTCCGCCTCCAGCGTTATGCCGCCCATCACTTCGGGAATGAAGCTCTTGACGATGAACCCGTAGGAGGTCTGCCCGAAGCGCGCTGAAGCGCAATCTTCCGGCGTCGCGACGTGGATATGATGGCCCATCACATGCTGCGGCATGAAATAGCCCAGCCCGCCAATGGCGCAGACCGCATTGGAAATCATGCGGTTCGTCCGGTCCATCTTGTGGCCGAAATCATGCGCCACCACCGGAATGTGAACATTGATGATACCGACAGTGACCACGGCGAAGATCGAGGCCCACAGCGGAACTCTGCCGGATGCGGCAACCGCCACGACTGCGGCGAATGTCAGCAGCAGGAACACTGCCTGCGCGAAGAGCAGGCCGCGCATTGTGGTTTCGCCCAGCTTGGCATCGAACTTGTAGCCGCCCTGCCCCAGAAGATGGTCGATCGCAGGGACAATCAGGAGAAGAATTCCGGCCATGATGAACACGGGCCAGCCCTGCCCCAGATGATGCATCATCCAGAGCGGCACGATTTGCGCGGCAAAATTGGCCACCAGCAGGATCGGCCTGGCTGCCGCGGGAACCGCGATAACTTTCTCACCTTGAGCGGAATCGCGGGCGGCAACCTGCGCTCCGGTACCAGAAGGTGCCGTACTCATGCTCGTCTCCGAATATGCGCAAAGCCGTGATTCTTTGCCGCCTAAGAATCTACTATGGTTAACGGCATGTCAACCAAGGGTTTTCTTGATTTTCCGTGGCTTCGGGCCGGATTGTAGAAACTGCGTCGGTTCAGGAAACCGGGCGGCGCGCCCTCAGGGCCTGCGCCAGCGTGCCTTCGTCCAAATAATCGAGCTCCCCGCCCACCGGCAGACCGTGCGCCAGCTGCGTGATCCGCACCGGCAGATCCTCCAGCCGCTCGGCAATGTAATGCGCGGTTGTCTGCCCTTCCAGCGTGGCATTCATGGCCAGTACGATCTCGTCTATCCCGCCGCCCTCGATCCGGGCGACCAGCTGGCCGATCGAAAGATCTTCGGGCCGCACTCCGTCAAGTGCGGAAAGGCGCCCGCCCAGAACGTGATAGGTGCCGGTAAACAGGCGCGCACGGTCCAGCGCCCACAGATCCGCCACGTCTTCCACCACGCATAGCGAGCGTGCGTCACGCTTGGGGTCGGCGCAGATGCCGCAGGGATTGCGCGTGTCGACATTTCCGCAAACGCTGCATTCGACAAGCGTATCCCTCACCCCGGCCAGGGCGTCGAGCAGCTGCGGAAGCGAGGTTTCGCGCCGCTTCACCAGCCACAGCACAGCGCGCCGCGCGGAACGCGGCCCCAGCCCGGGTAGCCGGGCGAGTGCGGATGCCAGTGCTTCGATCTCTTGCGATGCCATGGGCCGGGAGATAGGGCTTGCCGCTCCCGATAGGAAGGCCGCGAACCGCCGCTATGCGCATCATTTTCATGGGGACACCCACTTTTGCAGTGCCCAGCCTGCATGCTCTCGTCGAAGGCGGGCACGAAGTCGTGGCTGTCTATACCCAGCCGCCCCGCCCCGGCGGACGGCGCGGCAAGGGTTTGACGCCCACGCCGGTGCATCAGGCGGCGGAGGCGCTGGGCATCGAAGTCCGCCATCCCGTAACGCTGAAAGACCTTGTGGCGGAGGCCGATCTCGCAGCGCTTCAGGCCGATATCGCCGTGGTCGCCGCCTATGGCCTGATCCTGCCGCAGGCGATCATCGACATGCCCAAACATGGCTGCCTCAACGTCCATGCTTCGCTCCTGCCCCATTGGCGCGGCGCGGCGCCGGTCCAGCGCGCGATATTGGCAGGCGATCATGTGACCGGCGTCACCATCATGCGCATGGAGGCCGGGCTCGATACCGGGCCGATGCTGGCCAAGGCCAGCACCCCCATAAACGACAAGACGGCAGGCGAACTGACGGAGGAGCTGGCCGAGCTGGGTGCCAATCTGATGGTCGAAGTGCTGGCCAACCTGTCCGCCTTTCCGGGCGAGGAACAGGATCCGCTGGAAGCCAGCTATGCGAAGAAGATCGACAAGGCGGAAACCCGGATCGACTTTTCGCGCGATGCGGAATTCATCGAAAGGCAAGTGCGCGCCTTTGCTCCCACACCGGGTGCATGGTTCCTGTTCGATGGAGAGCGCTACAAGCTGCTTGCCGCTCAGGTAATCGGCAGCGAAGGCGCCCCCGGCAATGTGCTGGACGATCAATTCACCATCGCCTGCGGGCATGGGGCGATCCGCCCAACCCGCATCCAGCGAGCAGGCAAACCGGCGATGGATGCCGCCGACCTGCTGCGCGGCAAGGCCATACCCGCAGGCACGGTGATCGCTTGACCCGCTTTGCCCTTACGCTCGAATTCGACGGCGGCCCCTTCATGGGCTTGCAGAGGCAGGCACACGGGCCGAGCGTCCAGCAGGCGGTGGAAGAAGCGGTCCACGCGGTTACCGGAGAAACGGTGACGATGGCCTCGGCCGGGCGCACCGATGCCGGCGTCCATGCCCTGGCCATGCGCAGCCATGTCGACATTGCCAAGGAGATCACGCCCTTTCGCCTGATGGAGGCACTTAACGCCCATCTCAGGCCCGATCCCGTTGCCGTGATCGCCTGCGAGGAGAAGCCGGTAGATTGGCATGCCCGCTTTTCCTGCGTTGGGAGGCGGTATCTTTATCGTATCGTCAATCGCCGCGCTCCGCTGACGCTGGAAGTGGGCAAGGCATGGCTCATCCCACGCCCATTGGATGCCGAAGCGATGCACCGGGCGGCACAGGCGCTGGTCGGACGGCACGATTTCACCACCTTCCGTTCCGTCCATTGCCAAGCTAAGGATCCGGTCAAGACGCTCGACCGACTCGACATCCGCCGCGAAGACGACACCATTTTGATCGAAGCGGCAGCCCGCAGCTTCCTGCATCATCAGGTTCGTTCAATGGTCGGAACCCTGTCTCTGATCGGGCTCGGACAATGGAAGGAAGACGAAATCGCAGAGGCCCTGGAAGCGCGCGACAGACAGCGCCTGGGGCTCAACGCACCGCCCGACGGACTGTATTTCGTCGAGGCAATCTATCCGGGAGAGGAAGAAGCCATATGACAACATCTAACCGCAATGTCGTTTCCACACTGGGCGCAGATGGAAAGCTGACTGTCGAACTGGTCGAGGAAGAGATCACAGATCCGGTCGGCCATGAAGTACTGATTCGGATCGATGGCGCAGCGATCAATCCGTCCGACCTCGGGTTGATGTTCGGCCCTGCCTTGCTCGAACAAGCGGAGTTCAGCCCCGGTAAGATTGTCGCGCCCATGCCGGAGGCCGCCGCCAAAGCGCTCTCCGGGCGCGTGGGTGATGCGATACGCATCGGCAACGAGGGTGCGGGCACAGTGATTGCAGCGGGTGAAGAACCCGAGGCACAGGCCTTGCTCGGCAAGCGCGTTTCAGGCCGCCCCGGCGGCCTGTTCAGCAATTACCGTATTGCCGACGCACGCACCTGCCTGGAACTGCCCGACGATCTGCCAATCGAAAGCGCCGCTGCATCCTTCGTCAATCCGATGACGGCAGTGTGCTTCGTGGAAACGATGCGGCAGGAAGGCTTCAAGGGGCTCGTCCACACGGTGGCTGCCTCCAATCTCGGACAGATGCTGGCAAAGCTCTGCAAGGAAGAAGGCGTTCCGCTCGTCAATATTGTGCGCAAGCAGGAACAGGCGGACATCCTCCGGTCAATTGGCACGGAACATATCGTCGATTCCTCGCAGGAGGATTTCAACGCCAGGCTGATCGATGCGATTGATGCCACCGGCGCGCTGCTGGCCTTCGACGCCATCGGAGGCGGCAATATGGCCAGCCGCGTATTGTCGGCGATGGACGCCGTCTGCATGAAAGGCACGGCCTATAACCGCTACGGCTCCGAAGAAATGAAGAAGGTCTATGTCTACGGCACGCTCGATTTCGGGCCAACCATTCTGGACCGTAGCTTCGGTTTCACCTGGAACGTCTCCGGATGGCTAGTGATGCGCTACTTCATGAGCCTGCCGAAGGATCGTCAGGATTGGGTGCAAGAGCGCATCATCAAAGGCCTGAGGTCAACGACGTTGGCCAGCAAGTTCAAGCACCGCATCGGTCTGGACGAGCTGTTCGAACGCGACGTGGCGCTTGCTTGCAACGCGAAGACCACCGGCGAGAAATACCTCCTCATACCGAACGGATGATGCCGCCCTGCAGCGGATGCGTCATTCCTCGATAACGAAGCCGACTTTCAGCACGACCTGATACTGGATCGTTCCGTCTTCTTCGATCATGCCACGCTGACCGGCGACTTCGTACCAACGCATGTTGCGTAAGGTACCGCGCGCGCGCGAGACTGCGTTCTCGATCGCATGGTCGCTGCTTTTATGCGACGTGCCGACGACTTCGCTGATCTTGTAGACATGATCTGACATTGCGTTCTCCTCTCAGTGTCGAGAGTACAAAAAACGCACCAGTGACCCACAAGTTTCCCGAAATGGGAAATTACCCCTTGGACAAAACGCTCTCGGGCAATTCCTCGCCAAACACACGCTGGAAGTACTCGGCCACCAGCATCCGTTCCGCCTCGTCGCAGCGGTTGAGGAAGCTCAGTCGGAACGAGAAACCCACATCCTTGAATATCTCAGCATTCTGCGCCCAGGTGATCACCGTACGCGGGCTCATGACGGTCGAAATATCGCCGTTGATGAAGCCCTGGCGTGTCAGATCGGCGACGCGGACCATTTTGGAGATCACGGCCTCGTCCGTATCCGGGCTCTTGGCATGAACGATCTTCTGCTCGGTTTCCTCGGGCAGGTAATTCAGCGCAACCACGATATTCCAGCGGTCGAGCTGCGCCTGGTTGATGGCCTGCGCCCCGTGATAAAGACCTGTCGTATCGCCCAGGCCCACCGTATTCGCTGTGGCGAAGAGCCGGAAATGCGGATCCGGCCGAATGACCCGGTTCTGGTCCAGCAGGGTCAGCTTGCCTTCGGTTTCAAGAACGCGCTGGATCACGAACATCACATCCGGACGTCCGGCATCGTATTCGTCGAACACCAGCGCCACCGGGTGCTGCAGCGCCCAGGGCAACAAGCCTTCGCGAAATTCGGTGACCTGCAAACCGTCGCGCAAAACGATGGCGTCCCGGCCGATCAGGTCGATACGGCTGATATGCGCGTCCAGATTGATCCGGATGCACGGCCAGTTGAGCCGCGCCGCGACCTGTTCGATATGCGTCGATTTGCCGGTGCCGTGATAGCCCTGCACCATCACGCGGCGATTGAAGGCGAAGCCCGCTATGATCGCCAGCGTGGTGTCCGGATCGAAGACATAGGCTTCATCCACATCGGGCACGCGCTCATCCGCCTTGGAGAAGGCAGGGCACATCATGTCCACATCGATACCGAAGACTTCGCGAACGCTGACTTCGGTGTCGGGAGCAGTCAGCACTGTCGTGCCGCCATGTTCGGAATTGTTCTTGGTCATCTCGTTCATCGCGCCGTTCGACTAGACGGGCGAGCGCGCGGCTGCAACATTCAATGGAGCGGGCAGCATCGATTTCGCTGCCACAGGAGAGGCTCTATCATGATCGTTTTCGGGTTTCCCACCTCACCATTCGTGCGCAAAGTCCTGTTTGCAGCGGCTGAAAAAGGAATTCCGGCCGAGCTGGAACTGGCCACGCCCCACAATCCGACGGCAGGCTTTATTGCCGCGAGTCCCTTCAAAATGATGCCCGCAATTCGTGACGGCGAGTTCACGCTCACCGATTCGACGGCAATCGTCGAGTATATGGAGGCGAAGCAGCCCGAGCCTGCGCTGCTGCCGCAAGACCCCGAAGCGCGCGGCCTGGCCATCTGGTATGATGAGTTCAACGATACGATCCTGGCACCCAATATCACCAAATTGACCTTCGCGCGGTTCATCGGCCCCGAACTGCTGGGCATGCCGCGGGACGAGGCCACCGCCACCGAAGCTCAGATCGCCATGGAACCGGCCATCGGATATCTGGAAAGCGTCGTTCCGGAGGATGGTTTCCTGCTGGGAGAATTCAGCCTTGGCGACATTGCCATCGCCAGCGCGCTGGCGACGCTGAGCTATGCGCACGACCCGCTCGGCCCGAAGACCAAGGATTGGCTCTCGCGCGTCCATGCGCGCGCCGCCTGGCGGCAGATCATCGCGCGCGAACAGCAGATCGTCGGCGAAGCGTTGGCCGCCGCGACAAGGACCTAGCTAGCCAGACTTGGGCGGCAGTTCGAACAGGTCGAGAAATCGCTGTGCCAAGGCACGGTCGCCCTCCACCGTCAGCCCAGCTTTCGCCTCAAGATCCTTCATGGGAAGATCCGCGTAAAGCAGCCCTGCGATGACCGGGGCCGCCGGAGCTCGGAATATCACCTGCCCCACAGCCGGATCGCCGCGCCTAATGGGGAGCTCTCCCCCCTTCAATTCCGCCACGAATGCCTCTCCGGCAACCTCGAAGCCGATCACGGCATCGAAAGTCTTCGCAGCCTCCCTGTCCAACATGGTGCGCATGGAGAGCATCAACGAGACTGGAGACAAGGGCAACTGTGGATCATGAAGTGGCGATCGGGCGGCCCAGCGGCCAAGCTCCTGGATCGCCGGTTCTGCCAGATAGCCCCACTCCGTGAGCTCATAGACCTGAGCCGGCGTGGGCGAACCAAGCTGGCGTTTAACGAGCACCCCGGCCTTTTCCAGCCCGTCGAGCCGTTCGGTAAGAACCTTTGCGCTTATGCCCGGCAATACGCGACGCAAATCGGAAAAGCGACGCCCGCCCAGCATCAATTCGCGAACGATAAGGAGCGACCAGCGCTCTCCTACCAATTCCAGCGCAAAAGCCGTTCCGCAGGCATCGCCATACCACTTGCCGTGCAGACTTTGCGACGGATCGAGCGCTCCGGACGTTTCTTTTTGTAACTTCATGGTTGCTTTTAGTAACTGGCGCACACATCAAATGCAACGGCCGAGTCGCCAACCTGCCCGAAGCGCCAACTCTGGAGATGTTATGACCGATTTGCCGACTATCACTGCGTTCAGCTGGGTGCCCGATTTCGCCAGAGGCCAGGTCCGGGACATGGTCGTCCGCTGGGCATTCGCGGAACTCGGGCTCGACTATCGCACGGAACTTCTGAACGCCGCCTCCCCCCGAGGTGAAGGCTATATCGAATGGCATCCATTCGATCAGGTCCCGGCCTATCGCGACGAACAGGTCGAAATGTTCGAAAGCGGCGCGATCCTGATCCATCTGGGCGAAATGCACGGCCACATCCTGCCGCACGAACCGGCTGCGCGCGCCAAGGCACTCAGCTGGACTGCAGCCATACTCAACACCGTCGAACCGGCCTTGCGTCCAGTGAGCCTGCTGCCTCTGTTCCATGGCGACAAGCCCTGGACGCAAGAAGCTGTGGCGGCGCTGCGCCCGCTTGCCGAACAGCGTTTGAAACGCGTTTCCGCTGCGCTTGGCGAAGATGCGTGGATCGCGGGGGACTTCTCGATCGCGGATATTCTGCTGGTGTTCGTGCTGCGGTCATTCGGGGGCGACATGCTCGCGGCCCATTCCAATCTCGTCGCCTATCGCGATCGCGGTATCGCTCGGCCTGCGTTCGAGCAGGCGCTGGCGAGACACCTCGACGATTTCACTACCGAACCAGCCTGAAAAGGAATGTAGCCATGTATGTTCAAGGTTTCCTGCTTGCCGTCCCGGAAGACAAGAAAGACGCCTATACCGAAATGGCGGCAGCCGCTGCTGACTGGTTCAAGGGATTCGGCGCTATCGAGATCGTCGAGGCCTGGGAAGACAAGGTCGATAACGGAAAAGTCACGGATTTCCGCATGGCAACCAAGGCTGAACCAGGCGAAAAGGTCGTCTTCTCATGGATTATCTGGCGCGATCGCGCTGCATACGAAGCAGCCGCCGAAAAAATGCAGACCGAGGCTCCGCCCGAAGGCATGCCGACCGAAATGCCCTTCGACGGCATGCGTATGATGTGGGGCGGTTTCGAACCGATCTTCACGTTGGGGCGAGACTAATGGCTGGCGCACCCATCTGGTACGAGCTGATGGTTCCCGATATCCGCGCCGTCATCCCATTCTACAAAGCCGTCATCGGGTGGGACATCGCCGCTGAGGGCATGGATATGCCCAATGGCGCGAATTACCGCATGATTACCCGCCCGGACGGCGGGAATGCAGGCAGGGTGTTCCTGGCGCTGGACCTAGGGATGAAAGCTTCCGGCGCCATCGCGGGAAACCGACAGGAGACGAATTATGGCCGAATACACCTTCTTTACCCATCCCATGTCTCGCGGACAAATCGCTCGCTGGGCGCTGCACGAAGCGGACGCCGATTACGAACAGGCGCTGGTCACTTGGGAAGATAGGCCAGCGGCGCTGCTGGCGGCCAATCCGCTAGGCAAGGTTCCCACGCTCATCCACCACGCTCCGAGCGGTGATCGCATCATTACCGAATGTGCCGCAGTCTGTGCCTATCTCGCCGAAGGCGAACTTGCGCCGACGGAGGAAGAACGCGCGGATTTCTTTCGCTGGCTGTTCTTTGCGGCAGGCCCGATCGAGCAGGGAGTGACCGCGCGGCACCTGGGCTATGAACCAAAGGACCCGCGTGCACGCGCAACTGTTGGCTTCGGCGATATCGATGTGGCGCTCTCCATGCTCGAGGCACATCTCGGCGCGCATGGTTGGGTATGCGGTGAGCGCTTCACGCTTGCCGACGTCTATGTCGGCAGCCAGGTCACATGGGGGCTGCAATTCGGCACCTTCCCCAAAGCTCACGCCTTTTTGGCTTATGCCGAACGCTGTGCCGAACGCGACGCCTACAAGGCAGCGAAGGCGATCGACGATGCGCTGATCGCAAAGTTGCAGCAGGAAACCTAGCCCAGCGCGCTGCTCTTCTTGAGCAGCTGATAAGCTTCCACAACCCTCACCAGCTTGCCTTCATAGCTGCGGTCCCCGCCATTGCGGTCCGGATGGTACTTGCGGACCAATTGCGAATAACGCCGGCGAAGCTTGGTGCGATCCGTGTCGCCCGGTAGGCCCATTGTGCCCAGCGCCTCCCGCTCACGCGGAGTAAAGCGCGAATGCGCCTCGTGAGCTGCCCCCTGCGCGCGCTTGCGGATATTCGCTGCACGTGCGCCATGGCATCCAGTGGATCGTAGAAATCCGCCCAGCGGGGCATTCCGTCAACACCTGCATCCGGGCGAAACGCACGCGATTGCCGCGCCCATCCGGCGGCGGGGTGCTGCGCGTCCAGGATCTCGTCCGCGCTCATCCCTTCGAACCAGTCATAGCTCGAATTGAATTCCCGCACATGCT
Organism: Alphaproteobacteria bacterium; assembly: GCA_030426245.1. GTDB lineage: Bacteria > Pseudomonadota > Alphaproteobacteria > Sphingomonadales > Sphingomonadaceae > Andeanibacterium. The sequence goes on along the minus strand of JAUHYZ010000013.1, from coordinate 40,184 downwards.
CCAGGCAGAACCAGCGCCAATGGCCAGGGCCGTCGAACCCGGGCGGGCGTTCGCCGGGCGCGCGGAACTCTCCTTCATCCTGGCAGCCCTCTGCTTCGCAAATCCGGCCGTCGGATTCGAACCTTCCCTGAAACCTGTCTCGCTTCACGCCTTTAGGATGGGGAATTGTATCCGCGATGAAAACCCCCCAAGAATACGAAATTGGCCAAAGGAGTCGGCATGTCAGGTCCCGTCCAACGCGAAATGGAAGAACTGCTGCAAAAGGAGTTCCAGCCCACCCGGCTTGAGGTCATCAATGACAGCGCGATGCATTCGGGCCACGCAGGCGACGACGGCAGCGGCGAATCCCATTTTACCGTCGTGATCGAAAGCGGTACCTTTGCAGGGAAATCCCGGCTGGAAAGGCAACGCATGGTCAATCGCGCATTGGGCGACATTCCAGGGGAGCGTGTGCACGCCCTTGCCATTCGCGCTTTCGCGCCGGGGGACGCGCAATGAGCACGCTGGAAACAATCTCCCCAGTGACCCACGATCTTGGTCAGTTCCAGGTGCGCCGCGTACTGCCGGCGAAGAAGCGCACCATGGTTGGGCCGTTCATTTTCGTCGATCAGTTCGGCCCGGCCCAGCTGGATATCGGATCGGCCATGGATGTCCGCCCGCACCCGCATATCAATCTGGCCACCGTAACCTGGCTGTTCAATGGCGAGCATGGCGGTGCGATCGAACATCGGGACAGTCTGGGTACCTTTTCGGAGATTCGCCCCGGCCAGGTCAATCTGATGACAGCAGGCAGCGGCATCGTTCATTCCGAACGCAGTCCGCTGTCGGAGCGCAAGGCGGGCCCTAAGCTCTACGGCATGCAGACCTGGCTGGCCTTGCCCGACGGCAAGGAAGAAATCGATCCGGCATTCGAAGCGGTCAAGGATCTGCCGCTGATAGAAGACCAATGCGTCTCCGCGCGAGTGATCATGGGCGAATTGTGGGGCACCCGCGCGCCCACCACCTGCTATGCCGACACGATCTACGCGGAAATCCTGCTCGCTTCCTCCGGCGTGCTGCCAATCGAAGATGAAGCGGACGAACGGGCGGTGATGCTGGTGGGCGGCGATGCCAGCCTGGATGGTTATAAGCTGCCGCTCTATTCCCTGGTCGTGCTGAAGCCCGGCACCGAGATGGCACTAACGTCGGAGCGTGGCGGACGCGTGATGCTGCTGGGCGGAGAAGCCTTTTCGAGCACCCGCCATGTCTGGTGGAACTTCGTCAGTTCTTCGCGCGAGCGGATCAATCAGGCCAAGCGGGATTGGCGCGAAGGCCGCTTCCCCAAAGTGCCTGGCGACGAAGAGGAATTTATTCCCCTCCCGGACGTACCCAAGACCGTGAGCTTCCTCTAGGCTGACAAGCTCTAGCGAGTGAAGGTGATGGAAAACGTCACCGGCACCGCTTCGGTAATACTGGGCAGCCCGGCCAGCTCGCGCAGCTTTTCAACACCGTCACCCAGATCGAAAGCCGATGCTTCGACAATGATCGGGCTCGCCGTCGCGACCTGCACCTTGTCTTCGGCAGTGCGAGTCACGGCAAGTTCGGCGATCACCGGGGACTGCATTCCGTGCAGATCGACTGTGGCATCCACCGTCTGGATGATTGTCTCCCCGATCTTGAGCGGCACGAAAATATCGGGATCAAGCTGAGCGGTCACCTTGGCGGAGGGAAAGCTGGCCGTTTCGAACAGGAATTCGCGCATGCGCTGGTCGCGCACATCCAGGCCGGTTTCCACTGAAGTGAGGTCAATCGTCAGCTCGGCTGCGCCATCGGCCGAAACCGAACCGGAAAGGCCGGTGAATTTGTGCGCTTCTGCCACCAGCCCGCTCTTGATCGTAACGAAAGACAAGCGGGATTCGTCCGCTTCCACAGTCCAGTCTCCGGCAAGCGACGGAGCTTCGCGGAACGAACAGGCCGTGAGCGCCAAAGCTGCTGCCACGGGAATTAGGCGGACATAATGCTTCATGGGGAAACTCCATCCAGGACGGCCGCGGGGCCAGTCCATCTCTCTCCGCAGCGACACTAACGAATGAACGGCAGGAGTGCACCCCTTGCGGGGATGCGCCGGCAGAATCCGCTTAGTCTGCGCCGATCCATTCGATCCAGGCGCCATGCGGGTGGGCCATGCCCAGCAAGGTCCACGCATCGCCTGAGCCGGGCCAATATTTGACCATCAATTCATGCGTAAACGTCTGGCGGTTGGTTTCGACGCGGATCCAGGCAAGCGGCCGCACGGTGGTCGCCCTGGCTCCGGCCGCTTCCATTGCCGCCGTGATGCAGTCCCGCGTGGCGACGGGCATATATTGCCACATGACCGAATGGTACAGCACGCGGGTAACGCCTGCTTCCAGCGGACGGGCAAGCATTTGCGGCACCCATTCGCCTGCATCGCAGCGCGCAAGATCCGGGCGCTTCTGACCGGCCAAAGCGATCGCCGCGTCGATCCTTCCCATCCTCTCCGTCGCATCGGCCCAGACATAACTCTTCAGCCGCATCGCCGTATCGGGATCGGCCAGATCGAGCGGAGCGACATCCGATCCGCAGATGGCGGTGATTTCAACATGCGCCTCGGGCGGCGGATCGCCACGCCATTCCGGCTTCAACTGCATGGGCGAATCTTCGGGACCGACTTGCACGCCGCCGAGATCGAAACGATAGCGCTCCATCATCGTATTCACGCCGGCGCTTGCTCCGATCTCATTGAGTTCGAATCTCGGACCGAGTTTGCCGGACAGCCACAACAGCCCCGCCATTACGCTGCACGACCTGCCAGCCTCGTTTGTCTGCGGCGGTCCATCCAGCCAGGGTAGAAGCCGCGCATCGAACTTTGCTGCCAGCGCAACCACGATAGCATCGATTGCGTCCTGATCCGTCAGCTCGCCGGCATAGACCGGCCCGAGTTCGGGAGCATCGCCTGTAAGGTATAGGTTATGGAAACCGGCTGCGATTCTGAGAGGCATTGCGTCTTCAAGGCTTAGCCCCGGCCAATCGCCCATCCGCCGCGCCACTTGCGTTTCAGTGTCCAGCACTGGAAGCAGCCCCCAGATCACCCGCCCGGTTGCGGGGGCAAAGGCCTTGGTTGCATGGTTGGCTTGCCAGTCGAGCGCTTCTGCAACACTCCTGGTTTCCATAACCCCACCATCTGCCATTCCCATTGCCCTTTCTCATTGCCTTCCGTAAGGCGCGCGCCATGTCGAACGAGCTTACCTTTGCCGTACCCAAGGGGCGCATTCTGGACGAAGCGCTGCCAGTGATGGCGCGCGCGGGCGTCGTGCCCGAAGCCGCGTTCCACGACAAGGGCAACCGTGCATTGAGCTTTGCCAGCGAAGACGGGCAGATGCGGATCATCCGCGTACGGGCATTCGATGTCGCGACATTCGTGGCGCATGGCGCAGCGCAGGCCGGGATTGTCGGCTCCGACGTGGTCGAGGAATTCGACTATGCGGAGCTCTATGCCCCGGTGGACCTCGATATCGGCCATTGCCGCCTGTCCGTGGCGGAGCCGAAGAATGCCGCGCTGGAACCGATGGGAAAGATCAGCCACCTCAGGGTTGCGACCAAATATCCGGGTATCACCAAGCGCTGGTTCGAAAGTCAGGGGATCCAGGCCGAATGCGTCAAGCTGAACGGCGCGATGGAGCTCGCCCCCAGCCTGGGCCTCTCGCAACGGATCGTGGACCTGGTTTCTACCGGGCGCACGCTGGCCGATAATGGCCTGGTCGAGTGTGCGCAGATCCAGCCCGTTTCCGCGCGGCTGATCGTGAACCGCGCCGCTTTGAAGACCGATCCGCGCGTTTCAAAGCTGGTCGAAGCATTTCGCGCCGTGGCGCAGTCGAAGGACGCCTGATGCAGTGGCTCAAAACTTCCGAGCCGGATTTCGAGAAGAAATTCGCGCGTGTCGTGGCCGACCGGCGAGAAAGCGGCGGCGATGTTGCCAAGGTCGTCTATTCGATACTCGGCGATGTCCGTGCCACCGGTGACGAGGCGCTGGCGGAGTATACCGAGCGCTTCGACGATTTCACGCTACCGGAAGACGGCGACTGGCGGATCGATCCCGGTCGTTGCCGCACGGCTTTCGAGGCGCTTGATGCCGATCTGCGCGAGGCGCTGGAGCTGGCGGCGCAGCGTATCCGCGCCTATCACGAGGCTCAGCTTCCCGAAGATCGCGACTATACCGACGAGGCGGGCGTTAGGCTCGGCGCCAAATGGACCGCGGTCGATGCCGCCGGGCTTTATGTGCCGGGCGGGCGCGCCGCCTACCCCTCTTCGCTGCTGATGAACGCGATTCCCGCCAAGGTCGCGGGCGTGGAGCGGTTGGTTATAGCCACACCGACCCCCAGGGGCGAGATCAACGAACTCGTGCTGGCCGCGGCCCACCTTGCCGGAGTGGACGAGATCTGGCCGATCGGCGGTGCACAGGCGATCGCCGCGCTGGCCTATGGCACCAAACGGATCCAGCCGGTCGATGTCATTACCGGCCCCGGCAACGCGTTTGTCGCCGAAGCCAAGCGCCAGCTATACGGCGTGGTCGGCATCGACATGGTTGCAGGCCCGAGCGAGATCCTGGTGATCGCCGACGGCAAGAACGATCCGGACTGGATTGCCGCCGACCTGCTCAGCCAGGCTGAGCACGACCCTGCCGCGCAATCGATCCTGATCACCGACGATCCCGTTTTCGCGCGCGAAGTGGAAGACTGCGTCGATGTGCAGAGCGCGATGCTCTCCACCAGCAAGACGGCCCGCGCGAGCTGGCAGATCCACGGGCTGATCGTGGAAGTCGCCAGCCTGTCCGAAGCCCCGCGCCTGGCCAATGCGCTGGCCGCCGAACATATCGAACTCGCGGTGGACGATCCGGAGAGCCTGTTCGCCGAAATCCGCCATGCAGGCAGCGTGTTCCTGGGTCGCATGACGCCCGAGGCTGTGGGTGACTATGTTGCGGGGCCCAACCACGTCCTGCCCACCGGGCGGCGCGCACGCTTTTCCTCCGGGCTTTCCGTGCTCGACTTCATGAAGCGCACCAGCTTCATCGCGCTGGACAAGGGCGCGCTGGAACAGATCGGACCGGCGGCCGTTCGTCTGGCCGAGATGGAAGGTCTGCCCGCCCATGCCAAATCGGTGAAATTGAGGCTGAAATGAGCGCCAGATCGAAATCCCGTTCCGCCGCGCGGCTCGCCGCCGTGCAGGCGCTCTACCAGCACGAAATGGAAGCGACACCCGTTGCCCGCCTGCTGGACGAATTCCACCAGCACCGGCTCGGCGAAGATATCGAGGACGAGCAGCTCGCCGCTGCGGAAGTGTCCTTCTTCGACGATATCGTGGAAGGCGTTATCGCCCGGCAGGAGGAAGTCGACGCGCTGCTCGATGCGCGGCTGGCCGATGGCTGGAATCTGAAGCGGCTGGACAAGACGATGCTGCAGATACTGCGTGCCGGCGCCTATGAGCTGCTGGCGCGGCCCGACGTGCCTCTGGGCAGCGCGATCAGCGAATATGTCGATGTCGCCCATGCCTTCTTCGATCCGCCGGACGCCAAATTCGTCAACGGTGTGCTCGACGGCGTGGCAAAGGCTGTCCGAAGCTAGGCAATTCGCCTAGGGTTCCGAACGAGGGGCCGACCGAGCGACCGCATGAAGCCGCCTGCGCCCCCAATTGGAGAGAGGAGCAGAGCGATGCAAATCGCCGCAAGGGCAATGCGATATCTCGATGGCGAGGAATTCAAACATGTGTTGATGCTGACCGGTAGAGTACTTCTGGGCCTGCCTTTCCCGGTCTTCGGCACGATGAAGTATTTCAACCGCGAGAGCATGAGCGCCTATATCGAAACGGGCGGACTTCCCGGCGAGATCATCTGGCTGGTCATCCCGTTCCAGATCCTTTGCGGGATTGCCGTGTGGATCGGCTTCCAGACACGCTGGGCCGCGTTTTTCCTGGGCGGGTTCTGCATCGTCGCCGCCACGATCTATCACAGCGATCTCGCCAATCCCGGTGAGCTAGCTTCCTTCACCAAGGATTACGCGGCTGCCGGCGGTTTTCTGTTCCTATGGAAATTCGGCCCCGGCAAATATTCCGTCGATGCGTGGCTGGCCCGCCGCAACGTGACAAGCCAGAGCAGGTAAAGTGCGCAGATCGCTAAAATCTTTGGTGAAAACCGCAGATAAGTGCCATTCCGCGCCAAAGCTTAAACCATTATCAACCACGCCAAGCTAAACAATTACTCAACGGCCTGCGGAGGCTTGAGAGAATTGGCAAAGATAACGCACTATCCGGGATCGCCCCGGAAACGACCGGCACAACAATTTCACGGCACCGAACCACTCGTTGCGTGGTCTCGGGATCTCCTGGCCATGCAGGCCAAGGTGAGCGAAGCCAATGGCCGTTTCTTCGAGGTGATGCAGACGGTGCTTGCATCCGCCTTGCACATGATGCCCGTCGCCGATGGCGGCGTCGTTGCGATGAATGAAAACGATCAGCTGGTCTTCAAGGCCGCGGCGGGGACGTCCTGGCCCTACCTGGGTTCACGCGCCGAAATGGGCCATTGCATCGCGGAGCAATGCCTGCAGATCGGCCAGCCCATTGTGGTGGACGATACAAGATCCGATCCGCGCGTCGATCAGGAAAATTTCCGGCCGTCGGGCGCGCGTTCCGCGCTGCTGGTGCCACTGCCGCTCAATGGCAGAACCGCCGGAGTTCTGGCCTTCTATTCGCGCGTTCCCGGTTGCTTCAACAGGCAGGACATTCTGACCGCGCAGCTGCTGGCCGGCCCGATTGTTATCGGCTTGGCGACCACTTCGCAGGCACGCGCCGAACAAAGGCTCGTCAGCGAAAGCAGGCGCTTTGCCGCGACCTTCGAACAGGCCGCCGTGGGCATAGCGCATGTCAGCCCGGCGGGCGAATTCATGCTGGTGAACGACCGGTTCTGCGAAATCGCCGGCCATCCCCGGGACGCGCTGCTGACAGGCGGATTTCAGAAGATCACCCATCCCGACGATCTAAACGCGGACCTCGCCCACGTGAACGACCTGCTGGAGGGCAGAGCGCTGACCTATTCCATGGAAAAACGCTATATTCGCCAGGGCGGCGAAAGCGTGTGGGTCAATCTTACCGTTTCCCTGGTGCGGGACCAGAAAGGCGACCCCGAATTCTTCGTGGCCGTGATCGAGGACATTTCGGGGCGCAAGGACGCAGAGGCCGATGCCGCGCACGATCAGTTGACCGGGCTCCTCAATCGCCGGGGGCTGCTGGAGCGGATGGACATGGTCGTCAATGGGCGCCGTTCCACCGAGCTTTCGCTGGCGGTAGCCTATATCGATCTCGACGGCTTCAAGACGATCAACGACCAGTTCGGCCATGCCGAAGGAGACCGCTGTCTGCAGCTGGTTGCCGCGGCGCTGAAGGACGTCTTGCGCAATGTCGATGTGCTGGCGCGGCTCGGCGGGGATGAGTTTCTGGCGCTTCTGCCGGGATCCAATGTCGGTGCGGCCAATCACGTCATTCAGCGCATGCGCAGCGCCGTCACGGATACCGGCCGGCAGAATCCCTGGGATATCTCCGCCAGTGTGGGCGCGGTCATCCTGCCGACCGGCGCCTGCGTCGAACCTGCCAAAGCGCTCGATGCGGCGGACCGGCTGATGTACAAGGCGAAGCTTTCACGCAGCCCGGAACCGCTGGTGGAAGTGTACGAGCAAGGCGGCCATGACCGGCCCAAGGTCAGCCTGGACTGATCCTGGCCGAAGGCCCGGTCACCCGAAGTGAAGGGCAATTCACCGCAGAGCGTCGCGAGAAGCGACAGGAATGTTACGCAAACCCCGATTTTTCTGTAAACTTCGCGCAAACAGGAATCGGGGTTGATCACATGAAAAAGTTGCTCATCGCATTCGCGTTGCTGTCAGGCTTCGCAACATCCGGCTGTATCGCCTTGCTCGGCGCCGCCGGCGGCGCAACGGCGGTCGCCTGCACCGAGGACGAACTGGACTGCCCGGTAGACTAGGCCGGGCGACATACCCGCCAGCCTGGCGCGTTAAGGGGTCCCCGCAAAAACCCGATCGAGATAGGCAGCCAGCCGCACGCCCGATTGCAGCAGCCGTTCTTCCATGATCGGGGTCCAGCGCCAATGATATTCGAAGGATAGGATGGCTGGCGCTTCCTGCGTCCCCTCGCCCAGTTCCGCGCCGGTTTCCGGATAGATTTGGTCCCGGAGCTCCGCACTCTCATCGATCCAGTGAAGCGGATCGGCATCCCAGCCCGCGATCACCCCGTCTGGGGTCAGGCGCGCTTCCAGACGCTCGGCATATTCCGAATAGCTGAGCTGCTGGCGCAGGATCATGCCTTCGTCCCACACCCAGTGCAGGTTCGTCGGCTCGTCGAACCACAGGACCTTGAAATCGTTGCCCCCTTGATCCGCCCCGTTGCCGGCATGCAGCGGCATGTGCAGGTCCGACACGATATGCACGGTGAAGCGCAGTGCGCGCGCCTTGGCTTCCCGGCTCGCCGCGGGATCGCGCAATGTCGCGGCGAACCCTTCCAGCGCGGTCAGCGCATCGCCTTCGGCCGGATGCTCGATCTCCTCCGCGACCATCCCCGGCGGCAGCGTCACATAGTGAAAGGGGGAGGCCGTTTCCTGCCAGAACGGATCGGGATTGGCGCGCTGCTCATCGGGAACCGTGCTGGCTTCCGGCAGGCCTTCGCTGCCCAAAATCCGCTCGACATGAGCGCGGGTTTCGCCGCCGATATTGCGCTGGGCAATTTCTGCGCTTACGCGGTGGCCGATCGGACCCCAGGCATATGCTGGCGAGGCACCGGCAAGCGACAAGGCAGACAATGACAGGGCGGGAAGAGTGAACTTGGCAGCAGCTTTCATTCCGGATTGTGTCCTTGCAGGGGCTTGCCTGGAAACCATGCCATTTCTGGCAGGGAAGAATGGCAAGCTTGTGAAACCGCAATGACTTCCGAATCCGCCTTCATCGAGAGCCTGCGCGCCCTGGCGAGCGACCCCGCCGCACGCGGCCTGATGGACGATACTGCCGTGCTGGAAGTGGGCGGCGAAGCGCTGGTGCTGACCCATGACATGCTGGTGGAAGGCGTGCATTTCCTGCCCGGCGCCGACATGGCCGATATCGCCTGGAAGCTCGTCGCCTGTAATCTGTCGGACCTCGCCGCCAAAGGGGCGGAGCCGCTGGGCGTGCTGCTGGGTTTCATGCTGGGGAGCGACGATGCCGATGCCCGCTTTGCCGAAGGTCTGGAGGAGGTGCTGGCGCATTACGGCGTCCCCCTGCTGGGCGGCGACACCGTTTCGGGCGGCCCGCCCCGTTCCTTTGGCCTCACCGCGATCGGCCGGGCGACGCATCGTCCGGTTCCCAGCCGCAGCGGCGCGAAGCCGGGCGATGCGCTTTACGTCACCGGGCCCCTGGGCGCGGCGATGATGGGCTGCGAAGCACTGCAGGAAGGCACGGCGCAGGACAGCACGGCCTATCGCCGCCCGATGGCCCGCCTGCCGGAAAGCTGGGCATTGGCACCGCATGTCAGCGCGATGATGGACATTTCGGACGGGTTGCTGCTGGATGCCGCCCGCATGGCGCGTGCCAGCGGTGCAACGATGGCGATCGAGAGCGCCGCCGTACCGATCGACGCGCCCGAAGATCGGCGGCAGGATGCACTGCGCTGGGGCGACGACTATCAGCTTCTCTTCACCGCGCCGGAGGAAGCCGAATTGCCTGTCACCGCTCACCGCATCGGCAGCGTGGAAGCGCCAGGCGATGCGCCGATCCTGCTGGACGGCAGGCCGCTGAGCGAAGCGGAAGGCCTGGGTTACCAGCACGGATAGCGCGCAGCCATTTAGCCTCCCCTCACCGCCTGACCCACGGCTCCTCGCTCGGTTCGATCGCGATCTTCCCTTCATAGGGCCGGCAAAGTTCCCAGGCGTCTTTGGGGCTGCCTTCCAGCCATTGGCGGTGCATCCCGGCATCCAGGATCACCGGCATCCGGTCATGCACATAGCTGGTCGCTTCCGCAGCGTCCGTCATGACCATGCTGAAGACCGGGCCCCATTCGTCACTGCCGCGCCAGATGCCGCCGCAGGCAAAGGCCGGCACGTCGGGCAGCGAAAGCCAGGTCCGCGTCTTCCCGCCCTTGGGCCCCTGCGCCTCGGCAAAAGCCGTCATCGGGATCAGACAGCGCCTGTCTTCGAAGCTGCTGCGCCAGAAGGGGGAGCGCAATTTGTCGGTGCGCGCATTGTTCACCGGCTTGGGCTTCAGCGCCTGGCCGTTCTTGCCCTTCAGCGTCAGCGGGAAGCCCCAGGCCATGGTCTGCATGCGCCCCTCTGCAATCACATAGCCCGGATAGCCGGGATAGACCTCTTGCCCGACATTGCCTGCATGGGCCTGCACGCCGAACAGGCTGGCTATTTCATCGACCGTGCGCGTCATGCGGTAGAGATTGCACATGCCTGCAGCATAGCTTGCCCGCCATTGGCCTGCCACAGGCAAGGCGCGCATCGCCGCCGCTCCACCGCCTTTGCCCGGCGGTAAAACGAATCATACACTCACGATGAGAAATAACCGTATAGGTTAGATCAAATTCTCAGCGTGTAGGAAAGCTCTTTTTTAGATCGTCTTCGGATCAGGCCGGATCAGTGCGCGGAAACGTCCACACCCTGGCGGCGCAGCACATCCTTCAGCGCGTGATAGGCCTCGCGCTGGCGGTGGTTCGGAATGCCGGGATAGAGGTGATGGATCAGGTGGTATTCCATCGCCATCGAAGCCCAATAGCCCAATCTGGCCTTGAAGATCCGGGTGTTCTGGTACCGCCCGCGCTCCTGCGGGAAATGCGGCGCGAAGCTGAGCCAGTAACGGATCCAGGACAGGCCCAGCTGGCGCGGCAGCCACCACAGCAGCGCGACTTCGATCGCATAGCCGGCCCACGCCATGGAGAAGAGCGTTCCGAACATCACGAGCTGCAAAATGGTGGTTTCCATCGCAGCCTTGCGGGAGGCCGGCGTATTCATGTCCGCCATCATCCGCTTGTAGCGGTGCACCGAACCTTCGACGCCGGGCTGGCGATTCCACCAGGTCTTGATGATCGCCTTCCACCAGTTCTCCGCGCCGTCCGTATAGTCGGGATCGCGCACCGGGTCGTTGGTGTATTTGTGATGCTCCATATGGGTGAGCCGCGCCACGCCGAAGCCCAGTGCGATCGGGATGGTGGCGATGAATCCCGTCAGCTCGTTGATCCAGTAGAGCTTGTGCCCGCGCGGATAGATGTTGGAATGCATCGCCTCGTGGCTCGGGATGAAGCCATAGGCACACACGAATGTCGAAAAGGCGCAGCCGATCGCCAGGCCGACCGGGCCGAGATAGCCCATGATCGCCAGCGGAACCCTCGCCACCCAGGCCGCGAAGCACGCCACGGTCAGCGCGGCATAGACCCAGCTGCGCCCGCCATGGAAACGCATCGCGATCTCACGCTCTTCCTTCATCAGCTGGCGGCGGGTGTGCTGATCCAGGCTGTCATCCGCTTCGAGCGAGATAACCGGCCCGTCTTCGACAGGTATGATGACAGGCGCATCGATCGTATCGTGCGAGAGCATATCGTCCTTGATCGGTCCGTCGGTCATGTTTCCAACCCCGTCCTCGCGCGCCTGCTAGATCCAGCGGCCCTTGATATTTGCATAGAGGCCCCACGCCCCGCCGAATGCCAGCCCAAAGGCGATGCGGCTCATGCCGAAGGGCCCATCGATGTCCCAATAGGTCATCAACTGCGCCGTAAGCGGCGCAATGAAACCAATCCCGAACAGGAACGGCATGATGAGGAACAATTTGCGGATCGCTTCAGTCATATCATTAAGATCGCATAAACCATTGAGTCGCGCAAGATTCCTTGGATTCTTTCGAAAATTAACCATCCGCCCGGAATCTGTCCGCAAGGGCATGCGCGCAAGCTGCGCGCGCAGCCCCGATTCCGCCATCCGGATCGGCCCCGATCTTATAAGGCTTGCTTAGATGCGATGCGGCCTATAGCCACCGACGCTCTTCCATACCGCGATAACGCCGGGTGGAAGGTTCCGATTCCATAGAGGGGGAGAGCTTCGTGGATCTAGTTACAATCGCAATCGTACTGGGGCTGCTGGCCGTGATATACGGCTTCGTCACCAGCAGGCAGGTGCTCTCAGCGAGCGCCGGCAATGAAAAAATGCAGGAAATCGCCGGCGCCATTCAAGAGGGCGCACAGGCCTATCTCGGCCGCCAATACCGCACCATCGCGATGGTCGGCGTGGCAGTGGCCGTGCTCGTTGGTATCTTTCTGGGCATCACTTCGGCGATCGGATTCGTGATCGGCGCAGTGCTGTCGGGCGCAGCGGGATATATCGGAATGAACATCTCGGTGCGCGCGAATGTGCGTACCGCGCAGGCCGCAAGCGAAGGCTTGCAGCAGGGGCTCACGCTGGCCTTCCGCGCCGGTGCGATCACCGGAATGCTCGTGGCCGGGCTCGCCCTGCTCGCGATCTCGGTGTTCTTCTGGTACCTGACATCGGTGGCAGGCCACGCAGCGAACAGCCGCCATGTGATCGATGCGCTTGTCGCCCTGGCCTTCGGCGCTTCGCTGATCTCGATCTTCGCGCGTCTCGGCGGCGGGATCTTCACCAAGGCAGCCGATGTCGGCGCCGATCTGGTCGGCAAGGTGGAAGCGGGCATTCCCGAAGACGATCCGCGTAACCCTGCCGTGATTGCGGACAATGTGGGCGACAATGTGGGTGACTGTGCGGGCATGGCCGCCGACCTGTTCGAAACCTATGTCGTCACCGTGGGCGCCACCATGGTTCTCACTGCGTTACTGCTGACCACTGCAGGCGACCTGCTGATGCCGCTGATGGCCTTGCCGCTGCTGATCGGCGGCGCCTGTATCGTCACCAGCATTCTGGGCACCTATGCGGTTCGCCTGGGTAACGGCACCAATGTGATGGGCGCCATGTACAAGGGCTTCATCCTAACGGCCGTGCTGTCGATTCCGCTCATCTATTTCGCCACGCAATATGCGCTTGGCACGGTGGGCACCGACATGAACACAGTGCTCAATGCGGGCACCGGAATGGTGGAATTCACGGGGACGGATCTGTTCCTTTGTGCAGTGATCGGGCTGGTCCTGACCGGCGTCATCATCTGGATCACCGAGTATTATACGGGCACCAATTTCCGCCCGGTCCGCTCGATCGCCAAGGCCTCTGAAACCGGCCACGGCACCAATGTGATCCAGGGGCTTGCGATATCACTGGAAGCCACCGCACTGCCGACCATCGCGATCATCGCCGCAATTATCGGGGCGTATCAGCTCGCCGGGCTGATCGGCCTTGCCTATGGCGCCACCGCGATGCTGGCGCTGGCGGGTATGGTCGTGGCGCTGGACGCCTATGGTCCGGTGACCGACAATGCCGGCGGCATTGCCGAAATGGCCGGCCTTGATGAAGGCGTTCGCGAGAAGACCGACCTGCTCGATGCCGTGGGCAATACGACCAAGGCCGTGACCAAGGGATATGCCATCGGATCGGCGGGTCTTGCCGCGCTGGTACTGTTTTCCGCATATACGGCCGATCTCACGGCATTTGCCGATCGGCTTGGACTGGAAGTGATCGATGGCCGGGCGGCCGTCAATTTCAGCCTTGAGAACCCCTACGTCATCGTCGGCCTGCTGCTGGGTGCTTTGCTGCCCTTCCTGTTCGGTTCCATGGGCATGACCGCCGTGGGCCGGGCTGCGGGCGACGTGGTGAAGGATGTGCGCGAACAGTTCGCTTCGGATCCGGGTATCATGGCCGGCACCAGCCGTCCCAATTATGCCCGGACGGTGGATCTGGTGACCAAGGCTGCGATCAAGGAAATGATCGTTCCTTCGCTGCTTCCGGTTCTTGCGCCAATCGTGGTCTATTTCGTCATTTCCTGGATTGCAGGCCCCGCCAGCGGTTTTGCCGCGCTCGGTGCCCTGCTGCTCGGCGTCATCGTGGGCGGGCTGTTCGTGGCCATTTCCATGACCGCCGGCGGCGGCGCCTGGGACAATGCCAAGAAATACATCGAAGACGGCCATCACGGCGGCAAGGGCTCCGAAGCCCACAAGGCCGCGGTGACCGGCGACACGGTCGGCGATCCCTACAAGGACACGGCCGGACCGGCGGTGAACCCGATGATCAAGATCACCAATATCGTCGCGCTGCTTCTGCTCGCGGCGTTGGCGGCGCACTGATCAGACCAAGCCGTCAGGCACATTCAAGGCCCCGCCCGGAGCGATTCGGCGGGGCCTTTTTTTGCTTGCGTCAAGCCTCGACGGCGCAAAAAGGTTGCTCCCGCGCAACACAATACTGCGAACGCATCGCCGAATGGCCTGAAAATCGCGGTGCTGCGTTGACCTTTGGATTGCTGCGCAGCATTACGACCCGTCAATGGCCACAAGTGTTTCTCCAACTCCCGAGCAGATCGTCGCCGAGCTCGTCCTGCTGCTCAATCTGGAACCTCGGGGGGACAACCGATTCATCGGCAGACGCAAACAGGGCGGCATCGGCCGCGTCTTCGGCGGGCAGGCGATCGCCCAGGCACTCGGCGCGGCGGAAAGCACGGTCGACGACGACCGCCAGCCCCATTCGCTGCATGCCTATTTCCTGCGCGGCGGAAGCGAAGACAGCCCGATCGAATATATGGTTCGGCGCGATTTCGACGGCGGCAGCTTTTCCAACCGCCGGGTGATCGCCAGCCAGAACGGCGTGCCGATCCTCAACCTCACTGCGTCGTTTCAGCGCCGGCAGGAAGGCTATGAACATCAATATGCCGTCATGCCCGACGTGCCGCCGCCCGAAGAGCTGATATCCCATCAGCAATTGCGGCATGTCTCCGCCGAGAAGGCAACGGAAAGCCTTCGCGCGGCGTTGCAGCGCCCCTTGCCGATAGATATTCGCCAGGTCGAAACGCGCGATTGGTACGATCCGAAAAAGCGCGATCCGCTGGCCCATTGCTGGTTCCGCACGGTTGCCCCGCTGCCCGACGATCCGCGCGTGCACCGCTCCGTGCTGTCCTATGCCAGCGACTTCCAGCTGCTTTCCACCAGCGCCCTGCCCCACGGCGTCAGCTGGCAGCGCGGCGATATCCGCGTCGCCAGCCTGGACCACGCGATCTGGTTCCATGAACCTTTCCGGGCGGACCAGTGGCTGCTCTACGTCACGGAAAGCCCCTGGGCGGGCAATGCGCGCGGTTTCAACCGCGGGCAGATTTTCACCCGCGATGGCCGGCTGGTGGCCAGCGTGGCCCAGGAAGGCATGCTGCGGCCCGTCAAGGCCAGCTAAAGCGGGCCCCTAAGGCGCCAAGACTCCATTTTCCGTCACCACGCAGTCCATCGCAATATCGTGCGGCTGAGGGTGGATCGTGGGCATCGCCTGCATCGCATAGCCCACACCGAACAGCCGGGCCCTATGGGGCTTCATTGCGGCCAGGGTCCGGTCGAAAAACCCGCCGCCATATCCCAGGCGATAGCATTGCGGATCGAAACCCACGACCGGCGCGATCACCACATCGGGCAGGACTTCCGCGCCATCGGCGGGAATGGGGATCTTCCAGATGCCGTGTTCGATCCGGTCGCCGGATTGCCATAGGCGGAAGATGAGCGGCTGGGCCTTGGCCTCCACCACCGGCAGCGCGGTACGCGCGCCCCGTTTCGCGAGCTTGCCCAGCAGGGGCTTGAGCTCCGGCTCCCCGCGAAACGGCCAATAGGCGCTGATCACCAGTCCCTCGGGATCGCCGATGGCCGCTTCCAGATGTGCAGCGATCCGCTCGCTCATTGCCAGGCGCTCTCGCGGCGGGATTTCCAGCCGTGCATCGATCAGGCGTTCACGCTCCGCCTTGCGCCATGCGGCAAGGTCATCCGGTTCGCGCGGCGCAGTTCCGGCAAACGCCGGATCGAGCTCATGCAGCGAGCATGGCGGCGAGGCAAACTCGCCGCTCTCCTTATCCTCTCCACCCATTTTTTTCTCCTATCCGCCGGGATGATAGAAGTCATATATCGTTTGCGCCACCGCCTTGCTCACGCCCGGTGCACGCTGCAGATCGTCCAGCGATGCCGCACGCACCTTTCCAGCAGTTCCGAAATGAAGCAGCAAGGCCCGTTTCCTTGCCGGGCCGATGCCGGGAATTTCGTCCAGCGGAGACGCGCTGATCGCCCGGCTGCGCTTGGCCCGGTGCGCGCCGATGGCAAAGCGGTGAACCTCGTCCCGCAAGGTCTGGAGATAGAACAGCAGCGGGGAATTGACCGGCAGCGTCTTTTCCCGGCCGTCCGGGAAATGGAATACCTCGCGCCCTTCGCGGCCGTGATGCGGCCCCTTGGCGATGGCGATCAGGGGCACGTCCTCGATCCCCAATTCCTCCAGCGTATCGCGGACGGAGGACATCTGGCCCTTCCCCCCGTCGATCAAAACCAGGTCGGGCCACATGCCCCCTTTGCGGTCCGGATCCTCTTCCAGCGCACGGGAGAAGCGCCGCGTCATCACTTCGCGCATCATGCCGAAATCGTCATTGGTCTGCGCGCTCTTGATGTTGAATTTGCGGTACTGGTTCTTCACGAAGCCTTCCGGCCCGGCAACGACCATCGCCCCCACGGCCTTGGTGCCCTGGATATGGCTGTTATCGTAGATCTCGATACGCTGCGGCGGTTCGGAAAGCTCTAGGAACTCGGCCAGTTCGCGCATGATCTTCGCCTTGGTGCCGCTTTCCGCCAGCCGCCGGTCCAGCGCTTCGGCCGCATTGCGCCGCGCCTGTTCCACCAGCCGCCGCCGGTCGCCGCGCTGGGGCACCGATATCTCAACCTTGTGCCCGCCAATCTCTGCCAGCGCCTCGCTCAGCAGGGCGGCATCCGGTAGCTCGCGGTCGACCAGCACGAGCCGTGGAGGGGGCACTTCCTCATAGAACTGGGCCAGCACACCCGAAAGTACGGCTTCGGCCTCCACGCCCTCCGTATGGGTCGGGAAGAAGGCCCGGTGGCCCCAGTTCTGGCCGCCGCGCACGAAGAAGGCCTGGATGCCGATCTGCCCGCCTTTCGTCGCCAACGCGAAGATATCCGCATCCCCCACTCCCGAGGCATTGATCGCCTGGCTGCCCTGAATGAAGGTCGCCGCGCGCAGCCGGTCGCGCAGCATGGCCGCGCTTTCGAAATCGAGCGCCTCCGACGCCTCGCGCATCTGCACCTCGATCTCCTGCTGCACCGAAGTGGACTTGCCGCCCAGGAAGTCCTTCGCCTGGCGCACCAGCTCGGCATAGCCATCCTTGTCGATCCGCCCGACGCAGGGCGCGGAGCAGCGCTTGATCTGATAAAGCAGGCAGGGCCGGTCCCGCCGCTCGAAATAGCTGTCGCTGCAGGATCTCAACAGGAACAGCTTCTGCAGCGCATTGATCGTGGTGTTCACGCTGCCGGCACTGGCGAAGGGCCCGTAATAGTTTCCCTTGGCCTTGCGCGCGCCGCGATGCTTCATGATCCGCGGGAAGTCGTTGTCGGCACGCAACAGGATGAAGGGGAAGCTCTTGTCGTCGCGCAGCAGCACGTTGAAGGCCGGGCGGTAACGCTTGATCAGCTGCGCTTCCAGCAGCAGCGCCTCGGCTTCGGAGTTGGTGGTGACGATCTCCATACTGCGCGTCTGCGCCACCATGCGCTGCAGGCGCAGCGGCAGCCGTTCCACCTGCGTGTAATTGGCGACGCGATTTTTCAGCGCCCGCGCCTTGCCGACGTACAGCACGTCGCCGCGCGCATCGCACATCCGGTAAACGCCCGGATGCGGCTTAAGCGTCTTCACCGTATGGCGGATTGCCTTCACCCCGGCCTCCAGATCGGGCTGGGCCGACTTCACCACATAGGTCGCGCGCTCCTCATGGAAGCGTTCGGCGCCTTTGGGATGCGGCGGAGATCCTGCTGGTGTGCGGGCCATGCTGGACAGATAGGCGCAGCATGGCCCCGCGTCACCCCGCAGGATGGCTTCTTCGCGTCAGAACAGCTTGCGCAGCTCTATGCCGATATAGCGCCCGGTCGGATCGACCAGATAAGGCTGATAGCTCAGCGGAACATCGCCGTTCTGATCGGTTACCGTGCTGCGCGCATCGAACACATTGTCCACCCGGAAGGAGATGCGCATTCCATCGAGGAATGGCGCCTTCTCAACCAGCGATTGCTGCCTTCCCAGATCGACGAACACACGCAGATCGAAGGCCGCGTAACCGCCGAAGTTCAGATCGCTGCTGCCGGGCAGGCCGCTGCCTTCGACGCGGCTGGGGCCGGTATAGGCGGCCGAGAGCCTGAGGCCCTTGCCGCCCTTGAACAGGCCGGCTTCCAGCTCTGCCGAATGGCGCGACGTGCCGCTGCTGGTCAGGGCATCGCCATCCAGCAGGTCCAGCTCCGGCACGCCGGGGGCGATCAGGGCAGTATTGTCGAGCTCCAGCGTGTAGCTGAGGTTGGAGAACCAGCGCCCGGTGCCGTTGCCGCCGCGGCCGAAGCGCGGGGTTCGCGGCTGAGACGAACGCTCGCCGCTCCTGCCTTCCTGCGCCGACGCACTGCCTAGCGTACCGGAGAGATTGAGCCCGAATTTCAGGCGCGAGGAATCCTGACGCGCAATCGCAATCGGCCGCTGATCGATGGCCACCAGCTGGCCGCCGGCATCGCGCGTCACCCTGTCCGGGAAGGCCGCTTCGATCGCCGGGGTCAGCAGCGGGAAGGAAAGCGACACATCCTCGGAGCGGTTCTTGAAATACTCCACCATGATGTTGGAGCGCTCCAGAATCGGCAGATCCCACATCAGCGCCAGGCGGATGTCGCGCTGCTTCTGCGCCGGAAGGAAGGGATTGCCGCCGCTGGTCGTTGTCACCAGCACGCTTTCGCCGGTCGCAAGGTCATAAACCGGCACGTTCAGCCTGACCACTTCCGGGCTGCCGAGCTGTGCCAGTGTGGGCGCCGCGTCACGCTCGATATAGCTGCCCTGCAGGCTGAGCTTCTCCGTCACGCCCCAAACCGCGCCGGCCGTCCAGTCCGTAAGCGTACCGAAGTCCGAAAGATGGTCCACGCCTGCACTGAAATTGAGGCTGAAATCGCCCAGCCATGCCCAGGCATCGTCGCGCCGGCTGGCGATGGGCACGCCCAGATTGACGCCTGCGGAAAGGTCACCGCGCGTCAGGCTGGTTTCCACCCCGGGATTGCGCGTGTCATCGGTTTCGATCCGCTCCCAGCCATAGCCCGCATCGGCGGTAACCGTCAGCGCACCTGCCGGCAGATAAGCGGGCGCACCAATCAATGTGACCAGGGTGGAGGCGCTGTCGCTGGTGGAATTGGCAATGTCGAACCCGGCAGAAGGCACTGCCGGCAAATCGGCGTCGATCGCCAGGTCGCCTGCTGCCGCGGCGGCAACCAGATCCGAAGTATCGGCCCTGCGATCGATCTCGCTCTTGGAGTCCGACCGGCTGGCATCCAGCGTGGCAGTAAGCTGCCAGTCGCCCAGCGGCGCATTGACCGCACTGCCCAGCGAATAGGTCGTCGTCCGGCTGCGGCGCTCCAGCGGATCGTCGGCGCCGAAGCTGCGCAACAGACTATCCCCGCCGGGATTGGTCAGCTCCACCATATTCAGACCGGAAAGCGAACGTGTGTCGCCGCGCTCTACCGTGCCGCTCAGGCTCAAAGTGCTGCCGCCCTCGCCCAGCTGCGTGCTCCAATTGCCGGTGAATTCCAGATCGGTGGAATCTGCCACAAGGCTGCGATATGCCGCCGGATCGGGATCCGTCGCCAGGCCGGGAATGCTGTCTGCCGATTGCTCTACGCCGCGCTCTGCTTCTGTCAGCATGCTGGAATCGTTCCATTCCAGGTTGAGATTGAGGCGGCTTGCCCCATCGATCCTGAGATAGGTCAGTTCGGCTTCCTTGTCGGAATATCCGCCTTCCCAGGGCTGATCGTATTCCAGTTCGACTTCGCTGCTGGAGAAATTGTCCTTGAGGATGAAGTTGACCACGCGCTGATCGGCGGAGAAGCCGTATTTCAGCGCCGTCTCTTCCGGCAGCACCTCGACCCGGCGAATGGATTCCGGCGGGTAGGAGCGCATTTCGCGGAAGCTGGAAACGCGCATGCCGTTGACCAGGAAAACCGGCCGTCCGCCGCCGCGGGCCCGGCCCGATCCGGTCTGGGGCGCGAGCTGTTGCACCAGATCGGCGATCGAGCTGGCGCCATAGGCGGCGATCTCCGCCTCATCGAGCACCAGGACCGGCGGCTGGTCGCTATCGACCTGCCCGCGCAGCCTTTCTGCGATGACCAGGATCTCATTCGATTCCGTGCCTGCAGTATCGTCTGCATAGACCGGATCGGATACATCCTGTGCCAATGCGGGGTTTGCGGCGGCGGTCGCCGCGGCAAGAGAAAGACAGGACAAAGTGCGGAGCAATGGGGGTTTCATGGGGTGTTTCATGCCTTTGGACTAAAAGGCGGGTAGCACCCTTCTCAAGTAAGATAGTGTAACAAAACGTCGCGAGCAGATTAACCTCACACAACCGCGATTCGCAGCAAAGCCTTCCCTTTTTTCCCTCCCGCCGCTATGCGGCGCGCCATGTTGAACAACTCGAACAGGTTTTGAGCATATATGGCGAAAGAAGAACTCCTCGAAATGCGCGGCAGGGTGGTGGAATTGCTGCCTAACGCGATGTTCCGGGTGGAGCTTGAAAACGGCCATGAAATCCTGGGCCATACGGCCGGGAAAATGCGCAAGAACCGCATCCGCGTTCTTGTGGGCGACGAAGTGCTTGTCGAACTGACGCCTTACGATCTCACCAAGGGACGCATCACCTACCGCTTCATGCCCGGCCGGGGCGGTCCCGGCCCGCAATAAGGCAGGCGCTTGAACGCGCGCCGGCTCACCCTCGCCTCGGCCAGCCCGAGGCGCCGCGACCTGATCGCGAGGCTGGGGATAGAGCCCGATACCATTGCCGCAGCCGATATCGACGAGACTCCGCTCAAGGGGGAACTGCCGCCTGACTATGCCGCGCGCATGGCCCGCGAGAAGGCAGAGGCCGCAGCCGATCCCGATGCCTATGTCCTTGCCGGCGACACAGTGGTCGCCTGCGGGCGCCGGATATTACCCAAGGCGGAAGATGAAGAGACTGCGCGGACCTGTCTGGAGCTGCTGTCCGGCCGCCGCCACCGCGTGCATTCGGCAGTCGCGCTTAGGGCACCCGGCGGCGCTCTGTCGGAGCGTCTCTGCGTAACCTCCGTGCGCTTCAAGCGCCTCTCCGCCGAAGAGATCCGCGCCTATCTCGCCAGCGGCGAATGGCACGGCAAGGCTGGCGGTTACGCCATACAGGGGGCAGCCGAAGGGCTGATCGCCTGGATTTCCGGCAGCCATTCCGGCGTTGTCGGCCTCCCGCTGTTCGAAACGCGGGCGCTGCTCAAATCGGCGGGCTTCGCGATTGGCTGAGGCAAGCGACAACACCTGGTATGTCGAGGACGGGATCGGGGAAAGCCGCGCCGTTCTGATCAAAGATGGAGAGATCGCCGCCGCTCGCATCTCCTGGCCCGGCAAGCTTGCCACAGGGCAAGTCGAAGATGCCCGCCTTATCTCCCGCAAAGCCGGCAGCTCCAGGGGAACAGCGCGTTTTGCCAATGGAGAGGAAGCACTCGTCAGCGCCCTTCCCCGCGACGCCAGCGAAGGCGCGACGCTTCGCCTTCAGGTGACGCGCTCTGCTATCGGCGAATTGGGCCGCCTGAAGCTCGCTCAGGCCCGCCCCAGCAAAGAGGCGCCGCGCCCTGCCCCGACGCTTGCAGAGGCGCTTGAAGCGGAAGGCAAAGCGGTGAAGCGTGTGAACCGCTTCCCCGATGGCGAGTGGGACGAATTGGCAGGTGATGCATTCTCCGGCGAAATCGCCTTCGACGGCGGCTCGCTGCTTCTCTCACCCACGCCTGCCATGACACTGATCGATATTGACGGAACCTTGCCGCCTGCACAGCTGGCGCTTGCCGCCGTGCCAGCCATCGCGAAGACGCTGCATCGCCTCGACATAGGCGGATCGGTCGGGATCGACTTTCCTACCCTTTCCGACAAGGCGGATCGCCGCGCGGTCGACAATGAACTCCAAAGCTCGCTGGAAGGCTGGCCGCATGAGCGCACCGCGATGAACGGCTTCGGTTTCGTCCAGCTCGTCGCCCGGCTTGAACGCCCCTCGATCCTCCAACGCTATACTCACGGCCGTACGGGCGCCGCTGCCCGCCTGCTGCTGCGCACCGCCGAAAAGGTGAGCGATCCCGGTGCCTTGCTGCTCACATTCCACCC
Source organism: Alphaproteobacteria bacterium (assembly GCA_030426245.1). GTDB lineage: Bacteria > Pseudomonadota > Alphaproteobacteria > Sphingomonadales > Sphingomonadaceae > Andeanibacterium. The sequence continues at coordinate 17,845 of JAUHYZ010000013.1, read as the reverse complement.
CGCACTGAAATCCAAGCTGAGCGAGGATTGGCTGGCCGAACTGGCCCGCCGGACCGGCCGGGAAATACGCGTGGAAATCGATCCAACCCTTGCACTCGAAGCCGGCTTCGCGCAGGCCGTGCCAATATGAGCACCCAGAGACCGAAGCCCTGCCCGATCTGCAAGAAGCCGAGAAGCGAGGAATTTGCGCCGTTCTGCTCCCCGCGCTGCCGCGACCGCGACCTCGCCAACTGGTTCAATGACGACTATGCCCTGCCCGGCCCGCCCGCCTCGCCGGACGATGTGGCCAAAGAGGATTGATTCACCCTTGCCAATGCGCGCCCGCTTCGCCATAGGCGCCCATTCCAACCGCTCGCAGGTCCGTTTTCGGGCCGTTGCCGTGGCGAAGCCCAGGTAGCTCAGTTGGTAGAGCATGCGACTGAAAATCGCAGTGTCGGTGGTTCGATTCCGCCCCTGGGCACCACTTCCCTCTCTTCTGCCAGGCGCTTTGCTTGCGAGGCAGGCCCAGTGCGACTATCTGGCGACGAGCAAGCGAGACAATCATGACCGAACTTGAACGCCCCATTCTGACACCGCCCGACGGCGAGAAGCGCGTGCTGCTGCATTCCTGCTGCGCGCCCTGCTCCGGCGAAGTGATGGAAGCGATGACCGCAAGCGGGATCGATTACACGATCTTCTTCTACAATCCGAACATTCACCCGAAGGAGGAATACCTCCTGCGCAAGGACGAGAATATCCGCTTTGCCGAAGAGCATGGGGTTCCCTTCGTGGATGCGGATTACGACACCAGCGAATGGTTCAAGCGGGCCCGGGGCATGGAGTGGGAACCGGAGCGCGGAGCGCGCTGCACCATGTGCTTCGACATGCGTTTCGAACGCACGGCGCTCTATGCGCATGAAAACGGCTTTCCGATCATCACGTCATCGCTCGGCATTTCGCGCTGGAAGAACATGCAGCAAATCAACGATTGCGGCGAACGCGCGGCCGAGCATTATGACGGGGTCAAATACTGGACCTTCAACTGGCGCAAGGGCGGCGGCGCGCAGCGCATGATCGAGATCAGCAAGCGTGAACGCTTCTATCAGCAGGAATATTGCGGCTGCGTCTATTCGCTGAGGGACACCAATGCGCACCGGACTTCCCAGGGGAGGCCCGAAATCCGCATCGGCGAAAACTATTACGGCGAAAGCGACTGAGCGCTCAGTAACGCCCGCCGGCGGCAGCCACGGTGGTTTCCATGAATTGGGGTTTGCTGCGCGGGCCGTTCGACAGCGCCTGCATCGGATAATTGCCGGCCGGCAGCGATTCCAGCGGCATGCCGGCAGCGGCCAACGCATAGGGCGAAACGCGGTGGCGCGTACACAGCCCGCCCGAACCGTCACTGACCAACGGGGTTTCGAACTCCACGCCGATTTCCGCATCCTTCACGCGCGTCACCTTGCAGACGGCCAGCTGCCCTCCGCCCATATCCAGCACCAGGGAAGTATTCACCGGGACGCCCAGCAGCCCCTCGATTTGCGCACCGGTCTTCGAAAGGTCGCGCATGACCCCGTTATAGCGGTGATCCTCGTGAATGATGCCGATGCGGCGGAACACGGTCCGCCTGTCGGAGCGGTAGAGATCGGGGCCGTCCGGCTCTATCTTGAACTCGCCGCTGCTCATCCGCTCGAGAATTTCTTCCTGCCTGAGGGCCTTCGAATAGATCCAGCCCTGGATGTAGCGCGCGCCCATTGAACGAACGACTTCGAGCTGGTCGAATGCCTCGACCCCTTCGACCGTCGTTTCAATGCCGAGCGCATTGGAAAGACCGATAATCGCAGCGATGATCTTGGCGCTGTTCTGGTCCTTCAGCGTGCAGGAATCGACGAAGCTCTTGTCCACCTTGATCTTGTCGAACGGGGCTGAGCGCAGATAGCTGAGCGAGGAATAGCCGGTACCGAAATCGTCCAGCGCCAGCCGCACGCCAAGCCCCCGCAAGGTCTTGAATATCTCGTCCACCGCTTCGCTGTCGCCCATGAAAACGCTCTCGGTCAGTTCCAGCTCGAGCCGGGACGGGTCGAGGCCGGATGCCGTTAGCGCTTCGGTGACAGTTTCCGGGAAGCCCGGATTTGCGAATTGCAGCGCGGAGACATTGACCGCGACCCTCACCGATTGGGGCCAATTGGCGGCATCGCGGCAGGCACGTCGCAGGGCCCAGTCGCCCAGCTGGATGATGAGGTTCGATTCCTCGGCAGCCGGGATGAACAATGCCGGGCTGACGAAGCCCCGTTCGGGATGCTCCCACCGCATCAGGCCTTCGAAGCTGACCACCATATTGTCCGTGGTGCGCACGACCGGCTGATAATGCAGCTCCAGCTGGTCGCTTTCCAGCGCCTCCTTCAGGTCGTCCATCAGCAGCCGGCGTTCTTCGGACTCGTCCTTGAGGTCCGCGGAATAGAACCTGAACTGCCCGCGCCCGCTATTCTTTGCCGCGTAAAGGGCCAGGTCGGAACTGTGTACGAGTTCGTCCTTTTCGAGCCCGTCATAGGGCGCGATCGCAATACCCACCGAAGTGCCGATAATCGCCCGATTGTCGCCAATGGGATATGGCTGGGAAACGATCTGGATGACCTTGTCCGCGATTTCCCCCAGGGAACCTCGATCGTCGATATCGGGCAGGATCACCTGGAACTCGTCACCGCCCAGGCGCCCGACTTCGCCCCTGTCACCGATGATCCTGCAGAGCCTGTCCGCCACTTGCTTCAGCAGGTCGTCACCGGCCTGGTGCCCCATCGTGTCGTTGACATGCTTGAACCGGTCGAGGTCCAGCATCATCAGCGCGCAGCTGCGCTTCGCAGCCTTGTAAGAGGCCAGCAGCCCTTCCAGGCGCTTGTTCATCCGGTAGCGGTTGGCGAGCCCGGTCAGCGCATCATATTCGGCCAGCTGCGAATCCTGCAGCTTGCGCTCATACTCCACGGTCACATCGTTCGCGCTTCCGCGATAGCCCTTGAAGGTGCCGTTCTCGTCGAATTTCGGCTGGCCGGAAATGGACCACCAGGTACGCTTGCCGTCATTCTTCGATTTGCCGAGTGCAACCCTGACGACAAGCTCGACGAACTTGCTGCGGGCACTCAGCTGGAACTTGAAGGGACGGTCCGATTTTTCGAAGGGGTTATCGGGATCGACTTCGAAGATTTCTGCAAGAGGCTGCGCAAGTATCTCTTCAAGCGGCATTTTTAGCTTTTCCGCCGCTCTTTTGGAAATATAGATCAGGCGCCCATCGGCGTCGCTGGCCCACAGCCAGCCGAAATCCGTACTCTCGAAATCGTCGAGAATATCAAGACGGCGGGCGCTATCCGCCGGCGTGATGACATGGGCATCGCCACGCGCGCTTTCCTGCGGTGCCGCCTTGTCCGCAGCGAAACCCTTGAAAAGCCCTCTTACAGCCATTTCTTGCTTAGCCTTGTTTTTTGCGCGTCTCGGCACAAACCGCGACCCTTCCTGAATCGCGTCTAAACCAACATTATTGAAAGGGTCCTAACGCCGAAAATCGTGCGTACGGGCGGCTCTGCGCCGCGATTGGCCGCGCACCGCAATAATTTGGCGTAGCTATGCACCGATCGGCCAGATGCGTGGTCACATCCTTGAAACCTGGGTTGCGCAAATCAGTGGGATAGCTGCACAATCTGCAGGGACGCATGGCTGAATTCGGACAAGGTTCGGCACGATGCGCCCCCGAAACTTCGAGGTTCCTAAATGAAGCGCCTTTTCCACCCTAGCTTTGCTTTCGCCGCCCTGTCGCTGACGCTTTCGGCCTGCAGTGGCGATCAGCCGGCGCCGCTGGCATCCACGCCGCCGCCGGCCGATGCCCCCAAGGCGAAGAACGTCATTCTGTTCATTGGTGACGGAATGGGGATTTCGACCGTGACTGCCGCACGTATCTATGTCGGTCAGGCCAACGGAACTCCCGGTGAAGAAAACCAGCTTTCCTTCGAACGCTTCCCCAATGTCGCATTGGTGAAGACCTACAACACCAACCAGCAAGTTCCCGACAGCGCAGGCACAGCCACTGCCATGAACTCCGGCGTCAAGACGCGCGCAGGGGTGATCGGCGTCGGGCATACGGCGCATCGCGGCAATTGCACCGAAGGCCTGGCTGCCCGTCTGCCGCTTGCCGCCGAAACGCTTGCTGCCCGCGGCACCGCCATCGGGATCGTCTCGACCGCCAGGCTCACCCACGCGACACCGGCAGCGGTCTATGCCCATTCGCCCGAGCGAGACTGGGAAAGCGACGACGCAATCCCTGAGGCGCAGCGGGAAAAGGGCTGCACAGACATCGCTGCGCAACTGACTGCGTTCCCCTTCACCGTGGCGCTGGGTGGAGGCACACGCCATTTTCTGGGATCGGAAAATGGCGGTAGCCGCCTGCAAGCAGGCGCAGATCTCCCTGCCGCCTGGGCCGCGGAGAAAGGCGGAATATACGTCACGACACGTGACGGCTTGTTGGCCGCCAAAGGCAGGGGCAGGCCGCTTCTGGGCCTGTTTTCGCCCAGTCACATGACATACATGCTCGACCGGAAGGCCGATACGAGCGAACCGACGCTGAGCGAAATGACCGCCGCAGCGATCGACAAGCTTTCGGCCGATCCGGAAGGCTACTATCTGATGGTGGAAGGCGGCAGGATCGATCACGGCCATCATGCCGGCCAGGCTGCCTATGCATTGAGCGAGACGCAGGAATTCGCACGCGCCTTAGAGACCGCCCTAAGCAAGGTCGATCTGTCCGAAACGCTCATCCTGGTCACCGCCGATCACAGCCATGTCTTCACGATGGCCGGTTATCCCACTCGCGGAAATCCCATTCTGGGCCTCGCCATGGGTAACGATGAGCACGGCGAACCAACCGGCGAGCCGCTGCTGGCCGAAGATGGCCGCCCCTACACCACCCTAGGCTATATGAACGGCCCGGGCGCGGTCGAAAGCATGCCGCGTGCGGCACCTACACAGGGCCTCAAGGCGCATCAACAATCTCTTGTACCGCTCTCCAGCGAAACGCATGGCGGTGAGGATGTGGCACTCTATGCCGCAGGCCAAGGCGCCGATGGAGTACACGGCGTGATCGAACAGAACCGGATTTACGACATCATGATGCGGGCGCTCGGCATCGAAACCAAATAGCGCGGCTAACTTGAGAACACGCGGGCCGAGGCTTGATGAAGCTTCCTGCGTGGTCCATCCTTGCCTGACCCCATCCAACAGGAGTCACCAATGTCAGATTTCAAGCCCGTTCTCTACATGAAGACGTCTTGCCCGTGGTGCATGCGGCTTGCCGCATTCCTGGTGGAAGCGGGAATTTGGGATCGTTTCGAGTTCCGGAATTTCTACGAGGGCGACGAGAATGAAGCGGCGATCCGTGCGGAAGTCACCGAACATTTCGAGAAGGCGAGCTTCCCCACTCTGCAATACGAGCCCGGGAAATACATGATCGAAAGTGGCGACATTATTGCCAAATATGCCGAGGAACTCGGCCTCGATCCGGAAAACATGCCATTCTACCAGTATTTCATGAATGGTCCGATGCGCCGCAATCGCGAAACCTTCCAGGAACTGATGAGACTGCGCAAGGAAGTCGAAGAAAACCGGATTACAGCCTAAACCGCTGGGAACGGCCATGCATTCGGCATCGCAAGGCCTGTCCCCTTTCCAGCTTGCAGCGCTGCTGGTGGTCACATCAGCATTGTTGGGCTGGTTCAATCATCATTTCGTCCGGCTGCCGCATGTCATCGGGCTGACCGTCATGGGCGCGGTCGCCGCGATCGGTCTGCTTCTGGTGAACTATCTTGTTCCGGGCATCACGCTGGACGATTGGGTAGCGGACACCCTCCAGGAGATGAATTTCACGGACACGCTGCTGCAGGGCATGCTGAGCTTCCTGCTGTTTGCCGGCGCACTGCATGTCGATCTGGATCGGCTTCGGGCGGACTGGCTGCCGGTCTTGCTGCTCTCAACGGTCGGCGTAATCATCTCAACCCTGATTGTGGGCGCAATCACCTGGGGTACCGGGCTGCTGCTTGGCTTGCCGATCGCGCCAATCTGGTATTTCGTATTTGGCGCACTGATCAGCCCCACCGACCCGGTATCGGTTCTGGGCGTTCTCAAGGAAGAGAATGTTCCGGACTCGCTCCAGGCAACCGTGGCGGGCGAAAGCCTGTTCAATGACGGTGTCGGTATCGTGGTCTTCACCATCCTGCTCGGCGCCGCGCTGACCGGGCAGGACTTCTCGCTTTCGGAAGGCGCACAGCTCTTCGCGCTGGAGGCAGGCGGCGGGATCCTCATCGGCTTTGCAGTCGGCTGGCTGGGTTACCGCGCGATGCGCTCCATGGACGAATATGCGCTGGAAGTGCTCATCAGCCTGGCCGTGGTGATGGGCGGTTATGCGCTGTGCCACTATCTCCACGTTTCCGGCCCCCTCGCGATGGCCGTCGCAGGCCTGCTGATCGGCAATCACGGCGTCACCTATGCAATGAGCGACACGACGCGCGATTACGTGATCAAGTTCTGGGAACTGGTGGACGAGCTGCTGAATTCGGTCCTGTTCCTGCTGATTGGCCTTGAAATGATCGCCCTGGTCCCCGGCATACCGCATGTCTTTCTTGGCCTGCTGGCAATCCCGATCACGCTTTTCGCCCGCGCAGCGGCGGTGGCCCTTTCGACCCGCGTGGTGCCTGCCGCCAATCCGAAGGCCGAAGGCGCCTTGAGCGTTCTTTGGTGGGGCGGGTTGCGCGGCGGCATCTCGATAGCTCTGGCGCTATCGCTTCCGGCAGGTCCCACGCGCGACCTGTTGCTGGCCGCGACCTTTGCCGCGGTGCTGTTCAGCGTACTGGTGCAGCGCGCCACGCTGGGCCGCCTGATAGACCGCCAGCGCGGCCCCAAGGACGCAGCTGAGGCTCCGCCCACGATCCATTAGAAATCTGCGGCCAGTTCGACGCCCAGAACCCGCCCCTTGAAGACCGGGGAGAACGTACCTGCTGCAGGACTGGGATCGAACGGCGCGTTCATGCCGTTGGAAAAGGCGCCGCCAGCAAAGGGCAGTTGCGTGTCACCGCCGAACTGCACTTGGTCCAGCAGGTTGCGGCCGTATACCGCCACTGTGATGGCTGGTTCCGCCAGTTCCAGCGCCAGCCGAGCATCGAGCCGGTCCGAGTCCGAGTTGAAGCCCCAATTATTGTCTGTGTAGGCATAGGCGCTGCGATGCTGGAAGAAGGCGCTCGCCACTAGCGTCCCAACACCCTGCAACGGAGTTTCATAGTTTGCGCTGCCGCCCCACGTCCATTCCGGCGCACGGGGCAATTCAAGATCGAGATCGGCCGCGTCGATCACGCCATCCGAATTGAGGTCGAAGAAGATTTCACGATATTCGGCGTCGATATGGCCGACATTTGCTGCAAGCGTGAGGCCCTGCGCCGGCATGACTGCCGCTTCCAGTTCGCCGCCGCGGATGCCTGCGTCGGCGGTATTGTAAACCGATTGAGCGAGGCCCGAGGTCAGGCTTGGCACATTCACTTCGCGTTGCAGCCCGTCCACTTCCGTCCAGAATAGTGCGCCGTTCATTTCCACCAGATTGTCTGGCGAACGCCATTTGGCACCGATCTCGTAAGTGTCGACACGCTCCTCGTCGAAGGCAGTAGAGCCGAGCGTCGCAACCACCTCTTCGAAAGCCGCCGGCTGCGTGATGCGAAGATTGTATCCTCCGGAACGATAACCGCGCGTCCAGCTCGCGTAAAAATTGCTGAGCGCGGACGGCCTGTAGGACAGCGCAATGCGCGGCGAGAGGCTGTCCCAGCTCTCGCTGTCGGTAAAGCCGTTGTTCTCGCCCGAAATCTCCTGTCCGGAAGTTGGGCAAGTGCCTGCGATGGAAGAGCAGGCAGCGCGGGGACGGACATACGTGATTGCGGCGGACTTCTCCTCGCGCGACCATCGCATGCCGCCAGTGAGCGTGAGCGCTTCGGCAATCTTGAAATCGAGCTGGGCATAGAGCCCATAGACGTCATGCTCCTGGCGGCCACCGCCATAATAGATTGAAGGAACGCCTAGCCCGGTCAGATCGCGCGTCTCGTCATAGCCGACATCCTGATGGAACACATATCCGCCCGCCGTGACTGCAAACGCGCCGTAATCTGCCGCGTAGTACAGCTCGTTGGACCATTGCTCCTGCTGCGTTCCGGTATCGGATTCGAAAATCTTGTCAGGGGAGGAATCGATATCGTTGCGCGTCGACAGATCGTATTCGCGCCAACCGAAGATATTGGTCAGGCTGCCCTGGTCGAGCTCGTAATCGGCGCGGAGAACGGCGAATGTGCCTTCGCTACGATAGAAGCCAGGCTGATTGACTGAGAGGTTGAAACCGTCGCGGGCATTCTGGCCGTTATTGTGCGTCACGGCCCCGTCACCCACACTCCTGGTCCACTCACCCTTGAACGTTAGCGAGAGGCGCTCCGAAGCCAGCAAAGTGATGCCTCCGCGCAGAACAGTGGTTTCCTCCTCGCCAAAATCGCTCCCGTCAAAATCGTTCTTGAAATAGCCGCCATCATTGCTGTGCAAAGCGGCGAGCCGGATGGCTACACGGTCGGATATGGGACCGGAAACCACATTGCGCGCGGTCAGCATGCCAGCGCCTCTGCCGCCATCGACCGGCCCTTCGAAAGCCAATCTTGCGCTGCCTTCCCAGTGCCAACTTGGATCGGCCGTCTTGACCAGCACGGCACCGCCCGTGGTGTTCCGGCCGAAAGCCACGCCCTGCGGTCCGCGTAGCAGATCGACACTTTCGAGATCGAGCATGTCGAATACCGTGCCGGCATTGATGCCCATATAGACGCCGTCGACGAATAGGCCGACTGCTGGATCGATCGAAGGAATGGAGCTGTTGATGCCCAGCCCGCGAATGGAAAAATTGGCGACCCCTTTGAAGGTACCGATCGGGTCGAGCGAAACATTCGCGCTAGAATAGCTCAGTGTGGAAAGGTCCTGCACCTGGCGCAAGTCCAGCTCTTCAGTGTCGATCGAAACCATGCTGCCAGCATGGTCCAGCACTTGCGCACCGGGGTTCTTGGCTGAAACAACAATTTCCGGCTTTGCTTCACCCCCGTCCTGTGCCTGTGCATGTGCCGAAGCTGAGAATTGCAGTGCGGTATAGGCAGCAAGAAGCGATACGGCGCTGCGAAAACCCGGTTGCGACATTTATGTTCTCCTTCGCGCCGCTGCAGCGCACAACTTTTCGCCGCCCCTCTGAAGATCGGACGCAGAAGTGTCAATTGACGCTACGGCAAGCACAATTTTGCGGCGCAGTCTGTCCGACATGGGCCGTCCGCCACCAAGCAGACCGTGGGCTGCGCGGAGGGCAAAATCGGTGAACTTTCCACGCTCTGCCCTTCACGTTTCCGGCAATTCGGCTAAGTAATACTACATAGGATTTGCGAGTTGGGCGCCTGAAATCCTCTTACTCACTGAGGTGAGACCCGACGCCGCATGCCCGAAATGGAGGGAACGGATAGGGATGATCTTGATCGGCTCATATGCCTTGGCCCTAAATGGACACCGACCTTTTGATAGGGTGAAGGATATCGACCTTGTCGGGACCGAGGAGGACGTAAATCGCTTTCGCAAGAAGCACGCAGCGGTCATCAAGAAGGAAACCTTGGCCCACGGCCACGTCTATCTCTTCCAGCTACAACCTGGCCAACCCGTGGCCAAAGTCGAAATCGATGTAGAAGACACCGAATCCAATCGGATGCTTCCAGCACTTTGCCGTGACAAGGCAACCGTAATGGGGTTCGAGGTCGCCGTAGCGCCGCTTGAAGTGCTGTACATCCTCAAGCGCTCTCATTTGAACGTACCCGTTTTCTACGAAAAGGGCGTACGCGACATGCTCGAACTCAAGCCATCGGTCAAAGAGTTCTCACCGGAAGAAGAGGCTTTCTACCGCACGCGCAAGCAGGAAATCATCGAGCGCTTTTCTCTGCATAGGCAACGATTTTCGTTGTCGATCCGCAATGAGGATTTCTTCGATCTTTCCGACCATATCCGTTTTTACGTTCATGACGACCTGCATGAAGTCGTCGCCCACACTCCAGGCCAGCCGCTCTACAAGAAATGCAAACACGATCTTTCGCTAGCCAAGATCGACATAGACCTGTTCGAAGAACTTGCGCACGCGGATCAGCTGCGCATGGTACAAGAAGAGTTCATGGTGATCGGACTGGAGCGATACTTTCTGCACAACCGCACCTTGAAGACTGCCGCAGTCTACGAAATGGGCATGCACAAGACGATCCGGGATCTATTTACCGGGTATTTCCAAGACTTCTGCATCGACCACCTTGATGAGTTGATGACGCCCCCACCCTATGACTTCGTGGCAAAGTTCTGCGACGCCGAAAACAAAGGGCAACTGCGGCAAGTGGAGATTCCGATTCCTCCGCCCACGGCAGCTCATAAGGAAATCTGGGCCCTGCTCCAGAAAGGCGAGTTGGAGGAGGCCCGCCGCCGCTCCGAAGATATGTTACGTCAGGCAGACCGCGGGATAGACACGCATGCGACATTTCTTCTCGGCGTAGCCCTCTTCCGCATGAAGAAGCTAAAACTGGCCGAACGGTGCTTGCGTATGTGCCTTTCAAGAGATCGGAAACATCCCATGGCATGGTTCTTTCTGGGCACCCTCCTAAGAATGACAGACAGAAACCCTGGCGCGATCAAGGCACTCACACAGGCTGCAAAGCTGGGGTTCCGACCATTCGGATTGCACTGGAATTTGGGGCTGGCGTTTGAGAAGCAGAACATGCCCAGAAGAGCAATCGCGGCGTACAAGAAGGCACAAGCTCAGAAACAGGACGATCCAAGGCCTGCCCGCAGGCTCGCTGCCTTGGAAGCAACATTGGCAGCGGCATAAGACACGCAAAGTACGGCCAAGCTTCAGCCGCCAGTTGAGAAATTACAGCCGGCGCATCCAGTATTGCATGGCCTTGAGGCTTTCTTCGTCCTCCCCACGTTCCTTCCAGGCAAGCTGCGTCTCCAGTCCATCAACCGGCTCGTAGCCGCGCTTGCGCCAGAACGTATCCAGGGGGCTGTATCCAGCAGGCTTGGCGGGATGATCGTCCGGGCGGATGACAGCGGCGAAGGTCGCGGCATTGGCACCCGCATTGCGCGCAGCGGCCTCCCGGTGATCGAAGAAGGCGTGACCAACCCCCTGCCCCCGATATTCCGGCAAGAGAACGCTTTCGCCGAAATAGAAGAGCTTGGACGTATCGATTCCGCGTTTTTCGAAAGGTGCCCGGAATTCTTCCTTTTGCACCCACATCGGTGACGCAGTAGCGGCGCCTACGATGCGCTCCCCATCGAAAGCGGCCACCAGCACGGCATCGGGCGCGGCTGCGAATTCGCGGATGTATTCCGCTTCGTATTCCTCATCGCCGTCATAGAGATAAGGATAGGCCGAAAAGACCGTGAGCCTCAGCGCGGCAAGATCCTTCAGATGGCCAGCGATGTCGGCACCCGACAATGTTCGCACATTGACCGTCATTGGGAAACCTGAGCCGTCCAGTCCTGAAGATTGTAATAGACCGTCACGCGATCGATCTTTTCGTCCGATACTTCGAAGAACGTGCCAGCGGGCAGAACATAGGTCTGTCCATTTGCTTCCGGCAAGCCTTCGTCGGTCGCAAGATATTCGCCATGCACGACGAATTCCGCTGCGGCGCGCGAACCGTCGCCGTTTGCCATGATGACGACGTCCTCCAGACGCTCCCGATAGCAGCGATCCATATGCGCAAGGAAAGCGCGAAAGGCGTCTTTGCCTTCCTGCCTGCCATTCTGGTTTATGTGATGCTCCACATTGTCCGAAAGACAGGCCAGCATGCCCTCGGCATCGCCAGCATCGAAGGCGGCATAATAGCGTTGAAGAAGTTCGATCGTGGTGCCTTGCGTCATGTCTTGCTCCGATTTGATGGCAGCCGCTCAAGCCGCGGTCGGGCCGCTTTCGTCAAGCCCCGAATTCGCAAGTGGGGTGAAACGAATATCGCGCAATGGCAATCGGCAAAAAGGAACTACGTTTCTTCTGCGGCAGCCCACTGGAGCAGGTCGAAATCGTCGGGCACAATCAGAAACAGATTGGCGACCGGCGTCAAAAAATGGCTTCGATGGCCTGTTCCCACAATGTCTTCAATGAACACCAGATCGCCCTTGCCCACGCGGTGGCGCGTGCCGTCCCCCAGTTCGACATCGAGTTCGCCAGCCGTGTTGATGCTGAAGCGCTTGTTGGGCGCGCTCCCCCAATGGGAGACGCCCACTCCGATACTGCCCGCAGATACCGACTGCACCGGAATCGCCTTGTTCCCGAAGACGCGCACACGCCTGGCATGAGAGACGCCTTCTGCATCCGGATAGACATGCAGGACTTCCATCATGCCATCGGGCGGCGCGGCAGGCGCCCCCTTTGCCGCAGTCACTCCCAAAGCCCCCAACAGGGTACCCGCGACCATCAATTCCCGGCGGCTTGTTTCCATTCACTGTTCTCCAAGCGACCCACGTTGAATGCACAGCAGATGATGCCGCACAGCTCATCAGGTGCCCATGGCTATTGTGGAAGACATGCCAGCCTGAACTGGCAGCGAGAGCCCGCAATGCGACGAAATGAGGCCCAATTGCACCCGGCGGCGAATTGCCTTATTGGCCATGGCAATCGCCCCGGCCGTGAAGTCAATCCGACTCGCGAGCGCCGGGGCTAGTTGTTTCAGAGGCCTGCCGTATCTTTGGCCTCTACCGTTCGAGGAATGCCATGACACGTCGCCGCCAGATCTACGAAGGTAAGGCCAAGATCCTTTACGAAGGCCCCGAACCGGGCACTTTGATCCAGTATTTCAAAGACGATGCTACGGCTTTCGACGCGACCAAGCGGGGCACGATCAACGGCAAGGGAGTGATCAACAATCGCATTTCCGAGCATGTTTTCACGCGCCTGACCCATATCGGCATCCCAACACATTTCATCCGCCGGCTGAACATGCGCGAACAACTCGTCCGTCAGGTGGAAATCATCCCGCTTGAAGTGATCGTGCGCAACGTCGCAGCAGGCTCTATCTGCAAGCGTCTTGGCCTGGAAGAAGGCGAGCCCCTGCCCCATACGCTGATCGAATATTGCCTGAAGGACGACGCGCTGCACGATCCTCTGGTCACGGAAGAACACATTGCCTGTTTCGGTTGGGCAACGAATGAAGAGATGCAGGACATCTCCGCCATGGCGATCCGTGTGAACGATTTCATGGCCGGCATGTTCGCTGCCATCAACATCCGCCTGGTCGATTTCAAGATCGAGTTCGGGCGTATCTGGGACGGCGATTTCAGCAGGGTTATCCTGGCCGACGAGATCAGCCCCGACGGGTGCAGGTTGTGGGACATGGCAACCGGAGAGAAACTGGACAAGGACCGCTTCCGGCGCGATCTCGGCGGTGAAGAAGAAGCGTATCAGGAAGTCGCCAAGCGGCTCGGCTTACTGCAGGATGACGGCACACCCGGAGAGGTGCTGGACCTGACCGCGCATCGCAAGCTGCGCGGCAAGTCGGAGAAGCCTAAGAAATAACTGCCGACTGCTGGCCCTATCGCGCCCCGCCCGGAACGAACAGCTTATAGGCCGTATCGAAGAAAATCGCCTTGCGTGCTTCATAGGGCATCTGCGCCGTGGCATCGAGCGCCCGCTGCAGATACGCGAAATGATCCTCTTGCAGGTTGCCGAAGTCCGATCCCCACAGCATCTGCTGCGCCCCATAAAGGTCGGCGGCGTAATCCATGAAACCCGTGAGATCGATTCCAGCCGGGTCGAGCGACAGGAACATCAGATAGCTGGTGAACTTGAAATGGACGTTCTCATGCCCGGAGAGCGAATGATGCTGCGTTGTGAAACCGAAAGTCTCCGGAAAAGCTGCGGGGGCCGGGAAGCCGCAATGATCGAGCACGATCTTCACATTGGGAAAGCGCGTGGCGAATTTGCGAACCTTGCCCATGGCCGCATTCGCATCACCGCCAAACAGCATCAGCACGGCCACAATACCCATCTCGTCGATCGCCTCCCATGACGGAATAGCCGCTTCGGTCAGACAAGCATGCTCGCCATTTTCATCGAGACCGGTGAATCGCACGCCCGCAATGTCACTGCTCCGCGCAAGCTCGCGCAGCTTGCCGGGCGTTGCAGGATCCGTCGGTGAATGGATAACCACCGGCAGAACGCGTGCGGGATTGGCGGCGCTTGCATCGAGCAAATACCTGTTATCCGTCCCGAACGCGGAAAAATACTGAACGCCGGTTCCCAGCATGATCCCCGCATCGTCCCAGAATTGCAGAACTTTTTGCGAAGTCGCCGGATTTCCCCTGACGAGATCGACCGTCCTTTCAAGAATGTCACTCTTGAGCGGATAGTTTTCCGGATCGATCGTGTGGAAATGCGCATGTGAATCGAAGATCGGAAAAGGCGCAATCAAATTCCGGGCTTGAGCCCTCAAAGGCAAAGCCTGCAATGCAGCGCCAGCCAGGGATCCTTTCAGCAGCGAACGACGACTGAACATGAATTTCCTCCCCACACTCTCTCACTGCCGCGCCTCTCCATTCCGGCGAACCATAAAACGGACGTGGCCTTAAGTTCACACGTTAATTAAATTGACATTACATCAGATTGTGCGCGGGACAAGATGTCCTTCCGCCATATACCTGCAGGCAGCTCTGCAAAACTCGAAGCACAGCCATTGCCCGTTCAGGTTTTTGCCGCCATTCCCACGCCCATGTTGCGTATTCTTCACTCGCCACTCACCCGCCTCATCGCTGTCTTGCCAGCGTTCTTGCTTGCACCGGTAGCGATCGCCGCGCCCGCACAGGCGCAGTCCTCCGCACAAGGCGCAGGCGAAGAAGCTGAGGGCCAGCCAGCCTGGGCGTTCGAGGAAAGCGATTTGCAGGTCGATCCAGCATTTCGCTTCGGCCAGCTGGAAAACGGGATGCGCTACATCATCCGCCAGAACGCGACGCCTCCTGGCCAGGGCGAAGTTCGGCTGTATGTCGATGCCGGCTCGCTCTCCGAACGAGATGACGAACTCGGCTATGCGCATTTCATCGAGCACATGGCATTCAACGGCTCGAAGAAAGTGCCAGAGGGAGAAATGGTGAAGCTGCTTGAGCGCGAAGGCCTGGCGTTCGGCGCGGACACGAATGCCTCGACCAGTTTCAATTCCACGATCTACAAGCTCAATCTTCCGCGCAACGATCCTGACCTTCTCGACACAGCCATGATGCTGATGCGCGAGACGGCCAGCGAACTGACCTTTGCCCCCGAAGCGGTTGAGCGTGAAAAGGGCGTAATCCTCTCCGAGAAGCGCGTTCGCGATACCTATGCGCTGCGCAACCTCATTGACAGCCTCGCCTTTTCCTACCCCTCAGCGCATCTCGTTGATCGCCTACCTATCGGAACCACCGAAACGCTCAATGCAGCAAACTCCGAAAATCTAAAGGCCCTCTACGAGCGGCTCTACACGCCCGGCAATTCTACTGTGATCGTCATTGGCGACTTCGATCCCGACCTGGTCGAAGAGAAAGTCCGCGAATATTTCACCGATTGGGCTCCCGCGCCGACTCCTCCTTCACCGAATGCAGGACCGATCGATCCGGCACATTCCGGTGAGACGTCCATCTATGTCGACCCCGCACTTTCCGAGCGGATTACGCTATCGCGAAACGGGCCGTGGCTGGACGAACTGGACACTGCCGAGAACCGCCGCATCAACCTGCTCCGCAGGATCGGCTACGGCATCGTCAACCGCCGTTTCCAGCGCATGGCAAATGGGGATGCGCCGCCCTTCCGCGGCGCGGGCCTGGGCACCAGCGACGTGTTCGAGGCGGGACGGACCACCAATCTGATGATCGATGCCGGCGACGGCGAATGGAAGAACGGGCTGTCAGCCGCAGTCGCGGAATATCGCCGCGCCATGGCCTACGGTTTTTCGCAGGCGGAAGTGGATGAACAGCTCGCCATCATTCGCACCGGTCTGGAAAACAATGTCGCCGGCGCCGAAACGCGCAGCAATTCCGCGCTCACGGCTGCTGCGATCGCCCTGGTGGAGGAAGAGCAGATTCCCACCACTCCGCAAAGCGGGCTGGAGCGCTTTGAAAGCTATGCCGACGAAATTACGCCCCAGGCGGTGATGGATGCGCTGCTACAGGAAGCTCTGCCACTGGAAGACCCTTTGCTCCGCTTCGAAGGAAGAACCGCACCTGAAGGCGGGAAACAGGCGCTCCGCTCAGCGCTGGATGCAGCGATGGCAGCTCCGGTCGAGCGCGGTGAGCTCTTCTCGGGCATCGACTTTGCCTACACCGATTTCGGGGCGCCGGGATTGATCGTACAAGACGAAGTCCATCCCGAATTGGGCATTCGCGAACTGCGCTTCGAGAACGGCCTGCGCCTCAATCTCAAACCCACGGAACTTCAGCAGGACCGGGTAAGCTTCGAACTCAACATTGACGGCGGCGAAATGCTCGACACGGCGGAAAATCCGCTAGCCACAGCAATGGTCTCTCTGTTGCCGAGAGGCGGCCTCGGCAAGCACAGCTATGATGAGTTGCAGACCATGCTGGCCGGACGCAGTGTGAGCTATTCCATCAGGTCGCGCGGCGACACTTTCGAAATGAGCGGCACGACCACACCGCGCGATCTAGAGCTGCAACTGGATCTGCTGGCTGCCGCCATCAGCGATCCGGGATACCGTCCACAGGGCGAGGAACAATATCGCAGAAGCGTAGCGAATTTCTTCGCCCGCAAGGATGCAACCCCCAATTCGGCAGTCAGCAACGCGCTGGGCGGGATTGTTTCAGATGGCGACCCACGCTTCACGCTGCAGCCGATGGAAGACTATCAGGCGCTGAGTTTCGAAAAGTTGCAGCACGATATAGGCAACCGCCTCTCGCACGGAGCATTGGAACTCGCGCTCGTCGGGGATTTCGAAGAAGAGAAAGCGATTGCGATGGTCGCAGAGTCGCTTGGCGCCCTGCCTCCTCGAGAACCCGATTTTCGGCCCTACGACGAAGCACGCGAGCGTAGCTTCACGCAGGATCGCAGCGAGCGCCTGATTCGGCATTCGGGCAATCAGGACCAGGCGCTACTTCAGATGATATGGCCAACCCGCGACGACGCGGACCCCACCGAGACGATGAAGCTGGAGTTGCTTGAACGCGTCGTCCGGATCGAACTCACCGACTCTTTGCGCGAAGAGCTCGGGCAAACCTACTCGCCCGGGGCCAGCGCCAGTCAGTCGCGCGATTACGAAGACTATGGAACCTTCACGGTCTCCGCTGCGCTCGACACAGAGGATGTCGACGCCGCGCGCACCGCGATCATCGAAACGATAGAGAGTTTGCGCAGCAAGCCTGTGGATGAAGATACCCTGCTGCGCGCGCGCCGCCCGATGGAAGAGCAGCTGGAGAACATGCTCAAGACCAACAAGGGATGGATGACACTGGTCGACCGAGCGCAAAGCGAAGCCGACAGGATCGATCGCTATCTGAAGGCGCGCGCCACATTGGATAGCCTGACGGCTCAGGACCTTCAGACCGAGGCGCAGCTGTATCTCGACCCGGCGGAACGTCTGGAAGTCCTGGCGCTGCCAGAGCCACCGTCGCCCCAAATGGAGCCTGCCGGGGACGAATGAGCCCAGTATCCTTGCGCAACACTGCGACCGGTTGCATAGGCTGCGCCCGCGAGTCCATTTTCCGACACTCAAAGGCCAGCCGATGAAGGTACAAATCCATGTCAGCCTCAAGCCAGGTGTGCTCGACCCGCAGG
>JAUHYZ010000067.1 GCA_030426245.1 Alphaproteobacteria bacterium | reverse complement strand
GGCCTATACGCGCGCTTGCCCCCTGCCTCAAGCGCTTCTAGGGATAATTTTCGACAGCAGCGTGCAAGGATGCAACAGGCTGCGCCTTCATTCGTACAAGACAGGGAAAAAATCGAGACCGCAATGACCGAAGACGAGGTACTCTCCGAGTTCCGCGCGAGCGAGGCTCTGCTCGAGGGGCATTTCAAGCTCTCATCCGGGCGGCACAGCGCACATTACCTGCAATGCGCGCGCGTTCTGATGGACCCGATGCGCGCCTCGCGCATCGCCTCGGCGCTCGCGGCCAAGCTCCCGCGGGAGATTCGCCAGCAGATCGATATCGTGGTTTCTCCCGCGATGGGCGGCGTAATTATCGGCCATGAAATGGGCCGTGCACTGGGCGTGGAAGCGGTGTTCGTGGAACGGCCGACCGGCACGTTCGAATTCCGGCGCGGTTTCAGGCTCGAATCGGGCCAGAAGGTCCTGATGGTGGAAGATGTGATCACAACCGGGCTCTCCTCGCGCGAGGCGATGAAGGCGATCGAAGAGGAAGGCGGTGAAGTCATTGCCGCCGCATCGATGGTCGACCGTTCTGCCGGAGACGTCGAATTCGACGTGCCCTATTTCTCGCTCGTGCAGCTTTCCTTCCCTACTTATGAGGAAAGCGAACTTCCGGCCGAACTCGCCGCGCTGCCTGTCGAAAAACCCGGCAGCCGCAAGAGCTAGAAAGGCTAAGCCCACCAAGTGACCGAGATTCTGCGCCCCCACCGGCTTCGGCTGGGTGTCAATATCGACCATGTCGCGACGATCCGGAATGCGCGCGGCGGCGATCATCCCGATCCTGTGCGCGCTGCCGAAATCGTCGCATCCGTCGGCGGCGACGGCATCACTGCGCATCTGCGCGAAGACCGCCGGCATATTCGCGACGACGACCTGGCCCGGATTCAGTCCGCCACCGACCTGCCGCTAAACCTGGAAATGGCCGCGACCGAAGAAATGCTGGAGATTGCGCTGCGCCACAAGCCGCATGCCGCCTGCATCGTGCCGGAAAAGCGCGAGGAGCGGACGACCGAAGGCGGACTGGACGCGGCCGGGCTACACAACCAGCTCGCGCCGGTCGTCGGGCGACTGCTGGATGCAGGGATTCGCGTGAGCCTGTTCATCGAGGCGAGTCCCCGTCAGCTGGAAGCCGCCATGCATCTGAATGCGCCGGTGGTGGAATTTCACACCGGCGAATACGCCCATGCCGATCTGGAAGGTGACGCGGAGAAGCGTGCGGTGGAGCTGAAGCGTATCGCCGATATGGCGGCTCTGGCGGCCAAGAACGGGATCGAGCCGCATGCGGGCCACGGGCTGACCTATGAGAATGTGCAGCCGATTGCCGCGATTCCCCAACTCGCCGAACTCAATATCGGGCACTATCTGGTCGGCGAGGCGATCTTTACCGGCCTGGAAAGCGCCGTGCGGCGGATGCGCGAGCTGATGGACGAAGCGAGGTAGATTGGGCGCGATGATCATCGGCATGGGATCCGACCTCTGCAATATCGAGCGCATCCAGACCTCGCTGGAACGCTGGGGGGAGAAGTTCGAGCTGCGCTGTTTCACCGAGATCGAGCGCAGCAAGGCCGCGCGGCGCCCCTTCACGCGCGCAGGCACCTTCGCCAAGCGCTTCGCCGCCAAGGAGGCGTTTTCCAAGGCAGTCGGAACCGGTTTCCGCCGAGGCGTGTTCATGAAGGATATCGGCGTGGTCAATGCCCGCTCGGGCGCGCCGACGCTGGCTTTAGAAGGTGGCGCTCTGCTCCGGTTGCAGGAGCTGACCCCGCAAGGGCATGAGGCGGTCATTCACCTGACGCTCACGGACGACCACCCATGGGCGCAGGCCTTTGTCGTGATCGAGGCGCGCAGGCTGTGAACGAAAAGGACAAGATCGATGGCGCCGATGCGCCCGCTTCTCCCGATAAGGAGAGCAAGGATGCAAGCGGCACCTCCGATAAGGTGAACTGGCTGCGCGAGATACGCGGGCTGGCGTTAATGCTGCTGGCCGTGCTCGCCTTCCACAGCCTGGTGGCAAAGCCGTTCTACATTCCCTCTGAATCGATGATGCCCAACCTGCTGGTGGGCGACCGGCTGGTGGTGAGCAAGTATCCCTATGGCTGGAGCTGGGTTTCGGCCTCCTTTCATATCCTGCCGCGCAGCGACTGGCGGATTGCCGGCCAGACGCCGGAATATGGCGACATCGTGATTGCAGTCCCGCCAGACCGGGCGGAGGATTACATCAAGCGCATCGTCGCCCTGCCCGGTGACCGAATCGAGGTGGCGAACGGCCGCATCATTCTGAACGGCACGCCGATCCAGCGCGAAGTGATCCCGCCGGTCGAAATCCCGATAGACGCCAACGCCCCCTGCGATCCGGCTTCCTATGGCAATGCGCGCACACGCCTGCCTTCCGGTCAGGCTGTCTGCGTGCTTCCGGCCTATCGCGAAACGCTGCCGAATGGGGCGACATATACGGTGATCGATCACCGGCGGCAGATGCTCGACGATTTCGACGAGATTACCGTGCCGGAGGATTCGGTCTTCCTGATGGGCGACAACCGCGACCATTCGGCGGACAGCCGCGCGCCTGCCGCGCCCTTCGGAAATGGACTGGGCGGCCCCGTTCCGCTTGCGAATGTCGGCGGCCGCGCCGAATTTCTGACCTTTTCGCTCGACGGCAGCATGTCGCTCAACCCGCTGACCTGGTTCGGAGCCTTCCGCGGCGGACGTGCATGGAATAGTCTGCGGCCTGCCCTGGCACCTACAGGACCGGAAGGGAACGGCAGCGATGAGCAAGACTGACCAGGAGGACGGCGAGCGCGTCGGCTCCAGCCCAACGCATATCAGCGATCCCAAGCTGGCCTGGGAAGCGCGGCGGGCCCTCACCTGGGCCGGAGTGATCGGGCTGGTCGCGCTATCGGCTTTCATGGCCCGTTCGCTGCTGATCGTTTTCGGCGGCATGGTCATCGCGGCCATGATCGACGGCGGATCACGCCTGCTTGGCCGCGTACTGCCGATCGGGCGCGGCTGGCGCGTCTCGATCGTGATTGCGGGCGTTTTCGCCTTCATGGTCGCGGTGGCCGTATATGCGGGTTCAACGATTGCACAGGAAGCCGCCGAATTACCGGAGATCGTGCGCGAGCAGGTTTCCAATGCGCTGCAATGGGCACGCGCAAACGGCTTCCAGGTCGATGGACAGAACGTTCAGGGCATCGCCAGCCAACTGGCCAGCGGCGTCGGCACGGTTACCAAGGCGCTCACCGGCGTGTTGGGCGGGCTGACCAGCGTCGTACTGATGATCTTCCTGGGGATCTATATCGCCCTGGAACCGCGCCTCTACGAACGCGGCCTGGCCTGGATCCTGCCCGAAGAGCAGCGCGAAAACTTCTTCATCACGACTTCGCGCATGGCCCATGCCTTGCGCCACCTGCTGGGCGGGCGCCTGCTGGGAATGGTGGTGGAAGGCATCTTCACCTGGGCCATGCTGGCGGCATATGGCGTGCCGATGGCCACTCTGCTGGGGCTGCTCACCGGTCTGCTGGCCTTCATTCCGAATATCGGCGCGGTACTCTCCGGCGTGCTGATGGTGCTGGTCGGATTTTCGGGCGGGACCGATATGGGGCTCTATACGATCTTCGTCTATTTCACCGTCCAGACGATCGACGGCTATATTCTGATCCCGCTAATCGCCAAGCGGACCGTCGACCTGGCCCCGGCACTGGTGCTTTCCGCCCAGCTGATCATGGGCGTTCTGTTCGGCATTCTGGGTTTGGCACTGGCCGACCCGCTGATGGCGATGATCAAGGTGGCGCTGGAACGCCGATCGGAACAATATGACGCCGCGCACAAGGCACAGGAAGAGGCCGAGGCGGACGCATGAAGCTCGCCCGCGGTTTCCTCTACATTATCGCCTTCCTCACCTTCCTGGTGATCGCTGCATTCTTTCTGCTGCGGATCTATTCGGACGAGCTTTCCGAATTCGCCTTCGTCCCCACAACTCCATTCGAAGAGCAGGAGCCTCTGGCAGCGAACGCCTATGCCGCGCCGGAAATGTGGTTCTCCTACCCGCCCTTCTATCAGGGCGATCCGGCCCGCTGGTGGCCGGAAATCGAAAGCGAGGCGGAAGGCCGCCTGCCTACCCCCGCCGATCCGGCGAGCGACAGCCCGCCTTTCAACGTCTTCTTCATTCACCCGACCAGCTATCTGGAGAAAGAGCACTGGAACGCCTCGCTGGACGACGAGGCTTCGCAGGACCGCGCAAGGCTGTTCCTCAAGGGCATGGCCAGCCCCTTCAACGACGCCGGCGAGATTTGGGCTCCGCGATACCGGCAGGCGGCTTTCGGCGCTTTCCTGACCGACGAGCCGCAGGCCGACGAAGCGCTCGATGCCGCCTATCGCGACGTCGAACAGGCTTTCGACGAATTTCTGAACAAGACCGATCCCGAAGTGCCGGTGATTCTTGCAGGGCACAGCCAGGGCGCACTGCATCTTCTGCGGCTCTTGCGCAGCCGAATCGCGGGCACTCCGGTGCAGAACCGCATTGCTGCCGCCTATGCGATCGGCTGGCCCATTTCGCTCGAACACGATTTGCCGGAGCTCGGATTGCCGGCTTGCACACAGCCGGACCAAAAAGGCTGCGTGATCAGCTGGCTGAGCTTCGCCGACCCGGCCGATCCGGGGCAAATGCTCAAACGCTTCGAAGAATCGCCGGGTTTCGACGGCCAGCCGCGCAAGGGCAGCGCAATCCTTTGCAGCAATCCGCTCACCGGAGGCGTTGGCGGCTCCGCGCCCGAAAGCGCAAATCTCGGCACGCTGGTGCCCAATCTAGACATGACATCGGGCGAGCTTGTTCCCGGCGCCGTGCCTGCCACCTGCCGTGAGGACGGCATTCTGATTGTCGGAGAACCGCCGGAACTTGGGCCCGCCGTGCTGCCGGGCAACAATTATCACGTCTATGACATCCCCCTGTTCTGGGCGAATCTGAAGCAGGATGCCGCGCGCCGCGCCCGGGCCTGGATCGACGCACAATGACTGCACAGGCGGTCATCACCGACAAGGCTGCCGAATTCAGGGAGGCTCTGCCGGAAGGCGGACCGCTGATGGCGCTAGATAGCGGCAAGAAGACGATTGGCGTGGCCTTTTGCGATGCCTCCTGGCGGTTCGCCGCTGCGGACAAGACCTTGCCGCGCGGCAAGTTCACCGCCGACCGCGCGAAGCTGGAAACGCTGATTGCCCAGCGCGGCGTCAAAGGGATCGTGATCGGTCTGCCGCTCAATATGGACGGATCGGAAGGGCCGCGCGCCCAGGCAAGCCGGGCCTTTGCCAGGAACCTTGCGCCCCTGGGTCTGCCCCTCTTGCTATGGGACGAACGCTGGTCCACCGCCAGCGCTGAAAGGGACATGATCGCGCAGGACATGAGCCGGGGCAAACGTGCGGAGCGAATCGACAGCCATGCGGCCGCGGTAATCCTGCAAGGCGCGATCGACGCACTCGCCGGCGGCCTGTTCTAAGACCGGGGCTTTGCGGTTGCTGCCAGCCTAGTCCGGTGCGCTCCCTGCCCGGCGCAATTCCACGATCAGGCCCCCGGGCAAATCCCCGTCATAAGGCAAGGGCCGCCGGAGCGCGTCCGCCCTTGCACGGTCGAGTATGGCCTGGGGAATACCCGGGCCGACCAGCAGCACATCGGCAGAGCCCAGCAGGCGCACATCGCGCACGGTGAGATCGTCGGGATTGCTGCTGGTCAACGTCACCACTGCGCGGCCGGATTCCTTCTTGGCACTTTTCCCGGCAAGCCAGGCATCGACACTTTTTGCGCTGCTTTCCTGCAAGGGATCGAGAATGCCGCCCGGTCCCAAGGCCGTGTCCAACGCCTGCCGCCGGTCCGCCGCCTTGGGCCACTTTGCGCGAATCTTCGATCTGGCCGACTGCAGGGCGGAGGCCAGCGATCCCAGCGATTGGGGCAGCAGCGATTCCAGCCGCAGCCGCAATTGCTTGGCGAGGCCAGCCGAAGCGCCCGACGTGCCGATCGCGATCAGCACCGGATCGCGTTCCAGAATGCTGGGCGTCGTGAAATCGCACAGTTCGGGCCGGTCGATCACATTGACGAGCACGCCCAGCGCCTTGAGCCGCCTGGCTGCAGCTTCGCATTCCTCCCGGTCTTCCAGTGCCACAAAGGCGATCCGGGCGCCCTGATTCCATCCATCCTGTATCGTGCCGACAACAGTCCCGCCCGCTCGTTCAACTAGGCGGATCTTGGGTTCTGCCAATGGCCCCTCCCCCAGCACGATCACCGGCATTCCGGCAACGCGGTGGAAGAGTGGAAGCGATCTCATTCTTTAATCCTACTAGATGATCCTGTTTCTGCCGATGGGTTGGCATTCACGCAGCGCTCCGCGAGCTCGGCAGTCCCGCCACGGATAACGCACCCCTGCCCCGTCAGGTCAGCCAATCCGGCACGCGCTCGGCAGCCAGGATCGCCTCCGGTTCGATCCGCTCGGCAACGATCGCGTATCTTTCGCCATCGACCATCACCTCGGGCACGAGGGCGCGGCTGTTATAGGTGTTGGCCATGGTTGCACCATAGGCGCCTGCGGTGCGGAATGCGCCGAAATCACCGGCCTCCACCTTGTCGATGACGCGGCCCATCGCAAAGGTGTCCCCCGTTTCGCAGATCGGGCCGACGATATTCGCCGTCATGGTCTCGCCGCTGGGCCGGAGCGCAACGAAATCGTGCCATGCTTCGTACATCGCCGGGCGCACAAGGTCGTTCATTGCCGCATCGACCACTACGAAGGGGGCAGTGACGCCTTCCTTCACGCGGATCACCTGAGTCAGCAGAACGCCGGAATTTCCGGTGATGACCCGGCCGGGTTCGAACATGATCGTGGCATCCCAATCGGCCGTGACGGATGCCACCATCGCCCCATACTCGTCCGGGCCGGGCAGCTCTTCGCCAGCCTTGTAAGGCACGCCAAGTCCGCCGCCCAAATCCATATGGGTGACGGTGAAGCCCTGCGCGCGCAGATCGCGCATCAATTCGCCCATCTTCAGGAAGGCCAGGCGCGAAGGCTCCAGATCGGTGATCTGGCTACCGATATGGACCGCCAGCCCGCGCATGCTCAGCCCTTCCAGGCCGGAAAACTCGGCATAGATTGCCGCCGCGCGGTCATAGGCAACGCCGAACTTGTTCTCCGCCTTGCCGGTCGAGATCTTGGCGTGGGTCTTGGCATCGACATTGGGATTGACGCGCAGCGCGCAGACGGCGCTCTTGCCCATGGACAGCGCGATTTGCGAAAGTTCGCGGCCCTCGGCCTCGCTTTCCAGATTGAACTGGCCGATCCCCGCTTCCAGCGCCGCGGCAAGTTCCTTCCCGGTCTTGCCGACGCCGGAAAAGACAATGTCCTGCGCGGGGATTCCGGCGGCAAGCGCGCGCCGCATTTCCCCTTCGGAAACGACATCCGCGCCATATCCCTGGGCGCCCAGCAGACGCAGGACGGCCAGATTGGGGTTCGACTTGACGGCAAAGGCCAGGTGGATGCTGGGCAGCTGCGCCAGCGCCTCGCGGAAGACCCGCGCATGCCGCTCCAACGTGGCCCGCGAATAGACATAGACGGGCGTGCCGACTTCCTGTGCGATCCGCGCCAGCGGCACATCTTCAGCGTAAAGCTCGCCGTTCCTGAGTTGGAAATGATCCATGAGTACCTGTTATCCCGGAGGGAGATCGAAAGGATCGTCTTCACGCTCTTCGGAACGGCGGCGCAGCTCCACGCTGCGCTCCGGCGCCGCCTGCTGTTCCGGCTCCAGCAATTCTTCGGCAGACGGCCTGTTATCGCGGCCATAGGGCGCAACGGGAAGCTCATTGCCCTTGGTCGGACGCAAATCCGCCGTCTGGCCGCAAGCGGCCAGGATCGGCAGGAGCGCCAGCAGCGAAGCAGCGGCGAGACGGGCCATCATTCGATCCCCAATGCTGCGCGGGCTTCAGCCACGCGCTTTTCAACCTCTGCAGGCGCCGTGCCGCCATGGCTGGCGCGCGCGGCAACCGATGCCTCCACCGAAAGCGCGGCAAACACGCCTTCGCCGATCCGCGAATCGATCGATTGCAGTTCCTCGATCGTCAGCTGATCCAGCGCCGCGCCCTTCTGTTCCGCCATTCTGACCGCGCTGCCGGTGATGTGATGCGCTTCGCGGAAGGGAATGCCCGCCTCGCGCACCAGCCAGTCCGCCAGGTCGGTGGCCGTTGCATAGCCGAGCTCCGCCGCCTGACGCATCTTGGCGGTAATGAAATCCGCATCCGCGACCATCCCGGTCATCGCCGCAATGGAGAGCGCAAGCAGCCCAGCCGCCTCGAACACGGGCGGTTTGTCGTCCTGCATGTCCTTAGAATAGGCGAGCGGGAGGCCTTTCATGGTCACCATCAGCGCCGTGGAGCAGCCGACGATGCGCCCCGCATGGCCGCGCACCAGCTCCGCCGCGTCCGGGTTTTTCTTCTGCGGCATGATAGAGCTGCCGGTGCTGAGCGCATCGGGCAGCCGCACAAAGCCGAAGGGCTGGCTGGCCCAGATAATGAATTCTTCTGCCAGGCGCGATAGGTGCAGCGAGCATTGTGCTGCCGCGGTCAAATAATCGAGCGCGAAGTCCCGGTCAGAAACGGCATCGAGCGAATTGGCTGTCGGCCGGTCGAAAGCAAGCGCCTGGGCCGTCATCTCGCGGTCTATGGGGAAGCCGGTTCCGGCAAGCGCCGCGGAACCCAGCGGCGATTCGTTCATCCGCGCCCGCGCATCGGCAAAACGCGAACGGTCCCGCCGGATCATTTCGTAATAGGCCATCAGATGATGGCCGAGCGTGACCGGCTGCGCCGTCTGCAAATGGGTGAAACCCGGCATGATCGAGGCGGCATGTTCGCCCGCGCGGGCAACCAGCGCCTTCTGCAACGCCTCAAGACCTGCATCGGCCTGATCCAGCGCATCGCGCACCCACAGGCGAAAATCGGTCGCCACCTGATCGTTGCGGCTGCGCGCCGTGTGCAGCCGCCCAGCCGCCGGGCCGATCAGCTCCGCCAGCCGGCTTTCGGTGGTCATGTGGATGTCTTCAAGGTCCCAATTTTCGGGAACACCGTTCGCTTCATATTCGGCAGCAACCGTATCCAGACCCTGTTCGATCGCCTTGGCATCTTCCGCCGAAACGATGCCCGTTACGCCCAGCATCGCCACATGCGCCTTGGACGCGGCGATATCCTGGCGCCACAGTGCCTTGTCGAAAGGTATCGAGGCATTTATCTCGCGCATGATGGCGGACGGGCCTTCCGCAAAGCGCCCGCCCCACATTTGGTTGGAGCTGTTATCCATGGCCCGTTTCTTCGTTTCCTTGCCCATGGCCGCAACGCTTGGCTGCGCCATGGCCCTCACTCTGGCCGGTTGCGATAGGCAAAGCGCATCCGACGCGCAACCACAGGAAG
>JAUHYZ010000066.1 GCA_030426245.1 Alphaproteobacteria bacterium | reverse complement strand
GGGCCCGCGGGTTCGAAGGAAACGTAATGTTCGATGTAAAGAAAGTAGAACTGGAGTGGGGCGGAAAGACCCTCACTCTGGAAACCGGCCGTATTGCCCGTCAGGCTGACGGTGCCGTGCTGGCCACTTATGGCGAAACCGTGGTGCTGTGCGCCGTGACCGCCGCCAAGAGTGTGAGGGAAGGGCAGGATTTCTTCCCCCTTACCGTCCACTATCAGGAAAAATTCTCCTCCGCCGGCCGGATCCCGGGCGGCTTTTTCAAGCGTGAACGCGGCGCGACCGAAAAGGAAACGCTCACCAGCCGTCTTATCGACCGCCCCGTCCGCCCGCTGTTCCCCGAAGGGTTCTATAACGAAATCAACGTCATCGCCCAGGTGATGAGCTATGACGGCGAGACCGAGCCCGATATCGTTGCGATGATCGCCGCTTCGGCAGCGCTGACGATTTCCGGCGTGCCTTTCATGGGCCCGATTTCCGGTTGCCGCGTCGGCTTTATCGACGGCGAATATGTCCTCAATCCCAAGCAGGAAACCGCTCTGGAAGAAGGGCGCCTCGATCTGGTTGTCGCCGCCACGCACGATGCCGTAATGATGGTGGAATCCGAAGCCAAGGAACTGACCGAAGAGGAAATGCTCGGCGCGGTGATGTTCGCGCATGACGAGAACAAGAAGGTCATCGACGCGATCATCAAGCTCGCCGAACAGGCCGCCAAGGAGCCCTGGCAGATTGACATGTCGGACGATCAGTCCGCCATGAAGGAAGAGCTGCGCGGGATCGTGGGTGACGACATTGCCGCAGCCTACAAGCTGACCGACAAATCGGCCCGCAGCGATGCGCTCAATGCCGCGCGTGCCAAGGCCAAGGAACATTATGCGGAGGCCGACGGCCAGACGCAGATGACTGCCGGCAAGCTGGTCAAGAAGCTGGAAGCGGAAATCGTCCGCGGCGCGATCCTGAAGGATGGGCAGCGCATCGATGGCCGCAAGCTCGATCAGGTTCGCCCGATCGAAGCGATGGCGGGCTTCCTGCCGCGCACGCACGGTTCGGCGCTGTTCACGCGCGGTGAAACGCAGGCAATCTGCACCACCACGCTGGGCACGAAAGAATCCGAGCAGATGATCGATGGTCTCGATGGCCTGAGCTATCAGAACTTCATGCTGCACTATAACTTCCCGCCCTATTCGGTCGGTGAAGTGGGCCGCTTCGGCGCACCTGGCCGCCGCGAAGTGGGCCATGGCAAGCTCGCCTGGCGCGCGCTGCATCCTGTGCTGCCCGATAACGAGGAATTCCCCTATACGATCCGCATCCTGTCGGACATCACCGAGTCCAACGGCTCGAGCTCGATGGCGACTGTCTGTGGCGGCTGTCTCGCCATGATGGACGCCGGCGTTCCAATCCAGCGCCCGGTTTCCGGTATCGCGATGGGCCTGATCCTGGAAGGCGAAGATTTCGCCGTACTCAGCGACATCCTGGGTGACGAGGATCATCTGGGCGACATGGACTTCAAGGTGGCCGGCAGCGAAGCCGGCATCACCAGCCTGCAGATGGACATCAAGATCGCCGGCATCACCAGGGAGATCATGGAGAAGGCGCTCGAACAGGCGAAGGCCGGACGCGCGCATATCCTTGGCGAAATGACGAAGGCTCTGGGCACTGCCCGTACCGAGCTTTCCGCTCATGCGCCGCGCATCGAAACGATGCAGATCGACAAGGCGAAGATCCGCGACGTGATCGGCACTGGCGGCAAGGTGATCCGCGAGATCGTGGCCGAAACCGGCGCCAAGGTCGATATCGACGACGAAGGCGTGATCAAGATCAGCTCTTCCGACCTCGACCAGATCGAAGCCGCGAAGAAGTGGATCGAAGGCATCGTTGAAGAGGCCGAGGTCGGCAAGATCTACACCGGCAAGGTCGTCAACATCGTCGACTTCGGGGCATTCGTGAACTTCATGGGCGGCAAGGACGGACTCGTCCACGTTTCCGAAATGAAGAACGAACGGGTCGAAAAGCCGACCGACGTCGTTTCCGAAGGCCAGGAAGTAAAGGTCAAGGTTCTCGAGATCGACAATCGCGGCAAGGTTCGCCTGTCCATGCGGGTCGTCGATCAGGAAACCGGCGAAGAGCTGGAAGACACACGTCCTCCGCGCGAGAAGCGTGAAGGCGGACGCGGCGGCGACCGACGGAGTCCGCGCGGCGACCGTGGCGGCCGTAGTGGCGGTCGTGACCGTGATCGCGGCCCACGCCGTGACCGCGACGACCGCGGCGGAAACAAGGGCGATGATGGCGGCGATCCCGACCACATGCCGGCGTTTCTGAAGGAGGACTGATCGGTCTTCCGCCAATAAGGCTAAAGAATATCGGGCCGCGGGGGAGACCTCGCGGCCCGTTTCGTTTCAGGGGCGGGAAAATACCAGATAGCGCGCGTAGTCGCGATAGAGCTGGCGCGCCTCGCAAGTAAGACCGAAGCGATCAGCGAGCCTCTTGGACACTGTGAAAAGATCGGCGCAGGGCTCGACATGAAAGCGCGCCAGCCATGCACGGAGCGTGAGCCTAAACCAACGCGGCAGCTGTTCCTGCTGGCCGAAATCGACCACATGCACTTCGCCGCCCGGCGCCAGAAGAGAGCAGCAGTTTTCCAGCGCCTCTTCCCAGGCTGGGATCATCGAGAGTGTGTAGGAACAAAAGACCCGGTCGAAGGCCTTGCGGCCGAAGACGGCTTGGGGATCGAACGACGCCGCGTCTGCCAATGCGAGTGATTGGTGCGCGGTAAAATGATGTTTTTGAAGATTTTTTTTGGCCGACTTTAGCATTTCGGAAGAGATGTCGACGCCGTAAAGATGGGCATCCGGCCAAGCAGTGGCGACCAATGACAGATTGCGTGCAGTTCCGCAGCCGACTTCCAGAACATGTCCGCCCGCAGGGACATCCAGTTGCTCGATCAAGCGGTCGCGGCCGAGCAGATAATATTTGCGGGTAAGGTCGTAGAAATGGCGCTGCAGGGCATAGATCGCGTCCATCCGCTCGGCATGGCCTGCTGCTTTGTTTGCACCGGAAGCGGCCACGACCATCTCAGTTGTGCCTGACGTAAAGATGTGTGGCGCCATAGATCGACGACCTGTCTTGTGCGCTCAGTTCCCGGGAACGCTCTTCTTCGTAAGTCCACATTTGCAGCAGACCGTCTGCAAGCCGTCCCGGAAGCAGCGAAGGCTCGTCGGCGGTGCGGAACAGCACCCGGGCACCCGGCCGCGCAGTGCGGCATATCTGGCTCCACAGGGCATTCAGCTGCTCATCTGTCATCCAGTCCTGCGCATCCAGCAGAACGAACCTGTCGACGCTGTGAGCCTGCTGAGAAGCAAGATAGTCGGTCATGTTGGCCTGGAGAACTTCCAGGCGCCCCATGCGCTGTCGCAATGTCTCGTAATGTGTTTCTTGGAGATAGGGCGGCAGGCTGGCCTCAGGCGCGCATTCGTAGCCGCGCGAAAAAGCCTGCCATGCGAAATAGTTCTCGCGGAAATCGAATGCGCAGCTCAGCCGCTCCAGCCTCTCGCGGAGAACGTCCGCCATTCGTCTTTCGCCGGCAAGCTTTTCGTACTGGGCCGGTGGTATGCCCAGGCCGAATAAAGACGCGGGCTGATTGGTCATCCAGCGGATCAGTGGCTTCTCGAATAGTGGCAGGAATTGCCGTTCGAAATGGGCGCGCTGCTCTTCGACATTGCCGGCTTGCACGATCTCGCGCGGATTTACACCATGCAGCCGGGCCAGCATGTGGCTGATGCCGATGAATGTTCCAAGAAGCCCATAGCGGTATGCGCCCTTGGCGAAGATATTGATCCGCTTGCGGCCCATAAGATCGCGCGATTCCCAATAGCGGCGCGTCGTCCGATCGAGATGGGGGGCGAGGTGGGAGAAATAGTCCGCGACATTTTCCGGCTTGTCCGCGTCACCGAAGAAACGGCGGAAGTGGTCGTATCCAGGCAGATTCAGGAATGCAGATTGCTTGAGCCGCCCCAGGGCCACATGTGCCGTGTTGAGATCGACCGCGGTGATGCGTGCCGGATTGGCCGTCAAATAGCTTAGCGCGTTGCAGCCGCCGCTGGCTATCGTGACCACATGATGCCGCTCACCGATTTCCAGCCCGGCCATGTCCGCCACCGGGTCTTCCCAGATCTGCGGATAGACAAGGCTGCTGAATGCCAATGCGAAGGCACGCTCCAGCAAAGCGGCGGGATTGAGGCCGCTCGTGCTCACTGCGGCCCGTTGGATCAGCTCGGTGCCCGCGGGGGCGCCTGCCGTTGCTTCAATGCTCATCCGGCTGTCTTCTCGTCCGCAGCGCTTTAAGAGCGCCAAATTGGGGGCCGCAACTATTCGACGGCCGTGACGCTACAGCGACGGATTCATTACAGTTTTGTGCATTTCCACAGGCTGGATTCAGGCAGGGCGCGTATGCGGGTCTCGCCGGTAGGCCTCAGCCTTTGACCGGCAGGCTCCCCATGAAGTCGCGTTTGCCCAGTTCTACGCCTTTCATGCGCAAGATCGCGTATGCTGTGGTCGAGTGGAAGTGAAAGTTGGACTGGCTGAAATGCAGCAGGAAATCTTCCGTGAGGAATTCAATTCGCCTTTCTCCGGCGACGAAGGCGGTCGACTTCCCGATCAATTCTTCCAGTTCCGCTTCATCCACGGCTGAGAGCTTCTCGACGGTTTCGGAGACGCGCTGCTTCAAGGCTGCAAAACTATCGGGCGGCGTAGAGCTGTCGGGGCTGAAGGATCCCGCGCGGACACCTTCAATCGCGCCGAGCGAATGGAAGCACATCGACTTGATCTGATAATTGAAAGGCAGCATGTCTTCGATCAGCCGAAGCTCCATCATCTCCCCTTCGCTTATCCCATTGTCCTTGGCGAAAGTCTCAGCCTTGTCGAGCCAGCCCTGACTGGAATTCAGTATACGGATCCATGTCGGCACGAGAGCAGAATGAAGCGATACGGGCATCCGTGTTTCTCCTTGAGGCAATAGCGATTCGCCAAGGGCATAGACGCCCCGGTGCGCCTCTGCCAATCATTCGCAGGCAGAGTCAGGGAGAGGCTTATGGCGATCGACACTTTCGAAGGAAAGGTCGCATTCATTACAGGCGGGGCCAGCGGCATCGGGCTCGGCATAGCGAAGGTGTTTGTCGAGCGCGGAGCGCAGGTCGTTCTGGCCGATCTGAGGCAGGATCACATTGACGACGCGCTTGGTGAATTTGCCGGTGGCGGAAAATCGAATGCCGTTTCCGCGCTCCGGCTCGACGTCACCAATCGCGAAAAATACCGCGATGCGGCGCGGAAAATGCAGGATGAATTCGGCGGGATCGACATTCTCGTCAACAATGCCGGCGTCGGCTTGGAGGGTCCGCTTCTGGAAGCGACCTATGCAGATTACGATTTCGGCTTCGGCGTGAACCTTGGCGGCGTGATCAACGGCTTCACCGAGTTCATGCCGCAGATGATCGCGCATGGGCGCGGTGGCCATATCGTTTCCACTTCCAGCCTGGGGGCGGAAGTCGTGGGACGGCCCAACATGGCGATCTACGCTGCCAGTAAGGCCGCGGTCTGCCATTTTTGCGAGGCGGTGAAACCGGAGCTTGCCGAGAAAGATATCGGGGTGTCCGTCCTGCTTCCCGGGCCGGTGAAATCGAGGATCCATGAAACGATCGACAATCGGCCGGAGCATTTGCGCCAAGGCAGTGGCTTTCAGGCGAGCGAAGAGAAGCTCTCGCGCCGGATCATTGCCGAAGAATGGATGGAAGCCACAGAGGTGGGCAACATGGTTGCCGACGGCATGCTTGCGAATGCGACCTATATCGTCACGCATGGAGCCTACAAGGATGCCATGCGCGAGCGCTGCAAGGCCGTGCTCGAAGCAACGCCTGATCGGCGGGAAGAAATCGGGCGCTTCGACAATTACCGAGAGGATTAGTCACGCGGGAACCAGGGAGAAGTCTGGATGGAAGATCTGACAGGCAAGGTTGCCTTTATCACAGGCGGTGCGAACGGCATCGGTTTCGGAATGGCGCGCGCCTTTCTGGCCGAAGGCATGAAGGTCGTCATCGCGGATTGGAGCGAGCATAATCTGGGAAAGGCCAAGGATACGCTCAGGGGCAACAATGCAGTCTATTTCCTGAAGACGGATGTGGCCGATCGAGAGGCGCTCAGGCCGTCAATAGATGAAGCACTGGAAGCCTTCGGAAAAATTCACGTGCTGTGCAACAATGCCGGGGTCAATGGCGGCGGCACGGCTGACGACCCCACATTCGAGGATTGGGACAAGGTGATGTCCGTCAATCTTGGCGGCGTTATCAATTGCACCAAGATGATCGTGCCGATCATCAAGCAGCAGCAGGAAGGCGGACACGTGGTTTGCACATCCTCAATGGCCGGTGTGGTGCCGCTCCCTGGACGTGCAGCCTACTCCGCTTCCAAATACGCCGTACGCGGTTATGCAGAATCCTTGCGCATGCAGCTTGCTCCGCTTGGCATCGGGGTGTCCTGCCTGTTTCCGGGCGCGACCCGCACAGGCATGCTTCGTCCGCCGGAAGATGAGCCGGAAACCGATTTTAGAGAGAAGGAAGCGAACGAATTTCAGAAGGCACTGTGGGATGCGGCGCGCGATGCGATAGATCCGCTCGACAGTGGGCGCGCAGTCGTGGACGCGATCAAGGAGAACCGCTTTTACATCTTTACCAACCGCGAGTTTCTTGAAGAGGTGAAAGAACGCGATCGTGAGATGGAGGCGGCCTTTCCTGAACAGGACCCGCCCGCCGGTCGGCTTAAGTTCGAGACTATGCGCGCGCAAATGGCCAGGGATCTGTTGTTGCCGGGCAATCGCCCTGTGGCAGCAGAAGGTGGCGATGCAAATTTCGGCCTCACATTTATTCCCAACGCGAAGGAATGATTTACCTCCTGCGCCATGGCCAGACAGCGTACAACGCAGAACGACGAATACAGGGGCAGTGCGACAGCGACCTGACTGAGCGGGGACGCGAACAAGCGCGCCAGCTCGGCTTGCTTTTAAGGGAGCAAGAGGCTGCCGCCGATAGCTTCGAGTTCGTCGCCAGCCCGCTTGGACGTACCGTCGCCACTGCTCGCATTGTGCAAGAACACGCCGGAATTGCTGTTCCGTTGCAGACGGATCCATTGCTGATGGAGATTGGCTGCGGATCTTGGGAAAGGCGGCTCAACAGTTTCTGCCGCTCAGAGGCCGGCGTTGCACCAGAGACATCCTTTATCGATGCCTGGCGGCATCATTGCCCGGATGGAGAGGCCTATGACGCGGCGATGGATCGGGCCAGGCGCTGGCTTGACTGGGCCGCTGGGCGCAATGTGGTGGCAGTCGCCCATGGGATCATCGGGATATTTATCCGTGGAAGTTATCTTGGCCTGACGGAAGAGGAAATGTCGGCCATGCCAACACCGCAGGACCGGATGTTCCGTTTGCACGGCGGCAAGGTCGAAGAACTGGTGATTGCCAGATAAGGATGCGCCCGCTTCCTTCGGGAAAGCGGGCGCATCCGGGTCACTCTATGTCAGCGAACGCGCGGTCCGCCGAATGGAAGTGGTGGAGGGGGTCTGCGTGCGCCGCGCGGAAGCTGTGCCTGATAGGCGCGTCCGCAATGCTCGACGCAATAGGGGAAGCCAGGATTCACCTTCTCGCCGCAGAAATGAAAATCCGGCTCGCCTGGATGGCCCATCGGCCAGCGGCATACCCTGTCGTTCAGGTCCAGCAGGCTCGTCTTGTCGGCAACTTCCGGGCTCGGCTTGGCGGGAACGAGCCGGCGGGGAGGAGCAGGCGGAATCGGCGCCTGCTGGTCGCCCGGGCCTTGCCGCAGGAATCCGCCCGGGCCGACGGACACGATCTTGGGCATGTTGGGTGCGGGGCTGGGCGTCTCCTGATCGGCGCTGCCGCTGCTGTCTGCAGAGGCCGGCTTGGCTTCAACAGGTGCAGGTTTGGCTGCCGGTTTGGCTGCTGGTGCCTTGGCCTTTGCCGGTTTCGCGTCCTTCTTGCGCCCCGGGCTTTTCGTCTTTGGGGCATCATTTGCCTTTACCGGCGAAGGACGGGATTTCAGCCCAAGGCGGTGCGCCTTGCCAATCACGGCATTGCGGGAAACACCGCCCAGTTCTTCGGCAATTTGGCTAGCAGTCGCGCCGCTTTCCCACATTTTGGTAAGCGTAGCGATCCGTTCGTCGGTCCAGCTCATCGAAATTTCTATTCCTCAACAATTCGTTTGCAGTGTCAGCGCTGTCGGAACTTGCCAGATCGGGCTGCTGCCGATAGTCGCAGCATCATGGCCGATCAAGCCCCGACTACAATTGCCGCCGCAGGTACATCCGGTAAAGCATCCAAGCGCTTCGCACCGTTCGGAACGCCCATTTTCGGCAATTTCAACCGAATTGGGCTTTGGACCCTATATATTAAGGAAGTCCGCCGATTTCTCAAGGTCCATACGCAGACGATATGGGCTCCGGCGATCACAACTCTGCTTTTTCTGGTGATTTTCACCGTGGCAATGGGGCGCGGCGGGCGCGAGGTGCTGGGTGTCCCATTCGCGACGTTTATCGCTCCGGGCCTCATCATGATGGGAATGATGCAGAATTCCTTCGCCAATTCGGGCCATTCGCTGCTTTCCGGCAAGATGCAGGGGACTATCGTCGATTTGCTGATGCCACCGCTTAGCAATGGCGAACTGATGTTCGGCATAACCGCAGCTGCAATGACCCGTGCCGTCATGGTGGGCACCGCCGTGGCTGTGGCCATGTCGCTTTGGCCCGGTGTGACGCTGATGGCCGCTCATCCATGGGCAATCGTCTGGTTCGGCCTGATGGGATCTTTCATGCTTTCGATGATCGGGATTCTGGCCGCTTTGTGGGCGGAGAAATTCGATCACCATGCAGCGGTCACGAATTTCGTGATTCAGCCATTATCTCTGCTTTCCGGCACGTTTTACGTGATCGACAACCTGCATCCGATCTTTCAGATGATCAGCCGCGTGAACCCTTTCTTTTATGTGATTTCAGGGTTTCGCTTCGGATTTCTGGGTAGCAGTGACATTGGCAGCACCAACCAGTCCGTGCTCGGGGCAGCGATTGGCTTGGGGCTGTTCAACCTGGTACTTGGCTACGTCGCGTACCGCCTTCTCAAGAGCGGTTGGAAGCTGAAGAGCTAGTCGCGACTGTCCTCAATGCGTCAGCCGGCGGCGCAGGCGATAGCGGCCGTCGGAAAAATCTTCGAACAGTTCGTGCAGGGAAGGGTGCTCCACCGGCCCGCCTTCGCTGTCGGCCATCAGGTTCTGCTGGCTGACATAGGCCACATAGCTGGAATCGTCGTTCTCGGCGAGGAGGTGATAGAAGGGCTGTTCGCGCGGAGGGCGCATGTCCTTGGGGATCGCCTCATACCATTCCTCGCTATTGGCGAAGACCGGGTCGATGTCGAAAACGACCCCGCGAAAGTCGAACAGGCGGTGTTTAACCACGTCTCCGATGGCGAAACGCGCTTCTGAATGGGAGGGGGCTTCGATCCTGCGACCGGCCTGTGGCGAGTAGAATTGTGCTCGATCCAT
>JAUHYZ010000012.1 GCA_030426245.1 Alphaproteobacteria bacterium | reverse complement strand
TATTCACATGGTCGAGTGCTTCGACATTCATGCGGACTCTCCTTTTTCTCGAGAAGGATTTTCCCTTGCAGCCTTAGCTCATTATTGTATGTGCCACATACAATTTTCGCATATATGATTCTTTCACGAGTGAGAGGAAATTGAACATGGCCAAGAATCTCCAAGAGATCGTCGAAGGTACCAGCGATATCGTCGGTACGCTTCGCAACAACAAGATCGGTGCTTATGTGTACCCGGTCGTCGCACCCGAATTTTCGAACTGGCGCGATGAGCAGTGGGCGTGGCAGCACGGCGCAGTGCTGTTCGATCAGTCGCACCACATGTTCGATCTCTACATCAACGGTCCGGATGCGCTGAAGCTCCTTTCCGATACGATGATCAACTCGCCCAACGGTTTCGCCGTCGACAAGGCGAAGCAGTATGTGCCCACCACCCCCTATGGCCATGTCATCGGTGACGGCATCATCTTCCGCCTCGCTGAGGAAGAATTCGTGTATGTCGGCCGCGCGCCGGCTGCAAACTGGCTGATGTTCCACGCCGAAACCGGCGGTTACAATGTCGAAGTCATCAACGATCCGCGTTCGCCCAGCCGCCCGATGGGCAAGCCGGTGAAGCGCATTTCCTGGCGCTTCCAGATCCAGGGCCCGCGTGCATGGGACGTGATCGAAAAGCTCAATGGCGAGCCGCTCGACAAGCTCAAGTTCTTCAACATGTCGAAGATGAAGATCGGCAACAAGACGATCCGCACGCTGCGCCACGGCATGGCCGGCTCGCCGGGCCTGGAAATCTGGGGCCCCTATGAAGAGCAGGAATATGTCCGCGACGAAATCCTCAAGGCAGGCGAAGAATTCGGCCTGATCCCGGTCGGTTCGCGTGCCTATCCTTCCAACACGCTCGAATCCGGCTGGATCCCGAGCCCGCTGCCTGCGATCTACACCGGCGACAAGCTGGCCGATTACCGCAAGTGGCTGGGTGCCGACAGCTACGAAGCCACCGGTTCCATCGGCGGTTCCTTCGTCGGCGAGAAGATCGAGGACTACTACCTCAATCCGTGGGAACTGGGTTACGGCCCGTTCGTGAAGTTCGACCACGATTTCCACGGCGCCGACGCGCTGAAGGAAATCGATCCGGAGACCCAGCGCAAGAAGGTCACCCTCGAATGGAACGCTGACGACATGAAGAAGATCGTCGGTTCCATGTTCGATCCGGAAGGCGAGCAGTACAAGTTCTTCGACCTCCCGCTCGCCAACTATGCCAACTCCAACTACGACTCGGTCGTGGATGCGGACGGCAACAATATCGGCCTGTCGATGTTCACCGGCTACTCCTTCAACGAGAAGAAGGCCCTGTCGCTGGCAACCGTCGATCACGAACTGCCGCTCGGCACCGAGATCCACGTGTTGTGGGGCGAAGATCCGAACACCGAGAAGACCACCGTCGAAAAGCACAAGCAGCTTGCTGTCCGTGCGATCGTTTCGCCGGTGCCTTACGGCAAGATGGCTGCCGACACCTACGCCACCGGCTGGCGTACGTCGCGGAAGTAAGTCTGCCGCGCTGCGAAGCGCGAAGCCAATCGGCAATGAATTGGGGGAGGGACCGCAAGGGTTCCTCCCCTTTTTCTTGTCCCCGGTACATTGCCCGCTAAGTTGCCGCGAAACGGGAGACGGTCGAATGGCAAACTACGTTCTGGTCCACGGCGCCTGGGCGGGCAATTTCCGGTACGAACGCACGGTCGCCGATCTGGAGGCTGCGGGGCATCGTGTCTTTGCCGCGACGCTCACGGGCCTGGGCACCAGGCAGGACGAATTGCATCCCTGCATCACCCTGACCGATCACGTCGATACGGTGTGCGACCAGATCGAAGCGGCGGGCTTCGAACGCTTCATTCTGGTGGGCCACTCTTACGGCGGTATGGTCGTCACCGGCGTTGCCACGCGCCTGGGCAGCCGGATCGACGCGATCTGCTACATCGATGCGTTCCTGCCGGAAGACGGGCAAAGCCTGTGGGATCTGACCGACGAGACCGCGCATAATTGGTATATCGACCGGCAGAAATTCCGGCCCGGCCTGATCGATCCCCTCGGCACCGACGAGAATTTCGAAGTGGAGCCCGGCATTCGCGGCTATCACCCGCTGCTCACCCTGCTGGAAGCGGTGCAATTTACAGGCGAGGAGGCGAAGATCCCCCGCCACGCCTATGTTCTGGCCACGGGGAAAGAGCCGCGCACGTTTCTGCCCTTTGGCGAGAGAGCCAAGGCAGACCCGGCATGGGAATATCACGAGGTGAAAAGCGCCCACCAGGTGATGAGCCAGGCTCCGCAGGAGACGGCACGGATTCTGTTCGGCCTGGCGGAATGATCCGGCAGCTGCTTGCCGCCGGTTCCAGGCTATATCATCGACTGAATAGGGCCATCCGACAAACGAAGCGGCTGTGATGCCGGATTTGTTACGACATTCAAAATAAACGGGAAAATTGGACGCGCTCCGTCTTGGGCGGAGCCGGGCCGCGACCGGGCCGCTGCGCGGCTATGGGAGAGGGCATGCGGACGTGATCTAACCGCACCCATCGCCGGATGGCCCAGTTGCCGACTGGCGGAGCCATTTCGCCTTGGGAGGACTCCGCAATGAACCGTCTTGCATCCGTTCTGCTGGCCATTGCGGCCTCGCTGCTTGCGCTTGCCGCGCCTGCTTCGGCCCAGAACGCCTATCAGCCTATCACTGCCGATCCCGAAGCGGCCGGCACGACCATCACGCTGACCGGGCGTGACCTTACGATCGAGGATGTGGTTGCGGTGGCGCGCCGCGGGGCCAAGGTCCGCTTTGCGCCCGAAGTCTATGCAGCCAATGCAGCGCGGCGCGAACTGATCGCGCAGGGCGATGAAGAGGGGATTGCGATATACGGCGTCAATCGCGGCGCCGGGGCTCTGCGCGAACAGGAACGCAGGCCGCAGCCCGGCACCCAGTCGGATGGCAACCCCGCGCGATATGGCGCCTTGCCGGAGATTCACGAGGAAGCGCTGGTTCGCGCCTTTCTGGTAATCCACGCCAACCACATGCCTTACGGCACCGGGGAGCAGGACTATCTGGATGCCATTCTGGAACTGCTCAATCGGAGGGTGACGCCTGTGATGTATTCGCGCGGCTCGCTGAGCGAAGGCGACCTGTTCATCTTCAACAGCTATCAGGCGACGCTGAAGGGGCGCGGCTACGCCTATTATGAAGGGCGGCGCATGCCCGCGGCCGAAGCGCTCGCTAAGGCCGATCTGAAGCCGTTTCAGGGCCATATCCCGCATCTGACCACCAATGCCTATACCGATGCGATTGCGGCGCTGCTGGTGGACGAGGGGCGCCATGCACTGGAATGGGCCGACATGGCGCTGGCGATCGATCTGATCGGCATGAATTCCAGCCTCACGCCCATGGCCCCGCCGGTGCAGCAGGAGGGGCCCTTCCCCTGGCTCAACTGGCAGGCGGACAAGATGCTGACGATCTTGCGCGGCAGCTATCTGTTCGAAGATGATAGCGACCGGATTCTGCAGGATCCCGAAAGCATGCGCGCATCCTATATCCGCCTGGGTTCGGCCTGGAGAGCATGGGCCAGGCTGCGCGACAGCGTGACTCTGCAGATGAATTCGGGCGAGAACAATCCCGGCTATTTCGTCGGCGTGGAACCGGGCGAACACTGGTCGCTTTCCACCCCGTGGATGATGCGCAACTATGTGCGCGGCGGCGGAGAAGGCGGGGCGCCATCGGGTTACATCTTCTCCAACGCCAATTGGGATGCCTATCCGATGACGAACGATATCGAGGCATTCTCCCTGGCGCTGGCCAATATGGCGGTGACCATTCCCCAGCGGATCGAGAAGTTTTCGGATCGCGGGCCGGTGGCCTTCTTCACCAAGATCAAGCCTGCCGATGTGCTGACGCCGGACGAGTACGACCGTTCGCCTTATCTGATCGAGCCTTTCTTCACCTATCTGGACGTCTGGAAGGAGATGCAGATGCTTACCCAGTCGGTTCCACCCGACACTTCGGTCGCCGATTTCGGGGTCGCGGATCTGGAGGGGATGGGGCGGCTGAAAGGCGCACGAGCGCGCGAAGCGGTGGACCTGCTGATGCAGCTCATGGCCTATGACGTGATGACCGGAACCTATTGGATGGATGTGCGCCTGGCGCAGCAGCCCGGCCGGACATTCGGCAGCGCGCCCACGGCCGCCTGGCAGGCAGTGCGCGAAGTGGTCCCCTGGCAGATGGATCCCGACGAGCGCCCCGATGTTCCGCCCGGCGTGCTGGTCTATGGCCTGATGAAGGAGCGCGCCGCTTCCGAATTCATGCCTGCCATTGCGGATATGCCGGAAGGGGAATGACCTTGCGCGGCCAGGCCTGGATGGCCTGGCCCGCTTGTGAAGTCAGCGATTGCGTTCGGACCGGACGGCCGATCAGATCGGATAATGGCCCGGCTCGGTTTCGAACGTGATCCAGCGCAGTTCGGTAAAGGCATCGATGCCGGCCTTGCCGCCGAAGCGGCCATAGCCCGAAGCCTTCATCCCACCGAAGGGCATTTGCGGTTCGTCCGAAACGGTCGAGGCGTTCACATGGCAGATGCCCGACTGGATCTGGCGCGCAACCTTCAGGCCGCGTGCCGTGTCTTTCGTGAACACCGCAGCGGACAGGCCGTATTCGGTATCGTTCGCCAGTTCGATGGCATGGGCTTCGTCGCGCGCGCGGGCGATGCCCACAACCGGGCCGAAGCTTTCATCGCGGAACAGCTTCATCTCCGGCGTGACCTTGTCGACCAGATGGGCGGGCATCAGCACGTTCTGCGTCGTTTCGCCGCCGGTCAGCAATTCGGCGCCCTTGCCCACGGCATCCTCGATCAGGGCATAGCATTTTTCCACGGTGGCGGTGTCCACCACGGCGCCCAGCGGCGTATTGCCTTCGC
Organism: Alphaproteobacteria bacterium; assembly: GCA_030426245.1. GTDB lineage: Bacteria > Pseudomonadota > Alphaproteobacteria > Sphingomonadales > Sphingomonadaceae > Andeanibacterium. Next base: position 55,443 of record JAUHYZ010000012.1, on the reverse strand, counting down.
GCGGGTCGCCCACGGGCATGGTTTCCACCTTGGCCTTGAAACGCTTGGCGAATTCGTCGGCCACGCTGTCCACCACGATGATCCGTTCGGTCGACATGCAGATCTGGCCCTGGTTCATATAGGCGCCGAACGCCGCGGCTTTCACGGCTTCGTCCAGATCGGCATCTTCCAGCACCACCATCGGCGCCTTGCCGCCCAGTTCGAGCAGCACGGGCTTGAGATGCTCGGCAGCACGCTTGGCAATGATCTTGCCGACCGCAGTGGAACCGGTGAAGTTGATGCGCCGCACTTCGGGTGCGTCGATCAGCGCGCCGACCACGTCGGCGGCATCGGCCGGGGCATTGGTCACCGCATTGACCGTGCCTTCGGGGAAGCCCGCTTCTTCCAGCGCCTCGATAATCAGCGCATGGGTGCGCGGGCAGCTTTCGGAGGCCTTGAGGATCACCGAATTGCCGCAGGCCAGCGGCACGGCGACTGCGCGAACGCCCAGGATGATCGGGGCGTTCCAGGGTGCGATGCCCAGCATCACGCCCACCGGCTCGCGTAGAGCCATGGCAATCGTGCCTTCATGGTCGGAAGGGATGACCTCACCGGAAATCTGCGTGGTGATGGCCGCGGCTTCGCGAATCATGCCGGCTGCCAGCATCAGATTGAACATCGCCCAGCCTGCGGTCGCGCCGATTTCGCCCATCATTGCGGCAACGAAATCGTCCTTCTTCGCCTCCAGCGCGTCGGCGGCCTTCATCAACACGGCCCGCCGGGCGTTGGGCCCCATCTTGGACCACACTTCGAAGCCGGCCTGCGCCCTGGCGGCAATCGCGGGAATATCGGCGGGTTGCATCGCTTCGGCACTGGAAGCGGCTTCGCCTGTCATCGGGTTGATGCGTTCAAACTTCATGGTTCAATCCTCTCTCTTCGGCTCAGTGCGGCTTCGCATTCCTGCATGAGCGACTGGATGATCAGCGCGGCGGGCTCTTCTTCCTTTACCATGCCGACCGACTGGCCGGCCATGATCGATCCGCTTTCCACATCGCCGTCTATCACGGCTCGGCGTAGGGCGCCCGCCCAGAAATGTTCGATTTCCAGCTGGGCGGCGGCCATGTCTACTTTGCCGTCATCCAGCATCTGGGCGACTTCGCGCTGCTTGGCAGTGAATTCCTCCGTGCCCTTGTTCTTCAGCGCGCGCACCGGGATCACGGGCAGGCGCGGATCGACTTGGACGCTGGCGACCGCTTCGCGCGCATTGGCGCGGAAGAAGGCCTGCTTGAAGGCGGGGTGGGCGATGCTCTCGGTGGCGCAGGCGAAACGGGTGCCCAGCTGCACGCCTGCCGCGCCCATTTCAAGATAGCCCGCGATCGCTTCGCCGCGGCCGATCCCGCCGGCTACGAAGACGAGATGGTCTTCCTTCAGACTCGGCAGAAATTCCTGGGCGAGCACACTGGTGGCCACCGGGCCGATATGGCCGCCTGCTTCCATCCCTTCGATCACCAGAGCGTCCGCGCCGGAGCGCAGCAGCTTCTTGGCCAGCGCCAGAGTCGGCGCGAAGACGAGCACCTTGGCCCCGAACGCCTTGATCGCCTCCACGCTGCCTTTCGGAGGAATGCCGCCGGCCAGAACGACATGGCCGATCCCGTGTTTCGCGCAGACGTCGATCAGATCGAACAGCATGGGATGCATGGTGATCAGGTTCACGCCGAAGGGCCTGTCGGTCAGCGCCTTGGTGCCAGCGATCTCCGCATCGAGCAGTTCGGGGGTCATCGCGCCGCAGGCAATCACGCCGAAACCGCCGCCATTGCTGATCGCGGCGACGAGATTGCGTTCGGAGACCCAGCTCATCGCTCCGCACAGAATCGCATAGTCGCTGCCCAGGAAATCGGTGGCACGCTGCATCAGGGCGGAACTCTTGGGAAAGGCAGTCATTTCTTAAATATACATCCGGTCAGGCGCCGTCGGCGGCGGTGTGGGCGCGTTTTGGCCGGGAGCAGCCTAGGGTGCAAGCCTTTCTCAACAAATCGCCTGATGCGATCACAATGAGAAGTTTAATCGGTTTTCCCTAATTATTAGTACTGTGTAATATGGCCTCAATAACGAAGCCAGCAGGTGACACTGCATTCCGCCCGAACGGACCATGGGAGACTATCAATGAACGATCAGAGCAAGTGCCCGGTAATGCATGGTGGGAACACCACCCACGGCCAATCGAAGGAATGGTGGCCCAACGCGCTCAACCTGGAAATCCTCCATCAGCACGATGCGAAGACCAATCCCATGGGGCCGGGCTTCGACTATCGCGAAGAGCTCGAGAAGCTCGATATCGAAGCGCTCAAGCAGGACATGCGCGACCTGATGACGGACAGCCAGGACTGGTGGCCCGCGGACTGGGGTCACTATGGCGGGTTGATGATCCGCATGTCGTGGCACGCGGCCGGATCCTATCGCATTGCCGATGGGCGCGGCGGCGGCGGCACCGGCAATCAGCGTTTCGCCCCGCTCAACAGCTGGCCGGACAATGTCAGCCTGGACAAGGCGCGCCGCCTGCTCTGGCCGATCAAGAAGAAATACGGCAACCAGGTCAGCTGGGCCGATCTGATCATTCTGGCCGGCACGATCGCCTATGAAACGATGGGACTGAAAACCTTCGGCTTCGCTTTCGGACGCGAAGACATCTGGGCGCCGGAAACCGACACCTATTGGGGTTCGGAAAAGGAATGGCTCGCCCCCAGCGGCAGCGAAGGCAGCCGCTATTCCGGCGAGCGCGATCTGGAAAACCCCCTCGCGGCGGTGATGATGGGCCTGATCTATGTGAATCCCGAAGGCGTGGACGGCAAGCCCGACCCGATGAAGACGGCCGCGGATGTGCGCGTCACTTTCGAACGGATGGCCATGAATGACGAAGAAACCGCCGCGCTGACGGCCGGCGGCCACACTGTCGGCAAATGCCACGGCAATGGCGATGCCAGCACGCTGGGCCCCGATCCGGAAGCGGCGGGCGTGGAAGCGCAAGGCTTCGGCTGGGCCAATGCGGCAGGCAAGGGCTTTGGCCGCGACACGATCACCAGCGGCATCGAAGGCGCCTGGACTTCCAACCCGACAAAGTTCGACATGGGCTATTTCGACATGCTGCTCGACCATGAATGGGAACTTGCGAAGAGCCCGGCAGGCGCCTGGCAGTGGCAGCCGGTCGACATAGCGGAGGAAGACATGCCGGTGGATGTGGAGGATCCCTCGATCCGTACCACGCCGATCATGACCGATGCCGACATGGCGATGAAGGTGGACCCCACCTATCTGGCCTATATGAAGAAGTTCCGGGCCGATCCGGACTATTTCAAGGACACTTTCGCCCGCGCGTGGTTCAAGCTGACTCACCGCGATATGGGCCCGAAGGCCCGCTATGTCGGTCCGGACGTTCCGGAAGAAGACCTGATCTGGCAGGATCCGGTGCCGGCGGGCAGCAATTCCTACGATGTGGATGCCCTGAAGGCGAAGATCGCCGATAGCGGCCTCAGCATTGCGGAGATGGTTTCCACCGCCTGGGACAGCGCGCGGACCTACCGCGGATCGGACATGCGCGGCGGCGCCAATGGCGCGCGTATCCGGCTCGCTCCGATGAAGGACTGGGCCGGCAACGAGCCGGAGCGGCTGGCCAAGGTGCTCTCCACGCTCGAGCCGCTAGCGGCGGAAGCGGGCGCCAGCATCGCCGATACGATCGTGCTGGCCGGCAATGTCGGGATCGAGAAGGCGGCCAAGGCAGCCGGCGTCGATGTGACTGTGCCGTTCGCTCCCGGCCGGGGCGATGCAAGTGACGAGATGACCGATGTGGACAGCTTCGAGCCGCTCGAGCCTCTGCATGACGGCTATCGCAATTGGCTGAAGGACAATTACGTGCCCAGCCCGATGGAGCTGATGCTCGACCGGACCCAGCTGATGGGCCTGACCGGCCCCGAAATGACGGTGCTGGTCGGCGGTATGCGTATGCTCGGCGCCAATTACGGCGGCAGCAAGCACGGCGTGTTTACCGACCGCGAAGGCGCGCTGACGAACGACTTCTTCGTCAATCTCGTCGATATGGCGAACCGCTGGGAAAAGCTTGGCGAGAACGAGTATGAGGTCGTCGACCGCAAGACTGGGATGGCAAAGTGGAAAGCCACGGAAGTGGACCTCACATTCGGTTCCAACTCGATCCTGCGCGCCTATTCGGAAGCCTATGCCCAGGACGACAATCAGGACAAGTTCGTGAAGGACTTTGTCGCGGCCTGGACCAAGGTCATGAACGCAGACCGCTTCGACCTCGATTGATCAGCCATACCTGCGAGCCGCCCGGTGTTTCGGGCGGCTCATCCGGCCTCCCCGCCGTCCCCTCTGGCGGGGAGGTTTCTTTTGCATCGCTGCGGCGCAGGCGGACCGTCAGGAATATCGACGCGCCAATCTGACCAGCAAGGTGATCAGCGGCGGCACCAGGACGATCGACAGCACGATCTTCGAAATTGCCTGGCCCAGGATCAGGCTGGCGATCGGGCGCACGCCGACAAACGCCACGGTAATGAAGATCAGCGTGTCCACCGTCTGGCTGAGCATCGATGCGATCGCCCCGCGCATGGCGACGAGCCGGCCCTTCCCTCTGGACAGTTTCGAGAAGATATAGACGTTGAGCGTCATCGAAACGCCATAGGCGACGATCCCCGCCACCATCAGGCGCCAGCTTTGCCCCAGGATGATCGGGAAAGCTTCCTTGGCCGGTTCATACATCCCTTCATCGGTCGGAAGCCGGATTACGATCCAGGTGAGGATGATCGCGCTGATCAGCGGGATGAAGCCGAAGCGCACCAGCCGGTTGGCATTCTGCCGGCCATAGAGCTCCGCCACGGCGCTGGAGAGGGCCACCAGCATCAGGAAGGGGAAGATGCCCGCTTCCACTGCCAGCGGGCCCAGGGCGACCTGTTTGGCGCCCAGAACGCCTGCAATGCAGGTCATCCCGCCATAGAGCAGGGCGAAGATGAAAAGCGGCAGCGGGATTGGGGAAGACGGCGAATGATTGGGCGAAGCGGTTTCCATCCACCATGACTATGCTGCGCTCGCGAAAATGAAAAGTGGCTGCGGGCCGCAAGTGGTTTGACCTGCAAGCGATTGGCGGCACATAGTCGTCCAGGACGGGATTCGGGCGCATGGGGCGCCCGCCCAAGCGTGGGGGCCACCCTTTGCTGATCAATCTGGCCGGGATCTGCGTGATCCTCCTCATCGCGCTGGCTCTCTCTACTGGGCGGCGGCGCATTCGCCTGCGCGTGGTGGGTGCGGCTTTCGCCCTGCAGGCGCTGATCGCGCTGCTGGTTCTGCGCACGCCCTGGGGCCAGGCGACGATCCAGGCGATGGCGAATGGCGTTTCGGCCCTGCTTTCCTACGCCGATACGGGCACGCAATTCCTGTTCGGCGCGAATGCCGACAATCCGCTTTCGGGCACATTCGCGCTGGGCGCATTGCCGGTGATCATCTTCTTCGCCTCGCTCGTCTCGATCCTTTATTATCTGGGCATCATGCAGCGCATCGTGCGCTGGGTCGGCGGCGCGATCGGGTGGGTGACGGGCATCAGCCGGGTGGAGGCGCTGGGGGCGGCCGCGAATATCTTCGTCGGCCAGTCCGAAAGCCCGCTGGTAGTGCGGCCCTATCTCGCCGCGCTTTCTCCTTCGCGCCTGTTCACGCTGATGAGCGTGGGCATGGCGGGCGTGGCGGGCACGATCCTGGCCGCCTATGCCGGGCTGCTGGGCAGCGAGTATCTGCCGTTTCTGCTGGCGGCGGCCTTCATGTCCGCCCCGGGCGGCATTCTGATGGCGAAGATCATCATGCCCGACGATGGCGCCGAGAGCGATGCTGGCGAAGAGGATATCACGCTGCCCAAGGTGCGCATCAGCGGGGAGGGGCCGGCCAATATCACCGAAGCGGGATCGAAACCGCATGAAGTGGAAGTGGCCGAAAGCTTCGAAGACGGAGTAAGGCCCGCAAACATCATCGAAGCGGCCGCGCAAGGCGCGCAGACGGGCGTCAAGCTGGCAGTGGCCGTGGGCGCGATGGTACTGGCTTTCGTGGCTCTGGTGGCGCTTGCCAATGGCCTGTTCGGTGCCGTCGGCAGCTGGTTCGGCGCCGAAGACATCACTTTCCAGCAAGTGATCGGCTTTCTCTTCGCGCCGGTCATGTTCCTGCTGGGCATTCCGTGGGAGGAAGCGGGCACCGCCGGGGGGCTGTTCGGCACCAAGGTGGTGCTCAACGAATTCGTCGCCTTCATCGACCTGGGCGGAATGGACGGATCGGTGCTTTCGGAACGCAGCCGGGCAATTGTCACATTCTCTTTATGCGGGTTTGCCAATTTCTCCTCGATCGCGATCCAGATGGCGGTGACGGGCGGCCTTGCGCCCAATCAGCGGCCGGTGATCGCCAAGCTGGGCCTGCGCGCGCTTGCCGCCGGTTCGCTCGCCAATCTGATGAGTGCGGCCCTCGCCGGGCTCTTCCTGCCAGTGTAGGATAGCTCCATGGACAATATCGCAACCGTCTCGCTCGATCGCCCGCTTGCGGACATGGCCAACGAGTTGGGCGAAAGCTTCCGCGAATGGGGCTTTGCCGTCGTATGCGATCACGGCTTGCCCGAAGGGCTGGTGGAGCGGGCATGGGCGCTGACGCAGCAATTCTTCGCGCTGCCGGAAGAGACCAAGCGGCAATATTTCATTTCCGGCGGCGGCGGTGCGCGCGGCTACACGCCGTTCGGCACGGAACGGGCCAAGGACGCGGCCATCCACGACCTCAAGGAGTTCTGGCATATCGGGCAGAGCCTGCCGCCGGGCGATCCGCTGGAAGAGTTCATGCCGCCCAATATCTGGCCGGATGAACTGCCGGATTTCAAGCCGACCTTCGAAGCGCTGTTCAAGGCTTTCGAAGTGGCCGGCGGGCGGATCCTGCGCGCTATCGCCCTGCATCTGGAGCTGCAGGAAGACTGGTTCGATCCCACGGTTCACAATGGCAACTCGGTGATGCGGCTGCTCCATTATCCGCCGGTCGCCGATGCGAGGGAAGGGGCGATCCGCGCGGCGGCGCATGGCGACATCAACACCATTACCCTGCTGCTGGGGGCGGAAGAGGCCGGGCTGCAATTGCAGACCTCCAAGGGCGACTGGCTGCCGATCGACCCGCCGCCAGGGGCCCTGGTGGTCAACATCGGCGACATGCTGGAGAGGCTGACGAACGACCGGTTGAAGTCCACCCGGCACCGTGTGGTCAATCCCGTTGGTGAAGCGGCCCGCCGGTCCCGCTATTCGATGCCGTTCTTCCTGCATTTCAGGCCCGATTTCGTGATCGAGACCTTGCCCGGCTGCGTGGACGATGAGCATCCGGACCATTATCCGCAGCCGATCTCCAGCCACGACTTCCTGCTTCAGCGTCTGCGCGAGATCAATCTGGCGTGAGAGCGCATGCTGCGCTGCAGCGATTCGGTCGGCCAAATGTGGCAAGATGCCAGTGGATAAGCTTGGTTAATCTAATAAATTATCAATGTTGCATTGCAGCAACATTTGGAAAAATCCCCATGTGATTCAATCGCCAAGACGGGCCCCCACAAGCCCGGCGATCTCCGGCCTGTTCGTGTAACCGAGCCGTCATGAAACGGACATGCTTGCGACCCGAAGCGCGCCTAGCGACACCTTGTTTTACTGGACAACAGGGAGTTTCCGACAAATGAAGCTGAAGTATTTCCTTGCCGCCAGCGTGGCCGGTTTGAGTACCGCTGTCATGCTGCCAGAGCCTGCCGCTGCACAGCAGATTACTTCCGCGATCGAAGGCCGCGTCGTGGCCGAAGACGGTTCGGGGCTTCCCGGGGCGGTCGTGACCATCCGCGACGAACGCACCGGCCAGGAACGTACCATGATGACTGGGTCGGACGGGCGGTTTCGCGCTCCCAACCTGCTTCCGGGCGGCCCCTATACGGTAACGGCCACGGCCGACGGTTTCGAAGGCCAGACTGTTCCCGGGCAGTTCATTACGGTCCAGGGTGCAACCGCCTACACCTTTGCTCTGGCGAGTAGCGCGGTGGACACGGATGTTATCGTCGTCTCGGGCGAACGGGTACGCGCGACACAGCTGGCAACTGGGCCGGGCCTGTCCTTTGGGCCTGCCACGATGGAAGGCTTCCCCTCGATCACGCGCGACGTGCGCGACATCATCCGCATCGATCCGCGCGTCAGCCTGGACCGCGATAACGAAGTGGACCGCATTTCCTGCCTGGGCGGCAACGACCGGTCGAATGCATTCACGGTGGACGGCATTTCGCAGGCGGATTCCTTCGGCCTCAATGGCACGCCTTTCGCAGCCCGCAACGCTTTGCCGATTCCCTATGACGTGATCCGCGAAACTTCCGTCGAGTTCGCCCCCTTCGACGTGGAATATTCGGATTTCACCGGCTGTCTGGTCAATGTCGTCACCAAGTCGGGCGGCAACGATTACCACGGCAGCGCTTTCATTGCCTATCGCGAGGACGGTCTGCGTGGAGACACGATCGATGGCGACAGTTATGAGCCGGGCGAGATTAACGAGAAGCGCTGGGGCGCATCGATTTCCGGTCCGATCCTGAAGGACCGGCTGTTTTTCCTGTTTGGCTATGAAGAAACCCAGATTGCCGATACTCAGGAGATCGGCCCGATCGGCGCCGGCTATCCCAATGAATTCGATTTCGTCGATATCGATCAATTCGACCAATTCGCTCAGATTGCCAATGACGTGTATGGGCAGGATATCGGGGGCTTCCCACGCGGTCTGCCCGAGGCAAGCGTCCGCTATTTCGGCCGTATCGATGCCTATATCACCGACAATCATCGCCTCGAATTGACCTATCAGCGGCTCGAAGAAACCAATGTCGAGAGCGACTGGGGCTCCGACCAGGCGACCGGCTACAACTCCTTCGAAGATGAAGGTACGATTTCCGATTACTACGCGGCCCGCCTCTATTCGGATTGGACCGACACGATCTCGACCGAGCTGCGCCTTTCACGTTCCGAAGTCGGCGATGTGCAGGGCCCGGTCGGGTTCGGTGAAGCTCAGTCTGACAACCCGACTGTACGCCTTGCCGTGGGAGTTCAGCAGCCCGATCCCGACAGCCCGGGCGATTTTCTGAACGGTTACCTTGCGACGGGCCCCGGACCGTTCCGTTCGGCGAACGCGTTGAACCAGCGGATCGACCAGGCAAAGTTCCAGGTGAATGTCGATGCGGGCGACCACAGCCTGAAATTTGGGGGAGAGGTCAACGATCTTTCAGTCTATAACCTGTTCGCAGTCAACGCGACCGGCACGATCTTCTTCTCCAACCTGGCGGATTTCGCGGAAGGTATCGTCGCTCCCACGCTGGATCCGGAGGCTGAGTCCGATTCACTTGGCAACGCAGACGATCTGGCGGATGGCCTGCTGGGCGGTGCCACAATTGCCGTAACGGGATCCGGCGACATCAATGAAGCGGCGGCCCGGTTCAAGCGGACAATCTATTCGCTCTATGCTCAGGACGAATGGCAGGCGACCGATCAGTTGACCCTTACGGCGGGTGTGCGCGCCCAGTTCTACGATGGCGATACCCCGCGCGAAAATCCCAACTTCATCGATCGCTTCGGATTCTCCAATGCGGTAGGCTTCAGTGATCTCAACACGCTGATCTTGCCGCGTTTCGGCTTCTCCTATGAATTCGACAACATGGACGGTTTCTTCAACCGTACGAATCTTACGGGCGGTGTCGGCATGTTCGCCGGTGGTGACCCGGTGGTGTACTTCTCCAACGCCTTCTCAAACAACGGCTTCAATACCGCCAACGGCGACACTCTGAGTGCGGCCTGTGACGGTTTGCTTGACGCGAACGGCCAGTTTGACGTCGTCACCGACGGGGTATTCACCGGCATTCCGCAATGTGCCTATGATGCGGGCATGCCGGCTTCGGCCGCAGGCATGGAAGCCGTTCAGTCGATTGATCCGGATTTCAAGAACCCCACGGTGCTGCGCGCCAATTTGGGTATTGGAACCTATCTGGGTGAAGGGAACGGATTCTTCGACAATTGGCACCTCAATGTCGATTATATCTACAGCCACTTCATGAACCAGGTGAACTGGGTCGATCTCGGCCAGGCAGTGGATTACCGGGAAGGCCTCAACGGTTTTACTGTGGACGGCAAGCCGATCTACAGTTCCATCGATGCCAGCCTGCCCGGCTGTGACGCCACGCTCACCGGCACGGGCGGGACCGGTTTCAGCTGGAATGGTGTGACTGACGAGTGTTTCACCTTCAGCAGCGCCCGTGATGACGAATTGCAGCTGACCAATGGCCCGTCATACGATTCCCATGTGGTCTCGCTGATCCTGGCGAAGCAGTTCCAGGGCGGGCTCTTCACGCCCGGTGGTAGCACCGCGGTTTCCATGGGCTATGCCTGGACGGATGCCAGCAGCTTCCGCAACACCAACAGCTCGACTGCCACTTCAAGCTTTGACGAATCGGCCATGTTCGATCGTCAAAATCCGATCGTCGGCCGCTCCAACTATGAGACTCGCCATCGTTTCACTTTTGCGGTGAACCTGGAGGAGGAATTCTTCGATGGATACGCGACCCAGCTGGGCATGTTCTTCAAGGCACGTTCGGGCCGCCCATACAGCCTGACCTTCGATGGCAGCGGCGAGTTCATCGACAGCTCCTCGGGCAGCGACAACAACCTGCTCTATATTCCGTCCGGCCTGAGCGATCCGAATGTCTCGCCGGATTCCGATCCGGCAGCGGTGGCAGCTTTGCTCGACTATGTCGGCGGACTGAGCTGTGCCGATGGCTATTCCGGGATGACGATTGCCAAGAATACCTGCTCTGAAGACTGGGTGTTCGACATGGATATGCGTATCAGCCAGGAACTGCCGTTCTTTCCGGGCTTCATCCATTCGACGGACCGGCTGGAAGTGTTTGCCGATATCGACAATTTCCTGAACCTGCTCGACAGCAGCTGGAACACCTTCCGCACGATCGGATCGTTCGGTGATGGTCAGTTGGTCGACTTGGTCGATGGAGCCGTAGACGATCAGGGGCGCTATATCATTACCGGCTACAGCCCGGACGACGAGCCCAACGTGTCCGTTTCCAGCTCTGCATGGCGGATCCAGATCGGCGCGCGCTACACTTTCTAAGCGGGTCGAGCCACTTCACTGAAATGCAGCGGCGGCGCCTTCGGGGGCCGCCGTTTTGCGTTCAGGGTACCAGCACCGCCGCTCCATCAAACCTTCCCTCGCGCAGTGCATCGAGCGCTTCGTTGGCCTCGCTCAGCGGGAATGTCGTCACGCTGGTCTTCACCGGGACCTGAGCGGCGATCTCGAAGAACTCCGTGCCGTTTTCGCGGGTGAGATTGGCGACCGAGCGGATGCTGCGTTCCTCCCACAGATCGGCATAGGGAAAGCTGGGAATGTCGCTCATATGGATGCCCGCGCAGATCACAGTACCGCCCTTGCGCACGGCCTTCAGCGCTGCGGGGACGAGCGCGCCCACCGGCGCGAAGATGATGGCGGCGTCCAGCTCTTCGGGCGGGGTCTCGTCGGAGCCGCCTGCCCATTGGCAGCCGAGCGAGCGGGCGAATTGCTGGCTTTTCACGTCGCCCGGGCGAGAGAACGCGCAGACCTCCCGGCCCTGCCACAAGGCGATCTGCGCAAGGATATGGGCTGCCGCGCCAAAGCCGTAGAAGCCCAGCCGACGGGCATCGTCTGCCATCCGGAGGGAGCGATAGCCGATCAGTCCCGCGCATAGCAGGGGCGCGGCCTCCACATCGCCGAAGACATCCGGGATCGGGAAGCAATAGCGGGCATCGGCAAGCGTATGGGATGCAAATCCGCCGTCGCGGGTAAAGCCGGTGAACAGCGGCTCGTCGCAAAGATTTTCGGCGCCGGCCCGGCAATAGGGGCAGGCCCCGCAAGTATGGCCGAGCCAGGGGATGCCGATCCTGTCGCCAATGGCAAATCCTTCAACGCCGCCGCCCAGCGCCAGCACCTTGCCGACCACTTCATGCCCCGGGACGATCGGCAGCGTCCCGTGTATATCGCCATCGGCGACATGCAGGTCGGTGCGGCAAACCCCGCAAGCGAGAACTTCGACCAGCACTTCCCCTGGCGCCGGAACCGGGATGGGGCGCTCGACTTGTTTCAGCCGGCGGCCTGGCTGGTCGAGCTGCATTGCGACCACTTTGGTCAACTGTGCCTCCTGCGGTAAATTTGAACTAGATCATATCGCTGCATCGCAAGAAATGGCACATATTCGAAAGAGCTAAGATTCGGGTGAGTCTCTTAAGCCACTGTAAAAGGCTGCCTCCCGATCGCCGAACAGGAGAGCGCGTGATGAAATCGATCCTTGTGCACATCCACCGCGACGAAGGTCAGGAAGCCCGTTTTCAGGCAGCGCTTGATGTCGCCCGATTCTTTGAGGGGCATTTGACCTGCCTGCAGGTTGCCCCGCTGGAGACTTTCGCTTCGATCGATCCCTATGGTGTCAGCCACCTGATGTCGGAAACGGCGGAGAAGGTTCGCGAATTTGCCGCCTCGGAGCAGAAGGCGATGGAAGACCGGCTGAAGAAGGAAGGGGCGAGCTGGGATTGGCACAGCCATACCGGCGATCCGGCCCGCCTGCTTGGCAATCACAGCTGGTTGGCCGATCTCGTTGTCGTCAGTTCGCCCGGCGATGATTGGAAGCAGCGCTTCGATGCCCCGCCAACAGCTGCCGATGTGGTCGTGCGCAGCCGGGCTCCGGTGCTCGTGATGCCGGACGACGCTCGCGGATTCGATTGCAGCGGCCCGGTGGCGGTTGCCTGGAACGGTTCGCCCGAATCCTGCGTGGCGCTGCGTTCGGCGCTGCCGCTGCTCAAGAAGGCCAGCGGGGTGCATATCCTGACGGTGGACGAAGATGACGGGTACGATTTCCCGCCGACTGAGGCTTCGGCCTATCTTTCCCGCCATGGAATATCGAGCGACCTGCTCGACCTAAGCGAAGGTTCCGCCCCGATCTCGGATACGCTGATCAATGCTGCCGAAACACGCGGTGCAACCTGCATCGTCATGGGCGCCTATGGCCATTCGCGCTTCCGGGAGAACATTCTGGGCGGCGTAAGCCGCGGCATGCTGCAGAAAGCACGCTTGCCGTTGCTGCTGGCGCACTGACGCCGCCGGCCATACCGGCCATTTCCCGGTTGTTCCTGCGCCTTTGCGGCGGCGCGAGGTAAGGCCCGGGTAAATACATTCGAAACCCATGGCGATTACCACGTCAGGTCGGGCCTGCATAAGGCAGGCCAAAGGCCGGGAATCGCGCGAGTTTTGAATGGACAAGAATTTCGCCATGATGGGGTCCTTCCGATGAGCAAGGCCGGCGGCAATACGGCTTTGCCTGCAGGCACCATTCTGCGCGAGTGGCGCATCGAAAGCGTGCTGGAGGCAGGCGGCTGCGGCATCGTCTATAAGGGACGCGGCATCTATTTCGACGAGATCGTCGCGATCAGGGAGTATTTCCCCGCCTCGACAAGCGAGCGTGACGAGGATGATACCGTCATCCCGATCGCTTCCGACGCGGAAGAAATCCATGCGCTGGGGCTCAAGAATTTCGTCGAGGAAGCCAGGCTTCTCTGGAACCTTTCGACCCCCACGCGCCAAGCAGGCATCGTCAGCGTGCGCAGTGTGTTCGAGGCACACGGCACGGCCTATATGGTGATGGATTTCGAAGAGGGTCCGGCACTCTCCAAGCGGCTCAAGAGCGGGCAGCGCTTCGACGAGGCAGGCCTGATCGGCTTGATGCGGCCGATCGCAGAAGGGCTCGATCATGCGCATCGGGTGGGCGTGCTCCACCGCGATATCACGCCCTCCAGTATCATCGTCGAGCAGGGCGGTGGCGGCGTACTTGTCGGTTTCGTCGCGGGCTATATCGACTCCGGCAATGCGGCCGGTGCGAAGGTGGCGCTTCACACACCCCCTTACGCCGCGATCGAACAATATGTGAAAACCTATGAGCAGGGGCCGTGGACCGATATCTACGCCCTGGGCGCTGTGCTCTATGAATGCGTGACCGGCGAAAAACCGCCGGAGGTGCTGGAACGGATGCATGGCGGGCAGAGCGTGCCGCTGGCAGGCGGCAACTGGCCGGGCTTTTCCCGCAGATTCCTTGCTGCGGTGGATGCGGCGATGACCATCAAGCCGGCCGAGCGCCCGCAATCGATCTCCCAATGGCTGGAACTGTTCGGCGGCAGCGAAGAGCCGCAGGAAGTGGAAGAGCCGGAGCAGCCGAAAGAGCCCGAGGAGCTTAAAGAGCCGGAGGAGCAGGCCGAGATCTCCCCTTTCGGTGACGAGCTGTCTCTTGCGGAAGTGAGCCTGCGCGGCGCGCCGCCGCCTCCCGGCTACAGGTCCGGGAATGGCGGCGACAGCCCCGTCTCATATGACATCTCCGAAGCTGACGCGAAGCGTGCGGAACGTGAAGCGGAGTTCGCCCGGAAGATGTCCATGGCGCCTCCGCCGCCAAAGGCCCGGGAAGCGGAGTCCGAACCTGAGCCGCAGAGCGAAGCTGAGTCTGAACCGGCCGAGCCGGATCCCGAATCGGCCGAGGAAGCAAAGCAGGCTGAGCCCTTGCCGGAGCCGCTTCCTGAGCCCCCGGCAGCGGAGGCCGAGCAGGCGCGAAGCGAGAAGCATGAAGCGGCGCTGCAGATTGCCGCCAAGGGCGCTGCCATACGATCCCGCATAAACGCGCAGAAGGGCAAGAAACCCACCCCCGCGCTGATCGGGGCCGGCGCGCTCGCGCTTGCACTGCTGGCCATCGGCGGCTGGTATTTGTCGGGCGGCGGCAGCAGCGGCCCGGATGAATCGCTGGTCGACGCTGCCAATGCCATGGACGAAGCCGTTTCGGCTGCCGATCTGGAGCAGGCCGGGGGGATTGTCTCGGCTGTCGGATTTCTGCTGCAGGACGCGCGGGAAGCCGATGCGCCCGCTGCTGCGGTGAAACGGCTGCAGGATGCTTCCACGCGGCTGACGGAGCTGGAATCGGGCCTTGCCGGCATGTCTTCCGAAGCGGCAACTGCGCGCAAGGCGGAGATGGAAGAGGTGGCGAGAACGGCCAGTGCCGGCTTTGCCGATCTGCTGCTTCGCAATGCCGAAGGCAGAATTCGCGGCCTGGTGAGCGATATGCCCTGGGCCGATCCGCGCAGCCGGAGTTCGGCAGCCGATGAATCGGCGCAGCGGCAAAGGGCCGCCACATCCATTCGCACATCGCTGGCGCGGCTGCGCAGCGCGGCTTCGGGTGCACAATCGGCTGGCGACACGGCCGCCGCCATGACGGCCGCACGCCAGACCATGGCCGCTTCCACGGCCTACCGGTCTTCGATCGGCCGGGCCTACCGCCTTCGCGAAGAACGGGCGGCAGCGGCTGGCAGTGCGGAAGCTTCGCCGGCTGCCTTGGCCAGCGCCGCGCCTGTGGCGGAAGCGGCTGCGCCGGCCCCATCGGGCAGCGATCCGGCCGGCGACGCGCAGAAGCGTCAGCTCGCCTCCATCATCGGCGCCGCGCGCGATACGGCCGCGAAGGTCGCCGGCATGGGCGATCGGTCCCGGCCCGGTCCCGATGCCAACCAGGATGAGAAGGATCGCTATTCCATCCGGCAGGCCAATGTATCGACGGCACAGGATTACAGGCGCTATCTCGATACGTTGGAAGATTCGATGCGCGGCCCGCGCACGCGGGCAGAGGCGGATCAGCTCATCTCCCAGGCCAACCAGACCCGGGGCTACCTCACGCAATTGCTCAACAGCTCGCAAGCGACGCTCAACTGATCGGCAAAGATTCGGCACAAGTGTAAGTTGGCGAGCAATCGGTTTTTGCTCCAAATTTGTCGCGCCCAGCTTGACCAATGTTCCCATTATGTTCACTTCGAGCGGTGGGCCGACATAAACTCGATTCGATAGCCGACTTGGCCCGCTGGGGTTACAATTTGAAGGTCATCTGCGGAAAATGCGGGCACATTGCCGAACTCGACGCGCGGTCAATTTCTTTGCGTTGCGGTGAGAGAGGATGGAGCCGCCGATTGGAGGCACTGGAAGTGAGAATGAAATGTCGCGTATGTGGCAGCCGCGAAGCCTTAGTCACGCCAATCGAGCGACTGGAGGTGGGGCCATCCTGAAATACTTGGAGCTCATAAAGCGAGGAGTGGTGCCGCTTACTGGACTCGAACCAGTGGCCCCATCATTACGAATGATGTGCTCTACCAACTGAGCTAAAGCGGCATTGGAAGGCGCCCATAGAGCCCTTCAGAGCGCGCTGCAATGCCCGATTTTGCCAGCAACGTCGATGGGGAACTACTCACACGCAATTCCGTCTCCATCTCGGTCCAGGTGTCTTCCATAGCCTGGTTGACCGCGTCGTATGGGTGCAGCGCCCGCCTGCCGGGCAACGGTACAATTGGGATAGTAGACTTCTCGTCCGCCGGTTCGCTTAGGGACCGACGTAGGTGCGGCACTTGGCCCTCTGTGGCAATGCCGTACACCTGTCGATCTGTCGTAATGACAACCGTCAGCTGCCAAACCACCCCCGTGTGCACTTGCGGGAGTCACCAAGAAGCCAATTATCCCGAAAATGCAGATAAGTGATGCGAGTAGAAGCAGAGCGAATTCAACGCGTAACCTCCACTCACTTTTTTGGTTCGGCTTGTCCCACGGCATTAAGAACGTCCTTTGTTCATTCCTATATTCTACGGCCATTTAGACTTCTAACTATATCTATATGCATATTTCGTTGAGAATGCTTAATACCATTAAATCGTCGGAAGATTTGTATCGAGCCATGCCCGGAGTCCAACAAAACCGTTGAAGCCGCCCTGCCAGATCTGATCCAGCCCCGCATCGCCGGGATGGACGCCGTCGCCGCCCGCATAATTGCCGCTCACGCCCCGGTCGAAGGCATCGGTCTGATCGAAGAACAGCACGTGGGGATCGTCCAGCGCAGCAAAAAATGATGTCTGCGCTGCACGCAGCGCAGCCAGCGCCCCTTCCTGAGCTGGGTCCGCCAGAGGTGGCGGACCCAGGACGACCAGCTTTGCGCCGGGATAGAGCGCCTGCTTCCATTCCACCGCAGCCTGCACATTCGCCATGCTGTCCTGCGTATCCACTGCATTCGCGGCGTCGTTCGTGCCCAGCTGATAGAAGATCGCATCGATCTGCGGGAAATTGTAGTTGCCCGCCCGGCGATACCCTTCATGGCCCTGGGTGGTGGAGCCGGAATAGGCCTTGAGGATGTAGCGGCTATCCACGCCATTGCGGCGGTAGAAATCGTTGATCAGCCAGGGGATGCAATGCGTCACATCCGAAGGCCCCGTGCCGTTCCACAGGCTGTCGCCGATGCACAATATGACCTTGCGGGCTTCGAAATTGATCGCGTCGGCCAGCTCCCATGCTACCGCACCGGCGGTGAAATAGTGGGTTCCGCTTACCGAACCGTCCAGCCAGCGTTTCAGATAGGCGCCGGGCGCGGCGAGCGGCTTTTCCGACGAGCGCAGAAACTGGCCGATGGGAACGATCGCCTGATAATCGGGGCCGCAGGTGAACCCGAAATCGCGCGGCCTGGCCGTCCCCACGCCGGCCAATTGAGAGCCGCCTATCCAGACGCGCCCGGAGATGGGCGTGGTGCAGGACAGCAGCAAGTGCGAGATGTAGCGCGCGCGGCCAACGGCAAGGCCGGATGAAAAGCCGACAGGTATGCTCGTGCCGGCGCCTGCCGGTTCGGTAAAGCTGGAAAACTCCAACTCCTGGAAAGACCCGGTCACGTCGCCTTCGCGGTTGAGCCGCTCGATCAGGGAAAGGCCGGGAGGGCCTCCGCGCACGGGAAGCGGGTTGGCATCCGTCACGAAGCTGGCTGCGCTGCCCGGCGCGCCGAAGGATAGCGCGGCTGCGGGTACGAAACCTGCGGGAGCCTTGATTGAGGGGGTAGTGGCCATTTGCATCAATCCTCTTTGCGAATCGGGTTGAGAGCAATGAACCAAATCAAAACCTACAATACAAATAAAAAATCCAAATAGGTTATCAGGGCGAGGGTCTGGACGTGTCGCGCCGATTGGCAAAATCGGCGCTCGGTGCAGTCGGTGCAGCCGCTGCGCTTGTGCGGGATGTCTGGCCTTGGCTCCGGAATGCTGGCATGCTTAGCATGCGAAGGGTGGCCCATGGCCGGCGGTTGGCCGGTGTTGCAGGGCCGCCCGCATGAATTGGCGAGAATGGAGGATACCGATGGTTGCACTGACGTCTGCGGAGCAGGCGATGCTGCAGGGCGATGATGGCAAGGCGGTGCAGAAGGCGATGGAACTTCTCGTGCGCTATGCCGATGCGCTGGGCGCGGAAAGCTTCGTCGAAACCAACAACGTCGCCGGGGTGCCCGGTTCCTCTCCCCCCTGGGTGAAGGAATATTACGCGGATGACGGCGGGGATTACCGCGCCGTGTTCTGCCGCTTCGATCTCGATGCGGACGAGGTGTTCGACGTGCCGCGCATGAACGCCTTTTCCTGCCACCTGCAGGGCGGCATGGACCCGCAGCTCTGGCGCGAACAGGGCATGGACGACGCCGCGCATGACAATTTCGTTTCGGATGAAGGGGATGTCGCCGGGCACGGGATCCAGATCCTGAAAACCTGCACGCCCTATCTCGCCGGCAACGTCCCGGTGATGGGCGAACATTGCGCCTGGATGGAATCTTCCGCCGTGGTCTTCGCCAACAGCGTGATCGGTGCGCGGACCAATTGCGAAGGGCGCGAATCCACCAGCGCGGCGATGCTGGCAAAGCGGATTCCCGATTGGGGCTTCCACCGCGACGAATATCGCAAGGGCCACCATTCGGTGGAGGTCCAGGTGCCGGTCGATTCGATCTACGAATGGGGCATGCTGGGCTATTACGTGGGCGACGCCGTGGAAGATTCGATCCCGGTCATCACTGGCGACATCTCCGATCCCAGCCTGATCCGCCACAAGCATTTCGGCGCTGCCGCGGCCAGCTCCGGCGGGGTGGAGATGTATCACATGGTGGGCATCACGCCCGAAGCGCCCAGCGTGGAAACCGCCTTTGGCGGGGCGCCGCGCGGGGAACGCTTCGTCTATGACCAGGCGGCGCGGGCGCGGATCTACGAAACGCTCAACAGCGTCGGTAGCTGCGAGGATGTCGACTACGTGATGCTGGGCTGCCCGCATTATTCGATCGAGCAGATCGCCCAGGCCGCCGCCATGATCGATGGCAGAAAGGTGCATGAAAACAGCGCCTTGTGGATTTTCACCAGCCGCGCGGTGAAGGCCACCGCGGATGCCAATGGCTATACCGAGATTCTGCGCAAGGCGGGCGCGATGCTGATGACGGACACTTGCTCCGCGATCAGCCAGGCGATCCCCCAGGGCACGAAGGTTGCCGCGCTCGATAGCGCGAAGCAGGTCCATTATCTGCCGGCGATGATGGGCATCGAAGGCTGGTACGGCACGACGCAGGAATGCATCGATGCCGCCTGTACCGGCAAATGGAAAGGGAGGCTGCAATGAGCGGGCAGGCAAGCGGAACGCTGGAGAAGCCGCGCCTCGTCATCCATGGGCGCAAGGTCGTGGGCGGCGTGGCCGAGGGTGAGGCGCTGGTGACGAAGGAAACGATTTCGGGCTGGGGCGGCGTCAACGCCATGACCGGCACGGTGATCGAAAGCCGGCATGAGCTCAAGGGCGTCAGCTTCGCGGGCAAGATCCTGATCTTTCCC
This sequence comes from Alphaproteobacteria bacterium, assembly GCA_030426245.1. Lineage (GTDB taxonomy): Bacteria > Pseudomonadota > Alphaproteobacteria > Sphingomonadales > Sphingomonadaceae > Andeanibacterium. The sequence goes on along the minus strand of JAUHYZ010000012.1, from coordinate 35,674 downwards.
GGCGCGAAGGGGTCCTCCGGCTGGTCCGGCCTGTTTCACATGACGCGCCTGCGCGGCACCGCGCCGCTGGCCATGGTGTTCAACATCATGACCACCAAGGCGGCGCTGGGCGCCGTTGTCATGCGCGTCCCCACCGTGACCGAATGCGATGCCGATCCGCTGGAAGTGATCCAAACGGGGGACTGGGTCCGCGTGGATGGCGATGCCGGAACGATAGAGGTGTGGGACAGCAAGCCGGGCGGCTGAGCGGCTCTACCAGCCCGAACCGCCCCCGCCTCCGCCACCGCCGCCGGAGGAACCTCCGCCCGACGATCCGCCGCCGCTGCTGGGAGCGGTCGACGCGGAAGAAACGGTGCTGGTGAAGGACGATCCTATGTCGCTCGCAAAGCCGGATGGATCGTTCCACATATTGCCATCGCCCGAATACCAGCTGGCGGTGTGCGCCGCAGCACCGGCCGCCGCCGCCGTCGCCAGCACGCCGGCGAAGCTTGCCGCCCAGCGGTTCTCCACATCCAGCGCGATGGCATAGGGCAGATAGCGCTCGAACAGTTCGGGGGTCTTTTCGGGCGGATGCATCGTATCCAGCCGGCTCTCTTCGGCGATGGCAAGATACTGCTCGAACCCGGCAATCCGGTCCATCACGGCGCGCCCTTCCTTCGTCGGGGCATACATCCACCAGAAGGCGCTGATCGCCACGGGCAGCATCAGCAGCGGGATGAACACGGCGAAGATGCCGATTTCCACGGCCGAGGCGATCGTGCCCAGCGCGGAAACCAGCGCGATCATGCCGGCCACGGCGGTCCCGCCCCAGAACAGCAGGGCCAGGCACCCTGTCGCCCCCTCGGCCTTGCCGCGCAGGAACCATGCCCCGGCCAATGCGGCGAAGGCGACCACCGGAATGAAGGCCCGGTCCTGCGCGCCCGAAGGCGCGGCGGCGATCAGGCCGATCAGGGCGGAGGCGAACATCGCCAGGACGATCAGAGCGACACCGAACACCGCCCAATCGCCGTTCTTGCGGAACATCGTGCCTTGATAGGCCTTGGTGAGCCCGCTCTCCAAAGCCGAGCGGGCGGTGCGCAGCTTGCGATGGTTCTTCTGCTTCAGCTCGATCGTATCGCCTGAGGCGAAAAGCCTGGCATGCATCGCCTCTTCCGGAGCGGGCAGCGCCGCCCCTGCATCCGGCCCGGTCGCATCGGTGCGTGTCAGCGTCGTCTCGCTCTTTTCGAACCAGCCGCCCTTGTCCTGCGCGATGTGCAATCGCCCGTGCACGCCCAGATAGACCATCGCGGCGGAGAAGGCGCGATTGTCGAAATCCATCCGCTTTATGAAACGCATGGCGGCCGGGCTCAGCCCGTCCGGCGGTGTGAACAGCGGAACCACCGGCCCGGCGCGCGGATTGCGCCCCGCCTTCAGCCAGGCCCGGAAATAATATCCCGCCAGCGCGATGACAGAGAGGACCGCAGCGGCCAGCGCGCCCCAATCGCTCAGCCACCAGGCCAGGCGCTGCCCGGCGTTGGGCGGTGCGACCACGCCCTTGGGAAAGGCGGCCGCAACGGTCAGCCCTTCGCGCGCGCCCAGCGGGCGTGTGGTGCGGAAGACGATATGGCCCGGCCTTTCCTCAACCACCCGCGCGCTGCGGTCGGTCGACCCCTGCGGCCCGGTATAGGCGGCGCGCTCCCCGAATTCGGCATCGCTGGGCAAGGTGATCCGCGCTTCCGCCATGTCGATCGGGAAGGTCCAGCCGGTGCCGGTGGCGTTCCAGTAAAGCTCGTCCCGGTCCTCGCCATAGGCGATCTGGCGCGTCGTCCGGTACCGGATCCGATAGGTGTGTTCGCCGGGGGGCAGATCGTAAGCGGCCGATCCGATGCGAATGCGCACCCCGTTTGACAGGCTCGATTGTTCCCACGGTTCCGGCTCGCCGTCGCGCTGCACGGAGATGACCGAGAAGCCCACGCGCGTGCTCTGGCCCGGGCCGTTTTCATAGATCGTGGGAAAGTCGCGCAGGATCCCGTGATTGATCGATTGCCTCAGCGAGACCAAGCGGATCGTCTCGGTCACGTCCAGATCGCCGTCGGGCTCGATCGTGACGTCGCTGACGAAGCTCAGGATGCGTTCCTGCCCGCCAGAGAGTTCCCAGGCGCGTATCGTCTCGACAGGCTGCTGGGCATGCACCGCCGCCGGGATCAGCAGCAGCCATGCAGCCAAGATCAGGCGCAGGCAGCGCATCGGATCAGTTCGTGCTGGTGCTGAAATCGACCTTCGGCACGGTCTGGATCGAATCGTCGCCATCGGCGTAGGGATCTTCCTTTTGGAAACCCATTGGCCCTGCGATCACAACGTCCGGGAACGATTGAACCTGTGTATTCAGGTCGCGCACGGTGGCGTTGTAATAGCGCCGGGCGCCGGCCAGCTGGTCTTCGATATCGGCCAGTTCGCTTTGCAGCTGGCGGAAATTCGCGTCGGCTTTCAAATCCGGATAGGCTTCCGCCACGGCCAGCAGCCGGCCCAGCAACCCGCTGAACTGGGCATCGGCCTGGGCGGTATCCGCCACGCCCGAAGCGGAAACCGGATCGCTGCGATGCGCCGTGACTTCCTGCAGCAGATTGCGCTCATGCACCGCATAGCCTTCAACGGTGGACACCAGGTTGGGGATCAGGTCGGCGCGGCGGCGCAGCTGCACGTCGATCCCGCTGAAGGCTTCGCGCACCAATGCCTGCAACCGTACCAGGCGATTGTAAATCACGATTCCATAAAGGGCCGCCAGAACTATGAGGCCCAGAATAATCCATAACACCATCGAACAATCCCCCCTGCCACGCGCTGTGCACATCATGGCGCGGTCGCGCCGATTTGTCATGCGCTTGGTGAGGGGAGCATCCCGCCAGCGTATCGGTCAATCGGCCACAGGCGGCCAATCTCCGCCGGCCGCGCCTAAGATATCGCTAAATTCGGGAAGAAGATTGGAGGCCCGAGCCGGAATCGAACCGGCGTGCAAGGATTTGCAGTCCTCTGCGTAACCACTCCGCCATCGGGCCTCACCCATCGCTGTCCGGCATTATCCGGCAAGCGCGCGGGAACGCGGCCCTAGCTTAGAGGCGGAAGCGGTGCAATCCGCTTTGTGCATCGCGGTGCAGTGCTTTGCCGCCACCGGAGCGGCTTGCGCAGACCAGACCATAAGGTTAGCAGGCTATCGACAGATAAGGAATTTATGCGATGGCAGACGACAAGCCGAAGATGCAGCGGATCGAGGGCCACAGTGAGGATCGCTTTTTGGGATCCGATGTGTTCGAAAGCTCGGCCCACAATATTCCGCCGCGCAATGGAACGGGGACCATTCGCGAAGAATCGCGCGATGTGGACATCTATCACAAATGCGATGTGGCCGTGATCGGCGGCGGCCCGGCCGGCTGCGCGGCCGCTTGGGCCGCGGCGAAGGCCGGAGCGGATGTGACGCTGGTGGAGCGCTACAATTGCCTGGGCGGCCTTTCGACCGGCGGGTTGGTGATGTGGATCGACCGCATGACCGACTGGGAAGGCAATCACGTCATCCAGGGCTTTGCCCGCGAGTTCATTGACCGCATGCCGCCCGAAGCCGTGGCTGGCCCGCCCAAGGTGGATTGGGGATCAAAAGACCCGATGAAGACCGGGTATTGGGGCAATCGCACCACGGCGTTTCACGGCATCGTGTGTTGGGCGCCGACGCTCGATCCCGAACGCATGAAGCTCAACGCGCAGGAAATGCTGCTGGAAGCAGGCGTGCGCATCGTGTTCCACTCCTGGGGATCGCGCCCGATCATCGAGGATGGAGCGGCCAAGGGCGTTGTCTTCGAAAGCAAGGCAGGGCGTCAGGCGCTGATGGCCAAGGTGGTGGTGGATACCACGGGCGATGGCGACATGTTTGCCCGCGCGGGTGCGGAATTCGATACCGATATCGAGGAAGGCGATGTGCACCATTCCATGAACACGGCCTGGATGCTGGGCGGCGTGAACATGGACCGCTGGATCAACTGGAAAGTGCTTTATCCCGAACAGTTGACCGAACTGATGAACAAAGGCCGCGAACAACTGGGCTTTTTCCAGACCCCCTATGTCAGCTGGAGGCCCGATATCGCGCTGTTCCTCGGCCCGCGGCAGTCCGGGCTTTCCGCACTCGATGTGGACGACCTGACCGAGGTGGAAATCCGCAGCCATCGTCTGATGGAGGGGCACGCCCAGTTTTTTCGCAACAACGCTCCGGGATTTGAGAACGCTTACAGTCTGCAGAGCGCCAGCCAGATCGGCGTGCGTCATACCCGGCGGCTGGGCGGTGTCGGGCGGATCGAGCGCAAGGACTGGGGCAACGGCACGCCGGTGGCAGACGAAGTGGGAATCAGCCCCTCGATCAGTCCGAAATTCCCGATTGTCTCTGTGCCTTACGGCAGCCTCGTGCCGCGCGCGCTGGACGGCCTGCTGGCGGCGGGGCGGCATATCTCATGCGATGCCAACAGCCACGGTTTCATGCGCGAAATTCCGCAATGCTGGCTCACCGGCCATGCGGCGGGTGCGGCAGCGGCCGTTGCCGCCAATCGGGGCATACAGCCGCGCGAGGTGGATGTGACGGAACTGCGCGGACTGCTGCACGAACAGGGCGCGCATCTTTCGGACGATGCCGCTGTGAAGGCCACGGCCGATGGCGACACCGTGCCGGCGGAATAGCCGGGGCGACCGTCCTCAGTCGTTCGTCATTGCGAGCGGCGAAGCCGCGCGGCAATCCAGGATGGTGCGCGGGGCTCCGGATTGCTTTCCCGGATCAGGTGCGAGGCCGCAAGGACGAGCTTTGCTCGGAGAGGAAAACGACTGAACTCGCCATTCTGGCGCAAGCGCAGGGCGTCAGCCGGCAGGCTGCATGACTTCGAAGACATTGCCTTCGGGATCGTGCCCCTTGCAGCAGATCACGTTGCGCCATGGCCATTCGGCTTCCGGCGGATCGACCACGCCGCCAAGCTTCGCCGCCCGGTCTCGTGCATCTGCAATGCTCGGCACGTTCAGCATCGGCTTGACTGCCCCCGCTTCCCGCCGGCGCGGCGGAGAAGCCGCTGCCCACTCGGCGGCTGCCGGATGGACGATCAGCCACATCCCCCCGGCGTCCAGGATCGTGTGGCTTTCCTCCACGCTCACCAAGGGAAGGCTCAGGGCATCGCGATAGAACGCCACGACATCCTCATACGCAACGCAGAAGATGACGACACAAGGAGGGGGCGCCTCCATGTCTCACTTGCCGAGCGGCAGCAGGACTCCGCCCTTGGACTGATCGTGCACATCCTGCCTGATATTGGCGAGATAGCCGGTCGCCGGGGTCTTGTAGCCGGGGCCTTCGCGCTTCGCGAGTTCCTCTGCCGACACATCGATATCGATGCTGCGATTGGCCACGCTGATCGAAATGATGTCGCCATTGCGGACCTTGCCGATCGGCCCGTCGGTTGCCGCTTCGGGAGAAACTTCCGCAACGGTCAGGCCTTTCAGGCACAGGCCCGATAGCTGCCCGTCGGTCACGAAGGCGGTCGTCTTGGCCAGGCCCGCCGCGTCGAGCGCGAACAGCACGGTCGATGCGCCGCCGGCCATGGCCGGGCCGCCCTTGAGGCCCTGATTGCGGGCCACAACCACGTCGCCTTCCTTGACTTCGCCGTCCTCGATCGCCTGCAGGCAATCGAGCGAGCTTTCATAGACGCGCGCCGGCCCCGAAAATTCTTCCGGCCGGGATCCGTCGCGAATGCCGAGCCGCACAACTGCCGTGTCCGCGAAACTGCCTTTCAGGATCGCGATGGCAGGGCCAGGGCCCACGGGATCGTCCACCGGGCGGATGATGTCCGGCCCTTCGATCTCGTAGCCTGCCAGATTCTCGGCCAACGTCTTGCCGGTGCAGGTCAGCGCGGATGTGTCGAGCCGGTCTTCCAGGCGCTTGAGCACGGCGCGGGCGCCGCCTGCATCCTCGAACTCCTCGATCCGGACTTCGCCTGTCGGGCGCACGGCGGACAGCACCGGCACGTCGGACAGTTCTTCCCAGATTTCGAAGATGTCGATGTCCATCTCGCCTTCGACCGCAGTCGCCTGGAGGTGCTTGATCGAATTGAACGAGCCGGAGACGGCGAGCACGGTGGCCACGGCATTGCGGAATGCGCCCGGCGTCATGATGTCGCGCGGCTTCAGGTCTTCATTCACCATTCCCACGATGCGGCGGGCCGCGGCGCGGGCATTGTCTTTCATCTTCGGGCTGTTGGCGCGCACGGGCGCGCTGCCCGGCAGTGTCATGCCCAGCGCTTCGACAACCGAATGCATCGTATTGGCAGTGGCCATGCCCTGGCAGACGCCGGGTCCCGTGATCGCATTCTCGGCCATGTCTGCAATCGGAAATTTCGGGACGGCGCCGAACCGTTCGCCCACGGATCCGGACCATACGTCTTCCACGTCCACCGGCTCTCCATCGATATCGCCGGCAGATTGATAGCCGCCGATCACCAGGATCGTGGGGATGTTGAGCCGCATGGCCGCCATCAGATGGCCCGGAGGCGTCTTGTCGCAGCTGGTGAGGCAGATCATCCCGTCCAGCAGCGCGCCTTCCACCTGCACTTCGATATCGTTGGCGATGATATCGCGCCCGGCGATGATATAGGCGCCGCCCTTGGCCGCGCCGGTGATGAAGTCGGAAGGGGCGGCGGTGCGCACTTCGAAGGGAACGCCGCCGGCCTTGCGGATATCCTCCTTCACGATCTCGGCGATGCCGTCGAGATGGGCGTAGCAGATCGCCAGTTCGGAAGAGCTGTTGACCACCGCGATCTTGGGCTTTTCCATGTCTTCCTTGCTGAGGCCCAGCGCCTTCCAGTTGGCGCGGCGGCCCGGCGAATTGGCGGAGAGGCTGCGAAGGGTCATTGGGGTCTCCTATTCGGCGGGCGCTGCTTCGCCCGATTTGGCGGCGATCTCATCGCCCGATTTTCGGTTGAGCCGGCCCGCGAAGAAGGCGAGCGCCAGAATACAGACGATGATGCCCGCCAGGCAGCCGACCGTGAACATGTAGCCATCCATTGCTGCGGCAGGGCCGGCCAGGAACTGGGAGCCGTAGATCGGCGCCATCACGGCGGCGAACTTCGCCATGAAACTGGCCCAGCCGCCGCCGAAGGCGCGAATCGAACTGGGATAATAGATGCTGGTGATCGAAATCACGGCCGCATGGCCTGCGCCCACCATGATCGCGCCGATCAGCAGGACCGGGATGAAGGCGGGGCCGGCCAGTACGTAGCCGAGCCCGACCAGCGAGATGAACGGTATGCCGATCAGCGGGGCCAGAATGATCCATCCCGGCCCGCGCTTTTCCGTCATCGCCAGCAGAGCCACACCGCCCAGCGCGCCCACGATCGCGCCGAAACTGGAAAGCCAGGCGGCGTCGGTGCGGGCGATGCCCAGATTTTCCATGAAGATCACGCCGTAAGCGGACTTCAGATAGATCGCGAAGCTGGAGAAGAAATAGGCGGCCCAGATGAACAGCGTGACGAACAGCAGGCCGCCCGAAAACAGTTCGCGCATGCGCATGAAGAATTTCACGACCTCACGCAGGACGGAAGGCAGCTCTCCATAGTCGCGGATCGCCACCTTGCGCTCGTCGGACAGGTGGAAACGCTCATAGGCCTGGGCTTCGAATCCGGGATTGAAGCGCGAAAGCATCGGCACGATCATGGGCGCAGGCTTGCCCTTGGCCACCATCCAGCGCGCGCTTTCGGGCAGGAGGAAGAGCAGGATGAGCGCAAAGGCGCCGGTCATTGCGCCGCACACCCAGAAGATGCCTTCCCAGCCGAAATGGGGCGCGGTCCAGTTGGCGATGGGTGCGGCGGAAGCTGCGCCGAAGCTGAAGCCCATCATGATGATGGTGACCGAGGTCGCGCGCATGGCCTTGGGCATGCTTTCGATGCTGAGCGCCCAGATCGGCGCGAGCAGTCCGCCAATCGCAAGGCCGCTGACGAAGCGCAGGACAATGAGCTGTTCGGGAGTGCCCGCGAAGCCTACTGCCGTGGTCAGCACCGCGCTGCCGATCGTGCAGGCGATGATCACCGGCCGGCGGCCGAATATGTCGCCCAGATAGGATCCGAAGAGCGAACCGATCATCTGCCCGGCAAAGGCTGCCGAACTGACATAGCCGGTCATCTCGTCGGTCAGCGCCATGTCTTCGCGCAGATAGGGCAGCGCGTAGGCCAGCGCGGAGAAATCCTGTCCGTCGAAAAAGGTTACGAGCGAACACAGGATGAGAAGTTGCAGATGGTATTTTGAAAAGCGCTGCGCCTCCAAAAACTTGGCGACGTCCAGCGTTGCACCTTGAGCTGGCGCTTGTTCGGCCATTTCCTAGCTCGTCCTCTCGAGTTCCTTTGCCGTCAGGCGAACGGGGAGGCTAACTGCTATTCCTCTAGCTTGCTATCGTTTTCCGGGAAAAACGCGCATCACCTCCGGCTGAGTCAAGCCGGATTGCTTGATCGGTCAAGTTTGGCGGGAACCGGAGATTCGGTTCCCGCCGGAATTCGCGGAGTGCGTGTGGCGGTCCGGCGATCTGCGCGGTGATGCGAGAGGCCGCTTCAGGCGGCGCTGCTGTTCACGCCCATCGACGTCAGATAGCGCTTGATGTTGCGCGCGGCCTGGCGCAGCCGCTGTTCGTTCTCCACCATTGCGATGCGCACGAAGCCTTCGCCGTCTTCGCCGTAACCGACGCCCGGTGCAACGGCGACCTCTGCATGGGTCAGCAGCTGCTTGGAGAATTCCAGGCTGCCCATTTCCGCCAGCGCGGGCGGTAGCGGAGCCCAGGCGAACATCGATGCCTTGGGCGGCGGAATGTCCCAGCCTGCCCGGCCGAATGCCTCCACCATCACGTCGCGCCGTTTCTGATAGAGCTCGCGGTTCCGGTCGACGATGTCCTGCGGGCCGTTCAGCGCCGCGACCGCAGCCGCCTGAACCGGTGTGAAGGCGCCATAGTCCAGATAGGATTTCACGCGCGTCAGGGCGGAAATCAGCTTCTTGTTGCCGACGGCGAATCCCATGCGCCAGCCGGCCATCGAATAGGTCTTGCTCATCGATGTGAATTCGACGGCCACATCCTTGGCGCCCTTCACCTGCAGGATCGAAGGCGTCGGGTTTCCGTCGTAATAGAGTTCGGAATAGGCAAGGTCGGAAATCAGCCAGACCTTGTTCTCCTTCGCCCAGGCGACCAGCCGTTCGTAGAACGCCAAATCGACCACTTCCGCCGTGGGGTTGGAAGGATAGTTGACGATCAGCACGCTCGGCCGCGGCACGGTGAAATCCATCGCCCGCTCGAGGCTGTGAAAATATCCTTCATCCGGCGTCGTCGGGACGGAGCGGATGGCAGCGCCGGCGATGATGAAGCCGAAAGTGTGGATCGGGTAACTCGGATTGGGCGACAGCACGACATCGCCGGGCGCCGTGATCGCCGTTGCCAGGCTCGCCAGCCCTTCCTTCGATCCCATGGTGACGACCACTTCGGTTTCGGGGTCGAGATCGACATTGAAACGGCGGCCGTAATAATTGGCCTGCGCCTTGCGCAGACCGGGTATGCCCTTGGACTGGGAATAGCCATGCGCATTGGGATCCTGCGCAACTTCGCAAAGCTTGTCGATCACATGCTGGGGCGGCGGCAGATCCGGGTTGCCCATGCCAAGGTCGATGATGTCTCCGCCCGATTGGCGTGCCGCGTGGCGCATCGCATTGACTTCGGCGATGACATAGGGCGGCAGGCGCTTGATGCGGTAGAATTCGTCTTCCATGACCTCTTATTTCCAAACTTGCGGCAGGATTGCGGCAGGCCAATTGTGACGGAATCGGCGCCGCCGTGCAATTGTAGTGTTGGCCTGCGAAGGATTGACCTGTGCTTAAGGGCTAACAAAGCGGCAATCAGGCGCTAATATGGCAAGCATGAATGGCAAAGACAGCGTGAGCGGCGACCCTTCCGAAATCCTTGGGGAGCTTCTGGAAATCCAGGGACAGACGGCCCAGCATATCTTCAGCCAGTTCCTGCCCGGGCTGGAATTGCCGACCCCGGGCAAGGACGAAATGCGAGAATGGACTGCCGCCGCGCAAGAGATGCAGGACCTGTGGCAGCAGTTCCAGGATCAGCAGGAATTGCCCGACCAGCTTCCTCCGCTGCTTTCCGAACCGGCGCAATGGATGGAATATCTCGAGGCGTTCTACCGCCAGATGCCGCTTGCCAAGCCGGAGAAGCAGCAGGAATTGTGGCAGCAGAGCCTGGCCCTGTGCGAAGACGTGCTGGGCCAGTACGGCATCGGTCCCAGGGCCTCCGAAACGCAGGACAGCCCGCCCGATCTGCCGCATAAGGACAGGCGCTTTGCCGATCCGCGCTGGCGCGAGCAGCCCATTTTCGCGCTGATCCATCAATCCTACTTGCTGGTCGCCAGCCAGTTGCTCGCTTCGGTGGACGAAGCCGAAGGGCTGGACGAGCATGAGCGGGAGCAGCTGCGCTTTGCCATGCGCACGATGATTGACGCGCTGTGCCCGGCGAACTTCCCCATGATCAATCCGATCGTGCTGGAACGCACGATGGAGATGCAGGGCGAAAACCTTGTCAAAGGGGTGGAGCGGCTGGCGGCCGATCTGGAGAAGGGGCAGCTGACCCATACCGACCGGGAAGCGTTCAAGCTGGGCGAGAATATCGCGGCGACCCCCGGCAAGGTGGTTTACGAGACGCCGCTCTATCAGCTGATCCAGTATTCGCCGGTCACGGAAGAGGTGCTGGAAGTGCCGCTGGTGATCTTCCCGCCCTGGATCAACCGCTTCTACATTCTCGACCTCAATCCCAAGAAGAGCTTCGTGCACTGGGCGGTCGAGAACGGTATCACCACATTCATGGTCAGCTGGAAATCTGCGGATGAGAGCATGGCCGAGATCACCTGGGACGATTACATCCGCGCCCAGATCGATGCCATCGATCAGGTCCGCAAACGGCTGAAAGTGCCGGCGGTCCACACGGTAGGCTATTGCGTCGCCGGGACGACCCTGGCCGCAACCCTGGCCGTGCTCGCCCGGCGGAGCGAAGCGGACAAGGTGAAGAGCGCCACTTTCTTCACGGCCCAGGTGGATTTCGAGAAAGCTGGCGAGCTCAAGGTCTTCATCGACGATGCGCAGCTGGAGATGATCCGCCAGGCCAGCAAGGACGGCTATCTCGACGGCCGCTATATGGCGGCGACCTTCAACCTGCTGCGCGGACCGGACCTGATCTGGAACTACGTCGTCAACAACTACCTGCTGGGCGAAGACTATCCGGCGTTCGATCTGCTGTTCTGGAACAGCGACGTCACCAACCTGCCGGCCAAATGGCACACCGCCTATCTGCAGGATCTCTATCGCGACAATCTGCTGGTCGAACCCGATGCCCTCTCGGCCGACGGGACGCCGATCGATCTCGGCCGCATCGAAATGCCCGTTTACATCCAGGCGGGCCGCGAAGACCACATTGCGCCGCCCGAAAGCGTGTTCCGCATGACGCAGCATCTTTCCGGCAAGAAGCGCTTCGTGCTTGCGGGCAGCGGACATATCGCCGGCGTGATCAATCCGCCGGCCTCGGGCAAATACCAGTATTGGACCAATAAGGGCGAATTCTCCGATCTGACGGAATTCGCCAAGGGCGCCAAGGAGCACAAGGGGAGCTGGTGGCCCGATTGGTTCGCCTGGCTCAAGAGCCAGGACAAGGCGCTCGTGCGCGTGAAGGGCAAGCGCAATCCCGGCAAGGGGCGCAACGACAAGGTGATCGAAGACGCTCCTGGGCGTTATGTCGCGATGCGCTGATTTCCGTAGCACCGCAGACATATTTGCTGCACTGCACAAAAATTCCTTGACTTAGACACCTGCATCACTATTTGTGCAGTGCAGCAATTTGCACTCACCGATTGAGGCAGGGATGCATAGGTCATGGCAGAAGATCCTGACAAAATAGCTGATTCAGCGGAGAAGGCTTACGCCGCGGCGGCAGAAGCCGTGCAGTCGAAGCCCTCTCCGGAAAAGGAAACCGCGAAGGCAGACATGAAGAAAACCGCGAAAACCGCAACGAAGCCCAAACCGGCGGCCAAGAAGCCGGCGCCCAAGGCTGTTGCCAAGCCGAAGCCGAAACCCAAGGCCGCGCCCAAGCCCGCTACGCCGAAAAAGGCTTCTGCTGCTGCGAAGCCGGCACCGGCCAAGGCAGCCCCAGCTGAGGCAGCTAAAGTGGCCGATACCGCGCACACCAAGGCAACGGCACAGGCCAAGCCTGCGGCCGAACAAGCGGCCAAGCCGGCACCCGAAAAACAAAAAACAGAAAAGACACCCCTCTCCAACCCAATTTCGCAATCCAAGGAACCTACGATGGCCAAGACAACCGATTTCACGAAGACGATGACCGATGCGATGTCCGAAATTCAGGACCGCGCCAAGGAAGCTTACGAGCAGACATCCGGCATGGCCGGCGAAGCGAGCGAGTTCACCAAGGGCAATGTTGAAGCTCTGGTCGAATCCGGCAAGATCCTCTCTTCCGGCGTACAGGACATGAGCAAGTCCTATATCGACGAAGCCAAGAGTGCATTCGAAACCATGACTGCCGACATGAAGGAAATGGCTGCAGTCAAGTCGCCGACCGAGCTGTTCCAGATCCAGGGCAAACTGATGCGCCGCAATTTCGATTCGATGGTCGCTTTCGGCTCGAAGAGCAGCGAAGCGATGGTCAAGCTCGCCAATGACACGATGGCCCCGCTCTCCGGCCGGATGAGCATGGCTGCGGACAAGGTCGCCAAAGCGACGACCTAAGGCGGTACGAATAAGGGCGCCGGGCCTTAACGGAACGGCACCTCAAAAAGCGGGCTGGTTGGCGTGGCGCCGACCGGCCCGTTTTGCTATGGGGCTGCAAATTAACCGTCAGCTATCACTTTTTGGCTAGGGCACCTTGCGACCCAAGCCCGCGATGCGATATTTGTTTGCCATGGAATTCGATCGAAACGCCTCTCTCGAACCTGCCGACGGCTTGCATGCCGCCGTGCTCGCCATAGGTAGCGAGTACAATATCGGCGAGGGCGACGACGACAAGGATGGCGCAGGCCAGGTCGGAATCGCGACCAAGACCCGCACGAAGCCCAAGAAGCCGAGCCAGTACAAGGTGCTGCTGCTGAATGACGATTACACGCCGATGGAATTCGTCGTGATGGTTCTGAAGCGGTTTTTCGGCATGGACCTCGAACAGGCGACCAGGGTCATGCTCCACGTTCATCAGAAGGGCGTGGGTGTGTGCGGCATTTTTTCCTATGAAGTGGCCGAAACCAAGGTGAACCAGGTGATGGATTTCGCACGCGAAAATCAGCATCCCCTGCAATGCACGCTGGAAAAGGCCTGATCCGGCAGCCGCCCGTCCGGACAGGTAATTTTCGAACGGACATGACCTCGTGACAAAGGCGCGCTATAGGCCGCTCGAATTCCTGCATTGGCAGGCGAGAGAACTTAGCCCAGCAGCTGCCCTTTGAAATTCATTACCGCCACTGACCGATACATCTTCCGGCTCGTGCTGACGCCGATGATCGCCGTGTTCGTGATCGCGGCGTCGCTGCTGATGCTGGACAAGATGCTCAGCCTGTTCGACATCGTGGCGGCGCAGGGCGGCCCGGTCGGGATCGTGTTCCGCCTGCTTGCCAATCTGCTGCCCGAATATGCCAGTCTGGCAATTCCCCTGGGGCTGATGCTGGGCATCCTGCTGGCTTTCCGCCGCCTTGCCGTTTCCAGCGAGCTCGATGTGCTGCGTGCGGTCGGCATGGGATATACGCGGCTCTTGCGGGTCCCCTATATGATCACAGCCGTGTTGCTGGTGCTGAATTTCTCCATCGTCAGTTTCCTGCAGCCTTATGCGCTCTATTATTATCAGGAACTGCGTTACGAGCTGCGCTCCGGCGCGCTCGGCGCTTCGATCAAGGTCGGCGAATTCACGACGCTGGAAGACCGGATGGCCTTGCGGATCGAGCAGAGCGAGGATGATGGCACCAAGCTGGGGGGCATTTTTGCCCGTATCGCGAATGACAAGGGCCAGGTGCTTTCCATCTCGGCGCGCGAGGGGCGTTTTCTGGCCAACCGGGAAAACCGGGATACGATTATCCTGCGGCTGACCGACGGAACGATCGTGCAGGATACCGGCGGAACAAGCCCGCGCGTTCTCAGCTTCACGCAGCACGACCTGCCGATCGATCTGCCCGCGATCGAGCAGTTCCGCGAACGCGGCAACGAAGACCGCGAATATATCCTGCCCGAACTTCTGCGGATCGGCTGGGCGGAGGACACAAGCGAGGAAGTGCGCGCCCAGACGCAGGCCAATTTCAACTATCGCATGGTCGAAGTGGTAATGATGTTGCTGCTGCCATTGCTGGCGGTCGCCCTGGCTGTTCCGCCCAAACGGTCAACCTCGTCGCTGGGCGTGTTCGTCTCGATCGTGCTCGTCGTCGCCTATCACAAGATCAACGAATATGGGCAATCGGTGGCCTCGCTGGGGCGGGTCGATCCGTGGCTCGCCTTGTGGGGGCCGTTCTTCGTGTTCTCCGCACTGATCCTGTGGATGTATTACCGGGTTGCCTATGTTCCCGGCGGGCAAGCGATCGGCGCGCTGGAAACGCTGTTCGCCAAGCTCACCAAATGGCTCAAGTCCCTGGTGAAGAAACGCCGTTCCCACCAGATGAAGGCGATCGCAGATGCGGCTTGATTTCTTTCCCTCTCGCACGCTGACATTGTATCTGGCGCGCCTGTTCGTCACGCGCGTCCTGGCTGTCCTCGTCATGCTGGTGCTGGTGCTGCAGATGCTCGATCTGCTGGGCGAAAGCGGAAATATCCTTAGCTATCCCGGCAACGGCGAAGCGGAATTGTGGCATTACGTTTCGCTCAGAATGCCGCAATTGATTGCGCGCTTCCTGCCCTATTCGGCGCTTCTGGCCACGATCATCACGCTTGCGACGCTCAACCAGCACAGTGAAGTGATCGCGATGAAATCCGCAGGCATGTCTGCGCATCAGGTGCTGGCGCCGCTGATCCTGGCGGCAGCGGTGGTGGCCTGTGTCAGCTTCGCCTTCAACGAGCGGGTGGTCACGCGCGCAACCGCCACGCTGGATGTCTGGAAAGACATGGAATACGGCCCGATCCCGGAAGATTCCGGTATCCGCCGAAATGTCTATTTCGCCGACGGTACGGATGTCCTGACTGCCGAGAGGCTGATTGGCAGCATGGATAACACGGTGATGGAAGAGGTTACCTTCTACCGCCGCGATGAGGGGCGGATGATCCGCGAGCAGATCCGCTCTCCCCGTGCGACCTACGCCAATCCCGGCTGGCGGCTGGAAAGCCCGACCCGTTTCGTGGTGCAGACCGCGCAAACCCAGAAGCTGGAACCGGTCGTCGTCGCGGAAGGGCTCACACCGGGCCAGGTGGAGATCAGCGGCGTCAATCCCGATGCCATGAACATCATCGAACTGCGCCGGTCGATCGACCTTCTGGATGGTGCGGGTCGGCGCACGGAGGAACTTGAAGGCAAATGGTGGCACAAGTTTTCCGGCCCGCTTTCGGCCGTGCTGATGCCGCTGCTGGGGGCCGTCGCAGCCTTCGGCCTGGCGCGTTCGGGCCAGCTTTTCGTGCGTGCGGTGATCGGCATGGCATTGGGCTTCGCCTATTTCGTGGTCGACAATGCCGCGCTCGCCATGGGGAATTTCGGAACATATCCGCCGCTTCTGGCGGCCTGGGCGCCATTCTTGCTGTTCTTCCTGGTGGGCGAAACGGTACTGGTCCGGACCGAGGAATAGCCCGGCCGGGAACCTGGCCGTGATTTCGTGGTTGTAGCCTCCAATTCCGAAACAAGGAGGAAGATCATGAAGAAAGTCACCCTTGCCGCGCTCGCCCTGCCTGCACTGGCCGGACTCGCGGCCTGCTCGGAAGCGAATGCCCCTGAAACCGACGAAACCGTGACGCAGATGGAATCTCCGGTTGCGCCTGCACCGGCTCCTGAGGACGATGGCGACAATGTTTCGATCAGCGAAGATGGGCTGAGCGTCGACATCAACGATGGCGATACGTCCGTTTCTGCCGAAATGGGCGAGGATCCCTCCGCCTCGGTCAGCACCGACTGATCTGGCTGCGTCCGGGCGGCATAGGCCGCCTTTGGCCGCGCCTTTACATGCAGCCGAAAGCTATGCGTCCGGGTTGGCCTTGGTGCCGCCCGCACGCATGGTGCTGCGCGCTATGCGGACGATCAGCATGGACATGCCCGGATAGGACGCGCGGCTATAGGTCGATTCTCCGCCCAGCTTCGCCGTCAGCCGGTGATGCGCTTCACCCAGCGAATGATAGGGCAGGCTGGGCAGCAGGTGGTGCGTCGCGTGATAGCGAAGGCCCACTGGCGCCCATATCGCGGCGATCGGCGAGGGCGGCGGTACATTGACGGAATCGAGATATTGCGCCGTCACCGACATCGCTTCGCCCTCATTTTCCCAGAGATGGGCGACCAGCGTGCGCAGCTGGTTGAGCAGCGCGGTCAGCGAAAAGACCGCCAGCGCGACCAGCAGCGGCTTCCAGCCGAGGAAATAGACGCTCGCCATCAGCGTGATGGCCCAGATGCTCGCACCGAGTTCCTGCCAGAATACCAATCGTGCAAATTCGCCCTCCGGCGCGCGGCGGCGGAAGTCTGGGTTGATCGAAAGCGCGGAGAAACGCTGCCAGACCAGAGTCCGCAGCGGCGGAATGATCAGGCCCAGCGGTGTCAGAATGCCGAAGCGGATCAGCAGCGCCGGCGGCGCCAGCAGGGCCGCCAGGATAAAGGCGGGCAGGGACCACGGCTTCATCAGTGCCAGGGGCAAATATTCCGGATCTTCCGCCGTCCCGTAACGGGTTCGGGCATGGTGCAGCGTATGCACGTTTTCATACATGAAGGATGGCGTCAGCATCGGAATGCCGACCAGCAGGTTCCAGACCAGGCGGAAGCCGGGCAGTGCGTTCTTGTGGATATGTGTAAGTTCGTGGATGAACAGCAGCGCACGGTAAAGCGCCAGCGCAGCCACCACGCCCGCGGCGACCGCCAGCCACGGCGTTTCCAGCAGGATCGCGCCCGCCAGCGCCGCATAGCCGATGATCGCGGAGGCCAGCATGTCGGGCCAGTAGATGCCCGGCCGCGCGGCGGAAATGTCGCGCGTCAGCTCCGCGGCGGCGCGCAGCATGGCCATATCGTCGGGCAGCCCCGCCCGCGATTGCGGGGAGGGCACGGCCTGCGTGCGGGCATGGATCGGTTCGTGGGCAGTCATTGCATCGTTTCCATACGGGCCCTTGCGCGCAAATCATGGCAGCAACAAGGCCCTTCAGGGTGTCTGCCGCCCGGGCCTGCGCGCTCCGGCTCGGCTTGACAAGGTGTTGACACCATACGCACTGCTAAACTCCCCTGAATGAAGGTATTTAAGTGACTGACGCGGAAGTAGTGATCACACCCGTATCCGGCAAGGCGGACTTCAACGCCTTTGTCGATCTGGCCTGGCGGCTGAACGAAGGCGATCCCAGCTGGGTGCCGCCGATCCGTTCCGAGGTCGTGGAGCTGCTGACACCGGGCCGAAACCCGTTTCACGAACATGCGGAGATGCAATTGTTCCTGGGGCGCAGGGGGGAACGGGTCGTGGGGCGCATTTCGGCCCATATAGACCGCATGGCGCTTGCCCAGCCGGCCGAGCAGGGGATGGGCCCCGGCACCGGCAATTGGGGCCTGCTTGAGGCGGAGGACGAGGATACGGCTAAAGGCCTGATCGCTGCTGCGGAAGATTGGCTGAGGCACAAAGGCATGCACCGCGTGCTGGCGCCGATCAGCCTTTCCATCTGGGAAGAGCCGGGCCTTCTGGTAAAAGGGCACGATCAATCGCCCACCGTAATGATGGGGCATGACAATCCGAGCTATCAGGGCTGGATCGAAAATGCCGGCTATTCCAAGGCGAAAAGCCTCAAGACCTGGGAACTCGACATCACGCATGAGTTTCCGCCGCTGATTCAGCGTATCATCCAATCGGGGGAACGCAATCCGCGCATCAATGTGCGGCAGGTGAGGCTGAAGGACTTCGAAAATGAGGCGCAAACCATCATTGCGATCCTGAACGATGCCTGGTCCAACAATTGGGGTTTCGTGCCGTTTACCGATGCCGAAATCGCCTATGCCGGCAAGAAGCTGAAAACCCTGATCCGGGAAGATCTGAACATGATCGCCGAGCTTGATGGCAAGCCGGTGGCGTTCATGATGACGCTGCCCGATGCGAATGAGCCGATCAAGGCGATCAAGGGCAGGCTGCTGCCCTTTGGTTGGATCAAGATGTTGCTTTGGCTGCGCAATCCGCAAGTCAGGACAATGCGCGTGCCCTTGATGGGCGTGCTCAAGGAGTATCAGAATTCCCGCCTCGCCAGCCAGCTGGCTTTCATGATGATCGAGTTCATCCGCCGCAAAGCCGTTTCGCGGTATGGCGCATCGCGCGGCGAGATCGGCTGGATCCTGGAAGACAATCAGGGAATGAATGCCATTGCGGAAGCGATCGATAGCTCCGTCAATCGCGACTACTGGATCTATGAAAAGGCGCTGTAGGCGCCGAATTGGCAGCCCGTCTGTAGCCTGAAAGCAACAGTTTGGCGGAATCCGGACACAGTTTGGAACCTGCGGCGGGTTCGCGGCGTTAGAGACATGCACGCATAATTGGCAATTTGACATGGAACTGACCGCGAAAATGAAGTCTTCCGATTCCACACCCGGCAACGTCCTGGTGGTGGAAGACGATGCCTTGCTCGCGCTGTCCATCGAAGATGTGCTGCGCGATGGCGGAATTTCGGAAGTTTCCGTTTGCCCGACCATTGCACTGGCCATGGACGCGATCGATCGCTCGCTCCCCGATGCAATCATTCTCGACGTGCATCTCGCCGACCGCAATGACGGATGGGCGCTGGCCGAAGTGGTTTCCTGCATGCGGCCCGACCATCCGAAGATCATCTTTTCGACTGCGGCACCGGAGGAAATCCCGCCGGACGTAGCCAGGCTCGGGACCATTTTCGAAAAGCCTTACGATCCTTCGATGCTGCTCGATGCGTTGCGGTCCAATGAAGTGCGCGGATTGTTCTCGCGGTTCCGCAACGCCTGGAGCTCTTCCACCACGCAATAGGCATTCAGGCTTCTGGATTGCCGGAATTGACGCTGCATGGCTGCGCTATGCGGCGGCTTTCGCGCTATGTTCGATTGCCTGGAATATGGGGACCCACGAAAAAAGGCCTCTGCTTAGGGGGAGCAGAGGCCTTTCGGGATCGTATCACCTGCCGGTTGGACGGGAGGGGGGTCTCGGCGGTGATATAGCTAAAATGCTCGGGCGCTTGATGCAGTTCCCGGGCGGTGAAAATTTTTTTCGACTATTCGACCAAGCGCCCGTCTCCCTGCTTGACGAATAGGCTGGGAACCCAAATGTGTCCCGTTCGTTGCTGCATGGAACAACCTCCAAGGGAAGGGGACATGAATGTCGCTTGGTGAAAAGGTCGCGGCCCATTTGCCTTATCTTCGCAGATATGCCCGCGCACTGACAGGCTCGCAGGATTCCGGTGATACATTTGTCAGAGCCACGCTTGAAGCTGCCTTGCAGGACAAGGAGCTCGCTGGGCAGATCGAAACCGGAAAGATCGCCCTCTACAAGGCATTCAACAGCATCTGGTCGAATGCGCATGTGGAAGTGCAACCCGCAGGCGGGTCCGGCGGATTGCACGAAACCGCAGCGAACGACCAACTGGCGCGGATTACGCCGCTGAGCCGGCAGGCATTGCTGCTGACGACCCTTGAAGAATTCACACCGCAGGAAGCGGGCGAGATCATGGGAATTTCACCGTCGGACGTTGAATCCCTGGTCGCCGAAGCCGTGGCCGATATCGATCGGGAATCGGCCACCAGCGTGCTGATTATCGAAGACGAGCCGCTCATTTCGATGCAACTGGAAGACCTCGTCAGCTCGCTCGGCCACAATGTATGCGGCACAGCCGCCACACGCGATCAGGCCCGCGAAGTGGTGGCAGAGCAGATGCCCGGCCTCGTGTTGGCAGACATCCAGCTGGCGGATGGTAGTTCCGGACTCGACGCGGTGGACGATATCTCCGCAATTGCGAGTGTGCCTGTGATCTTCATCACGGCCTATCCGGAACGGCTTCTGACCGGCGCGAGGAAAGAGCCAACCTATCTCATCACCAAACCCTTCAGGGAAGCCACGGTGCGCGCGGCAATCAGCCAGGCGCTGTTCTTCCGTTCGGGCAGGCCGGTCGAGTAATGGCCGGCAGCTGATCCGCCGGCCGGGAGCGCCGTATCAATTCCGGCCGCGGATCGTGAATACCCGCGGAGCGCGCACCGGCACGGTCAATGTGCAGCGCAGGCCGGCGGGATCGAAATCGATCCTGACCGGGTTCTGCAACTCGTCCGCGACGATCTTTTCCAGCAGATCCATACCGAAACCGCGGCCGCGGTCTTCGGGAATTGGCGGTCCGCCGGTTTCGACCCAGTCGATGCGGGCGTGACTTGCGCCCGAAAGGCCCCATTTCACGGATAATTTGCCCCCCGGCTGGCTGAGCGAGCCGTATTTGGCGGCATTGGTCGCCAGTTCATGGATCGCCAAGCCCAGCGACAGGGCATCGCTGGGCGCCAATTCTATCTGCGGCCCGTCGAGCGAGATGACCGGGCCTGCATCGCGAGCATCGCGGGCATAGGGGGCCAGCTCCGCTTCGATCACGGCGCCCATCGGAGTGGGCCCCCAATCCGACTGGGTGAGCAGGTCATGCGTGGCCGAAAGCGCCCTGATGCGTCCGTCGAGCCCTTCCGCGAACTCGTCCAGCGTGGATGCGCGCCGCCGCGTGAGCGCCACGATCGACAGTACATTGGCCAGCGTGTTCTTCACCCGGTGGTTGAGTTCCCGCGTGAGCGAGTTGCGGATGGCGTTCTGTTCCTCGAACCATGACAGGCGTTCGCCGTCTTCCTTCGCCTGCTGCGTGAGAATCCGGGCGACCAGCGCCAGCAGGCCGGCCACTGCGAGACCGAACAGCAATGTGATCTTGGAAAGCGGAGAAAGCGCAGCGGCCTTTTCGTGGGACATCACCAGGATCCAGCGATGGCCTGCAATCATCACCGATTCCCGCGCATGTATGCTGTCGGCGCTGGGGGCGCGGCTGCGCGCCATCAGGCGATCGGGCTGAACCTTCTCGTCATAGATGCGCACGGTGTTGTCGCCCGCCCCTTCGATCCGCAGCACGGAGGAAAGGAACGCCTGAGCATTGAAGGCGGAATAGACGAAACCCTTCAGCCGCGCGCCCCCGGGCGTGGTTTCGAATACCGGCATATAGATCAGGAAACCCGGCGCTTGCGCGCCGCCTTCCTGCACCAGCACAACCTTGCCGGTGGCGGTCGGCTGCGCAGTTCTTTCCGCCTCGGTCATCGCGGCTCGGCGCACTTCTTCGGAATACATGTCGAAACCCAGGGCGCGGCGATTGCGCTGCGTATCGGGCTCCAGAAAGGTGACCGGCACGGCGAAGGGCTGGCCCGGGGCAATCGCCGGATGCAGCGTCACGGCATCGCCATATTCGCTGGCAAGCAGCCGGTTGAAGGCGCTTTGCCCATTGGGGCTGACGCGCTGGGCCCAGCCGATGCCTTCGGTCCCGCGATAATCCTCATCCAGCCGCAACTCGCTCACGAAGCTGCGGAAGCGCGATGGCGGCACGTCGTTCAGCGTCGCGAAGAGCGCCGCACCGGCGCGCAAATAGGCTGCGTTGGTGTTGGCGCGCCGTTCCAGCGCAGATGCGACCGCACTGGTCCGTTCGCTGAGCTGCGCGCTTTCGCTGCGGCGTTCGCCGCGTTCGATGGCAAACGTACTGACCGCCGCGATCGACATGATGAGCAGAAAAATCGCCAGTGGAACGGCGCGGGGGAACTGCGTCAGCCAGCGGCGGGCGTTGGTTCGGCGAAAAAGAATTCTCTCCAAGCGTAACGGCTCCCAACCGAACCCGGCCTTCTCTACGTGCCTGCCAGCCGCCGTCTGTGCCCCCTTTTTCGGCCGATCTAGCGGGCGCGGCAGCTCTTTGGTTGCACCATCGCCGCGATACTCTAGGCGTAGAGTGCACGTGTTGGGAACCAGACAGTCACGTTTTCGTTCCAAGCAGGTAGATCATAATCTGGCGAATTTTTGAGGGCGGAGCAGGTACCACTAAATGTCCGAGGCGAAGAAGCATGATGGGAAGTCTGGCGTGAAACCGGCGGAAAGCAAGCAAATGGAAGAGCCAGGCTGGGCCAGCGGGCTCAAGAAGCTTTACGATTCGGTCGTCGACGAACCGCTTCCCGACAACTTCAAGGATCTGCTCTCCAAGCTGGACGATGCGGACAAATGAGCAAGGATCGATCTAGCGACAAGTCGGGCGCCAGCTCGGCCGAATTCAAACGAGAGCTTACCGAGGTCATCCCCCATCTGCGTGCATTCGCACGCGGTTTGTGCGGCCGGGCGGACATGGCCGACGATCTGGTGCAGGAAGCCTTGCTGAAGGCCTGGGCCGCGCGGGAACGTTTCGAGCCGGGTACGAGCATGCGCGCCTGGACCTTCGTGATTCTGCGTAACGCCTATCTGACGGATATGCGGCGCAACCGCTTCCGCGGCGAATATGACGAGACCGTGGCCGAACGCATCCTGACCGCACCGGCGGATCAGGAAGAACCGGTTCATCTGGGCGATCTGCACCGCGCCTTGCTGACCCTGCCCGATGAACGGCGCGAGGCGCTGCTGCTGGTTGGGGCAGGCGGATTTTCCTATGAAGAAGCCGCCCAGATCTGCGGCTGTGCGGTCGGCACGATCAAGAGCCGGGTCGGGCGTGCGCGGGCGACCTTGTCCGCGATGATGGACGACGGCGATGTCCCCAAGCGCTCTTCCGACGATGTCTATGCGCATGGGGCGATTTTGCAGGAGCTCGATGAAGCGGCCGGAGCCGCTGCGGCAGGCAAACCCGAAGACGACTGAGCGCAATGCGCTTGATCGTGCAGTACAAGGCGAGCAAATATGACGAGCCGCCCGCGGGGAGGGGCGAGGTTCGATGACGTCCGATTCGGAGATAGAGGAAGGCCAAACGCAAGAGCCTGCGCCGTCCAGCTTGGGCGCGCCGCGACGCCGAAATCTCACCTTTGCCGCCCAGGAATTGCGGCTGATTTCCGCGCTGGTCCTGTTGCTTGCCATCGGCCTGTTCCTGGCCTTGCCATTCGTGCTTTCGATCGGGTCGGTGGTGTTCCTGCCGCTGGTTGCGGCGATCATCCTCTCGATCGTGCTATCTCCGCTTGCGGACCGGTTGACGATGCTGGGCCTGCCCAATGTCCTCGCCTCTTTTCTGTCCATGCTCGCTTTCCTGGCGGTGGTCATCGTCGCGCTGTTGACGATTCTGCGCCCGGCAGTGGATCTCTATGATCGGCTGCCTGCGATGCTGGATGCAGTGGGCCGGCAATTCAGCGAACTGCGCGGCAGCCTGGCCTGGGTCGAAAGGCTCAACGATCAGCTTGCCGAAATGGCCGGCCGCGCCGGCAGGCAACAGGTGGTGATTGCCGAACCTTCGATCGTGGAGGAACTTGCCATCGCCACGCCGAGCCTGGTGATCGAGATATTCCTCACCTTCCTCATGGCCTTTTTCATGATCCAGGGGCGCACAAATATCCGCAGCCATCTGCTGATGCAGCGCTCTTCCTTCGGGACCAGCGTGAAGGCCGCCAGGGCGATCCGCGATGTGCAGGACCGGGTGGCCGCCTATATTATTACTGTCAGCCTGATCAATCTTGGCGTCGGTATCGTTGTGGCGCTGGGGGCCTGGGCACTGGGCATGGATGCCCCCGTCATGTGGGGCGGGCTTGCGGCCCTGCTCAATTTCCTGCCCTATGTCGGGCCGGCCGCAATGGTGGGGCTGCTCGCTCTCTTCGGTCTGGCCACTTACGATACGTTTCTTCTCGGCCTGATCCCGGCGGCTACGTATTTGGGCCTGCATACGATCGAATCGAATATCGTGACGCCTTCGATCCTGGGCGCGCGCTTCACCATGAATCCGGTGCTGATTCTGATCGCCCTGTCCTATTTCACCTGGATCTGGGGCGTTGCAGGCGCGCTGCTGTCAGTGCCGATCCTGCTCACCCTCACCGCGCTGGTCGATCACCTCGGCAAGCCCAACCTGGTGGGGTTCGTTTTCGGGGAGCCGCTTTTTGCGACCAGCCTGTTCGATCCCGGGCTGGAAGAAGGCGAAGCGCCGCCGGCTTAGGGCAAGAAAAAGCCCGCCGTGCCGGGTGTGCGGCAGGCGGGCCATTGCTTCGATATCCGGTCAGGTTCAGCCGGGATATTTCCAGGTGCTGCCGCGGGCCAGGTTCTCGGCCGCGAAATCCCAATTGAGCTTGGCGATCACAGCGTCGAGATAGGCCGGACGCGCATTCTGGTGGTCCAGGTAATAGGCGTGTTCCCACAGGTCGATGACCAGCAGCGGGTTCATGTCGCCGTCGGCCAGCGTGTCGGCGTCATGCGTTTCTTCGACGGACAGCTTGCCGCCCTTTTCGGCGAGCCACACCCAGCCCGAAGCGAAGTGGCCGGCGCCGGAACTGGCGAGCTTTTCCTTCAGTGCGTCGAGCGAGCCGAAAGCCTCGTCGATCTTCGCGGCCAGATCGCCGGAAGGGGTGCAGCCGTCGCTGCAAAGCGAATACCAGTAGAAACCGTGGTTCCAGATCTGGGCTGAATTGTTGAACAGTCCCTGATTGCTGCCGCGCACTTTGCCGATCAGCGTTTCGAGATCGTCTGACGCCATGTCTGTGCCTTCGACCGCGGCATTGGTTTTGTCGACATAGGTCTTGTGGTGCTTGCCGTGATGGAAGCTCAACGTCTCGGCTGAAATCGCGGGAGCGAGGGCGTCGCTGGCGAAGGGAAGGTCAATCAGTTCGAAAGGCATGCAATCTCCATCAGTCTAGTGAAACGCTTACTGCGCAGAAAACGCAGGTACTTGCAGGTACAACGTGTTTGTTGCGCTGTAGTTGCCGGTTTTGTGAAATCAATCTTCCTGTTGAGCTTGATCGACTGAGGCTGTCACAGCGACATTCATCGTAACATTGCCGACGGTGCGCACGATGTCGGGCAGCATTTCCACGGCGACGAGCAGGGCCAGCGGAGCGATCGGCACTCCCATCGCCAGCGCGATCGGTGCAATGGACGTCACGAAGCTGATCGAACCAGGCAGACTTACCGAGCCGACGGTGGTGACCAATGCCACTGCCGCGCCGGCCGCAATCGTTGCCGGGGTAAGCGGCACACCGACCAGCTTGGCGACATAGATCGCCACAGCCAGATTCATCGCCGGGCTCGTCGCCCTGAAGATCGCGACGGCCAAGGGCAGCACGAAGTCCGCCGTCGTTTCGCGCACGCCCAGCACGCGGCAGGAAGCGAGCATGGCGGGCAGGCTGGCGAGAGAGCTTTGGGTGGAAAAGGCGACTGCCTGGGCGGGCAGGACTGCGCGGGCGAACGCCAGGGGCGATCTGCGCCCTGCCAGAACCGCGACGCCATAGGCCGCCACCAGCACGGCGAGGCCCAGGCTCGATACCAGCAGGATGTAGTGGCCCAGCGCTGCGATCGCTTCTCCCCCGCTGCGCGCCGCGACGCCGATTGCCAAGGCGAACACGCCCGCAGGCGCCAGCCAAAGGATCCAGCCGACGATCGTGAGCATGATGTTGCCGAGCGCCTGGAAGAAGCCCAGCATGATCGTGCGCTGATCGCCGGGCACTCTTGCCAGGGCCACGGCAAACAGGGCGAAGAAGACGATGATCGGCAGATAGGCGTTTTCCGCCGCGGCGGTCACGACATTGGGTGCGACCAGAGAGAGGATGAACTCCCCGATGCCGGGCACTTCCTGCGCATCGCGCGGCGTAACGGACAGCGCCGCTCCGGCCTGGTCCGGGATCGGGAAGGCCGCCAGCAGGGCAGGCATCGCGAAGGCGGCCAACAGCGTGCCGCTGGCCAGGATCGCAGCGAAGGCGAACAGGCTGCGCCGCGCGGTTGCACCGGCCCGGGCGGTTTCGACCATTCTGGCGATGCCGGTGACCAGCAGGGCCGCCACCAGTGGCAGGATCGTCATCTGCAAGGCCCGCAGCCACAAAGCGCCGAGCGTGCCCGTGACATCCAGCACCGGGCCGATTGCCGGTGTGCCGCTCAGCGCAATCCCGCAGGCCAGCCCGGCGGCAAGCCCGCCGAAGGTCCAGCCCACCGGCAGCTTGAGCGGCTTGAAACTGTCCTGTCGATCGGAAGTGAGCATTTAATCCTTCTTGCGCTATGGCGGCGGCGGATAATCTCCTGGCTGGCAATGCAGCCCGGGTGACATTAGCGGCGCAAAGCGCCATGACAATTCGTGAGCCAATAGGGTGCTGGATGACACGCAAATATTTCGGGACTGACGGGATCCGCGGGCGCGCCAATGCCGGCGTGCTGAACGCGGCGACGGCGATGAAGGTGGGCCAGGCGGCCGGCCGCCATTTTCTGCGCGGGGAGCCCCGCCCGCGCGTCGTGATCGGCAAGGATACGCGCCTTTCGGGTTACATGATGGAAACCGCGCTGACCGCCGGATTTACCAGTGTCGGCATGGATGTGATCATGACCGGCCCGCTGCCCACGCCTGCCGTTGCCATGCTTACCCGCGAAATGCGCGCGGATATCGGGGTGATGATTTCGGCCAGCCACAATCCCTATGCCGATAACGGGATCAAGCTGTTCGGCCCCGACGGATTCAAACTGTCCGATGAAGACGAACTGGCCATCGAAAAGGCGATGGAAGCGGATATCCCGCTGGCGCAGGGCGATGCGATCGGCCGGGCCCGGCGGATCGAGGATGCGCGCGGGCGCTATATCCACGCGATCAAGCAATCGCTGCCCGACGAGGTGCGGCTGGACGGTTTGAAGATCGTGGTCGATTGCGCGCATGGCGCGGCCTACACCGTCGCGCCGATGGCGATCTGGGAACTGGGGGCCGAAGTGGTCCCGCTCGGCGTCGAGCCCAACGGTCTCAACATCAATGACGGGGTCGGTTCGACGTCGCTCGATGCGATCAAGGCGAAGGTCGTGGAAGAAGGCGCCGATATCGGGATTGCCCTGGATGGCGATGCCGACCGGCTGATCGTGATCGACGAGAAGGGCCGGACGGTCGACGGCGATCAGATCATGGCGCTGATCGGCTCGCGCCTTGCCGAAGCGGGCGAGCTCAAGGGCGGCGGCGTCGTCGCCACGGTGATGTCCAATCTGGGCCTGGAACGCTTTCTGGAAGGCAAGGGGCTGGATCTGGTGCGCACCAAGGTGGGTGACCGCCATGTGCTGGAGGCGATGCGCAAGGGCGGCTACAATGTGGGCGGAGAGCAATCGGGCCACATGATCCTGCTGGACCATGCGACCACGGGCGACGGCTGCATTGCCGCGCTGCAGGTTCTCGCGGCGCTGGTGCGGTCCGGCAAGAAGGCGAGCGAGGTGCTCCATCTGTTCGATCCGGTGCCGCAGCTGCTCAAGAATGTCCGTTTCGAAGGCGGCGCGCCGCTGGAAAATGGCGGCGTGAAGGCGGCGATTGCGCAGGCCGAAGCCGCGCTTGCAGGGAAAGGCCGCCTGGTCATCCGCCCATCGGGGACCGAACCGCTGATCCGCGTGATGGCGGAAGGCGATGACGAAAAGCAG
Organism: Alphaproteobacteria bacterium; assembly: GCA_030426245.1. Classification (GTDB taxonomy): domain Bacteria; phylum Pseudomonadota; class Alphaproteobacteria; order Sphingomonadales; family Sphingomonadaceae; genus Andeanibacterium. The sequence goes on along the minus strand of JAUHYZ010000012.1, from coordinate 7,910 downwards.
GTCCAGCAGGTGGTGAACGATATCTGTTCCGCCGTGGAAGCCGCGGCTTGAGCGAAGCCCCGCCCCGCATTCTGGCGATCGCCGGTTCGGATTCGTCCGGCGGCGCCGGCATCCAGGCCGATACCAAGACGATCACCATGCTGGGCGGCTATGCGATGACGGCGATCACCGCCATTACCGCACAGAATACGCAGGGGGTGACGGATATTCAGGCGCTCTCGCCCGGGATCGTCGCTGCGCAGATCGATGCGTGCCTGCAGGATATCGGCGCGGATGCGGTGAAGATCGGCATGCTGGGTTCGCCCGAGATCGCCGAGGTCGTGGCCGACGGGCTCGAAGATCTGGCGGCGCCCGTGGTCTTCGATCCGGTGATGGTCTCCACCAGCGGATCGGTCCTGGCGGACGAGGCGACGATTGCCGTCTTCGAAAGGCTGATGCGGATCGCCGCGCTCACCACGCCCAATGTCCCTGAACTGCAGGCGCTGGGCGGGCCTGAAGCGATGGCACGGCGCGGCGCGGCCTATCTTGCCAAGGGCGGCGATGCGGAAGGGCCGATCGTGGAAGACCGGCTGGTGCGCCCCGGGACGGAGGATGTGGTCTGGCGCTCCGAGCGGATCGAAACCCGCCACACCCACGGCACAGGCTGCACGCTTTCCAGCGCGATCGCCACTTTGCTGGGCAGGGGCATGGAGCTGCCAGAGGCGATCTCAGACGCGCGAGAGTTCGTTCGGACTGCCCTGCTCAACGCGCCCGGTTTTGGCGCTGGAAACGGCCCTATGGGGCATCAGGCGGTATTGCCTGGACGGCAGGGCTAGCACTCGCCGTTCGAAGGATCCGGCAGGTCGTAGAAATCGGCGATGCAGTCCCATGCGTCTTCGGCCGTTTCGCACCAGTGGAACAGCTCCAGATCCTTGTGATTGATGGTGCCTTCGTCCGCCAGCGCTTCGAAATTGATGATGCGGTCCCAGAACTCCTTGCCGAACAGCAGGATCGGGATGGGTTTCATCTTGTGCGTCTGGATCAGGGTCAGCGTTTCGAACAATTCGTCCATCGTCCCGAAGCCGCCGGGGAATACCGCAACGGCCCGCGCGCGGATCAGGAAATGCATCTTGCGCAGTGCGAAATAGTGGAAGCGGAAGGACAGGTAAGGCGTGACGAAGGCATTGGGCGCTTGCTCATGCGGCAGCACGATGTTGAGCCCGATCGATTCCGCGCCTGCATCGGACGCGCCCTTGTTTGCGGCTTCCATGATCGAAGGGCCGCCGCCCGAACAGATCACGAATTGGCGCTTGCCATCCTCGATGATGGATTTCTCGCTCGCGATCCGCGCCAGCTTGTAGGCCTCTTCGAAATATTTCGCCTTGGCGGCGAGATTTTCGACGACCTTGCGTTCTTCTTCGGGCAGGTCTTCCGCACCCTTGAGAGCGGTTTCCACTGCCTCGGGCGGCGGGATGCGCGCGGAACCGTAAATCACCAGGGTCGAACCGATCCTGGCCTCGTCCATCAGCATTTCCGGCTTGAGCAGTTCGAGCTGGAAGCGGACCGGGCGCAGTTCCTCGCGCAGGATGAAGTCTGAATCGCGGAAAGCCAGGCGATAGGCGGGATGCTGGGTCTGCGGGGTTTCGACCGGTTCCTGCTCGGTAAAGGCGGCTTCCTGCTCCGCGCGATAGAACTTCCGGTCGGTCAGGTCTCGCTCGTGCTCTTCGCTCACTGGGCGCTTCTCCTTGCGCATGACTGCTTGCCGCCATGCCTAGGGCGCGGCGTGCTCCATGCAAAGCGATCAATGGAATATTGGATGCCCCGTGAGGATTCGAACCTCAATTGACGGAGTCAGAGTCCGTAGTCTTACCATTAGACGACGGGGCAAGAGCGGGGCGAGCCTCTAGGGCGGGGAGAGGGGCAGGTCAAGGGCATGTGCGCCGCGCCGTGATGCATTGTGCGATTTCGCGGCGGTGCTTGGGCCGCCTGCACTGCTTTCTGCAGGAAAAGCGCCTGTGCCGGGCGATTATCGGCCCCGCTTGCCCGATTCCCATCGCCGCGCTAGCTTGTCGGGCAGGTCACCGCCCAAAAGGCGGGCAGAACGATTGGAAAGTTGCAAGCATGGCGGACATACCTCCGCCGGGAATATCGCGGGAGGCCAAGCGCCAGACCGGGCAGGACGCAAGGGATTCCGTACCTCCCGAAGTCCATCCGGCCACAACACAGCCCCGCACGTCCGGCACGCCGAAGAAAAAACACAGGAAAGACGGCAATCAGCCGAAGGCCCTGCGTGAAACGCCGAAAGCTCAGCGGCATTCCGGCAAGGGCGTTCGCCATTCCTATGCCGCGATCGATCTGGGCACCAATAATTGCCGTTTGCTGATCGCCCGCCCTTCGGGCCCCAACTTCACCGTGATCGATGCTTTCAGCCGCGTCGTGCGCCTGGGCGAAGGGCTGGCCCAGACAGGCCGCCTGTCCAATGCGGCGATGGACCGGGCGGTGAACGCGCTCAAGATCTGTTCCGACAAGCTGCGCCGGCGCAATGTCCGCCTGGCGCGCTCAGTGGCGACCGAGGCTTGCCGCCGAGCCGAGAACGGCGCCGAATTCATCGAACGCGTGCGGCGCGAAACGGGCATCGTGCTGGATGTGATCTCTGCCGAGGAAGAGGCGCGGCTGGCCGTGCTGGGCTGCCACATCCTGCTGGAAGAGGGGCCGGGACCGGCCGTGATCTTCGATATTGGCGGCGGGTCGACCGAGCTGGTGCTGATCGAACAGGGCGGGCCTGTGCCCCGCGTGCTCGACTGGCAGAGCGTGCCGTGGGGCGTGGTCTCGCTGACCGAGACCTGCGGCCATGGGGAAGAGACCGAGGAGATGCGCAAGGCCCGCTATGACGAGATGCGCCGGCTTGTGAGCGAGAGCTTCGCGCCCTTTGCGCAGCGGATCGCCGATATGCGCAAGCCGGAGCTGCGCCTGCTGGGGACCAGCGGCACGGTGACGACGCTGGCCAGCCTGCATCTCGATCTGCCGCAATATGACCGCAAGGCGGTGGACGGTCTGATCGTGCCGGCTGCGGCCATGCGCGACATCAGCTTGCGGCTTTCCGCCATGTCTCCGCAGGATCGGCGGCAGTTGCCCTGTATCGGCAATGAGCGGGCGGACCTGGTCATCGCCGGCTGTGCGATCCTCGAATCGATTCTGGACATCTGGCCGGCCGAACGCCTGGGCGTGGCCGACCGCGGCATCCGCGAAGGCATATTGCGCAGCCTGATGAGCTCGGACAGCGACGGGGACCAGACCCGCGCCGCGCTGCGCCGGACAAGGGACGCCGGGCGATGAGCCGGTCCGGCCGCAATCCCGACAAGCGAGTGAAAACCGCCAAGCGGCGCAGTGCCTCTTCCACGCGCTGGATCTCTCGCCAGCTCAACGATCCCTATGTCAAACAGGCCAAGGCAGACGGCTATCGCAGCCGTGCGGCTTACAAGCTCATCGAACTGGACGAGCGCTTCGGCCTGCTGGACGGCGTGCAACGGGTGGTCGATCTGGGCATCACGCCGGGGGGCTGGAGCCAGGTCGTGCGCAAGAAGGCGCCGCGCGCGGCGATTGTGGGCATCGACCTGTTGCCGACCGAACCGATCGAAGGCGTCACGATCCTGCAGATGGATTTCATGGCGGACGAAGCACCCGAAGCGCTGGAATCCGCGCTGGGCGGGGCGCCGGATCTCGTCATGTCGGACATGGCGGCCAATACGGTGGGCCACAAGCAGACCGATCACCTGCGCACGATGGGGCTGGTGGAAACGGCAGTGGATTTCGCGATCCAGACGCTGGAGGAAGGCGGCGCCTTCGTTGCCAAGGTTCTGGCCGGGGGCACCGATCCCGATCTGCTGGCCCTGCTCAAGCGCCATTTCACGGTCGTCAAACATGCCAAGCCGCCGGCGAGCCGCAAGGGCTCTTCCGAATGGTATGTCGTGGCTCAGGGGTTCAAGGGGCGCGCTTAGGCGCCCCCGATGCTCGCTCCGGTTGGAGCGGGCCGGTTATTCGCCGGGTGCAGCTTCCAGTTCGGCTTCGGCGCCTTCTTCGGCTTCCGTCTCCGCTTCGGCTACAGTCTCCGCCTCTTCGCCTTCGGCGGCTGCTTCGTCCTCGGCCGGTTCTTCCTGCACTTCGGGCAGCGGAAGGTTGGAACCCATCGAGTTGAGATAGACGATCACGTCGGCGCGGTCTTCCGGCTTGGAAAGGCCGGCAAAGCTCATCTTGGTGCCCGGTGCGTAAGCGCGCGGGCTCTTCAGCCATTCGTCGAGCTTTTCGAAAGTCCAATCGCCGCCGACATCCTTCAGAGCGCTCGAGAATTCGAAGCCGCCGCGCGGCGCGGCGATCTCTTCGCCCACAACGCCATAGAGGTTCGCGCCGATGCCGTTCGGTCCACCCTGTTCGATCGTGTGGCACGAAACGCATTTGGCGAAGACGCGTTCGCCCGCGGAGGGGTCCGCCACGGCCAGCAGCGCCGGGAGGGAGGGGCCTTCGTCCGCGCCGCCTTCTTCTTCCGCGCCTTCGATCGGATAGCCCCATTCTTCTATTTCATGGTGCTTGTCGGCCAGGAAATAGCGCGAGCTGATGGCCGACAGGCCAAGGGCTACGATGCCGGCAAAAAGCAGCCAGCCAATAAAAGTGTTGAAACGGTCAGCCATCCCTAATCCATACTGGGAGATTGGAAGTTCGGCGCCGCTCTAGTCAGCCTCTGCGCGCTTCGCAAGTGCCATAGTGACTTGTCGGCATGTTCGGCGGCGTTTAGGCGGATGCCCGATGCACAGTTTTCCCGCCCCCGCGCTCGCACTGGTCGAGCAGATGAGTGCCGCCGCCGCGGAGGACCCCGCGCGCGCGGTTGCGTTTCAGGGCGCACCCGGCTGCAATTCGCACCGGGCCGCCATGGAATATGCGCCCGAATGCCTGCCGCTGCCCTGCTTCAGTTTCGAAGACGCGCTGGAGGCGGTGAAGGCAGGGCGCGCCGGCGCAGCGATGATTCCCATCGAAAACTCCCAGCATGGGCGGGTTGCGGACATTCATTTCCTGCTTCCGGAAAGCGGGCTGTCGATCGTGGGCGAACATTTTCTGCAGATCGGCTATGCCGTGATGGGGGTGAGCGAGGGACCCTTCGAGGCGGCCTACAGCCATCCCCAGGCGCTCGGCCAGACGAGGCTGTATCTGCGCCAACGCGGCATCGTGCCGATGGCCTATGCCGATACGGCGGGCGCGGCGGCCTTTGTGAAGGAAATGGGCGATCCCAAGGCCTGTGCGATCGCGCCGCGTATCGCGGCGGAAATTTACGGGCTGAAGATCGTGGATGAAGGCGCGGAGGACGCAGCGGACAACACCACCCGATTCGTGGTGCTGGCCAAGGAAGCGCTCGATCCCGCTTCGCTGGCAGACGACGTTGCGATGACCACTTTCGTTTTCGAAGTGAAGAACGTGCCGGCTGCGCTCTACAAGGCGCTGGGCGGTTTCGCGACCAACGGCGTCAACATGACCAAGCTGGAAAGCTACCAGACGGGGGCCACTTTCCACGCCACGATGTTCTATGCCGATATCGTCGGCCGGCCGGGTGAGGCGCCGGTGGACCGCGCGCTGGAAGAGCTGGCCTTCCATTGCAAGGAACTGCGCATGCTGGGCAGTTACCGCCAGGCCCGTTCGCGCGGCTGAAGCCGGGCTTCCTTTGCCGGGACAGACCAATGGCTGCGCGGCCACTTCCGGCTTGCATGGGCCAGCTTGCAAGGGGGCGCGGCGCGTGCCACCAGAACGGGTGTGACGATGGCGACAGGCGATATGGGCGGAACCGATCCTGCGCTGCCGGGGGCTTCCGCCGATTCGGCCAGCGCCTGGGAAGCGGTCCGCGCCGATGCGGACATCCAGTTCGGCCCGGTCGATCTTCCCGAACCTTCGCAAGAGCCCGGATGGTTCGCCGAATTCGTGGCCTGGTTTGTGCGGATGCTGCGGCCAGTGGCCGAAGCGATCGGCGTTTCCTGGCCGGTTCTGCAATGGATATTGCTGGGCATTCTGGCGCTGGGCCTCGCCTGGTTCATCTGGCGGCTGGTTGCGCCGATTGCGCGTATCCGCCTGCAGCGCGGCGGCGCCAATGCCGGGGAGGAAGATACGCAATGGACACCCGGGCGGGGCGAGGCGCTGGCGCTGCTGGAGGATGCGGACGCTCTGGCGGCCGAAGGGCGCTATGACGAAGCGACTCACCTGCTGCTCCGCCGCAGTGTCGGCCAGATCGAACAGGCGCGGCCCGGCACGCTCGATCCTTCCAACACGGCCCGCGAAATCGCATCGCTGGCGATCCTTCCGCAAGGTGCCCGCGCCGCTTTCGCCGTGATCGCGGAAAGGGTCGAACGCAGCCTGTTTGCATTGAAGCGGCTGGAGGCGGCCGATTGGCAGGCCGCGCGCGCGGCCTATGCGGATTTCGCCCTTGCCGATCTTCGCGAAGGCCAGATTTCGTGAGCGAGACCGCGAACGCGCAGCCGGCCGCACGAGCCCGCTCTCCCTTCGATCCCCGGGTTGTCCTGGGATTGCTGCTGGTCGGCGCGCTGGCCTTCATTGCCGCGCTCTATTTCATCGGTATGGGCGATATGGGTTCGGACCGGAACGATGGCGGCGCGCATGCGGCCAGTTCCGGACTCACCGGCTATGCGGCGCTGGGCAAGCTGCTGGAACAACGCGGGGACGAGGTCAGCCAGGTCCGCAATCCGGCGGGCCTGGAGGAACGGGCGCTGCTGGTCCTCACCCCGCCGGCCTATGCCGATGCGGAGGAAATCAGGGAGATCATCAGCGACAGGCGCTATCGCGGCCCAACCCTGGTGGTGCTTCCCAAATGGAGCGCGATGCGCGTTCCGCCCGGGCTGGTAGAGGATGCGGGCAAGGGCTGGGTGATCCTGGCCGGCACGCAGCAGGCGGGCTGGGCCAAGCATCTGCTGGGCGACGATACGGTGGATGTGCGGATCGAGGAGCAGGCGGGGCAGAACCCCGGCTGGCGCGGCCTGGGCCGTTCCGGCAACTTCGCCGACCCCGAAGCCGTGCAGACGATGACGTCAGGCCAGCTTGTCGGGCTGGTGACCGACCGCGCGGGGCAGCATCTCGCCGGGTATTGGGACGATGGCGGAGATTACCCGGCGCTGGAGCGCAGCGCGGGCATCACGCGGGACCGGCGGGCCGCGCGCCCCTTCGGCGATACGTGGCCGGTCGTGGTCGTCGCCGAGCCCGACCTGCTGAACAATTACGGCATGGCGGACAGGGAGCGCGCAGCGCTGGCCCTGGCGCTGGTGGACGCCGCGCGGGGCCGGGCCGATCTGCCGATCGCCTTCGACCTGACGCTGAACGGGCTGGGCGCGACAACCAATCTGCTCACCCTGGCTTTTACGCCGCCATTTCTGGCCGCGACCCTGTGCCTGATTATCGCGGCGATCGTGGTGGCCTGGCGGGCCTTCCGCCGCTTCGGGCCGCCCGTAACCGAAGCCGCGCCGATCGCTTTCGGCAAGCGGCAGCTGGCGATCAACGGGGCCGGGCTGATCCAGCGCGCCCGCAGGCTGCATCTGCTGGGCGCACCCTATGCCGCGCTGATGCGCGCCCGGCTGGCGCGATTGCTGGGCGTGCGCGGCACGGGCGATGCCCAGCACACCGAAGCCGAAATCGGCCGCCTGCTGGAAACGCGGGGCATTTCGGGATTTCACGAAAGAATTGAGGCCATGCGCCAGGCGCGCGGCCCGCAGGAATTGCTGCGCAGTGCGCACGCATTGAAACAGATCGAAAGGACAATCGAGAGATGACCATGACGCTGGAACGCGTGCGCGAGATTGCCGGGGCAATCCGCACAGAGATCGCCAAGGCGGTGGTCGGGCAGGAAGAAACGGTCGAGCATCTGCTGATCGCGCTGATCAGCCGCG
>JAUHYZ010000065.1 GCA_030426245.1 Alphaproteobacteria bacterium | reverse complement strand
GCCGCATCGCGCTGAATGGCGAGGTGCTGGAAACGCCCGCCACCATCATTCCCAACCTCAAAGGGGTGACGGTGGACGGCAAGCCCGTGGCCGCCGCCCAGGCCCCGCGAATGTTCCTGTTCCACAAGCCGCCGGGCCTCCTGACGGCGGAGCGGGATTTCTCGGGCAGGCCGACGATCTACAACGCGCTGCGCAACGCGCTGCCCAAGGACGCGCCGCGGCTGATGCCGATCGGACGGCTGGACCTCAACACCGAAGGCCTGCTGCTGATGACCAATGACGGGGAGTTGAAGCGCGCGATGGAGCTGCCTTCCAGCGGCATTCCGCGCACTTATCGCGCCCGGGCCTTCGGCGATGTCAGCCAGACGCAACTGGAAGATCTGATCGAAGGCGTGACGATCGACGGGGTGCGCTATGGCCGGATCGACGCCAATCTGGAGCGTCGGACGGGCCGAAACCAATGGATCGAGCTGACACTGAGCGAAGGCAAGAACCGCGAAGTGCGCCGCGTGCTGGAACATCTGGGGCTCAAGGTCTCGCGCCTGATGCGCACCGCCTATGGCCCCTTCGTGCTCGGCGATCTGGCGCGCGGCACCGCGGCAGAGATCCCACAGAAGGAAGTCGAGCAGTTCCGCAAGCATCTGCGCACGCGCGGAGGCTGGCGATGAGGATCATTGCCGGCGAATGGCGCGGCAGGCCGCTGAGGGCGCCTGAGGGAGAGACGACACGCCCCACGGCGGACCGAACCCGCGAAACGCTGTTCTCGATGCTCACAAGCCGTCTGGGGAGCTTTGAGGGGCTGCTGGTGGCGGACCTGTTTGCAGGCTCCGGCGCGCTGGGACTGGAGGCGCTGTCGCGCGGCGCGGAGAAGGCGATCCTGGTGGAACGCGATCCGGCCGCATTGCGGGCGCTGCGCGGTAATATCGCCGCTCTGCGGGCGCAGCAGCGCTGCGACGTGCGCGCCGTCTCCGTGCTCGCCCTCGGCCCGGCCAAGGCAGCACCCGATCTGCTGCTGCTCGATCCGCCCTATGGCAGCGGTGCGGGCGCCGTCGCGCTCGACAAGTTGCGGCGGCATGGCTGGATCGCGCCGGGCGCCTGGATCGCCGCGGAAACCTCTCGCGACGAAGAGATCGACGTGAAAGGCCTGGAAGCGGAAACCGTGCGCGATGTCGGCAAGGCGCGAATCCATCTGCTGCGCCCGGTCGTGGAATAACCGCCCTGCCCGCCCTTGCGCGCCCTTGCGCGCAGCGCCTGCGTTCCCTAGCTGTTCACATGTATCATGAGCTCGCAATCGCCTCTCGCACCCGCTTCGGCGGATGAAGCCGTGCCGCCCTATGCGCAGGGCCTGAATTCGCCCCAGCAGGCCGCGGTGATGGCCACGGAAGGCCCGGTGCTGATGCTGGCCGGTGCCGGCACGGGCAAGACCGCGGCGCTGACCACCCGCCTCGGCCATCTGATCGCCACGCGCCGCGCCTGGCCGAGCGAGATTTTGTGCGTGACCTTCACCAACCGGGCCGCACGCGAAATGCGCGAGCGGGTCGGCCAGCTGATCGGATCGGCGGTGGAAGGCATGCCCTGGCTGGGCACGTTCCATTCGATCTGCGCGAAGATGCTGCGCCGCCATGCCGAACTGGCGGGGCTACAGCCCAATTACACTATCATCGACACGGACGATCAGCTGCGGCTGCTCAAACAGCTCATCACCCAGAACGACCTGGACGAGAAACGCTGGCCCGCACGCCAGCTGGCCGGATTGATCGACCGCTGGAAGAATCGCGGGCTCAATCCCGAAGACCTCGATGCGGCGGAAAACGAAGCCTATGCCAATGGCCGCGGCCAGCAATTCTATAAGCTGTATCAGCAGCGGCTGAAGGAACTGAACGCCTGCGATTTCGGCGATCTGCTGCTCCACATGCTCAACATATTCCGGCGCAACCGCGAAGTGCTGGAGCAGTATCAGCAGCGCTTCAAATATGTGCTGGTGGACGAATACCAGGACACCAACGCCGTGCAGTATCTCTGGCTGCGGCTGCTGGCGCAGGAGCGCAAGAATATCTGCGTCGTCGGCGATGACGATCAGTCGATCTATTCCTGGCGCGGCGCGGAAGTGGCCAACATCCTGCGCTTCGAGAAAGACTTCCCCGGCGCCAAGGTGATCCGGCTGGAACAGAATTACCGCTCCACTCCCCATATTCTGGGCGCGGCATCGGGCCTGATCTCCTCCAACAGCGAGCGTCTGGGCAAGACCTTGTGGACCGAACGCGACGGCGGCGACAAGGTGCGGATCATCAGCGTGTGGGACGCGCCCGAAGAGGCCCGGCGGGTGGGCGAAGAGATCGAACGGCTGGAACGCGAAGGCGCTCCGCTGGATCAGGTCGCGATCCTGGTGCGCGCACAGTACCAGACCCGCGAATTCGAAGACCGCTTCATCCAGATCGGGCTCAATTACCGGATCATCGGCGGCTTCCGCTTCTACGAACGCGCGGAGATCCGCGATGCGCTCGCCTATCTCAGGGTCATCGCGCAGCCGCAGGACGATCTGGCGTTCGAGCGGATCTACAACCAGCCCAAGCGCGGGCTCGGCGCGAAGACGCTGGAAAAGATGCACCAGCATGCCCGTTCCACCGGCATGCCACTGGCAGCCGCCGCATTGCAGCTGGCCGATAGCGACGAGCTGCCCAAGCGTGCATCCGGCACGATCGCGGCACTGATGCGCGACTTCATGCGGTGGCGCGATATGGCCGCCACTGTGACGCCCGCCGAATTGCTGCGTACAGTGCTGGAAGAAACCGGATACGAGACGATGCTGCGCGCCGAACGCAGTGCTGAGGCCGCCGGGCGGCTGGAGAACCTCTCCGAACTCGCCCGCGCGATGGAGGATTACGACACGCTGGGCGACTTCCTGGAGCATGTCAGCCTGGTAATGGACAATGACGCTGCCGACGATGGCGAGAAGATCACCATCATGACGATGCATGGCGCCAAGGGGCTGGAATTCGACAATGTCTTCCTGCCCGGCTGGGAAGAAGGCGTTTTCCCTTCCCAGCGATCGCTCGACGAAGGCGGGCTCGCCAGCCTGGAGGAAGAACGCCGCCTGGCTTATGTCGCGATCACGCGCGCAAGGCGGCGCTGCACCATCCTGCATGCCGCGAACCGGCGGATCTACGGCCAGTGGACGAGCTCGATCCCCTCACGCTTCGTGGAAGAACTGCCGGAGGTGCATGTCGATCGGGAAACCACGCTGACGGGCGGTGCCTCGCTGTGGCAGGCCAATTGGAGTGAGCGCGAAGACCCTTTCGCCCATGTGGCGCAAAACCGCCCTGCCCGTTCGCAGAAGCGCGGGCCGGGCTGGCAGAGGGCGCTTTCGGGCGGTTACGACACCGCGCCCAAGCGGCTTGCCGAGCCGGGGCGCAGCGCGGCGAGTTATGCCGCCAAGCCGCGGAGCGACGTGGAGATCGGCGCACGCGTGTTCCATGACAAGTTCGGCTATGGCGAAGTGGTGGGACAGGAAGGCAACAAGCTGGAAATCGAATTCGAAACCAGCGGCCGCAAACGGGTGATCGACAGCTTTGTGAATCGGGCGGACTAGGCAGGAACTCTCGGCCCCGGATTGCTTCGCTGGAATGCATTCCAACTCGCAATGACGAATGAACTAGCCCACCGAAACGCTCAGGAAGCCAGGCACGGGGCCGTTCCAGTCGCCATCATCTTTGCCGGGGCCATCATCCTCAGGGCCATTGCCGTCGGCTTCGTTCGCATCGGCTTGCGCTTCCTTGGTGGGCTCGGACTTCTGCGGCGGTTTGCGGCGGCTCCTGGCGCGCGGCTTTTCTTCGCCCGCACTGTCTGCCTCTTCGCTGCTCTTGGCCTTGCGTCCGCCGCGAGCAGGCCGCTTCTTGGCAGGAGTCTCTGCCTCTTCGGTATCGTCCGCGACTTCCTTGCGGCCGCCCTTGGCATCTTGCTTGCCCGCATCCCCGAATTCGAAGAACGGGATCTCCATGCCAGTCAGCTTTTCGACATTGGCGATCGCTTCGGCATCGTCGTCAGTCACGAAAGTGAAGGCGCGGCCCTTGGCCCCAGCTCTGCCCGTGCGGCCGATGCGGTGCACGTAATCGTCCGGGTGCCAGGGCGTGTCGTAATTGAAGACGTGGCTGACATCCTTGACGTCCAGGCCGCGTGCGGCAACGTCGCTGGCGACCAGGATATTGATCGTCCCGTCCTTGAAGCGCTGCAGTTCCGCATTGCGCGATGCCTGATCGATATCGCCGTGAATTTCGCCGGCACGGAACCCGTCGCGCTGCAGGCTCTTGGCGAGTTCGCGCACAGTCGTCTTGCGGTTGGCGAAGACGATCGCAGTGCGAACATCGTCATTTCGCAGCAAATGGATCAGCGTGTCGCGCTTCTTGCGGCTCGTCACCGCAACCTTGTGCTGCGCGATATTGACGTTGGCCGATGCCGGGCGGGCGACTTCGATCGTCTTGGGATTGGTCAGGAACTTGTCCGCCAGCCGCGCGATAGGCGGCGGCATGGTGGCGGAAAACAGCAATGTCTGGCGATTGGCCGGCAGCTTCGAACAGATCGATTCGATATCGGGAATGAAGCCCATATCCAGCATCCGGTCCGCTTCGTCGATCACCAGCAGGTCGCAACCGGTCAGCAGGATCTTGCCGCGTTCGAACAGGTCCATCAGGCGGCCCGGCGTAGCGATCAGCACGTCCACCCCGTCATTCAGCGCCTTGACCTGATCGCCCATCTGCACGCCGCCGATCAGCAGCGCCATGGTGAGATCGTGATTCTTGCCGTATTTCTCGAAATTCTCGGCCACCTGGGCAGCCAGTTCGCGGGTCGGCTCCAGGATCAGGGATCGGGGCATGCGCGCCCGGCGCCGTCCGCTGGCCAGCACATCGATCATCGGCAGAACGAAGCTGGCGGTTTTGCCCGTGCCCGTCTGTGCGATGCCGATCAGGTCCTTCATCATCAGGACCGAAGGGATGGCCTGCGCCTGGATGGGCGTAGGCGTGTCGTAGCCGGCGGCCTCAACCGCTTGGAGCAATTCGTCTGACAGGCCGAGATCGGCGAATTTCATAAAGGCAATCGTGTCCGGATTTGCGGGCGAAACGCCCTAGCGCGTCAGCCCAGTGATCAGCCGCGCAAACACGCGAAAGAACCGTCGTCGCCTATGCCCATGAGCCAGGAAAAGTCAAGGAAAGCCTTGGACGAACAAATGCGGGTCTGCCCAGGGGCAGTGCTATTCCAGCCCGAAATTCCGTTCGTAGAGAGTATCGAGCGCGTCCAGCGCCTCGCGCGGCAAGGGGCCCATATCGGCGGCTTCGATCGCCTGATCGAGATGCGCAAGCTCCGCCAGGCCGACTTCGGTGCAGGCAATTGCCTCATTGGCCAGAACGAAGCGAATGGCCGCCTGGCTGCGTGTGCCATAGGCGGTCATGCCATTCTCATCGAGGCCGAGAGCCTCCATCGCGGCCCTTGCCCGCTGCTCCTCTACGGCCAGCTCGCTGTCGCGTGTCATCGGAATTTCGCGCCCATGGCGTTCATCCGTGGCTAGCACGCCGCTCGCCAGCGCGCGAATGACCACAATGCCGCAATCCTGCCGGGCGCATACGCCCATCAATCCGCTGAAATCGTGCCCCCGCCATGCGGCAGGCATCGCGCTGCGCGCCGCGCTGGGATTGAGCATGTTGTAATAAACCTGCGCCACGTCGAAGCGCCCACTCGCCACCGCTGCGCAGCAGCTTTCGGCAGGCCCCGATGCCGTCAGCCCGATGAAACGGGTCAGGCCCTGCTCACGCAGCCCATCCAGCGCGTCGGCCGCCCCCTGCGAGCCCAGCAGCCGCTCCACCGGAATGCCCGAAGCGCCGCCAGCGCCGGAAATCGCATTGTGAAGGAAGACCGCATCCACACTCGGCCGGTTCAGCCGCTCCAGGCTCCCCTCGATACTCCGCTGCATCTGGCTGGCGTAGCTTTCGCTGCTGGCCCCATCGAGACGAACCTTCGTGGAAAGATATGGCTGCTCGTCGACTTCCGGCAGCAGCCAGCCCAGCGCCTCTTCGGAGCGCCCCTGGCCATAGCTGGGTGCAGTGTCGATCCAGTTGATCCCGGCATCCAGCGCGCGGCGAATGGCCTTGCGCCGTGTGTCGTCATCGCCGTTGATCAGGATCCCGCCGACCCAGCCACCGCCGAAGATCACTTCGGAAACCTCGATCCCGGTCCGGCCCAGTCTGCGTGTTTTCATGGCTGAGTTCCTCCTCGGCGCCTGCAAGACCATTAACCTGATCAATAAATGAGTGGTCCGCAAGCATGGCAAAGGCGCGCCTTCTGCAGACTCTCTGCGCTGCGCTGCACAAAAGATCGATTGACTTTTGGCCGCTTCGCCCCCAAATGCCCGCCATCGAAGCGCCAGGCAGCGTGAACTGGCGGATATACCGCCCCGGCCGCGCTTCGGTCCAATTTTTCGAGAGCTTCCCTTTTCACGCGGGTCGTTCATGGGTTCCCCCAAAGGAACCCTCACCCGCTGCTCGCGCCCGGTTTCCCGGAGCGCGCTGCCGCATTTATGCGAGTTAAACAGATACTTATGTCATTCGAACAACTCGGGCTTTCACAGCCCATTCTCCAGTCGCTCGAGCAGAAGGGCTACACTGCCCCCACGCCGATCCAGGAGCAATCCATTCCCCTCGTGCTGGAAGGCCGCGACCTGCTGGGCATCGCCCAGACCGGCACCGGCAAGACGGCAGCTTTCATGCTGCCTTCGATCGACCGCCTCAAGCAGTCGGGCCGCGGTACGCCGCGCAAGTCCTGCCGCATGCTGGTGCTCGCCCCGACACGCGAACTCGCCGGGCAGATTGCCAAGAGCGCGCGCGATTACGGCGCCCTTTCGGGCCTGCGCGTTGAAAGCATCGTGGGCGGCACATCGGTCGGCAAGGACCGGCAGAAGCTGGCGCGCGGCGTCGATATTCTGGTCGCCACGCCCGGCCGCCTGGTCGATCTGCTGGACCAGCGCGCAATGCATCTCGACGCTGTCGAAGTGCTGGTGCTGGACGAAGCGGACCAGATGCTGGACCTCGGCTTCATTCATGCGCTGCGCAAGATCGTTTCGCTGCTTCCAGAACGGCGCCAGACGCTGCTGTTCTCCGCCACCATGCCTAAGGCGATCCAGCAGCTCGCCTCGCAATATCTCAACGATCCGGCCCAGGTCTCCGTGGCTCCTGCCGCAACGACAGCCGAACGGGTCGACCAGTTCGTCTGCTATGTCAGCCAGCCGGAAAAGCAGGCGCTGTTGACGCTGTCCCTGCGCAAGGGGCTGGATTCCGGTGAAATCGACCGCGTGCTGGTATTCACCCGCACGAAACACGGTGCGGACCGCGTGGTGCGCAAGCTCGGCCAGTCAAATATCCGCGCGAATGCGATTCACGGTAACAAGAGCCAGCCCCAGCGCGAGCGCGCGCTCGACGAATTCCGCAAGGGCAAGGTTCGCGTGCTGGTGGCAACCGATATCGCGGCGCGCGGGATCGACATTCCGGGCGTCAGCCACGTCTTCAACTTCGAGATTCCCAATGTCGCGGAGCAATATGTGCACCGCATCGGGCGGACGGCACGGGCCGGAGCCGCCGGTGTCGCCGTGGCCTTCTGCGCCGCCGACGAGCGCAACTATCTGCGGGACATCCAGCGTCTGACCAAGATCACGCTGAAGCAGGTCCCGCTTCCCGAAGGTTTCCGTGCGGAAGTGGAGAGCCTGGCAGTCGAGCCCAACAGCAAGGCATCCATCAGGCCGAAGACGCCGCGCAAGCCGCAAGGCCAGAGGCGTGCAGGCAATGATAACGGAAATCCGGGCGGAAACCGCAATCGCAACCGCAATCGCCGCTCAGGCGGCGGCAGGCGCGGAGACCGGAAGCAGTCGGCAGCCCAATAGGCTGACCGGCTAAACCTCAGTCCTTGACCGCAACCAGTTCCCGCAGCTGGCGCAATTCGCATTTGGCGCCGGCGCGGGACTGAATCTGGTCGCGTTTCACGCAAATCCGGCCGTCCTCACTCTTGCGGACGTAGAAGCCGGAATAGAAGTCGCGCGCCCGGCATGCCTTTTCCAGCGCAGCGCTGACGATACGCCGATCGCGCATGAACAGGATCAAGCGATTGTTCTGATCCGTGCCGACGCTCGCAATGCCTTCCACTGACACGCAGGAGCCAATCTTACGCTCTTCGATATGGGTCGGGGGCTCACTGCGCGGGAATTCAGCGAGCAGATCCGTGCGGCTCTGCTGCGGGCGCGGCGTTATCCGCATGATCACACGCTGTTCGATACGCACCTGATTGCGGTCTCTGGGACGGTGGGCGTCCATGAATGTCCGCCACGGATTGGAACCGGAAATATCGAATTCCGCAGGCTCCGCCGTTTTACCGGATTGCTCTGCCGTGAGATTGAGCCTTCCGTCTTGCGCTTCGGCACCGAGCAATGCGCTCGCGGGGAGCAGCACCAGGGCAGATGCAAGAAGGGCTGAAAGGCTGTTCATAAGCGGGTCGTCCAAGCGAGCTCGCTCAATCAGCCCGCGTATTTCCCCTTTAACGGCATCGCTTGAACATTGGCTTAACTCCTCCGAATCGAGTTGCAAGCCCCCAAACAAGGCAATATCCGCCAAGCAAGGCTGGCGAAGAACGCCGCATCTGTGTCATAGGCCCGCGTCATGCAGGACATCGAAGCCTTTTTGAACGAAGCTGGCGAGCTGCTTGGCCCGCGCGGCCTCACTCGCGATCCCGAATTGATGGAACCCTGGCTGACCGACTGGCGCGGCCGGTTCAAGGGCGCCGCCCTGGCAATGGCATCGCCTGCCTCCAGCCAGGAAGTCGCCAGCCTGGTGAAGCTGTGCGCGCGCCACAAAATCGCAATCGTGCCGCAGGGCGGCAATAGCGGCATGTGCGGCGGGGCAACGCCGGACAAGACCGGTGAAGCGATTCTGCTCTCCTTGCGGCGGATGAACGCCATCCGCAGCCTGGATACGCAATCGCGCCAGGCCGTGTGCGAAGCCGGAGTCATCCTGCAAACGCTGCACGAAGCGGCCGAAGCCGAAAACCTGCGCTTCCCGCTCACGCTGGGCGGCAAGGGATCGGCCACGATCGGCGGGCTGATCTCCACCAATGCCGGCGGCACGCAGGTGCTGCGCCACGGTTCGATGCGCGCTCAGGTGCTGGGGCTG
Source organism: Alphaproteobacteria bacterium (assembly GCA_030426245.1). Taxonomy (GTDB): domain Bacteria; phylum Pseudomonadota; class Alphaproteobacteria; order Sphingomonadales; family Sphingomonadaceae; genus Andeanibacterium. Next base: position 1,088 of record JAUHYZ010000065.1, on the reverse strand, counting down.
GAGGCAGTGCTGGCCGATGGCAGCATTTTCGACAGCCTTGTTCCGCTAAAGAAGGACAATCGCGGTTTCGACCTCAAGCAGGTGCTGATCGGTTCCGAAGGCACTCTGGGGATCGTTACCGCCGCGACCTTGCGCCTGCTACCGGCGCTGAGCGACCGGAAAGTAATCTGGGCCGGCGTTCCCTCGCTCAGTGCGGCACGCACTTTGCTGCTGCATTGCGAGAATGTTGCCGGCGAAGCGCTGGAAGGCTTCGAAGTCTTGCAGCAGACGACGCTGAACGATGTGCTCGCCCATGTCCCCGGTACACGCAAGCCGCTGGCCGGCGATCACGCATGGCATGCCTTGATCGAAGTGGTGGCGGACGCAAACCGTACCGGTGGGCTCGGCACCCTGGCCGAAGACATGCTGACCAGTGCAGCCGAAAAGGGCCTGCTGGAAGATGCAGTGATTTCCGCCAACGAAACGCAGGCCGAAGCGTTCTGGCTGCTGCGCGACGAAATTGCTCCGGCTGAAAAGGCCAAGGGGCCAGCCGTGCAGCACGACATCTCCGTCCCGGTGGAGAAAATGCCCGATTTCGTGGACGCCGCCATTCCGCTGATGGAAGAGTCATGGCCCGGCACCGAAGCGGTCGCTTTCGGCCATCTGGGCGATGGCAACGTGCATTTCCACGTCATTGCCCCGCCCGGTGTGGACGCCCTCGCCTGGCAGGAAGGCGACGGAAAAAAGATCAGCGGACAAGTCTATGAACTGGTTACAAAGTGGGGCGGTTCGATCAGCGCGGAACACGGTATCGGGCAATTGAAGAGGGACGAGCTCGGCCGGCTGGGCGACCCGGTTTCCCTGTCCATCATGCGTTCGGTCAAGCAGGCGCTCGACCCCGTAGGATTGCTTAACCCGGGCAAGCTCGTGCCGCTTGCGTGAGCGCGAGACAGGACGTAAAGCGCCCGCTCTGACGTCGCGGCGGCAGCCGCTTCCATATAACATTTCGCGAGATTCTTGGAGAGACAGCAATGGCGAGTGCGCCGACAAACAGCCTTCCGCTTTTCTACAACGACCTGATGCCGCTCAACATGCGCGATCACGATGGC
>JAUHYZ010000064.1 GCA_030426245.1 Alphaproteobacteria bacterium | reverse complement strand
GCGCCAAACCACTCTTGTCGGACACCGAAAGCAGCGCCCGCTTGATCTTCACCTCGGTCAATTTCAGCAACTATCCCATTTTTTTGAGCAGCCAGGAGAAACTTCCCCCGCTGCGCGAGACCATGCCCTCTAGCACCAATTGCTGGATCGGCAGAGGCTTTCCGCCGCCATTGATCCAGATGCTTTCCTCGATCGACAGATCGCCGTCTTCCAGCGCGCCCGCACCTGCCACGAATTGCCAGTAACTGCCATCCGCCAAAGCGAGACCCGCACCCTTGGCGCCTGCCGAAAGGCCCAGCTCGATCCCGGGGCCCATATGGAAGCGAATCGCGAAAGGCACCTTGCCGCGCTTCCCTTTGCGGCCGACCGGCAGCATCAGGTCTTCCCCGCGCAGTTCCCCGCCATCGTCGCGCATCAGCAGGATTCGCCGATGGACGAGGCCGTAGCGCTGCGCATAGCCGTTATGGCTTGCCTCGATCCGCGTCGCCGTGCGTCCGCTTTCCGTCTCGAGCGTGCGGCGGTCCACTTCCACTTCGCCGACGCCCGAGCCGAGCTTGCCGTTGATCAGCACGGCGGTGGAATTCACATCGTCCAGCACCAGCGTGGAATGCGCCGCGGTGGCACGCAACCCGCTTTCGATCCGTGCGGGGACCTGCCCGCCGGCCAGCGCCGCACCGCCGCAATTGACGATGATACGCTGCCCTGCATCGGAAAATTCGAATGCCAGGGTGGAGGCGCAGCCATTGCGTGCATGGCGCGCCAGCGGCGGCGGACCTGCATCCACTTGCAGCACGGTCTTGCCTGCGGAAACGCGCTGATAACCCCATTGCCGCGCATCGCGCAGCGGCCGGGTGCGCACGCCGCTGGCGGCGATCAGCGCCGCGACCTTCTCTGCCGAAACGGCTCCGGCGCCTTGCCAGCTGCCCAGTGAACCGTCTGCGTGAGTCAGCGAAAGCAGCGGCGGCACCATCAATTGCAGCATGGCATCGAAGGCCGAGGGCGGATCGCGGCGGGCGGCGTGGTAGCAAGCCTTCAGATCCACCAGCAGGGCGATCGCTTCCATCTGGCCGAGCGGACTGCGCGAAAGAATTCCGCCATCGTCCCCGACCAGATCGCCCAGTGCACGCATCAGGCCCGCTTCGCCATAGAGACGCCGCGGTTTGCCATCGGGCAGCAGCAGGCCGGCCGCGGTGATCGCGCACCAGCCGGCGGTTTCCGCCAGCTTGTCTTCCGCGCGCGAGACATTTCGGTCAAGCCAGCGGGCAGTGTCTTCCGCCGTGGTCAGCACTCTGCCGCGCAGCCCCTTGTCCGATCCGGAGAGGATCAGCGGCGCATAGACCAGCCAGTTCAGCAGCCGCCGGCCGACTGTGCCGGTATGCCATGCCGCGCCCTTGCTGGGGGCCGGATTGGCGTTGAGCCATGCAGCAAGAACCCGCTCTGCCGTGGCAGTGCATTGTTCGCGCGGGGCGCTCGCGGCGAGATCGCGCAGCCACTCGAAACCGTGCACATTCCGCTCGAACGGTACCGAAAGCCGCGCAGCCGGAGAAAAATCCACCTGCTTGATCGGCGTCTTGACGCCATGGATCAGGAAATGCCCGGCGCGCAGGGCCACCCCGGCGACCCTGTCTCCGGTGAGCGGGGATTCGACCGTGGCGAGAAGGCGCGGCTTGGCCGGCTTGCGGAACGGCGCAGTCAGCGTGGAACCGGGAACGCCCAGACGATAGGCGAAGCGGATCATCCGTTCCGCCGCGCTCGTTTCAGGCGGGTTGAAATCGGACAGGACCAGCGCCCTGCCCGGCTCGATCAGCTCGCCCGGATCTTTCGCGACTTCCTTGCCCTTGTCCTTCTGCCTGCCTTTGTCCTGGTCCAGCGAATGCGGTTCCTGCCCCTTCCCATCCAGGGGAATGGCGAGCGATTCAACGCTATCCTGCCGGGTGTCTTCGCCGTCCAGCGCGAGACGCGGCTGTGCGGAAAGTCCCTCCATCAGGTGGTGCCCTTCAAGGCCGCGATATTCGCCGCATATTGGCCAGGGCCGCCCTTGAACGTTGCCGAACCGGCGACCAGCACATCCGCCCCGGCCTCCACACAGAGCCTGGCCGTTTCGGCATTGACCCCGCCATCGACTTCCAGATGCACATCCAGCCCGCCCATATCGATGCGCTTCCTGATCGCCTCGATCTTCTTGAGCTGGCTGGTGATGAAGCTCTGCCCGCCGAAACCGGGATTGACGCTCATCACCAGAACGAGGTCGATCTCTTCGAGCAGATAGTCGAGCGTCTTGGCAGGGGTGGCGGGATTGAGCGAAATGCCCGCCTTCTTGCCCAGCGCCTTGATCGCCTGAACCGTGCGGTGCACATGCGGACCGGCTTCGGGATGGACGGTAATGATATCCGCGCCCGCTTCGGCGAATTCTTCCAGATAGGGATCGACCGGAGAAATCATCAGGTGAACGTCGAACACCTTTTTGGAATGGGGGCGCAAGGCCTTCACCACGGCCGGGCCGATCGTAATATTGGGCACGAAATGGCCATCCATCACGTCGACATGGATCCAGTCCGCACCGGCTTCGTCCACGGCGCGCACCTCTTCCCCCAACCGGGCGAAGTCGGCCGAAAGAATCGATGGCGAGATTAATGGAGCGCTCATTATCAGTAGTTTGGCAGTATCTACCGCCCATAGGGCAAACAAGCGGTAGCAACTGCATTTTCCACACAAGATATGGGGTTTGTCCGAGATGAGGACCGGTTGGGCGAATCTCCGCTTATTCTTCGGTATCGCCGCAGCTTCCACGCTGTCCGCAAGATGAGTGGCAAATTCAGACTGTATTCACGGCCTCAAGGCCAGTAGGAAGGCGCCCAAACGGCCTTTGCGGCCTGGCCCGACTTCATGGGCCAACGCGAATTTTTCGGCCAATTGGAATGACTTTTTCAGTTTAGAGCAGGAAGCAATGGTTGATTTGAAACGCATTTCAGCACTCGGTACGGCGCTCGCCATTGCGGGTGCCGCGGCGTTCTCCATGAGTGCGCCCGCCGCCGCAGAGGCTACGCCGCCTGCAGGCTGCACCGGCAAGAAGGAAACCGGCGTGTGGCTCAACGTTGTGGCCAACGGCATGCGTTCGAGTGACGGCCTGCTGGCGATCACCGTCTATGAGGACAAGCGCAGCAAATTCCTGGCCAAGGGCGGATCCATCTGGGTCGGCCGCGTCGATGCCAAGAAGGGTTCGACAAGGGGCTGCGTGTTCCTGCCCAAGACCGGCGTCTATGCCATCGCGCTCTATCACGACGAAAACGCCAACCATAATTTCGACCGCAACTTCCTGCCGACCGAAGGCTATGGCTTTTCGAACGATCCTTCCACGCTGGCGGGCCTGCCCGCGTTCGGATCGGTCCGGCTCAACGTGCCGAAGACCAATCTGACGACCCATATCACGATGAAATATCCGTAAGGTCGTTCGTCTGGGGCTACTGCCGAAGCGCCCCCTTGCGGTTGCCTCTTTCCCCGGAGTGGAGGTGCGCCGGAGCCCATATGCGTTGCCTTCCTATGGCTCGGGCTCCTGCAGCAACCGGTGGGCTTCTTGCGCCACTTTTTCCGCGATCACGCTGAAGAGGTCCCGGCTTGCCGACCCGCGGCGCCAGATGGCGGCGATAGACCGGCTGGCTGACCAGTCGGCGACATCGAGCCGGTTGATCATATCCTGGCCGCCCGCCTCCGAATGGATGTAGAGCCTGGGCAGGACCCCAAGGCCGAGGCCGGAGCCCACCATCTGCCGCAGCGAATCGAGGCTGGTGCCCTCATAATCCCGCAGCAGAATTGCGCCCAGATCGTCGCAAATGACGCGGGTCTGGCGATGGAAGTGATGCCGGGGATCGAGGCTGAGAAGCGCCATGCCGGCAAAGTGCTTGCGGGTGAGGACCGGCTTGTTGGTCAATGGGTGACCGTGCGGAGCAACCAGGTGCAGCGGCTCACGAAACAGCGGTTCGATTTCGAGGTCGTCTCCGTTCACGGGCAGCGGGCTGAGCATCATGTCGAGTTTCCCGCGTCTCAGCTCTTCGACTTGCTCGTCCGGAATGCCTTCTCGGATATAGAGGCGCATATCGGGATAGGCCTTGTGGAGATCCGCTATTACGCCGGGCATCAGATAGGGGCCCAGCGTCGGCGTGACCCCGAAGCGAAAGGTGCCCGCCATTCGTTCGGCACTGCGCGCCGCGAGCGCCTTCAGCTCATTCACCTCGAGCAGGATCGAGCGCGCTCGCTCGACCACCTGGCGCCCGATCGGCGTCAACTCTACTGCATTGCGGTTGCGATCGATCAGTATCGCACCCAGACGCCGTTCGAGCTGCTGGAGCTGCAAACTGAGCGTTGGCTGCGATACGCGAAGCGAGGCAGCGGCCCTTCCGAAATGCTTGAGATCGGCAACCGCCACCAGATACTCGAATTGGCGAAAGGTCGGCATTCTCTGCACCTCGATTGAATATCTCTATTGCGATTGGCTCACCGGTTCAATTGGCGCGTACGGTGCGGCAAAACGGAACACGAAGCCGGAGCGGACAGGCGGGCCGGATGGTATTGCCGTTCATCGACCGAATCGTGGCCGCCCTCAGCAGCTTGGCCTTGAACGGTCATTCGGCGGCAGGGGGCTGTTCTGTGGCTTCTAGCGCGCAGTGGTCGATTGGAACCTTGCGGGTTTCACCATAGTTTTTGTCTATCGTGTTTTCGCCAATTTGTGCCGCGCGTTTCATAAGATATTGACGTTCCATGAGTTTTTGCCGCCGCCAGGCGCCGCGAGTGGCAATCGGAGGCAGCTCGCATAGCGCGTTCCCCGCAAGATTAGGCTTTGTGACAGCTCGGTTCTGGCGCGAGATGAGGAACCGCTATGGGAGAGCTTCGGTGGTTGCTGATTCAACAGCTTTAAGCGGCGACGCTGCCGAAACATCCGGGCCGGATTCCGGCAGCGAGGAGAAGCTGCCCCCGCGCCGTTATGCGTACTACTCGCTATTCGCCATGACCGGGGTCGTGCTCTTCACGGTGCTGGACCGGATGATCCTCTCGCTCTTGATCGAGCCGGTCAAACAGGATTTCGGAATATCCGATACGCAGGCCGCCCTCCTTCTGGGGGCGGCCTTTTCGCTGCCATACGGCATTGTAGGCATTCTGGTGGGCCGCTTGGCCGACCACATGAACCGGCGCAACGTCATCGCGATCTCCTGCGCTTTCTGGAGCATGGCCACCTGTGCCTGCGGGATGGCGCAGGGATTTTACAGTCTGCTGATCGGACGCATGGCGATCGGCGCCGGCGAATCCGGCTACGGGCCGTCGGCCTGGTCCATCGCTTCCGATTACTGGCCGCGGGAAAAGGTCGCCTTTGCAACCAGCGTCATGGGATTGGGTGCGACGGCGGGGCGGGGCTTGGCCTTCCTGCTGGGCGGATCGGTCCTGCTGATGGTGGCCGATTGGGAGACCGTCCGGGTGCCGATGACGGACATTGTGATCCGTCCCTGGCAATGGGCTTTCATCCTGGTGGGTGCGCCCGGGCTGCTGTGGGCGCTTGTCGTGCTGACCACCAGAGAGCCGCCGCGCCGGGGCCTGCTTCGGGGGGCGACCGAGAAGACCCCCGTCGCAGATACCGTGAAATGGGTCAGGGACGATTGGCGGACCTATCTTGCCACCGTGGGCGGCATGGCGGTGGAGGCGATCATGCTGGCAGGGCCGGCGGCCTGGGGGGCGACCTTCATTTACCGCGAATATGGGTGGGAATTGTCCAAGATCGGCTTGGTGCAAGGCACGATCATTCTGATCGTCTCGCCGCTCGGCCTGTTGGCTGGCGCCAAGATGTCGGAGATCTGGACCAAAAGGGGAAGGCACGACGCCAATCTGCGGATCGTGTTCTACACGCTTCTGGCCACCATACCCTTGCATATTGCCGCGCCGCTGATGCCGAGCGCGGAGCTTTACCTCACCCTGTACTCGCTGGCGGGCTTCATCAATGCCCTCGGCTTCGGCCCCAGCATCGCGGCGTTCCAGCTCACCACGCCCAATCGCATGCGCGGGCAGATCGGGGCCCTGGTCCAGTTCTGCAACAATGTGATCGCCTTCGCGCTAAGCCCGCTGCTGGTGGCGCTGTTTACCGACTACCTGTTTCGTGACGAGGGGGACCTCAAATATTCGATGGTTCTGAACGTCGTTATCATGGGAACGATTGCGGCGATCGTGGTTGGGCAAGGCATGAAGCCCTATGCACGATCTTACGAAAGAGCGCTCCGCGAATTCAAAAGCTGACCGCATTGGCCGGCCTTGCGGATGTGGGGCGCCGTCCGCTTTAACCCTTGCGGAGAGACTTCTTTGAACCGAAGCGGCAGCTCAGGCGGTCAACACGGGACTGCCTCTTCTGTAGAACCGGAACCCTTCGACCTTAGCCGGTTTCGAGAGGCAGGTTCGCGTCATTGCCCCATTCGTTGAGCGACTGATCGTACATCGCCACATTGCCGTAGCCCAGCATCTCCAGCGCAAAGCAGGTATTGCTGGCCGCGATACCGCCGCCGCAATAGGTGATGATTCTTCCGGCGCCATCGGCACCGACTGCGGCAAACAGCGCCTCGAGCTCCTCCATCGGCCTGTACTGCCCATCCTCCCGCTGCAGTTCGCCAGAAGGGACATTGACGCTGCCGGGGATGCGGCCCGGGCGGCCGTAACGGAAATACTCGCCCTTGTGCTGCGCTGCATTGAGTGCATTGATCAGCAGCACTTCAGGGTCGCCGAGTACGTCCAGCACATCCTGCTTGCCGGCCACCCGCGCCCGTTCGGTCCGCGCGGTGAAGTTGCCGCGCGGGAAATCGGGCATGTCTGAGGAGACGGGGCGGCCTTCGGCCAGCCACCGTTCCCATCCGCCGTTGAGGATACGCACGTCCTGAACGCCGGAGGCGCGGATCACCCACCAGGCGCGGGGAATGCTGGCGGCCTTGGCCGGGCCGTAGAGAACGATGGTGGTGTCTTCATCCACGCCGATCGATTGCAGCTTTTCGGTCATGTGTTCGGCCGAAGGCAAATTGTAGATCAGCGGGCCGCGCGGCGCCGAAAGATCCTCGGTCATATGCAAGTAGGCCGCGCCGGGAATATGCGCCTTCACCCAGTCGCCGCGCTTGCTCTCGATCACAGAGGGCCCGGCCGGCTGCCGGTGCATCGCCACGTTGCAATCGATGATGCGGACCTTCGGATTGTCGAGGTTGCCTTCGAGCCAGTCGGGATCGACGAGCAATTCGGGCTTGCGATTGCGCTGCTGCATATCCGTCCTCCCAGTCGCTGCACTGGTGCTAGTGGATCACCGAAGGGCCCCACGGGCAAGCGTCATCCCGGCTTTCACCGGGCCGCGCAAGCCAAATAACCGCTTTCTAGCCAAAGCGGACAGTCTGCTAGCGAACCATTGTGGACATATGCTGTCTCCAGTAAGATGAGCTGATCAACTAAAAGGGATGCCAATGAAAGCCTTTGTCTTTGCTGTTTGCTCGATCCTTTTATTGGCTTGCGGTGCGAGAGCAGAAGAAGGAGCCCAAGACTTTCGCGCTGTCTATAGCGGTGAGAATGGTGCCTTTGAGATGACGCTCGAATACTCTGCTGATGGCGACCTCAAGGGTGAAACGAAGGGACAAGATATGTGGCTCTTGCGGCGGGATGGAGTGAATTACTTTGTTATTCCGCGAGATGACGACGCTGTCGTTTTGGATACACGGATAATGTCCAAGCTGATGAAGGATGTGATGCCCGACAATCTCCCATTGGGCGAGGCACCACAGCTTGAAGTCGTGGAGGCCGGTGAAACTGAAATTAACGGCCGCAAGGGCATCGGATACCGGCTAGTCAGCGCACCACCGGGCAGACCGTTTTTTCTTGTGATGAGCAACGATGAATCTCTGGCCGGATTGGGTGATGTTATGCTGGCGCAGGTTCGAAGCTCGGTCGAGTTGAATCCGATGGCAGGAAACTCGTTCGACAAGGTTCTGCAAGTAATGGCTACCGGCGCTCCGATTTCCTACGCTGGCGCTGACTTAACTTCTTTCGAGATGATTGAGTTGGACCACTCTATTTTCGAGTTTCCAAGCGAGCCATTAGACGACGTTGCTTCCCGGCAACTGATGATCGAGCGCAGGATGATGCCGAGCGAGAAGATGGAACTGCCTAGTTTCGACGATTGATAGAGGGAGGGCAGATTCGGAATCATTAAGCGATGCGGAATGAGATCGCAGAGCGGTACAGTGTCCGCTTTCCACCCATTGCAGCCAATACCTAGTCCCTCTTTCGTCATCCCCGCGCAGGCGGGGATCCAGCAGCAATTGCCGAAACTGGGTTCCCGCTTCCGCGGGAATGACGAGTCTTGAAACGTCCGCTTCCCACGCGAAGCGGCCATTCCAGCATTCAGTGTCGGCAGAATCATCGCGGCGGCGGCCAATAGGCGCCCAACCCGACTCGCACCATCGCGATGTTCGGTTTTTCTAACCTGATAGCGTTACGATGTCAAGCTAAAATAACCGTTACGGTTACACATTGCCGGGTTCGGCCCTTTTCGCGAACGGTTCCGGCAGGTGGAGCGGCGCCTGCTCCTCTGCGATCCGGTGATAATAGGGCTCATCCACATCGAGCCACCACGCCTCGCCGATATCCATCGTTGCGGCGCGTGCAGCATCCGCCAGGCGCTGCATCCCATTGGAAAGGCTGCCCGGCTGCCCGTCCCGAATGGACGCGGCAATCGCCTCGGCCAGCTCGGGCGTAGCCAGGAAGGCCCCGCAATCGACGGCATTGTAGGTTTCGATGTCCTTGCCGATCGCCCGGATCAGCGAGCAGCGCCCGGTCTGCACCCAGGTTGCATCGTCGGGATCGATCAGCTTGCTGCGCACCCGCCGGTCGATCGCCAGCGTCACGCCATGATCGGGCGAGCCCTGCCCGGCGAGGCGCCGGAGGATGTCCGCTTCGAAAATATGATCCGCCATCAGCAGCAGATAATCGCCCGCGATCCGCTCCGCCCCGGCCATCACCGAGTACCCGTTGGGCACCGACCAGTCGGAAACCCGCACCGGTTCGATCGCTATGCCGCTGCGCCGTTCCAGATCCGCCAGGAACGCTTCCAGCCGCTCCGCCTCATGCCCGGTCACGACGACCACCTTTTGCGCCCCGGCGGCGGCAGCCTGGCGAATGCCGAGCTCGATCAGGGGGACCCCGCAGACTTCTGCCAGCGGCTTGGAATCGGCAAGCTCGCGGAGCCTGGAGCCATATCCCGCGGCAATGATCAGCGCGTCCATGGTTTGCCTGTTCTCCGGCGGCCTGCATGCCTTGCCGCTTCAGCCGATATGGCTTGCGTGGGCCGCGGGCTGGAACAAAGCGAAGCGGTCAATCCCGAAGGATGACCGCCTGCGCCTTACTCCGCTGCCATTGCGGCATCGTCAGCGATAAATTCGTCCACCATCTGCGCGGCGAGATCGTCATTGAACTGCTGCGGCGGGTGCTTGCAGTAGAAGGCGGACGGGCCGATCAGGGCCCCGCCTTCGCCGCGTTCCAGCGCCAGCTTGCAGCAGCGGATGGCGTCCATCACCACGGCTGCGGAATTGGGGCTGTCTTCCACCGACAGGCGCAGTTCGACATTCATCGGGACATTGCCCCACAGATTGCCTTCCATGCGCAGGAAGCACAGCTTGTTGTCCTTTTGCCAGGGCACATAGTCCGACGGGCCGACATGGATGTTCTCATCCTCCAGCCGCTGGCTGAGCATGGCCTGCACGGCTTCGGTCTTCGATTCCTTCTTGGAACCGAGCCGCTGACGGTCGAGCATGTTCATAAAGTCGGTATTGCCGCCCGTGTTGAGCTGATAGGTCCGCTCCACATTCACGCCGCGGGCGCCGAACAGGCTGGAAAGCACGCGGTGCACGATGGTGGCGCCAAGCTGCGCCTTCACATCGTCGCCCACGATCGGAATGCGCTTTTCGGCGAAGCGGCGTTCCCATTCGGGCCGGCTGGCAATGAACACCGGCATGCAGTTGACCACGCCAACGCCCGCTTCCAGCGCACATTCCATATAGAATTCGGTTGCCTCCTGCGAACCGACGGGCAGGAAGTTCAGCATCACCTCCGCGCCGGAATCCTTGAGCGCGGCGACAATCGATTCCTTGGTCGCTTCCGGGGCGTCGGCAACTTCGAATCCGCGTTCGCCCATGCCGGTCATGTGATCGGCCACGCCATCGAGGATGCGGCCCATCATCACTTTCGCGCCGCTGGCCGGCACATCCGGTTCGAACACTGCAGTGCAGTTCGGACCGGCGAAAATCGCCTCTGAAAGATCCTTGCCTACCTTGCGTGCATCGACGTCGACGCCCATCACGAAATCGACGTCTCCCGCGCCGTAACCGCCGATCTCTTCATGGATCAGCCCTCCGGCGGAGTTGTTCTTGCGGTAGTAGGCAACGCCCTGGACGAGCGAACTTGCGCAATTGCCCAAGCCGATCACGGCGACCTTAATTGGCTTCATTGATTTCGATCCCTTC
>JAUHYZ010000063.1 GCA_030426245.1 Alphaproteobacteria bacterium | reverse complement strand
GGGCGATCTTCAGCGCGCGGATCAGCGGCTGAATGTCGTCGGGATGTTCCAGCAGATGCGGATCGATCAGCGGCGCGGCGGTGGGATCGGGGCTGGCCAGGCGCAGCGTGCCGCGGCTCTTGGGATAGAGGCCCACCGGGCTGATGGCATAGCCATGGCCGATCGGGAAGGGGATCTTCGGATGGGTCAGGCGCTTGGCCGGCTGGAACACGAACTGCACGTCCGCCCGGCTCAGCGAAGGATCGGTGCGCAGGAAGGCGACGCTTTCGAAGACATTGCCGGCCAGCGGCCCGGTGCGCGTCAGCAGATATTGGAAGAACTGCGCGATGTCGCGCGGCATCGCCTTCCAGGAAATGCCGTAACTGGTGGAATCGCTGGTTTCCATATGCATCGGGGACGCCACGTGATCGTGATAATTTTCCCCCACTCCGGGGAGATCGTGCACCACGTCGATGCCCATATCCTTCAGATGCGCGGCAGGGCCGATGCCCGAAAGCAGCAGGACCTGCGGGCTTTGCACCGTGCCGCCGCACAGCACCACTTCGCGCCTTGCGCGGATCACCTTGCCGTCCACCAGTTCGACGCCGGTTGCGCGCCCGTCCTCCACCAGGATGCGGGCGACCAGGGCGTTGGTCTGCAGGTGGATATTGCCGCGTTCCATCGCGGGCTTCAGCATGTTCTGCCAGGTGCTTTCGCGCCGGCCGTCGCGGATCAGGCCCTGGCGGCGGCCATAGCCTTCGGGATCCGGCCCGTTGAAATCCTTGCATTCGGGAAATTGCAGGGAGGCCAGCCCGTCCATGTAATCGTAATTGAGCTGGTTGGGCCCTTCGACATGCTTGACGTTGATCGGGCCGTCCCCGCCGTGGAATACGCTGGCCGGGTGGTTTTCATTGCGCTCGGTGCGGGTGAAATAGGGCAGCAGCTCGGCATAGGACCAGCCGGTGCAGCCCATGTCGGACCAATCGTCGAAATCGGTGGGATGGCCGCGGAAATAGACCATGCCGTTGATCGAACCCGATCCGCCCATCACCTTGCCGCGCGGCACCGGGATGGAACGGTTCGCCATGCCCGGCTGCGGCACGGTGGCGAAGTTCCAGTTGGTCTTCTTCAGGCCGATCGCGGCGGCCACGAAGCTGGGCACATGGAAGAAGGGATGGCTGTCATGCCCGCCCGCCTCGATCACGCAAGTGGTGCGGTCCTGCGCTTCGCCCAGTCTCGCAGCCACTGCCGCGCCCGACGAACCGCCGCCCACAACGACATAATCGAACTCACCCGCATTCATGCCCGGCCTTCTCCCAATATGGCTTTTGACCCTAGACTGCGCGCGCCATTGGCGGCTTGGCAAGGTGCGAAACCGGCTTGCTGGGGAGCGAAGGCGGCGCGCCCGCCCTTGCCCGGGCGCGAATCACAATCTGGTTCTTGAATGGAAATATAAATAACCAAAACGGTTATCAATGTCAAGGGGAACTTGCCGCTCCGGTGGTTCGCGCCGCATCAATTGCCCTGCATGTCGTTCGGGGCACTGGTAAGCGCTGCGCGGCGGCGCTAGACCCCCGGGCCGGAACAGGCGGGCGTGGCGGAATGGTAGACGCCGGGGACTTAAAATCCCCTGAGCTTTGCTCGTGCGGGTTCAAGTCCCGCCGCCCGCACCATTCCCCGTGCCGCCGCCCCATAGGGTTCATCGCTTCTTGGCGGCGCGATTGCGCGGCAGGCGCAATCAAGGTCACCGAAATTTAGGTATTTCCGGTTAGCTTTCTGCTGGCCTTCGGCGAGTGCGGGCGGGTTCGCCCCCGCCGCCCCACGCTTCGGGCGAAAAAGCAGGGCGCAGGCAGTGCGGAAACGCACAGGACGGATTTATGAATAAGGCGGTTCACAAGGCGGATCTCGAATTCACGGACGAACGGAAAATGGGCGCGCGCGCAGAGCCGCGCTACACGCTGCTCATCCGCACCGCGAAGCTGATCTGCTCGAGCGGGGAATATCTGTGCATCATCCGCGATGCTTCCTCCAGCGGGGTGAGCATCCGCACCTTCCATTCTCTGCCGCGCGGCGTGCAGCTGACGCTGGAACTGCCCAATGGCGATCAGCATCCGATCGAACGCGTCTGGGAAAAAGACGGCGCGGCGGGTTTCCGCTTTCCCGTCCCCGTCGATATCGAACGCCTGCTCAGCAATAAGGGCCGCTACACCAAGCGGCCGGTGCGCCTGCGCCTGCAATTGCCGGCGCTCATCTCCAGCCACGGCCGCACCGCCGGGGTGGTGATCCGCAATATTTCGCAGCAGGGCGCGCAGATCGAAAGCCCGCTCCATCTGGCGCTGGCGCAGAAGCTGCGCCTGGAAGCCGACAATCTGCCCTCCATCCAGGCGGGCGTGCGCTGGCGCAGCGGATCGGATTACGGGCTGGCATTCGACGACACCTTCCAGTTTTCCGAACTCGCCCAGCTTGCGGCAGAGCTTCAGGGGCACTGCGACGTGGACTGCGGAACCTGGGGCGAACACCCGTTCGACGCCAGCCTTTCTCCCCGGCGTTGAGCGGCGTTTTGGCGCGGCACATTAACTACCCGCTAACCAATTTCGTTCACTCCCGGTGACAAGGCAGGCATTGGGGGCATGCAATGAATGAAGTGAAGTGGCGCTCAAGCGGACGCGAGGTCGAAGCCGACGTCGCGATCATTGGCGCCGGGCCGGCCGGCCTGACTGCCGGCTATCTGCTAAGCAAGCAGGGCCTGTCCGTCGCCATCATCGAAAAGGATGAAACCTATGTCGGCGGCATCAGCCGCACGGTGGAGCATGACGGCTATCGCTTCGATATTGGCGGCCACCGCTTCTTTTCGAAAAGCCAACAGGTCGTGGACCTGTGGAACGAGATCCTGCCCGACGATTTCATTCAGCGCCCGCGGATGAGCCGCATCTATTACGAAGGCAAATTCTATTCCTATCCGCTGCGCGCCTTCGAGGCGCTGCGCAATCTAGGAATCCTGCGCTCCACCGCCTGCATGGTGAGCTATTTGCGCTACAAGCTGTTCCCCCTGAAGGAAGTGAACAGCTTTGAAGACTGGACCACCAACCAGTTCGGCAAGAAGCTCTATTCGATCTTCTTCAAGACCTATACCGAGAAGGTGTGGGGCATGCCCTGCGACGAAATGAGCGCCGACTGGGCGGCTCAGCGGATCAAGGGCCTTTCGCTGTGGAGTGCCGTGACCGACGGGCTCAAGCGTTCGCTGGGGCTCAACAAGGGCCCGAATGACGGCAAGGTGAAGACCTTGCTTGAAACTTTCCGCTATCCGCGGCTCGGCCCGGGCATGATGTGGGACGCCGCGCGCGACAAGATCGAGGCTGCCGGTAGCCAGGTCATCATGGGGCACGCTTTGAAACAGCTCGCCAGCGATGGTGAAGGCGGCTGGCGCATGACCGCCAGCGGCCCCGACGGCGAATTGGTAGTGAAGGCGAAACATACGATTTCTTCCGCGCCGATGCGCGAGTTGGCCGCGCGGCTGCATCCGCTGCCCGCGACCACGCTCAATGCCTCGCAGCTCAAATATCGCGACTTCCTGACCGTCGCCCTGATGATCAAGTCGGAAGACCTGTTCCCCGACAACTGGATCTACATCCACGATGAGAAGGTTCAGGTCGGCCGCGTGCAGAACTTCCGCAGCTGGTCGCCCGAAATGGTGCCGGACGAAAATGTCGCCTGTGTGGGCCTGGAATATTTCTGCTTCGAAGGGGACGGATTGTGGTCTTCCTCCGACGAGGATCTGGTCGAACTCGCCAAAAAGGAAATGGCGATCCTAGGCCTGGTCGAACCGGAAAAGGTGATCGGCGGCGCCGTCGTGCGGCAGGAAAAGGCCTATCCCGTTTATGACGAGGGCTATGCCGGGAACGTCGCGGCGCTGCGCAGCGAGTTGGAAGAAAAATTCCCCACGCTGCATCTGGTCGGCCGCAACGGCATGCACCGCTACAACAATCAGGATCACGCGATGATGACGGCGATGCTCACGGTAGAGAATATCGTGGCCGGCAGCCGCATCTACGACACGTGGTGCGTCAATGAAGACGCCGAATATCACGAAGCGGGCAATGAAGGGGCCGAGAAGGCCCTGCCCGAAAGCGGCGTGCGGCGCGGCAACATCACCGAAGATCAGGCCGCGGCATTGGGATCCGTGCGCAGCGTGCCGGAGCGTGCCGCCAAAAGCGGCCGCGAGGCCGCCTGACGAGATAAGGCAATGGAGGCAATGGAGTGATCTCCGTTCTCACTCGGATCCGCGACATACGCTTCATCCGCTATGTGCTGGCCAGCGTGGGCGCATTGGCGGTGGACATGGGCAGCTTTCTGGCCCTGCTGTCCATCGGCATGTTCGCAGCGGCGGCTTCCGCACTCAGCTACAGCCTGGGCATCGCCGCGCATTGGCTGCTTTCCAGCCGCACCGTGTTTACCGACACGGTAGCGGATCGCGGAACGGCGCGGACCAAGCAAAAGGCGCTGTTCGTGATCTCCGCCCTGGCGGGCCTGGCTCTGACGACCGTGATCGTCGGCACCGGTGACCTTGCGGGCTTCGATCCGCGCATTGCCAAACTGGTGGCCATCGCGGCGAGCTTCGCCCTGACCTGGCTTTTGCGCAGCAAGATCGTCTTCCGCGCCTCCGGCCCGGCAGACTGATCGTGCACGGGTTTTCGGCAGACCGGCACACGCCCTGGAAGCGCATTGCGCTGATCTGGCTGCTGTTCGCCGTGCTGGTTTTGCTGATCGATATTCGCAGCGTTATTGAATGGCGCTTTCCGGATCCCGACGACACGCTGCGCCTGGTTCAGGTTCGCGACCTGCTGGCGGGGCAGGGCTGGTTCGATCTTCATCAATACCGCATCAACCCCACCGACAGCCCGGTGATGCACTGGTCGCGCATCGTGGATCTTCCCCTCGCGATCGTCATTCTGGCGCTGAAGCCCCTGTTCGGTCAGCCGCTGGCGGAGCAAATTGCCGTACTGGCCATCCCGCTGCTTTCGCTGGGGGTGATCCTCGCGCTGGTCGGGCGCTTGGCATTCCGCCTGTTCGACCGGGAGATCGCAGGCCTTGCCTGCCTGGCATGCGGCCTCTCGCCGGTGCTGATCTGGCAAGTGCAGCCGCTACGGATCGACCATCATGCCTGGCAGATCGTCACCGTCCTGTTTGCCGTCAGCGCGCTCATGGTGCGCAGGCCGCTGCTCGGCGGCGCATTGGCCGGTCTGGGCATGGCCATCGGCCTTTCGATCTCGCTCGAAGTCTTACCGATTGCCGCAGCGATCGGCGCGGTGCTTCTGCTGCGCTGGATTCGCGATCCCGCCCAAAGCCAATGGCTGGCCAGCTATCTTGCCAGCCTCGCCGGTTTTCTGGTGGTGCTGTTCGGCCTGACGCGCGGCTTTGCCGATTTGACGCAATATTGCGATGCTATCTCGCCGGCATATCTGGGCCTGTTCCTGATCGTGGCGCTGGGCTGCTCGGTCATTGCCCGGAAGAAGAAGGTTCCGCCGGGCGGCGTGATCGTCCTGCTCGCTGGCACGGGCATGGTGGGCCTGGGCTTTTTCCTGTTATCCGCGCCGCAATGCGCAGCCGGGCCGTTCGGCGGCCTCGATCCGCTGGTCCGGGACTATTGGTACGTCAATGTCCATGAAGGGCGGCCCTTCTGGCAGCAGCCGCTGGCGCAGCTGATTCCGATTGTGGCCCAGGGCTTCGTCGCGCTGGGCGCTGCGGTTTGCATCTGGCTCGGCTCCAAGGACAAGATGCGTTCCTGGTGGCTGGATTATACATTGCTGCTGGGGGCGGCGCTGATCACCGGATTGCTCACCTGGCGGTCCATGGGTTTTGTCTCCGCGCTCAGCGCGGTTCCGCTGGGCTGGCTGGCATCGCGCCTGCTGGCGGCCATGCGCGAAACCGGCAATCCGGCGCGCAAGCTGGCGGTCGGCATCGCTCTGGTGCTGACGCTGCAGCCGTTTCTGGCAGTGCAGGTGGCACAGATCACGCTGGCGCATTCGCGGGCCCAGGCCGCAGAGGATACCGGAAACAGGATCAAGCAGTCGGAATGCGATCTTTCGCGGAACGTCCCGCAGCTCGCGGCACTTCCCAGATCGACCCTGTTCGCCCCGGTCGATATCGGGCCTTCGATCCTGTATCAGACGGACCACAGCGTCGTGGCGACCGGCCATCACCGCGCCGAAGCGGCGATCCACGATGTGATCCTCGCCTTTACGAGCGCGGAAGACCAGGCGCGCGAAATCATCGGGCGGCACCAGGCCGGCTATGTCGTGGTGTGCACCGATCTGATCGAACCGCACAATTTCGAAACCGGAAATCCCGATGGATTGATGGCGCAGCTGCTGGCCGGTGATTCGCCTGCCTGGCTGCGTCCCGTAAAGATCGACGCGCCGGAGGAATTCAAGGTGTGGAAGGTCGTCGACTAGGCGGCAGATCTGCCCTGCGGGGGCATCAGGCCGGGCGGAAAGTCATCGCCAGTCCGTTCATGCAATAACGCTTGCCGGTCGGCTGGGGCCCGTCATTGAAGACATGGCCCAGATGGCCGCCGCAATCCGCGCAATGCACTTCGGTCCGTGGATAGCCCAGCTTGTAGTCCGTATCTGTCCCGATCGCCCCCGGCAGGGGTTTCCAGAAGCTGGGCCAACCGGTTTTGCTGTCATATTTCGTTCGGCTGGCAAACAGCTCGTTGCTGCATCCCTTGCACAGGAAAGTGCCCTTGCGGTGCTCGTCATTGAGCGGGGAGGTATAGGGGCGCTCCGTCCCCGCCTCTCGCAGGATATGGTATTCAGCCTTGGTCAGGCGCTCCCGCCATTCCGCGGCGGAATAGGTCACGCGGTATTCTTTGGCTGCGGCGGGCGAATCCCCGCAGGCGGCCAGTATCGGCAAGGCGGCGGCGGAAGAAATCCAGGCCAATGCCTGGCGGCGGCTGGGGGCGGTGTTCTTGCTCATGACATGGTCCTCCACCTAACTATACGCATGAACCGGGCAAGAAGTTACGCCTTGCTTGTTTCCCGCCGGCGCGATCCGGGAAGCAGGCCGCGCAGAAACCCGCGTCCTTTCACCTTTTGCGGGCCCGATTTCATCACCCGTTTGCGGAACAGCGAAGCCCCGACTTTCACGAACAGCGCAACGGCCGCCGCCTGCCAGATCAGCGCCAATGCATGCGGCCACAGCGCATCGTCCGTCGCCGCGCGGGCGAGCATGGCGTAGGGCGAGCTCAGCGGGAAGGCCACGGCGGCCAGCTCCAGCGGCTCTCCCTGCCGCGTCAGTGCGAAATTGGCGAAGAAGAACACCAGCAGCTGCATCATGGTTGCCGGCATGGACAGCGTCTGCACCTCGCGCACGGTGGCGGCCATCGATCCGATGGTCAGGAAAATGGATCCCAGCAGCAGATAGCCCATGGCGAAATAGATCGCGCTGAACAGGAAGAACAGCGGCCAGCCGACGCCCGGCGCCGCCATGCCTTGAAGCTGCGCGCCCAATTGGCCTTGGCTGCCCGCCAGCATGATCAGCCCGCCGATCACCGATCCCCAGACGGCGATCCCCACCAGGGACACCGCCAGCATCGCGAACAGCTTGCCCATGAACACCGCGTCCATCGGGATGGCTGCGGCCAGAATCTCGATAATCTTGTTGGCTTTTTCTTCCACCAGATTGGACAGGACCATGCCCGCCAGCAGCATGATCAGCAGAAACAGCAGCGCCATGCCCGATTGCGCCGTGCGGATGCGCGTATTGCGTTCCTGGGCGCCGCTGGTGGCGACTTCATTCAATGTCACCTCGGGATAGTCGGTGGGCGCCTGTGCGCGGGCCTGGGCCGCGATCATGGATATCGGCCCTTCCCAGCGCGACAGGCGCTCCGGCGTGGCAGTGAGCGTCGGCGTTTCGAGCGTTCCCGTCACGATCGCAGCGATATTGCCCTGCCGCTCATCCATGGCCCCGCGCGCGTCAAATTCTTCACCGGGCTGGAGCCGTCTCAGAATGGTCATGTGCGGCAATGACAGGCCGAGTTCCGCCCTCAGGCTGTCATTGGCAGCGATCATGGCGTCCGCGTCGCCGGCCTCCATCGCGATGCCGATCTGCGCATTGCCGGTTTCCGCCGCGACCTGCTGCCCCACGCCGCCGGCCAGCACGCCGACCACCAAGGGGAATAGCGGCCCCAGCAGGAAGAAAATGAAGGCCCGGCTGAACAGCACGGCCACGAAATCGCGGCGCGCGATCACATAGGCGGCGCGCCACAAAGGCAGGCGTTCGGCCTGTGCCATTTGCCCGGTCATGCGGCGCGCTCCTCACCGGTTTCCGCCTCGAGCGCGCGGGCCGCGGCCTCGCCGGCAATCGAAACGAATGCGTCATGCAGCCCGGCCCGCTCGATGGAGAGCGAAGTGATGCCCGCTTCGCCTTCGATCAGCGCCCTGAGCAGCGGCTCGACACCGGTTTCGGGCAAATTGAAATACCAGGCCTGGCCTTCCTGCCGGGCGTCCTCCGGCAATGCAGAGCGCCACGCGCCGGTTTGCGCCCGCGTTTCCAGCCGGACCTGCGGGGGAATGCGGTCGCGCGCGACATCTACGCTGCCTGCGAAAGGGACCTTGCCGCCGGCGATGATTGCCACCTGTTCGCACAGGCGCTCCGCATGGGCGATCACATGGGTCGAAAAGATCACCGTCGTGCCTTCATCCGCCAGCGTGCGGATCATGCGCTCCAGCTTGCCCTGATTGAGCGCGTCCAGCCCCGAAAAGGGTTCGTCGAACACCACCAGTTTCGGCTTGTGAACCAGTGTGCCCAGCAGCTGCACGGTCTGCGCCATGCCCTTGGAGAGCTGGCGGATTTGGCGATCCGCCGCATAGCCAAGGCCGTGGTTCTCCAGCAATTCGCGTCCGCGCTCGCGCCCGACTTTCAGCGGCATGCCGCGCAGCGCGCCCAGAAAGGCTATCGCTTCATAGGCTTTCATCGACGGGTAGAGCCCGCGTTCTTCGGGCAGATAGCCGACCAGCCGGGCAACCTCGTGCGGCCGGTCATGTCCCAGCAGGCGGCGTTCGCCCTCATCCGGATCGATGATGCCCAGCAGCATGCGCAAGGTCGTCGTCTTGCCGGCGCCATTGGGGCCCAGAATCCCGTAGATCGCCCCTTCAGGGACGTAGATGTCCACTCCGTCCACCGCCAGCGTATCGTCGAAGCGTTTGACCAGGCCGCGCGCTTCGATCGCGAGCGGCCGCGCATCGTCGGCCGGGGCCAGCTGGGTCACGCGGCGCTCGTCGATTTGGCTATCCATTCACGCGAGTTAACTCTCGCATGTGAACGGGAGCAACACGAAACATGGTTAACCGGATGGATAGGCTGCACCGGGGCGCCGCTGCGCTGCCAGCCGATGCGCCGGGCGATTACAGCATTTCCTTGAGCGGCGTATCGGTATCCATCAGCTGTTCGGGCGGGATCACCTTCCCCGCTTCCACCAGCTTGCGGCCCTGCACATAGTCCTTGACCTGGTTGACGCAGTCCAGCGCGATGACCTTGCCTTCCTTCAGATAGATCACCGAGAAACTGCGGTTCGCAGGATCGCCTCTCAGCACTGTGGCGTCATGGCCCAGATTGAGGCCCGCGGTCTGCAGCTTCAGATCGTATTGATTCGACCAGAACCAGGGCAGCGCGTGATAGGGCTGGGGATCGCCGCAGATGGACTTGGCAGCTGTGGTGGCCATGTCATTGGCGTTCTGCACGCTTTCCAGGCGGATCACGGCGCCTCCGGCATAGTCGTTGGCATGCGCCGCGCAGTCGCCGATGGCGTAAACGTCATCCAGGCTGGTGCGGCAATATTCGTCGACGTCGACCCCGTTGGCTCCGGCAGCCCCGGCTTCGATCAGCGGGCCGATCGCGGGAACGATG
This sequence comes from Alphaproteobacteria bacterium, assembly GCA_030426245.1. Taxonomy (GTDB): domain Bacteria; phylum Pseudomonadota; class Alphaproteobacteria; order Sphingomonadales; family Sphingomonadaceae; genus Andeanibacterium. Next base: position 732 of record JAUHYZ010000063.1, on the reverse strand, counting down.
CCGATCCCCACCACCACCATCTGGCAGGGGATCACTTCCCCTGTGGCCAGCTTGACGCCGGTGACCTTTTCGCCATCGCCTTCGATCGCTTCCACTGCCACGGAGGTGCGCAGATCGACCCCGTGGGCGCGGTGGTCCGCCTCGTAGAAGGACGACAAATCCTCGCCCGCGACGCGCGCCAGAACGCGGTCCAGCGCTTCCAGCAACGTGACCTTGCAGCCCAGCTTGGTCATGACCGCGGCGGCTTCAAGCCCGATATAGCCGCCCCCGATCACCACGACTTCCTTTGCGCCGGCATCGAGCTCGGCCATCATGCGGTCGGCATCGGCCTTGTCGCGCACATAATGGATGCCCGTCAGATCGGAACCGGGCAGCGATATGCGCCGGGGATCGCCGCCTGCGGCCCAGATCAGCTTGCCGTAGGAGATGACTTCGCCGCCGCTCAGCGTGGCTTCGTGTTTCGCCGGGTCGACCTTGGTCACGCTCGTGCCCAGCTTCAATTCCACGTCCTTGTCGGCCCAGAATTGCTTGGGGCGGATCATGATCCTCTCGAAAGGCTTGTCGCGCGCGAGATATTCCTTGGACAGAGGCGGGCGCTCATAGGGCGCTTCCGTGTCGCGGCCGACCATCAGAATCGAACCTTCGAAGCCTTGCTGCCTGAGCGCAATCCCGGCCTGGGCTCCACCGTGCCCTGCACCAACGATTACGATGTCATAATGGGCCATGCCGCTT
>JAUHYZ010000062.1 GCA_030426245.1 Alphaproteobacteria bacterium | reverse complement strand
CGTCCATTTCGACCAGCAGCTGGTTCAGCGTCTGTTCGCGCTCGTCATTGGAATTGCCCAGGCCGTGGCCGCGGTGGCGGCCGACAGCGTCGATTTCGTCGATGAAGACGATGCAGGGCGCATTCTTCTTGGCCTGTTCGAACATGTCGCGCACGCGGCTGGCGCCGACGCCCACGAACATCTCGACGAAGTCGGAACCGGAAATGGTGAAGAAGGGCACGCCCGCTTCGCCCGCGATTGCGCGGGCCAGCAGCGTCTTACCCGTACCGGGCGAGCCGACCAGCAGCGCGCCCTTGGGAATCTGTCCGCCAAGCTTGGAGAAACGCTGCGGATCGCGCAGGAATTCCACGATCTCCTGCAGTTCCTCGCGCGCCTCGTCGATCCCGGCAACGTCGTCGAACGTCACCCGGCCGTGGCGCTCGGTCAGCATCTTGGCCTTGCTCTTGCCGAAGCCCATTGCGCCCGAGCCGCCGCCTTTCTGGACCTGGCGCAGCGCGAAGAAGGCGACGCCCAGGATCAGCAGGAAAGGCAGGGACTGGATCAGGATATAGGCCAATACGCCCATTTCCTGCTTTTCCGCGCCGGTGAACTTGACGTTGTTTTCTTCCAGCAGCGCGGTCAGCCCGTCATCATTGGGCACCGGAATGGTGGTGAAGCTTTCGCCATTGTCCAGCTTGCCGACGATCTGATCCTGCGAGATCTGCACTTCGGCGACGCTGCCTTCGGCAACCTTGTCGCGGAAGTCGGAATAGCGGATCTGCGTGCCCTGGCTGGCGCTGGGGCTGCCGAACATCGAGACGACCAGCAGCAGGGCCAGGAAGATCCCGCCCCATACCAGCAGGCTCTTCATCCACGGATTCCCGCCGGGGCCCTGCCCGGGGTCGCGGTTGCCATTCGGATCGTTATTCTCGCTCATCAGCAATTCCTGGCTTTCAACAGACCCAATGTAGGTCAGGCAGTGTGAATGACAAGCTAACCTTGATAGACTTTCGCATTGCACGTGTCCGGCTTGCGATACGGCGAAGCTTGCTGCATGGCCGGGCAGATCAGAATCGCGGATAAAGGCAGGCAAAATCCCCATGGCGACACGCGGCGCTCTCGACGGAAAACTGGTGGTGCTCATTGGCGGCAGCGGCTTTTTCGGTACCCATCTCGCGCAGGAACTGCTGGATCGTGGCGCGCGTTTGAGGGTCGCCAGCCGCAATCCCGAAAAAGCCTTCAAGCTCAAGCCGTTGGGCAATCTGGGGCAGATCCAGTTTGCGCGCTGCAACGTGCTGAAGGAAGACAGCGTGCGCGCGGTGATGGCGGATGCGGATGCCGCGGTCTATCTGACGGGCGCCTTCACCGGCGATCTGGACGCGCTGCATGCGCGCGGCGCCGGGATGGCGGCAGAAGCGGCGAAAGCGGCCGGCGCGGGCAGTTTCGTGCATATCTCCGCGCTGGGCGCCGATGCGGAATCGGAAACCGATTATGCCCGCACCAAGGCGGAAGGGGAGCAGGCCGTGCTGGCCGCCTTCCCCAAGGCCAGCGTGATGCGCCCGGCCGTGCTGTTCGGCGAGGACGACGATTTCCTGAACATGTTCGCCCGGCTGATCTCCATCTTCCCGGTCATGCCGATTTTCGGGGCGGACGCGCCGATGCAGCCACTATGGGTGGACGATGCCGCGCAGGCCGTGGCCAATGCCCTGGCCGATCCCGCCGCGCATGGCGGCAAGACGTTCGAAATCGCCGGGCCGGAGCCGCTGACCATGGGGCAGATCAACCGCATGATTGCCGAGGCGAGTGCGCGTAAGCGCCTGTTCTGGGAAGTTCCCGATGCGCTGTCGGCCGTGTTCGCGGCGCTGCCGGGCACGCCGATGAATACCGACCAATGGAAATTGCTGAAAAACGGTAGTGTGCCATCGGGCAAGCTGCCGGGGCTGAAGGCGCTGGGCGTCACGCCCAAGCCGGTGGAGCTGTTCCTGGACCGCTGGATGGTCCGCTATCGCAAGCATGGCCGCTTCGGCACTCAAGTAAGCGCCTGAGCGAAGGACCGGGCTCTAGCTGGGGCTTGCCGGGGCCTCGCCGGTTTCCGCAGCCGGGGCAAGCGGTTCCACCAGCAATACCGCCCCTTCGCTGCCGGTGATCCGCACGCGCTGCCCCGCAGGCGTATCGGGGCCGCGCACCAGCCATTCGCTGTCGCCCAGATGGACCTTTCCGCTGCCGCCTTCGATCGGCTGGGAAACCACGGCGGTCTGCCCGGTCAGCCGCGCGCCGCGCTTGTTCATCAGCGGGTCCGCATCCTCGATCGGATTATTGCGCAAATAACGCCGGCCGGCATAGACGGCCAGGATCGCCAGCACGGCGAAGATGAAGATCTGCAGCGCGACGCCGATCGGCAGCAGCCAGGCAGCGAATCCGGTGATCAGCGCGGCCCCGGCCAGCCAGATCAGGAACACGCCCGGCACCAGCATTTCCGCCGCCGCCAGGAACAGGCCGATGGCCAGCCAGAACCAGTGCAGATCGAGGTTTTCGATGCCTTCCATCATGCGCGCCCTGCAGGCGGCACGCTGGGCCGGCGTGGGGGCGTGCCCGGGCCGTTCGCGCCATTGCCGCCGCCATCCGGTCCGTCGCCGCTCAGCGCTTCCCTGGCGAGCTCGCCAATCCCGCCCAGCGTGCCGATCAGCTGGGTCGCCTCGACCGGGAACAGGATCGTCTTGGCATTGGGCGAGGTGGCGAATTTGGCCACGGCGTCGGTGTATTTCTGGGCCACGAAGTAATTGATCGCCTGGCTGCCGGAAGAGGCGATGGCGTTGGAGACGAATTCGGTCGCCTTGGCTTCCGCTTCGGCTTCGCGCTCACGCGCTTCGGCATCGCGGAAGGCGGCTTCGCGGCGCCCTTCCGCTTCCAGAATGGCGGATTGCTTCTCACCCTCGGCGCGCAGGATGGCGGAGGCACGGTCGCCCTCGGCCTCCAGGATTTCCGCGCGCTTGAGACGTTCCGCCTTCATCTGGCGGGCCATCGCTTCGGAAATGTCGTGCGGCGGGCGGATATCCTTGATCTCCACGCGGGTGATCTTCACGCCCCAGGGCGAGGTGGCGTGATCGACCACGGAAAGCAGCCGGGCATTGATCTCGTCACGCTTGGAAAGGGTTTCGTCGAGATCCATCGAGCCCATCACCGTGCGCAGATTGGTGGTGGTGAGCGCCATGATCGCCTGATAGAGATTTGCGACCTCGTAAGCGGCCTTGCCTGCATCCAGCACCTGGAAGAACACCACGGCATCTACGCCGACCATGGCGTTGTCGGCAGTGATGATTTCCTGGCCGGGAATATCCAGCACCTGCTCCATCATGTTCACCTTGTGACCGACCCGGTCGATGAACGGGATGATAAGATGCAGGCCCGGTTCGGCCGCCAGCGTGAATTTGCCCAGACGCTCGATCGTGTAGACATAGCCCTGCTTGACGACGCGAACGCCCATCATCAGGAAGATGAAAGCAACCGCCACACCGATCAGCGCAGCAACGAATCCGCCCATGATTGGGGCCCCCCTCTCGCAAAAGATTCCGCATGTTAGCGCAGGGGGGATTGCGGACAAGTAAAAGCGGTGCGGTTATACCGCCGCGGTCGTTGCGTTCAGCTGCGGCACCGTGATGGTGCGGCGTCCGCCGAAGTCGGTGCGCACGACAATCAGGCCCAATTTCTCGAAATGATCGAGCAGGCGCTGGATCCGCCGCGGAGAGCTGGTGCCATAGGCGCGGGCCAGCGCGTCATCGTCCGGGCAGGGCTCACCCTGGGCCGCCGCTTTCAGGATGACGAGGAACGGCGTGAGGAGGTCTTCGGGCACCGCGCCGGCGATGGCGCGCACTTCGTCCCGCCTGCTTTCCTCCAGCACTTCCAGCCCGGCTACGGCCTCTGCAAAGCGGCGAAGGAATTGCGCCATGTTGAGCGTGCCGGCCGGTAACCCCTTCATCCGGCAGCGCACGGTGAAATCCTGATAGAGGCTGGCAGCGGACTGGAAGGTGGCGCCTTCTTCCGCCGCCAGATCGCAGAGGATTTCACCCAGGGCCGCGTCCGATTCATCGGGTGAGAGCGGTTCCGTATCGGGCAGGGGCGCCGGCGTAGAAAAGGCGCTGATCCGTTCTTCCATCTCTGCCGGTTCGGGCCGGGGAGGCGGCGGCGGCGAGGGGCGAGGCGCATCTTCCTGTGCCGGTTCGACGAAGAGCAGTGCTTCCTTCTCTTCCGCAGAGGCGGATGGCGGCGGCATCAGGGCGGAGGAAACGGCGTTGGAGGCCGTGCGGACCGCTGCGATCTTGACCGAGACGGGGCGCCGGCAGATCGCCGGGCCCAGCGCAAGGAAATGACCGCGCGCCAGATCGCGTATCTGTTCCGCCTGGCGCCGTTCCATGCCCAGCAGATCGGCCGCGCGGATCATGTCGATGTCCAGGAAGGTGCGCCCCATAAGGAAGTTGGAGGCTTCGGCTGCAACATTCTTGGCCAGCTTGGCCAGGCGCTGGGTCGCGATAATGCCGGCAAGGCCCCGCTTGCGGCCCCGGCACATGAGATTGGTCATGGCCGAAAGCGACATGCGCCGCACATCTTCCGCGACTTCCCCGCCTCCGGAAGGCGCGAACATCTGCGCTTCGTCGACGACAACCAGTGCGGGATACCAATGCTCGCGCGGGGCATCGAACAACCCGCCCAGAAACAGCGCGGCGCAGCGCATCTGCTGTTCGATCTCCAGCTCGTCCAGAGCCAGAACGACGGAGGCCCGGTGCTGACGAATCCGCTGCGCCAGAGTCACGATTTCGCGGTCGTTATAGGCTGCGCCATCCACCACGACATGGCCGAAAGGTTCGGCCAGCGAGACAAAGTCGCCTTCCGGATCGATCACGACCTGCTGCACCAGCTGCGCGCTCTCTTCCAGTACGCGGCGCAGTAGATGCGATTTGCCCGACCCGCTATTGCCCTGCACCAGAAGGCGCGTGGCCAGCAGTTCTTCCATGTCGAATGTAACAGGCTTGCCGCTGGTATCGGTGCCAATCTGGATCGAAGTGTCCACGCCCCGCTGTTAACCGGTCGATGCGCGAAGCCCAAGATAGGCCGCGCCGCTTTTCCCGTGGTTTTGTACGAAATCCACGGATTGCCGTCTGCCGCAGTCTGTCCGGCGCCGGATGCGGGAACTCAGTCCGCCCAGTAAAGCCGCGTGGGATTGTCGATCAGCAGCTTTTTCTGCAGTTCTTCGCTGGGCGCGATGCGCGGGATCATGTCGACGATATGCCCGTCATCGGGAATCTCGTCCTGCATGTTGGGATGCGGCCAGTCCGTACCCCAGATGCAGCGGTCCGGATAATCGGCCACCAGCGGCGCGACGGCAGTGGCGAAGGCATCCCAGGGATCGCCCTTGCCGCCTTCCATGATCGCGTCCAGCCGTTCCGGGCAAGTCGCCTTGAAATGAATGTCCTCGCGCGAATCCAGCAGCGCGCGGAACGCCTTCATATCCGGCCCGTCGGGCCCCTGGGAGACGTCTGGGCGGCCCATATGGTCGACCACGATCGGCACCGGGATGGCGTCCATGAAAGGCCGCAGCTCTTCCAGAATGTCCGCCTCGAAATAGATCACGACATGCCAGCCCTTGGGCAGGCGGCTTGCGACGTCCAGGAACTTGTCCTTGGGCGCATTGTCGACCAGCCGCTTCAGGAAGTTGAAGCGGATCCCGCGGATCCCGCCATCATGCAGCTTGTGGAGGCCGTCATCCGGAATATCCGGATCGACCACGGCCACTCCGCGCGCTTTGCCCACCGAGGCGGCAATCGCATGCAGCGTGGCGGCATTGTCCGTGCCGTGGCAGCTCGCCTGAACGATCACATTCTTGTCGAAGCCCAGATGGTCGCGCAGCGCGAACAGCTTTTCCGGCCCGGCATCTTCGGGCAGATACTTCGCCTTGGCGCTGAAGGGGAATTCGGCCATCGGGCCGAAGACATGGCAATGCGCGTCCACCGCGCCGGGGGGCGGGGTGTAGTTCGGCTTGGAAGGATTGCCATGCCAGCTGACGATACGGTCTGTCATTGTTGGTACCCTTGGCGCGCGTCCCTCGACAGGCTCCGGACGAGCGGTCTCCTATACAATCCCAAAACCCGTTCGTGCTGAGCCTGTCGAAGCACGTGCGGGGCGAATGAATTCAAACGAACACCGTCCCATCCATCAATTTGCGGGCGGTGCGCAGCAGGGCGGAGCTTACCACTTCGCCGGCTTCGTTCACTTCCAGCACGCAGCTCATTTCGCCGGTCGGATGTTCGACCGACAGCGTCTTGGTCGATCCTTCGGGAATATGCGCCACTTCGTTGGCGGGGGAGCCTTCCACCATGCAGGCGGTGGCCACGCTGACCGCGGCCAGCACGCCCACACTGGCATGGGCGCGGTGCGGGATGAAGCTGCGCGTGGTGATCGCGCCGCCGAATTTGGGCGGGGCGACCAGCGTCATCTTCGGTACCGATTTGCCCGATACGTCGCCCAGATTCATCATCGGCCCCGCGGCGATGCGGATCGCCTCGATCTTGGTGCGGATGCTGGCAAAGGCTTCGGCTTCCAGCTCTTCGCGCGATTCGTAACCGGTCGCGCCCAGATCCTCCGCCTTCATGATGATGCAGGGCATGCCGTTGTCGATCAGCGTGCAGCGCACCCCTTCGATCTCGTCCGCCGCATTGCCGGTGGGCAGCAGCGCGCCGCAGCTCGATCCGGCGGTGTCGCGGAATTCCAGCGGCACGGGCGCATGGGTGCCGGGCACGCCGTCGATCTTCGCATCGCCGCGATAGCTCACGGTGCCGCCGGGCGTCTGCACGGTGGCGACGGCGACCTGCCCGGTATTTTCCATATAGATGGCGGCCTTGGTCTCGTCGCCCGTAGCATCCACCAGGCCGCGCTCGATCGCGAAGGGGCCGACCCCGGCCAGGATGTTGCCGCAATTCTGCGCATCGGTGACGATCGCCTTGTCGACGAAGACCTGCAGGAACAGATAGTCGACATCGATCCCTTCACGCTCCGACTTCTTGACCACGGCGACCTTGCTGGTCAGCGGATCGGCGCCGCCCATCCCGTCGATCTGGCGCGGATCGGGGCTGCCCATCACGCCCAGCAGGAAGGCGTCGCGCTCCTCCGTGCTTGCGGGAAGATCGGATGCCAGGAAATAGCCGCCTTTCGACGTGCCGCCGCGCATCCACATGACTGGTGCTTCGTTCATACGTTAGTTTCCCCTCCCGCCCGCGGGAGGGGCAGCGAAACTTGCCGAACCGCAGGCGAGGCTAGTTGCAGCGGGGTGGGCCCTTGCGGGCCCATGCCCACCCCCGGCCCCTCCCGCAAGCGGGAGGGGAGACGGAATCGTCAAACCCATTTCAGCCCCATATCCTTCAGCTTGTCGCGGAAACCGTACATGTCGAGGCCCAGCTCGCCATTGGCCAGCTTCACGCGCTTTTCTTCCTCATTGGCTTCGCGCGCCTGCGCCTTCTTCAGCACTTCTTCCGCGTTTTCGCGCTTGACCACGCAGACCCCGTCATCGTCGGCCACGATGATGTCGCCGGGGCGGATATAGGCGCCGGCGCACACGACATCGACATTCACGCTGCCCAGGCTGGCCTTGATCGTGCCTTGCGCGAAGACGCGCTTTGACCAGACGGGGAAGTCCATCTCGGTGAGGTCGCGCACGTCGCGGATGCCCGCATCGATGATCAGGCCCTTCACGCCGCGGGCCTGCGCGCTGGTGGCCAGCAGGTCGCCGAAATAGCCGTCTTCGCAGGGGCTGGTGGGGGCGATCACGATGATGTCCCCGTCCTGGCACTGCTCGATTGCGGCATGGACCATGTAATTGTCGCCCGGGGGCACGCTGATCGTCACGGCGCTGGCACCCACCCGCGCGCCGGCATAGATGGGGCGCATATAGGATGCGAGCAGGCCGGTGCGGCCCTGCGATTCGTGCACGGTCGCCACGCCGCAGGCGCCCAGGGCGTCCACCACTGCGCGATCCGCACGTTCGATATTCTGGACGACGACTCCGCTCATCACTGGCTCTCCCTGTCAAAAGTGCTAGAGGCGCTTGCATCCGGCGGCGCCCCCGCGTCAAGCTTCAAGCGCGTTCCGGAAACTTGTATGTAACACTTACATTCTGTAAATCGGACTGCGAGAGGATTTTCACTGCGAATCATGTCGGCGCAACCATCCAAGACGGCCCTGATCGGCTTCGGCGAAGCAGGATCGACTTTTGCCCGCGCGGGCGGCTGGGGCCAGGCGGCCAGCGCCTACGACATCGCGCCGCAGCGCCATGCAGTGATGGAAGAATGCGCCATTCCCCCGGCAGGCAGCGCCCAGGAAGCGCTGGAAGGGGCCGAGGTGGTCCTGTCCCTGGTCACGGCGGATGCCGCGCTCAAAGTGGCGCAGGACTATGCGCCCTTCCTGGCACCGGGCGCGATCTGGTGCGACATGAACTCGGTGGCCCCCGATACGAAGCGCGCCGCCGCCCAGGCGGTGGAAGCGGCCGGTGCGCGCTATGTCGATGTGGCGGTGATGGCGCCGGTCAATCCCGCGGCATTGCATGTGCCGCTGCTGCTGGCAGGCGCGGATGCGCAGGAAGCGATGGTCAAGCTGTTTGAGCTGGGCTTCGAAAACACGCGCATCGCGGGCCAGGAAGTGGGCCGGGCCAGTTCGATCAAGATGATTCGTTCCGTTATGGTGAAGGGGCTGGAGGCGTTGTCTTCCGAATGCGCCGCCGCCGCGGACGAAGCGGGCGTGTTCGAAGAAGTGATGGCCTCGCTCGACGCCAGCGAGAAGTCCCTGCCCTGGGCGCAGCGGATTGCCTATAACCGCGAACGGATGGCAACCCACGGGGAACGCCGGGCGGCGGAAATGGAAGAAGCGGCCAAGACGCTGCTCGACCTCGGGATCGAACCCGTTATGACACGCGGAACCGTGGCGCTGCAGCGCCGCGCGGCGAAGTCGAAGAAGAATGAGAGGAACGAGGCGGCATGACGCTGATAATCGATTGCCACGGCCATTACACGGTGCTCCCCAAAGGGCACGATCAATGGCGCGAGCAGCAGAAGGAAGCTTTCAAGAACGGCACCGAGTGCCCGCCTTATCCGGAAATCTCCGATGACGAGATTCGCGAAACGATCGAGCAGAACCAGCTCAAGCTGATCAAGGAACGCGGCGCGGATTTCACGATCTTTTCTCCCCGCGCTTCGGCCATGGCCCCGCATGTGGGCGATCAGGCCGTGGCCAGCGAATGGGCCAAGCGCTGCAACGATCTGATCTACCGCGTCACGCAGCTGTTTCCCGATACGTTCATCGGCGGCTGCATGCTGCCGCAAAGCCCCAAGTCGGACCTTTCCGAAAGCGTGCGCGAACTGCGCCGCTGTGTGGAGGAACTGGGCTTCGTGGTGTGCAACCTCAACCCCGATCCGGGCGGCGGCTATTTCCAGCATCCGCCGCTGACCGACGAGTACTGGTTCCCGATCTACGAAGCGATGGAAGAGCTGGAAGTGCCGGCGATGATCCACGTTTCGGGCAGCTGCAATCCGGCGATGCATGCCACGGGCGGCTATTACCTGGCGGCGGACACGGTGGCCTTCATGCAGCTGCTGCAGGGCGACCTGTTCAGCCGCTTCCCCAAGCTGAAGCTGATCATTCCGCATGGCGGCGGTGCAGTGCCCTATCACTGGGGCCGTTACCGCGGCCTGGCCGACATGCTCAAGCAGCCCAGCCTGGACGAGCTGCTGATGAACAACGTGTTCTTCGATACCTGCGTCTATCACCAGCCGGGCATCAACTTGCTGGCCGACGTGATCGAGAACAAGAACATCCTGTTCGGCAGCGAAATGGTGGGCGCGGTGCGCGGGATCGATCCGACCACCGGCTTCTATTTCGACGATACCAAGCGCTATATCGACGCGCTGGATATTTCGGCGAAAGAGAAGCACGCCATTTTCGAAGGCAATGCCCGCAAGGTCTATCCGCGGCTCGACGCCATTTTGAAGGCGCGCGGGCTGTGAAACCCTTCGCCCCATCCCGCCGCACCGCAAAAACGCTTGTTAAGGAGTGCTCCGCACCCAAATGGAAAGTACAATGACCGAGAAGAAGAAAGAACGGATCGACATCCACGAATATCTCGCCCAGTTCGACGATATTCCCGGAACGCGCGTGTTCACCGCCCAGCGGGCGCGCAAGGGCTATCACCTCAATCAGTTCGCGATGAGCCTGATGAAGGAAGAGAACCGCAAGCGGTTCCTGGCGGACGAAAGCGCCTATCTGGACGAATGGGATCTGACGCCGGCGGCCAAGCAGGCCGTGCTCGACCGCGATTACAACGCGATGATCGATGAAGGCGGCAATGTCTATTTCCTGTCAAAACTGTTCTCTACCGATGGCAAGAGCTTTCAGTTCGCCGCCGGTTCGATGACCGGGATGACGCAGGAAGAATATGCGCAGATGATGATCGACGGCGGCCGTTCGCCCGAAGGTGTGCGCTCGATCAAGGGAGGATATTGAGATGGCACGCGTAACCACGGGAATTACATCGAGCCACATCCCCGCACTCGGCGCTGCGCTGCAGACCAAGACCAGCGACAACGAATATTGGGGCCCGGTGTTCAAGGGCTATGAGCCGATCAAGGAATGGATCAAGCAGCCGGGCAACATGCCCGATGTGGTGATCCTGGTTTACAACGATCACGCTTCCGCCTTCGACATGAACATCATCCCGACTTTCGCGATCGGCTGCGCGGAGCGCTTCAAGCCGGCCGACGAAGGCTGGGGCCCGCGCCCGGTGCCGGACGTGATCGGCCATCCCGATCTGGCCTGGCATATCGCGCAGAGCCTGATCCTCGACGAATTCGACATGACGATCATGAACAATATGGATGTCGATCACGGCTGCACCGTGCCGCTGTCCATGATCTTCGGCGAGCCGGA
>JAUHYZ010000061.1 GCA_030426245.1 Alphaproteobacteria bacterium | reverse complement strand
CCATTCATCCGGATTATCGCCGCGGATAGCTCCGCGGCACGAGTAACAGAAGGGGCATTGCCCCAACGCTGGCCGACGAGGTTTCGTCCGCCGGCGTTTTTGGCGTTTGGAGCTTTTCCAGCAAAAGTGGTCTCCACTTTTTCGGTTCGGGAAACGGCCAGACAGGAAAATGCGGGCTTTGTGCCCGTGAAGGAGTTGAAGCAGGCGATGTTCGATAGCCTTTCAGACCGTCTCGGAGGTGTGTTCGACCGCCTGCGCGGGCGCGGTGCGCTGAGGGAAGACGATGTTCGCGCGGCCATGCGCGAAGTGCGCGTCGCCTTGCTCGAAGCCGATGTTGCCCTTCCGGTCGTGCGCCGCTTCATCGATGCGGTTACGGAAAAGGCCGTTGGGCAGGATGTGCTGCGCTCCGTTACGCCGGGCCAGCAGGTGGTCAAGATCGTCAATGACGAGCTGGTCGAGATGCTGGGCGGGGAAGAGGCCGTTGGCCTCGATCTGGAAGCCAAGCCGCCGGTCGTGATCATGATGGTCGGTCTGCAGGGCTCCGGTAAGACCACGACGACAGCCAAGATCGCCAAGCTGCTGCGTGAAAAGCAGGGCAAGAAGGTGCTGATGGCGTCGCTCGACGTCAATCGCCCGGCGGCGCAGGAACAGCTCGCCGTGCTGGGCGAGCAGGCCAGTGTCGCCACCCTGCCGATCATTCCGGGGCAAACGCCCACCGATATTGCCAGCCGTGCGATGCAGTCCGCCAAGCTGCAGGCAGCCGATGTGCTGATGCTGGATACCGCAGGCCGCCTGCATGTCGACGATGCGCTGATGGCGGAAATGAAGGCGGTTGCCGGGATTTCGGACCCGCATGAAGTGCTGCTGGTGGTCGATTCCCTGACCGGCCAGGACGCCGTGAATGTGGCGCAGAGCTTTTCCGGAGAGATCGATCTGACCGGTGTCGTGCTGACCCGGATGGACGGCGATGCGCGCGGCGGTGCGGCGCTTTCGATGCGCGCGGTCACGGGCAAGCCGATCAAGTTTGCCGGTACGGGCGAAAAGATCGACGGGATCGAGCCGTTCCATCCCGGGCGCGTCGCCGGGCGCATTCTGGGCATGGGCGATGTCGTCTCCCTGGTGGAGAAGGCGGCGGCCGTCGTCGAGAAGGAAGACGCCGATCGCTTGGCAGAGCGGATGATGAAGGGGCAGTTCGATCTGAACGACCTCAGAACCCAGCTCCGGCAGATGCAGAATATGGGCGGCCTGGGAATGCTGGCCGGCATGATGCCGGGCATGAAGAAGGCCAAGGCCGCGATGCAGCAGGGCGGCATGGACGACAAGGTGCTGGTCCACATGGATGCGATCATCGGTTCCATGACGGCCAAGGAGCGGGCCAATCCGGCCTTGCTCAATGCCAAGCGTAAGCGGCGGATCGCCGCCGGTTCGGGCACGCAGGTCCAGGAAATCAACAAGCTGCTCAAGATGCATCAGGAAATGGGCCGCGCCATGAAGCAGATCCGCAAGATGGGCGGGCTCAAGGGCCTGGCGAGCATGTTCGGCAAGGGCGGCATGGGCGAGGCAATGAAGGGCATGGGCGCGCCTCCAGGAGTTGGCGGCCCCGGCGGCCTGCCGGGGCTTGGCAGCGGCGGCGCGGGGCAGCTCCCGCCGGACCTCCAGAATTTACTGAATAAGAAGTAATTACAGCGTTTTATATAAGAAAGGTTACATAGAAAATGGCAGTTGCAATTCGTCTTTCGCGTGGTGGGGCCAAGAAGCGGCCCTATTACCGCATCGTCGTATCCGACACGCGCAGCCCGCGCGACGGCAAGTATCTGGAGCAGATCGGGATCTACAACCCGGTGCTGGCCAAGGACGATCCCGCACGCGTGAAGCTTGATGAAGACCGTGCGCGCCATTGGCTGGGCGTCGGTGCGCAGCCGAGCGACCGTGTCGCCCGTTTCCTGGATGCCGCCGGCATTCTGGAGCGTGCTGCGCGCAACAACCCGCAGAAGGCGGAGCCGGGCGAAAAGGCCAAGGAACGCGCTGAAGAGAAGGCCGCCAAGGTTGCCGAGGCTGAAGAAGCTGCGAAGGCTGCTGCCGAAGCTCCCGCCGAGGAAGAGGCTCCGGCTGAAGAAGCTGCTGCCGAAGCTCCGGCAGAGGAAACCGCTGCAGAGGAAGCTCCCGCGGAAGAAGCGGCTGCAGAGGAAGCTCCTGCCGAGGACGCTCCGGCCGAGGAAGCCGCTGAAGAAAAAGCTGACGAAGAAAAGGCCTAAGCCCTTTGGATCAGGACAAGCCCGTTGCGCTGGCCGCCATCACAGGCGCGCATGGCGTGGCGGGCGATGTCCGCCTGAAGCTGCTGGGCGAAGGCTTCGAGAGCCTGAAGCCGCATAAGAGCTTCAATGGCGGCGAACTCACCGTCGCTCATATGCGCGATGATGGAAAAGGTGGCGCCATTGCGCGCTTTGCCGGAATCTCCAATCGCAATGCGGCAGAAGCCTTGCGCGGTACAGTGCTGACTGTCCCGCGTTCTGCGCTCCCGCCACTCGAAGACGGCGAATATTACTACGCCGACCTGATTGGCCTTGCCGCGGTTTCCGATGCTGGCGACCCGCTCGGCACAGTCGTCGCGGTCGAGAATTTCGGTGCGGGCGACGTGATCGAGATCGAACGGCCGGCTGAAGGCGGAAAGCCCGGCAAGCGCTTCATGGTGCCGATGAATGAAGATGCCGTGCCCGAATGTGATGCGCAGCGGCTTGTTGTGGCATCGGCTTTCGTCACCTGAAAGGTCGCTGGAACTATTGCCAGCCCGTCTCGCTGGTAAGACATGAAACAGATCATTTCCGCACTGCCGCTTCTTGCTTCCGTGATCGTACTGTCAGCCTGCACATCATCTTCCAATGACAATGGCGACACTGCTGCGGCCGGCGGCGAATTGCCTTCCTCCGAAGGCCCCGCTGCCGGAACCAGGCCCTCCGGAGAAGTCCGGATGGTCACCAAAGAGGGCCGCATCGAAGACGGTACCGAATGTCCGGTGCTCCATACCCCCAGCGGCGAGATTTGGGCCCTGAGCCTTGGAGAGGCCGATTTCGGGCAAGGGGACTATGTCCGGATCACCGGCGAAATAGCCGATGCGAGCATCTGCATGGAAGGTGAGGGCACCTTGCTGCCAAGCGAGATCGATTCGGTTGAGCCGCCAGCGCGGGACCGTGATCCTGCGCGATCGGGCGGCCTTGCGGTAACCAGTGATTACGTTCGCGGCAGCTGGGTAGCCAAGGGCGTCAACGCCGACTGCGATAAGCCGGATTTCGATGTGACATTCAATTCGCGCGGTATGGCGATCATCGAGACGCGCGTGGATGGATATCCCGAGACCGGCGTCGTCGATGTTGGCCCCACGCCTGCCTTGCAGTGGGACGAGCCGCTCCCGACGCTGCCAATCGAGACGCGCGGCCCGGACGGGCTATCGGTCATGCCGCCCGATAATGACGAAGTCGTTACGCTGGCGGGCCATCCGATCGAAGGCGATGGCGTCGTGTTCGTCAAATGCGGATGATGGCCGATCACGGGCACTGCCGCTGGCAGTAATCCGATGGAGCCGCTAGGGCCCCATTCATGACCTTCGCCGCCACTATCCTCACGCTCTATCCGGAGATGTTTCCCGGCCCCTTGGGCGTGTCTCTGGCGGGGCGGGCACTGGAAGAGGGCGTATGGTCGTGCGACGCCGTCCAGATCCGCGATTTCGCCAAGGACAAGCACCGCACGGTGGACGATAAGCCGGCCGGTGGCGGCGCCGGAATGGTGCTTAAGGTCGATGTGCTGGCAACGGCCGTCGACCACGCATTGGAAATTCAGCCCGATTGCCCGGTTCTGGCCATGACGCCGCGTGGCAAGCCGATCACGCAGAGGCGGATTCGCGAGCTTTCCGCAGGCGCGGGGGTTACGATTCTTTGCGGCAGGTTCGAAGGTTTCGACGAGCGTATCTTCGAAGCGCGGCCGGTCGAAGAGATTTCCGTTGGCAATATCGTGCTTTCAGGCGGAGAACCTGCGGCAATCATGCTGTTAGATGCTTGCATTCGGCTGCTTCCCGGCGTAATGGGCGCGCCGTCAAGCGGTGCCGAGGAGAGCTTCGAGGAAGGTCTGCTCGAGTATCCGCATTACACCCGACCTGCCATATGGGAAGGGCGCAAGATCCCCGAAGTGCTGCGATCGGGGGATCATGCGAAAATAGCCGCGTGGAGGAAACAACGCGCGGAAGACGATACACGGTTACGCAGGCCGGGCCTTTGGGAGCGCTATCGGGGCGCTCGGGACTGACCTGCCTCTGGCGCGCAGCGAACGATGAAGGACCTAGGTCGATGAACCTGATCCAAGAGCTTGAAGCCGAGGCGATCGAGCAATTTTCCGAGGGGAAGGACATCCCCGATTTCCGCGCTGGCGACACCGTCCGCGTGGGTGTGCGCGTTGTCGAAGGCACCCGCACCCGTGTCCAGAATTTCGAAGGTGTCTGCATTGCGCGCAACAACCGCGGAATGGGCAGCAACTTCACAGTCCGCAAGCTGAGCTTCGGCGAAGGCGTTGAGCGTGTTTTCCCGCTCTATTCGCCCAATATCGACAAGATCACCGTGGTGCGCCGCGGCGTCGTTCGCCGTGCGAAGCTCTATTACCTGCGCGGCCGTACCGGTAAGCGCGCCCGTATTGCGGAGCGCCGTGAAACCCAGGGTTCCAGCCAGGAGAGCTGATGGCTGCCCGGCCTGGGACTTTGATCCTTTAAGGGGGCGCCTTGGCATCGGCCGGGGCGCCCTTTTCAATTGGCGTCTGCGCGTTCAAGGGCTCTCATGATGAAGTGGAGATCGGCGAAATGACGTCCGGCGAGGCGGAGGGCAACGGTCACGCACTCGGACTGGGCGGCGCATGGGCAATGGCCGTCGGCGGAATGATCGGCGGCGGGATATTTTCGACCCTGGGCGTTGTAATCAGTGTCGCGGGTCAATGGTCCTGGCTCAGCTTCCTGCTCGGCGGAGCGATCGCCTTGGCCTCGGGCCATTCCTATTCGGCTCTAACGCGCCAGATCGATGAGCCTGGCGGCAGCTATGCCTATCTGCGGGCGATGGGCCGCCCGCAGGCGGCACGCTTCGTCGTGTGGCTCCTGATTGCCGGATATACGCTGACCGTAGCGGTCTACGCAGTCACTTTCGGGGCCTATGCCGCCAATGTCTTCGGGCAAGACGGGCTGATGATCACAATGGCCGGGATTGCGGCCATCGTCCTGCTGACGGGTGTCAATCTCGCCGGGGCGACCGAGAGCACGGTGATCGAACTGGTCGCGGTTTGGGGCAAGTTGATCATCCTGCTGGGCCTGGCAATGCTGGGCATCTGGCATTGGGCGCCTGAAAAGCTCATCCTGGAGCATGGCCACCCCATTGGGTGGGGAGAGGCACTGGTGGGTACCGGCGTGGTGTTCATGGCCTATGAGGGCTTCCAGCTCCTTTCCTACGACTATGACGAGATGAAGGACGCCCCGCGCACGATTGCCGTGGCGATGCCGCTGGCGATCGGGGTAACCACTGCGGTCTATATCCTGGTTGCGCTGGGCGCCGGGATGCTCGCCGGTGCGGACGATATCGTCAAACAGGAAGAAGTCGCCCTGGCGGTGGCCGGCCGGGAGGCACTGGGGGCTTTCGGCTTTTACGCCGTATCGCTGGCGGCGGTCTTCTCCGCCGCGTCGGCGATCAACGCCACCGTCTTCGCCACAGCCCGTCTGGCCGAGCATGCCGCGCGCGACGATGAACTGCCCGGACTGTTTGCCAAGCGCAGCAGCCGGGACGTGCCCTGGGCCGGGATCACCCTGATCTCCGCCGCCGCGATCGTTCTGGTTGTGATTGGCGGCATTGAAAGCCTAGTCGAAGGCGCAAGCTTCGTATTTCTTCTGATCTTCGCGCTGGTCAATGCCATCGCCTGGATACGCAGGGCCGGTTCACGCTGGATCGCGCTGGCCGGCCTTGCCGGTTCGCTTTCGGCTGCAGTGATGCTGGTTCTCTATCTGGCAGGTGTCGTCTGACCTTGTGCTGTGTCATGCAGGCGTCTAACGCGCGCTCTTTCGCAATGCAGCATGTGTGTATGGAAAGGTTGTTTTGATGGGTTACCGGGTTGCCGTTGTGGGCGCGACAGGAAATGTCGGACGCGAGATGCTCGCCATCCTGGCCGAACGCGAATTTCCAATGGACGAGGTGGCGGCAATCGCGTCTTCCCGTTCGCAGGGCACGCAGGTGGAACTGGGCGACACCGGCAAGATGCTGAAATGCCGGAACATCGAACATTTCGACTTTTCGGGCTGGGACATTGCGCTGTTTTCCGCCGGCTCCGACCCGGCGAAGGACTATGCGCCCAAGGCAGCCGCTGCAGGCTGCGTGGTGATCGACAACAGCTCCCTCTACCGCATGGACCCGGACGTGCCGCTGATCGTGCCGGAGGTGAACCCGGATGCGATTGACGGCTACAAGAAGAAGAACATCATTGCGAACCCCAATTGCTCCACCGCGCAGCTGGTGGTCGCGCTCAAGCCGCTTCACGATGCCGCCAAGATCAAACGCTGCGTGGTTTCGACCTATCAGTCGGTGTCCGGCGCCGGCAAGGCGGGGATGGACGAACTGTTCGAACAGAGCCGCGCGATCTTCGTGGGCGATCCGGTTGAGCCGTCCAAATTCACCAAGCAGATTGCCTTCAACGTCATTCCCCATATCGACGTCTTCATGGATGACGGATCGACCAAGGAAGAATGGAAGATGGTGGTCGAAACCAAGAAGATCCTTGATCCCAAGGTGAAGGTCAGCGCCACCTGCGTGCGTGTGCCCGTCTTTGTCGGCCATTCGGAATCGATCAATCTGGAATTCGAAAACGAGATTTCGGCCAAGGAAGCACAGGACATTCTGCGCGAGGCGCCTGGATGCATGCTGGTCGATAAGCGGGAAGACGGCGGATACGTCACCCCCGTGGAATGCGCCGGCGACAGTGCAACCTTCATCAGCCGCGTGCGCGAAGACCCGACAGTCGATAACGGCCTTGTCCTGTGGTGCGTCTCCGATAATCTCCGCAAGGGTGCGGCGCTCAATGCCGTGCAAATTGCAGAGCTGCTCGGCCGCAGGCATCTGCAGAAGGGATAAGGGAAATGTCCGCTACTCCCCTGTGCCGGGTAAGCGGACGTTTCTATCGCGCAGTATTGGCCGACAGGGCCGAGCATGTCCTCGATCCGCCGGGGCCGGACAGCGCCGGTCGTTATCATAGGCCGGGACAACCGGCGATATACATCACGCCCGAAGCTGATTGGGCAGCGATCGTAACAGGCAGCTATGCGGCGGAGGATGGTCTGGCTCGCCTGATCGTGCCACTGGAGCTCGATGAAGCGCATGTGCTGGATCAG
Source organism: Alphaproteobacteria bacterium (assembly GCA_030426245.1). Lineage (GTDB taxonomy): Bacteria > Pseudomonadota > Alphaproteobacteria > Sphingomonadales > Sphingomonadaceae > Andeanibacterium. The sequence goes on along the minus strand of JAUHYZ010000061.1, from coordinate 3,563 downwards.
CGCGACGAGGCTGTTTGCGCCAAGCTTGGCATTGATAGAAAGATGTCGATCTCCCGTTGGCGTCCTGCGTTGGCGGAGGGACGTGAACCACTTTCATGGAAGTGTGCCGATGCGGCCCGCGCGATGGGCGCCGATGGCTTGATTGATCCATCGCGGGGAATCGTCGGGGGCTGGCATGCCGCACTTTTCCGCTGGAATGGTCCCGGCGCCCCCCAACTGCGTGTCGCGGGTCATCCCATGCCATGCAATTATGAGGCAAGCCGCGCCCGTTGGGCATCGCCCGAAGGTTGGGAATTGGGGACATTGGAAAAAGGGCATCGATGAGTTCGGATGAAATGAGCAAAAAGCAAACCATCAAATCCTTCGACGGGACCAAGCTCGCCGTGCACAGGATCGGTGAGGGCAGGCCGGTGCTGCTGCTGCACGGCCTGTTTTCCAGCGCGCAGATGAACTGGATCAAGTTCGGCCATGCCCAGAAGCTGGCCGATGCCGGGTTCGAGGCGATCATGCCCGATCTGCGCGCGCATGGTGAAAGCGCCGGCCCGCATGAAGAGTCCGCTTATCCCGAAGATGTTCTGGTGCAGGATGTGCAGGCTCTGGCCGAGCAGCTGGAGCTGACGGATTTCGATCTTGGCGGCTTTTCGCTGGGCGCCAGAACGGCCGTGCGCTGCGTTCTGGCGGGCCTTGCTCCCAAGCGGCTCATTCTGGCCGGTATGGGCCTGGAGGGCCTCTCAGGCTGGAATAACCGTGCTGCATTCTTCATCGATGCCATCGACCGCTTCGACAGCGTCAAACAGGGCGACCCGGCCTATTTCGCCGTGCAGTTCATGAAGACGATGAAGGTCGACCGGGTGGCCGCCCGGCTGCTGCTGCAATCGGTGGATGACACGGCTAAGGAAGAGCTTGCGGGGATCACGATGCCCACGCTCGTGCTGTGCGGGGACAAGGACCGCGATAACGGTTCCCCCGAAGCCCTGGCCGATGCGCTTCCGCTAGGTGAGTTCGTGGAAGTGCCCGGCACGCATATGAGCTCCGTCACCGAGCCGGAAATGGGCGAAGCGATGGTCCGCTTCCTGGGGAAAGAGCCTACCTGAAAGGCGGTTCGTTGAAGGCGCGCAGCTTGCGGCTGTGGAGCCGCTGGCCTTCCGCGCGCAACCGCCTGCAGGCATGAATGCCGATCTGCAGATGCGCACCGATCGCCTCTTCATAGAACTTGTTGGCCTGGCCCGGCAGCTTGATTTCGCCATGCAGCGGCTTGTCCGAAACGCATAGCAATGTGCCGTAGGGCACGCGGAAGCGATAGCCCTGCGCCGCGATCGTGGCGCTTTCCATCTCGATGGCGACGGCGCGGCTGAGCGAGAGGCGGCGCGCCGAGTTGGTATATTGCAGTTCCCAGTTGCGGTCGTCTGTGGTGACGACCGTGCCGGTGCGCAGCCGCTTCTTCAGATCCGCGCCATGCGTGCCGCTGACTTCTTCAGCTGCGCCGGCCAGCGCCTGCTGAACCTCGGCAATGGCGGGAATGGGAATTTCCGGCGGCAAGACCGAATCAAGCACGTGATCGTCGCGCAGATAGGCATGGGCGAGCACATAGTCGCCGATCGACTGGCTTGGCCGCAGCCCCCCGCAATGGCCGATCATCAGCCAGGTTTCGGGCCGCAACACCGCCAGATGATCGCAGATCGTCTTCGCGTTTGAGGGGCCGACCCCGATATTCACCAGCGTGATGCCGGAGCGGTCCTCCGTCATTAAATGATAGGCGGGCATCTGGTGGCGCCGCCAGGCGGTGTCCGACAATTGGCCGCGCGCGCTTTTCGTCTCCGCGTCGATATAGAGCCCGCCCGCGCCGGATAGCGCGATATTGCCGTCCTTGCCGATCTGCGATGCCGCCCAGTCCACGAATTCGTCGACATAGCGGTGATAGTTGGTGAACAGCACGAAGCGCTGAAAATGTTCGGGCGGGGTGCCGGTGTAATGGGCGAGGCGCGCGAGCGAATAATCGGTGCGCAAGGCATCGAACAGCGACAGCGGGATCGGATCTTCCGGCCCGCCCAGTTCGATGCCGTCGGCCAGCTCGTCCCCTATCAGCGCGAGATCGGTCGAGGGGAAATGGCGCGCCAGCTCGGTCGGTTCGATCGCCGCCATGCGCGCACCCACTTGCCCGTCCAGCACATAGGGGAAGGGCATCGGCTGGTTGGAGCGGCGGACTTCGAATTCGACCTCGTAATCGCTGGCGATCAGGTCGAGCTGTTCGGCAAGGTAGTCCGCGAACAGCGTGGGCCGGGTGATGGTGGTGGCATAGGTGCCGGCGACCTGCAGGCGGCCGAAAGCGCGGGAAGTATCGCCGCGTGTGCCTTCGCCGGAGAAATGGACCAGCAATTCAGGATAGGCATAGCTGCCATCCGTGAGGCGGGCCGGATCGGGCAAGGTCCCGGCATCCGCAAAGCGAACGATGTCGCCGCGCAGCGTTTCCACCGCTTCGTCGAAAAGGCGTTCAAGCGCGGCAATGGTGTTGGCGGTGGCCTGCGTCATGCCGCCAGCTAACGCGGGAAGCTTTGCAAATCCAAGTCACAATGGCGCGCGGCGCAAAAAAGGGCGCGGACCGTTGCCGGAACGCGCCCCTTTTGCAAAGTCGGCCTGCAAAGCCCGGACGGATCAGCTTTCGCTTTCTTCCTCGGCTTCGGCAGGGGCTTCCTCTTCGGAAGCTTCGACCGGATTTTCGAGCATTTCCTCGGGAATTTCGCCGGGTTCCAGGGTCGGATCCTGGGATTCGGTGAAGCCTTCGGTTTCGGCACGCTCTTCTTCGAACATCGCGGCCATGACGTCGACGCCCTGGCTCTGAAGCTCCGCTTCGTCGTCCGAACGCGCGACATTGGCCTTCACGGTCACATGCACTTCGGGGTGCAGGGCAACCGTCACATCGAACATGCCGATCGTCTTGATCGGGCCGCTCATGATGATCTGGCGCTTGTCGATCTGATGGCCCTTCTCTTCCAGCGCGGCGACGATATCGCGCACGCTGACGGAGCCGTAGAGCTGGCCGGAATTGGAAGAAGCGCGGATCAGCACCACTTCCACGCCGTCCACATTGGCACCGGCCTTCTCGGCATCGGTGCGCTTCTCGGCATTTTCCTTCTCCAGCCGCTCGCGGTTCGCTTCGAACACGGCGCGGTTCGCGTCATTGGCGCGCAGCGCCTTTTTCTGCGGGAGCAGGAAGTTGCGGGCATAGCCATCGCGGACGTTCACGACGTCGCCGATCGTGCCCAGCTTCTCGATACGTTCGAGCAGGATGATTTCCATCGGTCTGCCCTCCTTACTTCACGATATACGGCAGCAGGCCGATCTGGCGTGCGCGCTTGATTGCCTTGGAGAGCTCGCGCTGCTTCTTGGCGGATACGGCCGTGATACGGCTCGGCACGATCTTGCCGCGTTCGGACATGAAGCCCTGCAGCAGACGCACGTCCTTATAATCGATCTTCGGCGCGTTCTTGGCCGAAAACGGGCAGCTCTTGCGGCGGCGGAAAAATGGGCGGGCCATTATGAATCCTCCCTGTCGCGGCGGCGGC
>JAUHYZ010000091.1 GCA_030426245.1 Alphaproteobacteria bacterium | reverse complement strand
CGACGCCAATCAGGCCGCTGGCGAGCGCGTGAAGCTCTCCACCGTCTATTGCCTCGGCCTGTGCTCTTCCGGCCCCAATGCCCGTATCGGCGACAAACTGCATGCGCGGCTCGACAGCGCTGCCCTTACCAAGCTGATTGAAAACGCATGACTACCATCCGCATTTCCGACGACGCCCTGGCCCGCGCTTGCGGTGCAGACGAGCTTGCCGCCGCTTTCGAAAAAGCCGGCGCCAGCGTTGAACGCACGAGCAGCTGGGGCATGCAATGGCTCGAGCCGCTGGTGGAAGTGGACGGCAAGGGTTTCGGCCCGGCCACCGTGGACGATGTCGCGGCGATCCTGGACGGATCGAGCGACAAGGGCATCGGCGTGATCGCCGAACATCCCTTCATCGCCAGCCAGCAGCGCCTGACCTTTGCCCGCGCGGGCAAGACCCGTCCGCTCAGCCTGGACGATTACGAAGCGACCGGCGGCTGGTCGGGCCTGAAGCGCGCCCGCGCAATGGGCCCCGAAGCCATCGTGGAGGAAGTGCTTTCCTCCGGCCTGCGCGGCCGCGGCGGTGCGGGCTTCCCCGCCGGTATCAAGTGGAAGACCGTGGCCGGCGCCCAGGCGGATCAGAAATACATCGTCTGCAATGCCGACGAAGGCGATAGCGGCACTTTTGCCGACCGCATGGTGATGGAAGGCGATCCCTTTGCGCTGATCGAAGGCATGGCCATCGCCGGCGAAGCCGTGGGCGCGACCAAGGGCTATGTCTATCTGCGCAGCGAATATCCCGACGCGATCGACAAGATGGAAAAGGCCGTGCGCGCCAGTGCGCATATCGTGGCCCCCTTCGTGTGCGAAATCCGCGCCGGAGCAGGCGCCTATGTCTGCGGCGAGGAAACCTCCCTGCTCAATTCGCTGGAAGGCAAGCGCGGCGAAGTGCGCGCCAAGCCTCCGCTGCCGGCGCTGAAGGGCCTGTTCGGCAAGCCCACCGTGGTCAACAATGTGCTGACCCTGGCGGCCGTGCCGCATATCCTGATGGAAGGCGGCGCATCTTTGTATGACAGCCTGGGCATCGATCGGTCCAAGGGCACCATGCCGATCCAGCTGGCCGGCAATATCAAGCATGGCGGGCTTTACGAAGTCGCCTTCGGCATCACGCTGGGCGAGCTGGTCAACGAAATCGGCGGCGGCACGCAATCGGGCCGCCCGGTCAAGGCGGTGCAGGTCGGCGGCCCTCTGGGCGCCTATATCCACCCCGACCAGTTCGACATCCCCTTCGATTACGAAGCCTATACCAAGGCCGATGCACTGATCGGCCATGCCGGGATCACGGTGTTCGACGATACGGCGGATATGGGCGCGATGGCACGCTTCGCGATGGAATTCTGCGCGGCGGAAAGTTGCGGCAAATGCACACCGTGCCGCCTGGGCGCAGTACGCGGCATGGAAGTGATCGACCGGATCCGGGTTGGCGGACGCGAGCTGGCCGGTGTCGAAACCGAGCCGCAGATGCACAATATGCCCAAGACGGGCCGTTCGCCGGACGAAGAAGTCCAGCTGCTGGAAGATCTGTGCGAAACAATGAAGTTCGGTTCGCTCTGCGCGCTGGGCGGCTTCACGCCCTACCCCGTGATGAGCGCCCTGAAGCATTGGCCCGAAGACTTCCGCAAGTGATTTGGCGCAAGTGATCCGGCAGCCGGTGAGCATTGCATGATTCTGGGCGTTGTCCTGGCAGGTGGGCAATCCACCCGCTTCGGAAGCGACAAGGCCATGGCGGAGCTTGACGGCCGCACGCTGCTTGCGCGCGCGGTCGATGCGCTTTCCGGCTGGTGCGAACAGGTGGTGATCGCCGGACGCGAAACCGGCCCTGCCCCCTGCATCCCCGACTGGCCGCATCCCGGCATGGGCCCGCTGGCAGGAATCGCGGCCGGTTTGCACCATGCCCAGGACGCAGATTTCACAAGTGTGATGACTTGCGGCGTGGATTCGGTGAAATTGCCCGAAAATTTACTTGAATTGCTCTCTCCGGCGTCAGCATACCTTGAAAGTCAGCCGGTTATAGGCCATTGGAATAGTGACGCTACATCGACGATTGAGGCCATCCTCCAGAGTGAAGGACGCCACTCGATGCTAGCCTTCGCCGCCGCGATCAATGCGCGCGGAGTGAAGTTAGCGTCAAAACCTGCTAACATTAATACACGGGCGGATCTTGCCGCCGTGGAGAAGTATGATGGGATATGAACGCCAAGCGGATTTCGGCACGCCTGAA
>JAUHYZ010000060.1 GCA_030426245.1 Alphaproteobacteria bacterium | reverse complement strand
ATCAGGTGGTGGAAGATCCCCGCACGGGCCGAAGCGTCGCGCTGGAATGTACGGATCTTCTCGTCCGCCTGCTCCGCCAACTCGCTGCCGTCATAGTCGGCGCTCATCAGCTTGGCCCGGTCGTAACCCGACAGGTCCCGGCCTTCCGCTTCCCAGGCATCATAGACCTGCTGGCGGAAATTGAGCGTCCAGTTGAAGCTGGGCGAATTGTTATAGACCAGCTTGGCATTGGGCACGGCCTCGCGCACCCGGTCCACCATGCCGGCGATCTGATCGATATGCGGCTTCTCGGTTTCGATCCACAGCAGGTCGGCGCCGTTCTGCAACGAAGTGATGCAGTCCAGCACGCAGCGATCCTCGCCCGTTCCGGCGCGGAACTGGTAGAGATTGCTGGGCAGGCGCTTGGGGCGCAGCAGCTTGCCGCCGCGGCTGATGAACACGTCACCATTGCGGATCGCAGCCGGATCGACCTCTTCGCAATCGAGGAACGCATTGTACTGGTCGCCCAGATCGCCTTCCTCATTGGTGTAGGCGATCTGCTTGGTCAGCCCCGCGCCCAGCGAGTCCGTGGGGGCGACGATAATTCCGTCATCCACGCCGAGTTCGAGGAAGGCGTAACGGACCGCGCGGATCTTCGCCAGGAAGTCCTCATGCGGAACGGTAACCTTGCCGTCCTGGTGGCCGCATTGCTTCTCGTCGGAAACCTGGTTCTCGATCTGGATCGCGCAGGCGCCCGCCTCGATCATCTTCTTGGCCAGCAGATACGTCGCCTCGGCATTGCCGAAACCGGCATCGATATCGGCGATAATCGGCACGACATGCGTTTCGTGATTTTCGATCGCGTTGATCAGGCGCAGCTCGTCCAGCTGGTTATGCGTGGCGCGGGCCTCGTCCAGCTCGCGGAACATCATGCCCAGCTCGCGCGCGTCGGCCTGGCGCAGGAAGGTGTAAAGCTCCTCGATCAGCGCGGGCACCGAGTTCTTTTCGTGCATCGACTGGTCGGGCAGCGGCCCGAATTCGCTGCGCAAGGCTGCGATCATCCAGCCGGACAGATAGAGATATTTGCCCTTGGTGGTGCCGAAATGCTTCTTGATGCTGATCATCTTCTGCTGGCCGATGAAGCCGTGCCAGCAGCCCAGCGACTGCGTGTAGGCCGCCGGGTCCGCGTCATAAGCGGCCATGTCCTGGCGCATGATCCTGGCGGTGTAGCGGGCAATGTCGAGCCCGGTCTGGAAGCGGTTCTGCAGCCGCATGCGGGCGGCGGATTCCGCGTCGATCGCGTTCCAGGGCGCACCCTGCGCGGCGATCGTTTCGGAAAGGCGGTCAATTTCTGCCTGGTGTGTCATGGTAACGAATCCTTGCATTTGGAGAGGGTGAGCCGTTTTCGGCCTCGCAAGGTTTCTGGCACCGATTGCTGCAATGCGGCAGGGCCTGCGGTGTCACATTGTCAAACTTTACAAAATATGCTTGTAATGTTGTAAAGCATCGACTCACTGCGGTTTCTCAGCACGAGGATGGCAATCATGGCCCGCAATGCGATCTATATGGGGCCGCGGCTCAAGCGGGTCCGCCGGGACCTTGGCCTGACCCAGGCGAACATGGCCGCAGACCTGGAAATATCGCCGTCCTACGTCGCCCTTATGGAGCGCAATCAGCGTCCGGTGACGGCTGAATTGCTGCTCAAGCTGGCCAAGACCTACCGCATCGACATTGCCGACCTGGCCGACGATGAGGGGGAGGAGACCGCCGCGCGGCTGCAGGCCCTGCTGAAGGAGCCGATCTTTGCCGATATCGATCTGCCCGCGCTGGACATTGCCGATATCGCGACCTCCTATCCCGGCTTCGCCGAAGCGCTGATCCGGCTCCATACCGCTTTCGAGGAAGAGCAGCTTGAGCTGGCCCAGCGGCGCGAGATCGCCAGCGGCGGGGATGCCGGCGCGCTGGCACCCGATCCGGTGACCGAGGCGCGCAATTTCCTGGCCGCGCGGCGCAACTGCTTCCCCGCGCTCGACGATTCCGCGTCCGAACTGGCGCAGGAGGTTTCAGGCCTCGACGCCATGATCGAACGCATTGAAACCAGGCACCGGCTGCGCGTGCGCTTTGTCGATCCCGAAGTGATCTTGGGCGCGCAACGTTTTCACGACGTCCACCGCGAACAGGTGTTCGTCAGCCAGCTGCTGGAACACAGCTCTCGCAAGTTCCAGCTCGCGCTGCAGCTCGGCCTGCTGGAAGCGGAAAAGGAAGTGGAGGCCGCGCTGGCCGATGGTCGCTTCGCAAGCGACAATGCCCGCCGCCTGGCGCGCAGGGCGCTGGTGACCTATTGGGCCGCCGCGCTGATCATGCCCTACCGCCCCTTCGTGCGTGCCGCGCGCAAGAGCCGTCATGACATAGAGGCGCTGTGCCGCGAATTCGGCGCCAGCTTCGAACAAGTCGCGCACCGCCTGACCACGCTGCAGAAGCCGGGAGAGGAAGGCGTACCCTTCTTCTTCATCCGCATCGACCGGGCGGGCAATGTCTCCAAGCGGCTCGACGGTGCAGGCTTCCCCTTCGCCCGGCATGGCGGCGGCTGCCCGCTATGGAGCGTGCATCACAGCTTCTCCACGCCGCGCCAGATCGTGCCGCAAAAGCTGGAACTGCCGGACGGGCAGCGCTTCTTCTCCATCGCGCGCACCGTCACTTCAGGCGGCGGTTCGTGGCACGCCCCGCGCGCCATGCGGGCGGTCGCGCTGGCCTGCGCAGAGGAACACGCCCCGCTGCTGGTCTATGCCGACGGGATGGAGAATACGGAGCCCACGCCGATCGGCGTCGCCTGCCATCTGTGCCACCGCCCGCATTGCGTCGCCCGCTCCGCCCCGCCGATCGGGCGCGACATGCGGCCGGACAATTACCGTGACACGGGCGTGCCTTTCGCCTTCGCCGGAGACTAGGCCTTCGGCCCGTAACCGCCGCCGCCGGGAGTTTCGATGGCGAAGATATCGCCCACCTGCATCTGCACGCCGGCAGAGGGCCCCAGGCTCTCGACAGTCCCATCGGCGCGCTCCACGCGGTTGACGCCAGGCGCGCCATCATCTCCGCCAGCAAGGCCGAAGGGCGCAGTCAGGCGGCGTCCCGAAAGAATGCCTGCATCCATCGCCTGCAGGAAGCGGATCCGCCGCACGGCGCCATTGCCGCCCCTATTGGCGCCTTCCCCGCCGGAGCCCTGCCGGATCGAGAATTCCTCCAGCAGGACCGGGAAATTGCTTTCCAACACTTCGGGATCGGTCAGGCGGCTATTGGTCATATGCGTCTGCACCACGTCCGTGCCTGGAAAGTCCGGCCCGGCGCCCGATCCGCCCGCGATCGTCTCGTAATATTGGTAGCGCGCATTGCCGAAAGTGAAGTTGTTCATCGTGCCCTGCGCCGCCGCCATCGCCCCCAGCGCGCCGAACAGCGCATCGGTGATCACCTGGCTGGTTTCCACATTGCCGGCCACCACGGCGGCGGGATGGCGCGGATGGAGCATGGAGCCTTCCGGCACGATCAGCCGCAGCGGACGCAGGCAGCCTTCGTTCATCGGCACGGCATCGTCGATCAGCGTGCGCACGACATAAAGCACGGCGGCGCGCACCACCGGCAGCGGGGCGTTGAAATTGTCGGCCAGCTGGGCGGAGGAGCCGGTGAAATCGATCACGGACTCGCCTGCTTCCCGGTCGATCGTCACGGCGACGCGGATCTGCGCGCCATTGTCCATCGGCGCAGTAAAGCTGCCATCGCTCAGCGGCCCAAGCAAAGCCCGCACAGCGTCTTCGGCCTGCTGCTGAACATGGCCCATATAGGCATCGACCACGGCGCGGGACTGCTCCTGCGCGACGCGGCGCAATTCGGAGGCGCCCTTGGCGCAGGCCGCGATCTGGGCCTTCAAATCTTCCAGATTGCGGTCGGGGTTGCGGGCCGGCCATTCCCCTTCCGTCAGCGTGGCGCGCATTTCCGCCTCGCGCAGAGTGCCGCGATCCACCAGCAGCACATTGTCCAGCAGGATACCTTCCTGTTCGACGGACGTGCTGCCCGGCGGCATCGATCCCGGGGCGATCCCGCCAATATCCGCATGGTGCCCGCGCGCGGCGACGAACCAGGCGGGCCGCGCATCGCCTTCTCCGGCAAAGACCGGCATCACCACCGTAATATCGGGCAGATGCGTCCCGCCTTCATAGGGCGCATTCAGCGCGTAGACGTCGCCGGACCGGATTCCGCGCCCGTCATGCTCCCGCCGCCGGATCACCGTGCGCACACTTTCGCCCATCGATCCCAGATGGACCGGCATGTGCGGCGCATTGGCCACGAGGTTGCCTTGCCCATCGAAAAGGGCGCAGGAGAAATCGAGCCGCTCGCGGATATTCACCGAGCTGGCCGAGCTTTGCAGCGCGGCGCCCATCTCTTCGGCGATCGCCATGAACAGCGCGCCCATCACCTCGAGCCGCACCGGATCGAGCGCGGTCATATCGCCCAGCGAGGCGTCCCGCGCCGCCTCGCGCGTCAGGATCAGATTGCCGATCGCATCCACGGCGGCGCGCCAGCACGGCTCGACCACGATGGTGGAGACATCGTCCACCACCAGCGCCGGGCCGCTCGTTTCGAAGCCCGCGGCGAGCCCTTCGCGCCGGTAGAGCGGCGCGCGGTGGCTCTGCCCGCCGGAGAACAGATCGACCGTCTCCAGAGGCGGGTCAGAACGCTCGGGGAGCGCCGCCAGCTCGGGCGGGGCCTCTCCCCCAGCCACCGCCTCCACACGCAGTGTCTCGGCCATGAGAGGGCCCTGAGCGGCAAATCCGAAGCGGGCCTGCCATCCCGTTTGAAAGGCAGCCTGCATGTCATCCAGCGGGCCGAAGGGAACCTCTATCGCGCTCTCGCTGCCTTGCGGGCGGAGGAACAAAGTGGCCTCCTGCCGGAGCTCGGCGCCGTCCGCACATTGTTCAGCCAGTTCCGCTTGCGCCTCTTCGCCATAGCGCGAAACGGCTTCCCCGATTTCCCGGAGATGCGCTTCGTCGAGCGGCGTAGCCAGTGTCGCTTCGCGCAGCACCCGCCGATCAGCCAGGCCCATGCCATAGGCCGAAAGCACGCTGGCAAGCGGGTGGCACATCACCGTTTCGATCCCCAGCGCATCGGCAACCAGGCAGACATGCTGCCCGCCCGCGCCGCCGAAGCCGGCCAGCACCGCGCGCGTCACGTCATGGCCGCGCTGCAGGGAAATCGTCTTGATCGCATTGGCCATATTGGCGACCGCGATGGTCAGGAAGCCTTCCGCCGCCTCTTCCGGGGAATAGCTGCGTCCGGTCTTCTCCTGCACTTCGGCCACCAGCTCGGCGAACTTGCTGCGGACCGCCTCCGGATCGAGCGGCTCGTTCCCGCTTTCCCCGAAGACATGCGGGAAATGATCGGGCTGCAGCTTGCCCAGCAGCAGGTTGCAATCCGTCACCGCCAGCGGCCCACCGCGCCGGTAACAGGCCGGCCCAGGCACCGCACCGGCGCTTTCCGGGCCGACCTGGAAGCGCACCCCGTCGAAAGAACAGATCGAGCCGCCGCCCGCCGCCACGGTGTGGATGCGCATCATCGGCGCGCGGATACGCGTGCCCGCCACCCGCGTTTCACTGTCGCGTTCATAGCTGCCGGCATAATGCGAAACATCGGTGGAAGTGCCGCCCATGTCGAAGCCGATGACCCGGCCGAACCCCGCTTCCTTCGCAGTGGCCGCCATGCCCACGATCCCACCGGCCGGGCCGGAAAGGATCGCATCCTTGCCGCGAAAGGCCTCGCCCGCGGCCAGGCCGCCATTGGACTGCATGAAGAGTGCATCGACCGCAGGGCCCAGCCCTTCTTCCAGCCCGGCGATGTAGCGCCGCAGGACCGGCGAGAGATAGGCATCGACCACGCTGGTATCGCCGCGCGCGATCAGCTTGATCAGCGGCGCGACCTCGTGGCTGGCGGAGATCTGCGTGAAGCCAACCTCGCGCGCGATCTGCGCCAGGCGCCGCTCGTGCCCGGTAAAATGCCAGCCATGCATCAGCACGATGGCGATGGCCCGCAGCCCCCTGTCATAAGCCGCCTGCAGTTTGGTGCGGGCATCCGCTTCATCCAGCGGGCTTACGACTTTGCCGCTCGCTTCCACGCGCTCGGCAATCTCCACCACATCGGCATAGAGCGGCGGTTCGCGCAGAATATGCCGGGCGAAGAGCTCGCCCCGTTCCTGCGTCCCGATGATCAGGGCATCGCGAAAGCCGCCGGTGATCGCCAGCAGCACCGGCTCCCCCTTGCGCTCCAGCAGGGCATTGGTGGCCACGGTGGTGCCCAGGCGCAATTCGCCCGCAGGCAGATTCCCTTCGCCCGCGCCGGTGATCCGGCGCATCGCCTCCACCGCCGCGTCGCGGTATTGCCCGGGATTTTCGGAAAGCAGTTTCGCGCGGTGCATGGCGCCGCCGGGCGCAAGGGCGACGACGTCGGTAAAGGTTCCCCCGCGATCGACCCAGAAACGCCAGCTCATAGGCTATGAGTGATTGGCAGGTTCCACATGGCGGTCAACCACAAAGGCGGCGGCGGAAACCAGTACGGCGCTGAAGCTCAGCACCGCGAAGAAGGGCACCACGCTGCCCTGCCCCAGATCCAGCAGCCAACCGCCCAGACCGCTGGCCGCAATCGCCCCGATCCGGCCGACGAAAATGCCGAAGCCGATTCCGGCGGAGCGGCAGGAAGGCGGATAGCCATGGGCCATCATCGCATAGAAGCTGGCGATTGAACCGCTGAACAGAGCGCCACCCAGACCGATCAGAGCGACCACCTGGAAGCGGTCTGCCGCGCTGGGAATGCCGGAGAGCGTCTCCACTCTCAGCCCAAGCGCAAGCATGGTGAGCACAAGGGCGAAACTGAGCGTGGCGACCACTCTGCGCGAGCCGAAATGCTGCACCAGCAGCCCGGCCGCGATGGACGCCGCGATCGAGGTAAGGCCGGCGATAGAAACCGCATAGCTCGCCTGTTCGAAGGTGAAGGCTTCGGCCGTCAGCATCGTGGTGGTCCAGTTGAGGATGCCATAGGCGCAGGTCGTCGCGGAGGCGAAGGCAATGCCGACCCCCAGATTGAGCCGCAGATTGCTGCGGTCGAACACACCGACAGAGGCGCCGTCGCGGTCCGTATGATGCTGCTCGGGCGCAAGCTCGAACTCGCCAGGCAGCACCTTGCGCGCTGCGTCATGCGCCTGCGCCTGCTTGCCCTGCGCCATCAGGAATGTCGGGCTGTCGCGCAGAGTGGCCACGATCAGCACGACCACCGCGAAGGTCGCCAGGCCGATCACCACGAAGGTTCCGCGCCAGCCATAGATGTCCACCAGCGCCGGGGCCATCGCCGCGATCACCAGCCCGCCGGCAGGCGTGCCGACCGAAAGCGTCGTCACCCCGACGGAGCGCCAGCGTTCCGGCAGCCACTCGCTGGCGAGCGCGATCGCGTTGGCATAGGCGGAACCGAAGCCCAGCCCGCCCACGATGCGCCAGATGGCCATCTGCCAGACATCGGCGGAAAAGGAGGCGCCGACTGTGGCGAGCGAGAAGATCACGGTGGCCAGCGCGAGCGACCACCGGCGGCCGATCTTGTCGCCCAGCCAGCCCCCGCCCCAGGAGCCGAGGCCGAAGCCGACCAGCGCCGCGCTCATGGCGATGCCGAAGGTCCCGCGGTCGACACCGAATTCCTCGATCACCTTGGGCGCCACGATGCCCAGCAGCTGCGCATCCATCCCGTCGCAGACCAGCACGATCATGCAGATCACGAAGGTCGCGATCGAAAACATCTTTAGCGGCTGGCGCGAGACGGCCTCGCTGAACGGTGTCGGCATCGCTTCTCCCTCTCCGGCGTCCGCCGCGGCGGCGCCCCTTGCCTTATTGTGCGGGAAGCGGGCTCACGTCCTTGCGCGTGTTACCCTGCGCCGCATCGGTTGCATGCACCATGCGGGGTTTTCTTCAGCCCAGCAAGCCGCTGTCCAGCTCGCCGACATTGCGCGCACCGACCATGGCCATGGTCCGCGCGGTTTCTTCCCTCAACAGTTCCAGCGCGCGCAGCACGCCTTCCTCGCCGCCGCGCGCCAGGCCGTAAAGCGGCGCGCGGCCCGAAAGGACCCCGTCCGCCCCGATGGCCAGCGCCCGCACCACATCGGTGCCGCGGCGAATGCCGCTGTCGAACAGGATCTCCAGCTTGCCTTTCACGGCGGCGACGATGTCCGGCAAGGCGTCGATCGTGGCAATCGCGCCGTCCAGCGCCCGGCCGCCATGGTTGGACACCACAATGCCGTCCGCCCCCATGGCTGCGGCCCGTTCCGCGTCGTCGGCACGGAGCACGCCTTTCAGCACGAATTTGCCCGGCCAGCGCTCGCGCAGATCGGCCAGCATCTGCCAATCGAGATCGTCCTGCTTGAACAATGCGCCCGGCTTCGCGCTTTGCGTCACCTTGTTGCGCAGCCGGTCCGGCAGGTTCGCCTGGCTGGGGATGCCGCCGCTTAGCGCATAACGGCCCATCACGCCGACCAGCCAGCGCGGATGGGCGAGCACGTCCAGCGTGTTGCGGGTGTTGAGGCGGAAAGGCGTGCCGAAGCCATTGCGCTGCAGATATTCGCGGTTGGGCGGCTTCGCCATGTCGAGCGTGACCAGCAGCGCCTGGCACCCGGCGCCATGCGCCCGCTCCAGAGCCGCATGCGAAAGGCTGCGGTCGGCCCAAAGGTAAAGCTGGAACCACAGCTGGCCGCCGGCCGAAGCAATCTGTTCCAGATCCATCGTGCTGGCGGAGGATATCGTGAAGGGCACACCGGCGCGCGCAGCCGCCTTGGCCAGCGCTAGATCGCCATTATAGGCCATGATGCCGGCCGCCCCGGTAGGCGCAACCGCCAGGGGAAAGCTGGATTCGCAGCCCAGCAGGCGGCTGGTCATGTCGATCATGGATACGTCGCGGGCGATCCGGGGGCGGAAAGTGACGGCATCGAGCGAGGCCCGGTTGCGCGCCATGGCATGTTCGTCTTCCGTGCCGCGTTCGAGATATTCCCAGATGCCCAGCGGCAGGCGGCGCTGCGCCGCTTCACGCAATTGCGTGATATTGTAGCAATTGAAATCGCGGGCAGCGGCCATGGCCTATCCTTCAACCCCTTCCGAGGAAGGGCAGCTTGTTCTGGACGATCATCGCCTCGTAGAAATTGAGGTGATCGGGGATCGCCGTCATATGAATGATTGCATCGGCAATGTCTTCCGGCGCGGCGGCAAAATCCTTCGGCAACTTGACCGCGCCGGGTGAAATTTCCGTTGCAACGATGCCCGGATTGAACAGCGACACCGCGACATTATGGTCGCGCCCGTCCAAAGCCAACGCATGGGTCAGGCCGTTCAGCCCATATTTGCTTGCGGTATAGGCCGGGCTGTCTTCCCGCGGCACCCGCGCCGAAATCGAACCGACATTGATGATCCGCCCGTGGCCCTGCGGCTTCATGATGCGGAATGCATGCCGGCTGCACAGATAGGCCGATGTCAGATTGGTGTTGATCATCCGCATCCACAGTTCGAGCGAGCAGTCCTCGATCGGCGTACTATCCGCAAAGCCGGCATTGTTGATCAAAATATCGACCGTACCGAAACGCTCCAATGCGCGCTCGAAAAGTGTATTCACGGCATCTTCGCTGGTCACGTCGGTCGGCACGCCGATCGCTTCGCCGCCCATGCCTTCGATCTTCTCGACCAGCGCGTCGAGCCGCTCGGCCCGCCGAGCCGCCAGCACGACCTTTGCCCCGGCGCGGGCATAGCCCAGCGCACAAGCCTCTCCGATGCCGGAACTTGCGCCCGTAACAACGGCAACGCGGCCCTTGAGTATATCCAGATTCACGTGATGTCCTCTCGCCTGTTCATTGCGCATCACCCTTTGGACAAAGACAACGTAAGCGCAAGGGGTGAAGCCGGATCGATGGAACACTTGCGGCCCCAAACGCAAAAAGCCCCGCACGAGGCGGGGCTATGGAATGGGGTGCGAGTGAAACTTTGCAGGACACGAAGGGTCTGCAAGACATGGCTTTGAGCCGTCGCGGGAACACGCGAAATTCTGATCGCTCACTATGTTCGCTGAGAATTTCGGTGGTTGCGGGCGTTGGATTTGATCAAGCGCAGGCGACGCTTCGTCCGGGGGACGAAGCCAAAGCCGAGCCTTCAGGTTATCTGGCGCTTAGCGCCAGTTGCCTAACGGCAATGGGTCCCCGCCTTCGCGGGGACACCGCAAACACTTGGCACTCACTACGTTCGTTGAGGTTTGCGGTGGTTGCGGGGGTTGGATTTGAACCAACGACCTTCAGGTTATGAGCCTGACGAGCTACCGAACTGCTCCACCCCGCGGCACCAATTTTTTGGCCTCGAGCGCCGACGCCAGCATTCGCCGGCTTGGCAATCCTCGCGGCCAGCCCCAGCCCAACGGGCCAGAGACCAAAAAGCCGCCGCTCGGGAAGCCCGGCAGCGGCTTTTATGTCATTATGAATGGGTTTTTCCGTGCTCACGCCAGCTTTAATGCCTGGCGACGACCTACTCTTCCAATGCTTGAGCATTAGTACCATCGGCGCGGTCTGGTTTCACGGCCGAGTTCGAGATGGGATCGGGTGGGTCACAGACGCTATGGCCACCAAGCAATAGAGCCAGCGTGTCACGGGTTAATCGATGTCTTTTCAATAAAGGGCGTATCCAGCTTATATCCTCCGCCATCGCGGACGGTCCAAAGACAGGACTGTCATTGATGGTGGGACTCTCAAGCATGAACAGAGTTATTAGGACCGGTTAGCTTCACACATTACTGCGCTTCCACACCCGGCCTATCAACGTGATGGTCTATCACGACTCTAAGATACCTAATCTCAAGGGAGGCTTCCCGCTTAGATGCTTTCAGCGGTTATCCCGTCCATACATAGCTACCCAGCGGCACTCCTGGCGGAATGACTGGTACACCAGAGGTATGTTCACCCCGGTCCTCTCGTACTAGGGGCAACTCCTTTCAAGTATCGACGCCCACGGCAGATAGGGACCAAACTGTCTCGCGACGTTCTGAACCCAGCTCACGTACCACTTTAATTGGCGAACAGCCAAACCCTTGGGACCTGCTCCAGCCCCAGGATGTGATGAGCCGACATCGAGGTGCCAAACGATTCCGTCGATATGAGCTCTTGGGAATCATCAGCCTGTTATCCCCGGCGTACCTTTTATCCGTTGAGCGATGGCCCTTCCACGAGGGACCACCGGATCACTATGACCGACTTTCGTCTCTGCTCGACCTGTCGGTCTCGCAGTCAGGCAGGCTTATGCCATTGCACTCTTGCAGCCGGTTTCCAACCGGCCTGAGCCTACCATCGCGCGCCTCCGTTACTCTTTAGGAGGCGACCGCCCCAGTCAAACTACCCGCCACAGAGGGTCCCAGTACCGGATAACGGTACTTGGTTAGACATCAGAAAACAGTAGGGTGGTATTTCACCTATGGCTCCACTCGGACTGGCGCCCAAGTTTCAAAGCCTCCCACCTATGCTACACAACTCTTTCCTAATGCCACTCTGAAGCTGCAGTAAAGGTGCACGGGGTCTTTCCGTCTAACCGCGGGTACTCCGCATCTTCACGG
>JAUHYZ010000011.1 GCA_030426245.1 Alphaproteobacteria bacterium | reverse complement strand
CGGGCGAGTCAGCTTGCTGGCGAAGCCCAGGGAAAGTGCCACAGAGAGTATACCGCCGATGGAGCCTAAAGCTCACAGGCAAGGGTGAAAGGGTGCGGCAAGAGCGCACCGGGGGGCTGGCAACAGTCTCCGCATGGCAAACCCCACCCGGAGCAAGACCGAATAGGGGCGGCGCGCCGCAAGGCAGATGCGCTTCGCATTGCCGCCCGGGTTGGTTGCTTGAGCGATACGGCAACGTATCGCCTAGATGAATGGCTGCCATCGCGGCGTTGGTCCTCACCGGATACCGCCCGCGTTACAGAACCCGGCTTACAGGCCCCCTGGCATTTCATTGGACAAGACGGCTCGAGGCAAGCGGAACCGGCGCTGTTCAGGCAGCGGCCGTGTAAGGCGGATAGTCCGCATACCCCTCTCTGCCCTGTCCCTGCCAGCTTGACCGCTGAGTTTCTTCAAGCGGCAGCCCTTCGGCAATGCGGCGCGGCAGATCGGGATTGGGAATAAACGGCCGCCCGAAGCTAAATGCATCGCCTATGCCGGCATCGAGCTGAGCCTGAGCGCGCGCCCCGTCGAAGTGGGAATTGAGGATCAGAACGCCGTCGAAGTGCTGGCGCAGCTGCGGGGCGAGTGGCTCGACATAGGCATCGCCATAATCGCTTCCGAGTGGGGGCTCCTTCAATTCCAGATGCGCGATTCCGATTTGCGCCATCGCCTTCGTTGCGGCCGTGAAGAGCGGCAGGGGATCGCTGTCGCGCACGCCCTGCACCTCGCCATTGGTGGAGAAACGCACGCCGGTACGATCTGCACCGACGGCATCGACCACGGCCTGCGTTACTTCGCATAACAAGCGAATGCGGTTTTCTACCGAGCCGCCATACTCATCCGTGCGCAGATTCACACTGTCGCGCAGGAACTGGTCGATCAGATAGCCATTGGCGGCATGGATCTGGACGCCGTCGAAGCCCGCTTCCATCGCATTGCGCGCGGCAGCGGCATAGTCGGCCACAATCCCGGGAATTTCCTCCTGCTCCAACGCGCGCGCCGGCTTGTAAGGCTGCCTTCCGTCATAGGTGCTGGCGAGATTGGGGGCGGTTGTCGCTGAAGCGGAAACAGGCGGTTCGCCGCCCAGAAAGCTGGAATGCACCATCCGGCCCATATGCCACAATTGGGCGATGATCAGCCCGCCAGCCTCATGCACTGCCTGGATGACCGGTTTCCAGCCTTCGATCTGCTCCGGGGTCCAAAGGCCGGGCGCATAGGGCGAGCCAAGGCCTTGCCGGCTGATACCTATTGCTTCGCTGATGATGAGCCCTGCCGAGGCGCGCTGCGCGTAGTACTCGGCCATCAGCTGGGTCGGTACATGTTCGCGCGTCGCACGGCCACGCGTCATCGGTGCCATGAATATCCGGTTCGGCGCAGTGATCGCGCCAAGCTGAATGGGATCGAAAAGGCTCGGCACTGAAACTCTCCCCTTGCATCATGCGGGCATATGAACTTGGATCTGCGGGCGGTGACTATTGGCCCCGAACACCTTTCTGATTTGTCCGGCGCACTTGTCAATTATCATGTTAAATGTCATTCGCCGCCAGTGAAAAGCTTGCAGCAAGGGAGAACAATGTGGCTGACCTCGATTATCGCTTTCTAGGCCGGAGTGCCCTCAAGGTCTCGCCGCTTTGCCTGGGCGCGATGATGTTCGGGGACAGGACCGATGAAGCGACTTCCAAGCGGATTATCGACAAGGCGGCCGATCAGGGTATCAATTTCCTCGACACGGCCGATGCCTACAAGGCGGGTGAGTCCGAAGCGATTGTGGGCCGCTCGATCCGCGAGAATCGCGATTTCTGGGTGCTGGCGACGAAATTCGGTATCGGCCGCGGTGCGGGGCCGAATGCGCCCACGCAGTCGCGCAAATGGATCGTCCAGGCGACCGAAGCCAGCCTGAAGCGCATGGGCACCGATTATATAGATATCCAGTATTTCCACCGCGCAGCGCCCGGCGCTCCGCTGGAAGAGCCGCTGCGCGCGCTGGGGGACCTCATTCGCCAGGGCAAGTTGCGCTATTACGGGCTGTCCAACTTCAAGGGCTGGCAGATCGCCGAAGTGTGCCGCCTAGCAGACGAGATCGGGATGGATCGCCCGGTCATCACGCAGCCGCTTTATAACATCACCAACCGGACCGCCGAAGTGGAGATCATTCCGGCGGCCGAATATTACGGGCTGGGCGTTGCGCCTTACAGCCCGCTGGCGCGGGGTGTACTCTCGGGCAAATACGCCCCGGGCAAGGAACCACCCAAGGATTCGCGCGCGGCCATTGGGGACGTGCGCATCCAGCAGACCGAGTGGCGCGACGAATCGATCGATATCGCCCAGAAGATCGGTCAGCGCGCTGCCGACAAGGGCATCACCACGATCGATTTCGCCATGGCCTGGCTGTTGAACAACAGGGCGGTCAGCGCGCCGATCGCCGGGCCGCGCACGGAAGAGCAGTGGGATGCCTATGTAAAGGCGCTGGACGTCAAGCTCGATGCCGAGGACGAAGCGTACATCGATGCGCTGGTCGCGCCCGGGCATGTCTCCACGCCGGGCTTTACCGATCCCGTGTTCCCGGTCGAAGGCCGCAAGGCGCTGCGCGGTTAATCGCTGACGCGGCGGCGGGGCGCGTCAGACCCGGCCGATGCTCGCATATTCGAAACCGGCAGCGCGCATTTCCGCCGGTTCGTAGACGTTCCTGAGGTCCACCAGAACGGGGGCGTTGGCAATCTGCTTGATCCGTTCGAGATCGAGCGCGCGGAAGGCGTCCCACTCGGTGACTAAAGCAATCGCATCGGCGCCTTCGATCGCGGCATAGGGGCTGTCCACCATCGCGACTTCGGGCATCAGCGGTCTGGCGACCTCCATCCCTTCGGGATCGTAGGCGACCACTTCGGCTCCCGCATCGACCAATGTCTGGGCGATGGCGATGGCGGGGGAATCGCGCATGTCGTCCGTGTTGGGCTTGAAGGTCAGGCCCAGCAGAGCCACGCGTTTGCCGCGCGCATTGCCGCCCAGTGCGTCAATGACCTTGCGCCCCATCGCGCGTTTGCGGGAATCGTTCACCTTTACCACCGCTTCGACGATCCGCGTGGGGCTGTCGTAATCCTCGGCCGTTTTCAGCAGGGCGAGCGTGTCCTTGGGGAAACAGCTGCCGCCATAGCCCGGCCCGGCATGGAGGAATTTTGGCCCGATGCGGTTGTCCAGCCCGATACCGCGGGCGACATCCTGCACATCGGCGCTGACCTTTTCGCACAGATCCGCCATCTCGTTGATGAAGGTGATCTTGGTCGCCAGGAAGGCATTGGCCGCGTATTTGATCAGTTCGGCCGTGCGGCGGCCGGTGAACAGGATCGGGGCCTTGTTGAGAAAGAGCGGACGGTAGACTTCGCTCATCACCTGTTTGCCGAATTCGCTTTCGGCGCCGAGCACGATCCGGTCGGGCCGTTTGAAATCCATGATCGCCGCGCCTTCGCGCAGGAATTCGGGATTGGAAACCACGGCGAATTGCACATCGGTTCTGGACTCGCCGATGATGCGTTCGACCTCGTCACCTGTGCCGACGGGGACCGTGGACTTGGTGACGATAACCGCCGGGTTCTTGAGATGGGCGCCGATCTCCCGGGCGACTTCATAAACGAAGGTCAGATCCGCATGACCGTCTCCGCGGCGCGAAGGCGTGCCCACGGCAATGAAGATCGCATTGGCGCCCTGGATCGCTTCGGCGAGATCGGTGGAGAAGGATAGCCGCCCCGCTTTGACATTGCTGGCCACCAGTTCGGCCAGGCCCGGTTCGAAAATCGGCATAATGCCGGCAAGCAGGGATTCGATCTTTGCCGGGTCCTTGTCGATACAGACGACATCGTGCCCGAAATCGGCGAAGCAGGCGCCGGAAACCAAGCCGACATAGCCTGCACCGACCATCGCAACCTTCATTCTTCCACCTTTCTGGTCGACACCTTGATCGTGCCGTTCTTGACGCTGGTTTCCATAAGTTTGCGCCCGGTGCCCTCCAATACCAGCACGGTCAAGCGCCCCGTTTCGAATGCACCGGTATCGATGCCGATTCGGTTCTCTCGGATCTCGGGGTCCGGATAGATCGTGTGCCCATGAACGATGACATGGGAGAAGAGTTTTTCATAAGAAAGAAACGGCTCGCGAATCCAGCGCAGATCCCTGCCGTCCTGCTCTTCAAGCGCGAGGCTCGGGTGGATCCCGGCATGGACGAATGCATAATCGCCGATCACGACCTGCTCTTCGAAACTGCGGATGAAATCCAGGTCCTTGGCCGGCACATATTCGGCCATGCGCTCCTGCAGCGCGGTCAATTGCCCCTTGTTCTTCGCTTGCGGATCGATGCCGTAGCTCTGCAGCGTCTCCTTGCCGCCGAAGCGCAGGAAATGCCGCAGCACTTCCTTCTTGTCGAAGCTTTCGAGAAACATTTCCTCGTGATTCCCGCCCAGGATGTGCACGTCGCGCTTTTTTTGCCATTTGCGGGCACGTTTGAGCACACCTGCGCTGTCCGGACCGCGATCGATCAGATCGCCGAGCAAAATAACCGTTGGTTCCACATGCTGCGGCTGCGTAGCGAATTCGTCCTGCAATGCAGCATTGTCGGCCCCGTCTGCCTCGATATCGCGCTCGATCGCCTTGATCGCCGCCTTGAACAGATCGAGCCGGCCATGGATGTCGCCCATGGCATAAACCCGCCTTCCCGGGGGAATCGCGGGCTTCTTACTCTCGGCGGGGCGGCCGAAAAACTGGCGGATCGACATGTTCATGCGTTTCCAAGCTTATTTGGTGGTTAGGCAACGCGAAACAAGCATGCCATGCGATCACGGCCCGTTGGAAGCCTCTTCATCGATGTGATGCCAAAAATCCACAGTGTTGCGAATTGTCTGAAACGCCAAGCAATTGCTCTTGTGCGTCGCAACAACGGTAGGCAAGTTAATTGCGCATTATGCAAGGACCGCACACTAAAAAACGAGGCGGCCAGCTAATGCGCAGGTGGGACGAGGCTGACTAATCAAGTATAAGGAAGATTGCCATGCTTACGTCCGTTCGCAGCCTAATGGCTGCTACTGTTCTTGCAGGTGCTACATTTGCCGCTGCCACTCCCGCAATGGCTCAGGAAGTTTCCGTTTCTGCAAATGCAGCAATTGTTAGTGAATATCGCTTCCGCGGTGTCGACCTTTCTGGTGGCGACATTGCCATTCAGGGCGGTTTCGATGTCGGTCACGAAAGCGGCATTTACATCGGTACCTGGGGTTCTTCGATCGACGAAACCAGCGTTGGCTACGGCCACACCGAACTCGACGTCTATGGCGGCTGGGCTGGTGACCTTGGTGGCGTTTCCGTCGATGTTGGTGTGCTTGCATACCTCTATCCGAACGCACCCGCCGGTGATTTCGACTATATCGAGTTCTACGGCTCGGTTGGCAGCTCCGTTGGTCCGGCTGATGTGACCGTCGGTGTCGCCTATGCTCCTTCACAGGATTCGCTGGACTTCGGCCCGCTCCTCGCGGACGACAACCTCTACCTCTATGGTGATGTGGGCATCGGCATTCCCGATACGCCGCTGAGCATTTCGGGCCATCTGGGTTACACCGATGGTGCGCTGACCTACACCAATGACGGCGATGCTTGGGACTGGTCGATCGGTGCTGAATTTGCAGTTACCGAAGCAGTCTCGGCTGGCGTTGCCTATGTCGGCGCTGAAGGCGAAGTTCCGGCCCCTGGCTACAACTTCGTTGACGACGCTGTCGTCGGCACCCTTTCCGCCAGCTTCTAAGCCGGTCAGGAATTGAACATGCGGGGGCCCGCGCCGGAAACGGCGCGGGCCTTTTGCTTTGCGCGCAAAGCCGGTGCGTCAGCGGAGATAGAAGTCCACTGTCGTAACCACGCGCACCTTCTTGAACGGCGTATCGGAAGCGCCCCAACCGCCATCATCGCCATCACGCGCGGAAATCGAGAAATAGCCTTGGGTCGCCTGCTTGATTCCGCCCACGCTGGTGCCGCTATCTTCGGCAAATTGCTGCGCGGCTGCGCGTGCGTCCTTGGTGGCTTCGGCAACCATTTCGGGTTTCACCGAATTGAGCTGGGTGAAGGTGTAAGACATGCCCGATCCTTCCTCCAGCATGACGCCGCGCCTCACGAGTTCGAACTGGCGCCGCACTGCGGCCTGCGCCCGCTCGATATCGTTCGTACGCAGGCTCATGCGCTGGCGGACCGTAAATTGCGGAACGCCATTGTTGACGTAGCTGGTCACATTGGCGGCCGTGGGCTGCAACGCATCCTCCGGAAAGCCGAGTTCCTTGAAAAAGGCGCGGATCTGGGTCGTGTCGGCATCGATGCTGGACTGCGCAGCACCAAGATTGCCCGCAGAAGCCGAATAGGAAATGGTCCATGTCGCAAGGTCAGCCATCACGTCGCGTTCGGCCAGGCCGCGCACCGTAACGGACCGGTCGGCCTCGCGGGCGCGGGTCAGCCCATCACCCAGCAGATAGCCGCCCACCACCATGCCTGCCGCCAGGATCGCGGCACTGCCCAGAATCAGCCTGCCCTGGGATCGGCGCCAGAAAGCGGTGGCGGAACCTGTGTTGTCTTCGCTAACATCGTCATTCATGGCAGGGCCTTCCCGCATCGTGCAATGGACAATGCGGGGATGACTGTCTGCCGATGAACTGTGCTTGAATAGCGATGAATGGAGTAACCAAGCCGTGGTCAAATATCTCCACAGCATGATCCGGGTAACGGATCCCGAAGCGACAATTGCCTTTTTCTCCCTCCTCGGGCTCGAGGAAGTACGCCGTATCAACAGCGAGCAGGGCCGTTTTACCCTGATCTTTCTGGCTGCACCGGGCCAGGAAGATGTGGCCGAAGTCGAACTCACCTATAACTGGCCGCCCGAGGACGGAGAGGCGGAGCAATATGACGGTGGCCGCAATTTCGGCCATCTCGCTTATCGCGTGGACGACATCTACGAGACCTGCCAGCGCCTAATTGATGCAGGCGTCACGATCAACCGGCCGCCCCGCGACGGGCATATGGCCTTCGTCAAAACGCCGGACGGTATTTCGATCGAGCTGCTGCAGGATGGCAAGCTGGAGCCCAAGGAGCCCTGGGCCAGCATGGAGAATGTCGGCAGCTGGTAAGCGCCCCGGAAGGCAGGCGGCCTATTAGCTGGACTGTTCCCTCAGCTCGGGATGCTTGGTCGTCATACGCAGGATGGCGTAGCCCAGCACGGCCGAGATCAGCGATCCGGTAAGGATGCCGATCTTCGCTTCCTCGATCAGCAGGCGATAATTCGGGAAGGCCAGTTCGGAGATGAACAGGCTCATCGTGAAGCCGATGCCGCATAGAACGGTGGTGCCCCAGATTTCCGGCCAGGTCGAATTTTCCGGACGCTTTGCGATGCCAAGCTTGTCGGCCAGGACGATAGTGGAGAAAATGCCGACCTGCTTTCCGAAGACGAGCCCGGCACCCACGGCGAGCGGCAGCGGAGCGAAGAATTCGTCCATGCCAAGGCCGGCCAGCGCGACACCGGCATTGGCAAATCCGAACAGCGGCACCACCAGATAGGCGTTCCAGCCGACCAGACCATGCTCCAGCGTTTCGAGCATGCTCGTTCCGTCGGCCTTGCGCACCGGGATCGCCAGCGCGGCAACCACGCCGGCAATCGTGGCATGCACGCCTGAGTTGAGTACGCAGTACCACAGTACCAGCGCGCCCAGGACAAAGGGCAGCAACTTCGTGAGGCCCATCCGGTTGAACGCCATCATGATGCCGAAGACCAGCAACGAACCGAGCAGCCAGACCAGCTTGATGTTGGCGGTGTAGAACAGCGCGATCACCAGCACCGCACCGATGTCATCGACAATGGCAACGGTCAGCAGGAACAGGCGCAAGGCCGCCGGAACACGCGTGCCGAGCAGGCCGATTACGCCCATGGCAAAGGCGATGTCGGTTGCGGCGGGGATGGCCCAGCCGCTCACCAGCTGAGGCTCTCCACCGGCGATGAGCATGTAGACGCCCGCTGGCGCGGCCATGCCGGCAATTGCCGCCAGCACGGGCAGACGGCGCTTCTTGGCGTCGGAAAGGTTGCCGGCAATAATCTCCCGCTTCACCTCAAGCCCGACGACGAAGAAGAAAATCGCCATCAGCGCATCGTTGATCCACAAATGCAGCGTGTCGAGCTTGGGTATCGGCGTCCAGGACAGCGTTGCGTGGAACAGCTCGTGATAAGCATGCGACCAGGGCGAGTTCGCCACCACCAGCGCGGCGATGGCCACGAAGATGAGCAGAATGCCTTCGAAGGCGTCGCTTGCGAACAATGCTTTGAAGGGGCGGACTGCCGTGGCGATCGGAGAGCGGGGTTTTGCCATGCTCCTTCTCCCTTTTCTCAATTATGGAGCAGTTGCAAGAGGCTGCACGGTGGAATCTACGGATTGCGCTATATTGCCAAGCTAACTAACGTGCTGCCAAGGAAGGTTGGACTGGGGGGCGCCTATCCTTGGGGGTTTTACGCCGCTGGAATGGCTGGCGCTTTTCGAACATGAATTGCTGCTCTTCGCGGGCATCTTTTTTCTCATCGGCGCGGTGGACGAACTCGCCGTGGACGCGATCTGGGCGTGGCTCAAGCTCTCGGGCAGAGCCTCTGCGCCGCCGGTCGACAGGCTGAAGGCATCGCATCATCCGCTGAGCGGCAAGGCCGCGGTGATGATCCCTGCCTGGCAGGAAGCGGAGGTGATCGGCGCCACGATCACCCATCTGCTTTCGGCTTGGCCGCAGGCGGAACTGCGCCTGCTGGTCGGCTGTTATCGAAACGATGCGCGGACCATAGAGGCGGCCCGGCGTGCGGGCGGGGCCGATCCACGCTTCCGGCTGGTGATTCATGACCGAGACGGCCCGACCACGAAGGCGGATTGCCTCAATGCGCTTTACCGCGCGCTTTGCAGGGAAGAGCAGCAATCGGGCGAGCCCTTCCGCATGGTCTTGCTGCACGATGCGGAAGATATGGTCGATCCCGCGGCTTTGTGGGTGTTGGACGACGCGCTGGACCGGGCCGAGTTCGTTCAGCTTCCGGTGCGGCCCGAACCGCAACCAAGATCGCGCTGGATCGCGGGCCATTATTGCGAGGAATTTACCGAACCTAATGCAGCGTTACCGCAATTGGTGCCGCATCATGCAGTGCGACGGGAAAGAGAGAGCACTTCATCGATGTGGCGCACAACCTCTAGGTCGACGCCTCGCTTGCCTTCGCGCGGTGTCGCAATGATGCGGGCAATCAGCTTGCGAAGGCGCGGCGCCGCCTCTGCGCGGCATTTCTCGTCTGCAAGTTCACGGCCGAGCTCTTCGATCGCCTCACGATATTGGCGGGCCAAGCCGGGATGCAGCGCGATTTGAGGCAGAGCTTCCGAAGCCAGGAGCGCGCGATCGGCCGCTGCTAGTTCGGCTTTCGCGTCTGCCAGAGCAGATCGGATCTCGCTGAACTCTCCGCCGCCGTCCGCGATCGCTGCGACCAGGCGTGCAACCTTTCGACTGGCGTCGGCCTGGCGACGTTCCAGCTGCCCCCTTTCGACAATAGCCTGGCGCGCGCGCCGGCGGTGTTCCTTCTGATATTCGTCTAGGTATGCTGCGACGACGTCTGGCGCCAGCATCTGTTCGCGAAGATCCGCCAGGACACGGCGCTCGAATTCATCTTTGCTGATCAGGCGACGGTTGCTGCAGGCATTGCCATCAATGACACTGCTGCAGCCGAAATAGTTGCCGCGCGTTATCACCCAGCTCCCACCGCAAACGCCGCATTTTCCGAGGCCGGACAGCAGGTGTTTCGGTCGCCGCTGTCGTTCGGGTCTTCCGGTTGATCGGGCCTCAAGCTGTTCCTGGACGACTTGCCAGAGCTCATCTTCGATAAGTCGCAGGTGGGGCGCATCGCCATGTGCGAGCTCGCCCGCCCCAGGACGTGTGGTTCGCTTTCGCGAGCGCGGATCCGTTACGGAGCGCGATCGGCCATAAACGAGCTGGCCGATATAGATCGGATTCGAGAGGATCCCGAAAC
Source organism: Alphaproteobacteria bacterium (assembly GCA_030426245.1). Lineage (GTDB taxonomy): Bacteria > Pseudomonadota > Alphaproteobacteria > Sphingomonadales > Sphingomonadaceae > Andeanibacterium. The sequence continues at coordinate 58,796 of JAUHYZ010000011.1, read as the reverse complement.
CTTGATGCCGATGGCTGATCAATGTGGACGCCCGCCAAATACCGCCTCTCGGTGCAGTGATGCCTTCTGCGTTCAAAGTGCCAGCAATCTGCCGGGGGCTGCGGCCGGCGGCGTATTCATTGAAGATCCGCTTCACAATAGCAGAGGTTTCCGGATCGATCTCTCGCAGTCCCCTGATCAGCTCACCTTTCCCGTCGAGCTGCGAAACCTTGCGATAGCCATACGCTATCCCCGCAGCAGCGCGACCCTGGACGATCGATCCACGCTGGCCACGTCGCACTCGCTGGGCCAGATCCTTTCGGGTGCGTGCATCAAAAAGGCCTTTGATCGTGCCGGTGATGTCGTCGACAACGCCATCCATCAGAGTGAACAAGCGGGCGCCATGATGCTCAATGAGCTCTCGCACTGCGAAAGCATCGCCCTGGTGACGAGCAATGCGATCGGTGGACTCCGTGAGCACCTGATCGATCCCGCCCTGTTCAATCCGCAACAGCAGCGCGGCTAGGCCAGGCCGCTGGGTGTCCTCGATGCCCGCAGCGCCGCTGATGGCCCGATCGGAGAAAGTATCGACAACTGTCCAGCCTTCGGCCTCGGCCCGTGAGCGGCACGCCGCGATTTGATCCGCTATCGATCGAGGATTTTGCAGTTGGCTTGAATATCGGGCGTAGATCAGTGTGCGCATGTAAAGCAGGCCTAGCCCCTCGAATCTGCTTTCGATCGCTCTATGTCTCTCGCAACGTGGGCGCGTGCAAGTGCGCGAGCGAATTCCAGCGTGTCGGGATCCGAGCGCGGCGGCGGTTCGAGAACCTTCGGGGCTGGGCGCGATGCCATCAGAGGATCTACTCCGCGTTGGTTCGCAAGACAGCCAAGAGGGGACTGGCGATCATTTCTCGGCAGCTCTCTGCCCGAGTTCGTTGTCGACGCTTTTCTGGATCGCGCGGTGGATACGTTGCCATTCGTCCTTACTGATAAAATCGTGGGAACGCAGGGCAGCGGCAGACGAGCGAAGCCGATCTGCAACGCTTTGATCGGTCCAATCACTGGCCGTTTCGACCAAGAGCCCGTTCATGCTTCTTTCCTCCGCATATAGGCGCGGACCTTGGCTTCGGTTTCCTCGCTTGGGTTGAGGCCGGCGCGCAGGCGATCGATCAGCCGGCGCTGAACGCCGGACTCGAGGGAGAAAACCGTCAACTTCATCTTGTGGCGGTGCCGGAAGCTCTCGATGTCGGAGAGCAACTGCTCGCCCCTGGTCAGCTTCGGTTGCGGTTGGATGCGGATGCCATGGTGGGGGCCTGGCCAGCTTGCGTTTCGTGTCAGCATGATGGTGCCTCGATCTGAATGGAATTGTCGATGTGGAAGGGCGTGCCCGCGATTTTGCATTGCTCGCGCAGGGAGCTGATCCATTCGGCCTGTGGGGGCAGCAGGAAGCGGCCTGCGATGCCGCGAACGAAGACGCGGCTTATGTGCGGCACGGGCCGGCGCTTGCGCAGCCAGCCAGACCTCTCCGGGTAGATCCAGTTGCCCAGATTTATGGGGCCAAGCAGCGGATCGAAGACAACGAAGCGCTGCTCGACCGGAATCCTAAGCAGGGCGCGGATGCAGTGCGACAATTCGGCCTGGTCGGAAACGGCCGCGCCGAGCCAGACATGTTCGGGAAAGTCCCACCAGCCCGCCTCGAGCGCTAGCAATTCCGCACTCCGGATATTCCTGCTGGGGATCAGCCAATCGATCTCTGGCAAGATATCGATCAGCTGGAAGAGTTCATTGCGCCAACGCGGTGGGAGATCAGCATCGAAGACCTCGACCGGAATGATGCAGCGCGGCCGGCGATTGTCATTTGCCGCGGCCTTTCTGGCCCGCCTGCCGAATTTGAATATCTCGGTCCAGGTGTCGGAATCGGAGAGCTTCCATTGCGCCGGGCAACCAGGCTCTCTTTCCAGGTGCCAAGGCGTGAAGCTGAAATCGCACCAATCTTCCAGGTCGGGTTCATTCATATTCGCGGCTCCTTTGTGATCAGTGTTCGCCAAGCAGGCGCTCGGTATTGGCGAAGGCCTGCTCGGAAGTGATTGGATTGCGGGGCGGGAGCGGCTGGCCTTCTCGTTTGGCCTGCAGGCGCTCCATGGCGATGCGGTGCTTTTCGACGGCCGCGCGGCGTGCGATCTCTTCGGCCGCCGCCGCCGGCGTGATGCCCAATTCCAGGCCGAGCTCGAACGCCTCGCGGTGGGCTCGATATCGTTCCGCCATGGTCAGGTGCTCTGCCATCGCCACGGCCTCACCCATCGATCGGCACGAAATAGAGGGGTGCACCGTCTGGCGCCCTGGGGACGGTGACCGGCACCAGGATCTCGATCGCACGATCGCGACCAGGCAGTCGGCGCAGCCATCCGCGCTCTTCAAGTCCGCAGATCAAGCGATGGGCATTGGACTTGCTGAACAGCCGAAGTGAATGCGCAATTTCCCGGTAGGTGGGCGTTACGCCTCCGGTCGCGAGTTGGTAGCCGCGAACGAAGCGCAAGACGTCTAGCTGCCGTGGGGTGGGCGAAAAGGGCTGGCTCATGACAGCGCTCCTGCAGCTGCCAGGGCGACGCCCAGGATCACGTTCTTGACCAGGACAGGCGCCGCAATCGCGCCGATCATTGCGGCGCCGGCAAGGATTGCGAGCTCTGCCCGCAATGCCCATCGGCCGACACGCCGGTTCATCGCCGCCAGGCGCTGATCCTCGATCCCCCAATCGGGGCGCTCGGGTGTCATGCTGCGATCCTTGGAGAACCGATGATCTGGGCGAGCTGCAACCCTTCGTCGCAATCGTCGCAGATCACGCCATGGCCAGGCGCATGGCCCCATCCGGGCGGCAATGTCTGGCCGTGATGAACACGCATGCAGCGCGCACATTCGAAGACCTTGGCCTGGATATCGGGACGCGGTGATTTCCTACGGGACATAATCGTTCTCCGTTCAGGTTTGGGAGCTGGGGGCGGCCGGGTTTTCGAAGACCCAGCAATGAACCGATCGGCCGCTCTTGGTGTTGACGGCCTGGGCGGCCAGGAACTTGCGCGACCGGCTGTTTTTCAGGTGTTTCTTGAGCTCGAGCGGATCCGGGGGATGCAGGCCGACATTTCGCGCGCGCCGCTCGAAATCGACCAGGCTGATCGCAATCTTGGACGGATCCCGGTGCTGATTGATGTGGTTGTCAGGCTCGGTGCCGATCGTTTCTTCGCGGCTGATGATGTGATCGACCATTTCCCAGAAGCGCTGCACCAGGGGATGATCCGCGCCGCTCGACTGCTGCCGATCGAGAGCCATTTGATCGATGAACCGCAGCGTTTTCTGGATCCGTTCGGGGGGCAGCAATTCGGATGGCAGAAGGCCGGACAGGGCCTCGACTGCGGCGGCCAGCTGCGCATGGCACTTGATCACGCGGGCATTGTGGAGATCCGGAACGCGCTCCGGCATCTTCGCGTCATGCTGCTCGAACCGTTCGAAGAAGGCCGGCATGTAGTCGGCGGCCTGCCGGCAGACATGGACAATCCAGCTTGATGCCGTTTCGGCGTCATAGCGCTCGAGACGAATGGCGGCCGCGCGCGACTCTTCCGACCACATGGCCTTGTCCACGCGCAGGCTCATGATCCGCTCGAGAACTGCCGGCATCGCGTCGACAGGCGAATTCTGCATTAAGTAGATCGAGCCCAGGAAGGGCGGCTCGAACGTCTCGGTCCCGCTGGTCTTCTTGCCGGTCGATCGAGGCGAACGGCCGTTATAGAGTGTCAGGAGCTCGGCCCAATCGAATTGGCGATAGTGGCTGGTCTTTTCAGCATCCCGGCCGCTTTCGATCAGGCCGACCGGTAGGCCGGAAACCTTCATGAAGTTTCGGGCGATCGCTGCGCTGGTGGCCTTGTTGGGATCGAAGCCCTCGTAGGAAGCGCGGCCGAGCAGCTTCCACATGAAGGCGATCAGGGTGGTTTTGCCGCTGCCGGCCTCGCCGAAGATCTCGAGGAAGCCCAGCGATTGATGCAGTTCGCGGATCTGCACCGCGAACAGGGACATGGTGAAATAGGCCAGGGCAACGATGCCGCGCTCGCCCCAGGCGTTCCAAACGTCATGGATCCAGTGAAGATCCAGACGATCGCGTTCATAGGTGACGCGAAGAATGCGCTCTTCGGTGCGTAGCTTCACGGCCGATCGGCCGATGTCGAAAAAGCGGTCGCCGCTAAGGGTGATCACACGCCCGTCATGGATGGCGATATCGCCCAGAACCCATGCCTTGTGGGCGGCGCTGTAGCCGGTGAAATGAATGGGCTCGACTGTCTTGAGCTGGCGCGTCTGATCGCGCATCAGCCGGTCGAGTTGCTCCTGGGATCCACTCCACATGCCGGAGAAGGCGAAAAGGCGCTTCTTGAACTCACCGCTCGCGGAGCAACAGGCGGCGGAGAAACGGGCCTTGGCGGTGGGCGTATTGTTGGGGAAGCGGATCTCGAGGAAGTAATTAGTTTCGTCCTCGACCTCGTCCCGTTCGCGATAGAGGATCCGGAAGCTGCAATTCGCGACTTCGTCGACGATCGGTCGCCCCTGCTGGGTGTCTCCATCATCGTCGTCTCGGGTGCGTGACTTCGCCCAATAGATCCGGTTCTCGCAGCGAAAATAGAAGCTGCGCCACATGCGCTCGTTCTGGATCAAGGCGGCTTTCGCAAACGGATCCGTCTCGATCGTGAGCGCCCCGTTGTAGAGATATTCCGCAATCTTCGTTTCGGAGTAGGGCGCCTTGTCCTTCGGTCCGCTCCAATCGATCTGGCGCAGATGCAGATCATTCCAGTCGAGCTTGTTGCCTTCGCCATCCGGCAACACCTGCGCGGCTGTGGCGACCCATCCCTCGAGCTTTGCTTGCGAAACGAATTTGCGGGAGAACTTAATGGCGGCCGGGCCAACGTCGAACGCGAAAACGATCTTGGGACGATGCTTGCCGTTGCCGATCGCTTCGCGCAGCCTGGCCAGAAATGCCTCCGGCCAGTTGTTGACGGACATCGCCGAAACGGCGGACCGCCGGCGGGACTTGTCGTCCTTCTCGAGGCGCTTGAAGTTCTGGCGCAGAGCGACAGCGTCGAAGATCCCCTCGGCAATCCAGATTTCCTCGCATTGGGCGAGCTCGATCATGTTGTCCTGGGGGTGCAGCCAGCACTCACCACCCCATGTTCCGCCAAATTTGAAGCGCGCTTTCTTGTCGAACCGGCCCGGCCGATCGATCAGCCTTTCCCACCAGCTTCCGCCGGGCAGCGGGAAACGGACGGTCGCGGAACCGGCATTCAGTTCCCGGTCGAAATAGCGATCCTGGCTAAACGCGCCGCGCAGGCCTTCCAGGTCCAGGCCGCGCTCGATCCGCAGATATGCATCGGCCGCAGCGTTCGGATCTTTCTCGCTTTCCTTGAAGCGCTTCGACCAATCCTCGAACAGATCCGGCAGGGCATCGCGAACCGAGATCTCGAAACCACAATTGTTGGAGCGGCCGCACCTGACCATTTTGGGGCTGTCGGCAGCAGTGAACAGCTCGAATTGGCCGCAATCCGGGCATTTGCCCTCCTGCAGCCATTTGCCTCTCGTCTTCTTGAACCCATACAACCGCTTGAGTTCGTCGACGATGTTCGAAGGGAGATCGGCGTTCATCACTCTCTCGCCCGCAGGGTGCAAAAATCCGTCTGCCGCAGCGGGTGGGGCGGCAGGGCGGTTAGGTCGGCGTCTCTGAAATCAGGCGGCTTCCGCGCCTTGATCTGCATCCCCTTCGCCCCCGTCCCCTTCGTCGAACATGTCGATCTGATTGGGGTCGGAGGCGTCGGCCGGGCCAGGCGGACCGGCGGGGTAGATTTGTCGTCTGAACTCGGGAGGTGGTTGAGGAAGGGAGAGGCCGGGGCGTTCGATCGCGGACGGGCTGACTACAAACTCAAACGAGAGCTGCATTCGCCATGTCATGCCGCAAGTGGTGTTGGTGCAGTGAACCCAGAGGGTCTTGACCAATTCGGTCACATGCTCGCTGCCGTGGATCGCACCGCCCGCATTGCAGACCGGGCAGATGATCGTCCCACGCCGGAAGCGGCGATGGCCCGTTTGTTTGGCTGGAAGTGCGTCCCCGCCGGCCATGTCATTGCGCCTCCGCAGCGCGCGCCTTGAGCGCGGCGGCCAGCTCTGCAGTGACTTCGACCAGGCGATCGGCATCCGCGATCCGGTTGGCCGCTTCGGTGGGCGACACGTCCATATCGTCCGCCAGATCATTGGCGATGCCGGCGATCAGATTACCGGCATCGGAAGAGAGGCGGGAAATGTAGCGGTTCCATTCGCCATCGCCGGGAACGGCCTGGGGTTGGGGCAACAGGATAAAACCCTGTCGCCTAGCCAGGTGGCGCGTCATGCAGGGGTGACCTGGCTTGCCATGGGTCACGGATTCGAGCTGCTCGATCACGCGCGCCGGCATCGAATCTCGATCGTGTTTCGATTGGTAGCGGCCAAGCTGGCTGGTCGAGAGTTCGGTGATTGCAGCGGCCGGTTCCAAGCCGCCGATCGCCTCGATCAGCTCGCGGGCTTTGTCCGCCTGCAGCTGCTCCTGGACGGACAGGCTCATGACTGCCCCCCCTTGCGGAACCGATCGAAGACGCCGGCGACGTAGGCCATCGCGAGGCCATCGAGGATCCACACGGCAGCGGCTGCAATGGCTGCGCTCTTGAAGGTCATGGGCACGGCCTCCTGCCGGACGGGGCGAGGGGAAACTTTGCCGATTTCTCCCGGTGACCGGGGATTTGCGGCGGCGTATCTGAAAGGAGGCCGGGCGGAACAATCATCGGGCAGATGAAAGGGGGAACCGCCCGGCCTTAGTCGGCCAACCTGCCGGGAGTTGAAGTGGCAGGGCTGGCACGGGTCGCCTGGGAAATTCATGTGCTTGCCCCCGCGCGGCGATCGACGCCGTTCCAACGGGCATCAGGGGCAGGGGGATAATCGCGTGGGTAGATGTCCGGCCGCAGATCGTGGCGCGAAATGCCGTAGAGCCGCTCTGCATTGAGAACATGCTCGGCCGGGAGGCGTTTCGACGACTGAACCCACTTCCAGACCGCTTGCTGGGTTACTCCCAGCGCGGTTCCGAGCGCACCTTGCGAGCCGGCCGCTTCGACCAGCTGCTCTAGTGCCTCAAAGGGTGTGATGGCTTGTTCCATGGGTGATGAAATAACAACCAATGTTGTTACGGTCAACACCCAAACGTCACGCGCGCGTTAACAACTAGGGTTGTAAGATTGTGGGCATGATCAATGGCAGCCGAATTGAGAAGCTGCTGGAGGAGCTAGGATGGTCGCAAGCAGAGCTGGCTCGCCGTGTCGATGTCAGCCAGCAGACCGTCTGGAAGCTGGTCTCCGGCAAGTCGCAGGGCTCTAAGCACCTGCATGTCATAGCGCGCGCTCTCGGCACGTCGCCCGAATATCTCATGGGCGATACTGAAGACCCTTCGCCAACTGGCGGAAAACAGGTGGAAAGCCGTTCGTCGGCCGACCGCGAAGACACAGTCGAGCTGCAAGAGCTGGATCTTGCCTATGGCATGGGCGGCACCTTCCTGGATGATCTGCCGATCAAGGCCAGCAGCGTGCAATTCAACCGCGCCTGGCTGCGCAATTTCACCACGGCATCGCCAGACAATCTGTTCTTCGCGCGCGGTGCAGGCGATTCGATGCAGCCCACGATCCAGGACAGTGACATCGTCCTGATCGATCGGAGCCAGGACACGCCGCGAATGGGCGATCAGATCTGGGCCATTTCCTTCGGGGGAGTGGGAATGATCAAGCGGTTGCGCCCGCGCCCTGATGGCTCCATCGCTATCCTGTCGGATAATCCGGCGGTGCCAGAAGATCGGGCCGTGGACGATGAAATGTTCATCATCGGCCGGGTCGTGGCTGTAGTGCGCAAGATCTAGGGGGAAGTGATGTTTTGGGCAGTAATATTGGCGACCGCATCAGCGGCCGATGATGGGCCACGGGAAAAACAAATCCCGCCAACTTTCCATGCGTGCGTTGCTGCGACCAGAGCGGCGTCCGATGACGTTGGCGAGAAGTGTGACACCTCCCAATACCCCGATGACCTTTGGGGGCCGCTTCCTGACTATCGGTCAGCATGCCTGGATGCGATGCGAAGAGGCCCAAAATGGGTGGAGGCGCGCAAAAAGCTGCCGCCTGCGTCGGCAGAGGCCTATCGCACTATGTTCGAAGAGCGTTATCGGGCATGTTTGAACCCGGCCGCACCTCCACCAAAGACGCCGATCCGCAAGACGCCGAAGCTGTGGGACTAGCTCTCTATTTGCCACACCATGCGCTTAGGCAACCAGATCGTCGATCTGGACGCCGAGCGCGCCAGCCAGCTTCTTTACGGTCGCCAGCGATCCGGACTTCCGCTTGGCCTCAATGTCGGCAATCTGCACGCGATTGACGCCAGACCTCGCGCCGAGTTCCTCCTGGGTATAGCTGCGCAGCTCGCGATAGATGCGCAGCGGGCTTTCTCCGGCAACGATGCGGCGCACCGCTTCCTCGGGCAGCAATTCGTCTTCACCGGCATCGAGATCGGCCTTCGCACGATCGTAAGCACGAAGATCGTCTAGGTCTTCTGCCGCTTCGCAAAGCCGGGCGTATTCGTCCCGGCTGATTGTAATGGTATCATTCATCGGTCCTGTTTCCTCCTGAAACGCCTTCCTCAGTAAATGCCCCCTCGGGGGCCAACGTCGAGAACTTCCAACACCACGCCATCCTCCATAATGACGCGCCAATCACCAACCCGCAGCCTAATGCCATCCCTGCCTTTGAGCGCCGTTACATTGTTGGCGAGCGAGGCCGGGTCCGCTGCATATTGCGAAACCTTGTCCATGATACGCTGCGCTTCATTGGCAGGCATCCGGCGAAGGGCGCGGGTAGCTTTGCGGGTGTAGTTGATCGTTTTCATGAATTGTATGTAGCCAATAGCTACAGTGTAGTCAAGAGCTACAATGGCAATTCAGCACGATTTTTGAGATATTCGCCCGGTGTAGCGAAGCCGCGCAATTATTCTTGCACGCTCACCAGGCGTAGGGAGCTGGTCAAGCCGGAATTGCCGTCCAGGATGTGGCTCGCTTCGTCGACCAGCCAGCTGACCGCGTCGATCTCGCTATCCCATCCTTCCAGGGTAACGCGCCCATTGGGCTCGATGCCCGGATCTCCCAGCGCCATTTCATAGGTGAACTCGTATTCACCGCGCGCGGCCTTGCGCGCTTCCGCCTCGGCCGCCGCGCGCGCCTCCGCCTCGCTGGCAAAACTGCGCTTGATCCGCTTGGGATTGCTGGTGCCGCCCACGCTCACCAGCTGCTTTTTGGCAGATCCGCGATTGTGCCACTTCGCTTCGGCCCCGTCATGGTCTTCCCGATCGGCAATGATGAACCGCCACACGCTGCCGTCGCGCCGCTGCAGTGTCGTTGATCCGAAGCTCTGGCCGCTGGCATTGTCCTGCGTTCCGATCGGCATGAAGATCAGCGTGCCATCCTTCACAGTGGCGATCGCGTCATAGCGAGCGCCCAGATCCCGGATAAAGGCCGCATCGCTCTTCGCTGCCTGCTCGATCGAGGGAAGGGCGATCGATGTCAGATCCGCATGCACGCGGGCCTGGTATCCGTTCGCCTTGGCGATCTCGCTCACCACGGCGCCCAGGGTGGTATTCTTCCAGCCCTTGTCCCGGCGCTTGCGATAGGATCCTGTCAGGTCGGCCGATCGGGCGCGGATCCGCAAGGTGTCAGGTGGGCCGCTCTTCTCCACTTCGTCGACCAGAAACTTGCCCTTTTCGACCAGGCCGTTCGGAACGGAGTCGCCGGCCGTCCAGCCCAGCGCAAGGGTGGCATAAACGCCACGCTTGATCGGGGCGAGCTTGCCATCATGGTTTGACAGTATCAGCTCGAGCGTGTCGGCCTGCTCGCCCAGCTTTTCGATCAGTGAAAGCGTAGTGAGGCGGGGCACGATGTCGGCCGCATAGTCGATCCCATTGACTTCCAGCTTGAAGCCGGCGCGGTTCGCGATCGTCATTCCTGATGCCTCAAGAGATCCACCGCGAAATCGTATCGCCTGGCGCGGCCGCCCTGCAGGATGTTCTGCGCCCGATCGTCAACCGCCATGATCACATATTGGCCCACCACCGTGCCATCGCCCAGGACAACGTCCTGGACTTCGCCCGTGTCGCCCATTTCGCGCAGCTTCTCGATGTCGGAATAGGATCCGGCCACTTCCGGCACCAGCACGCCGTTCAGCGTGATCTTGTCCACGCCGGGGCCGGTGAACTGCAGGGCATCGCGAGCGCCGAAGCGGGGCGTTGCCGCCCAGCGCCAGTCCGTCCGCCGCTCGAGCTCCTGATAGGCCAGCGTGTCCAGGCCGAACACGAACATGCCGATCGTCGCCATCTTTTGCGTTCCATAATCAGGCATCGCGATATCCCGCCCTTTGTGCCGCGCGCTGCCTGCGCTCGAGCTCATCTGCTACGCGCTTGGCCAGCGCCTCTGGATCTTCGCCAGGCTGCTGGTGAATGTGGATCTCGTATTTCGCAGCCGAGCCCCCACCAGGTGCAGATCCGCCGGCCGCCATCGCTGGCGCGGATCCCACGGCCATTGCGCCTGCCAGGCCGGCAGCTACGCGGCCGACCGATCGAATGGGCCGTTTCGCGCTCTGATCGACGCCTCGCGCCAGGCCTTCGTTCAAATGGCCGCCCATCTGCATGAACAGCCTCGATGGGGAGCGGATGCCGAAGAAATCCTTGAACGCATTGATGCCGTTGCGCGCCACGGTCAGCAGGTGCTTGCGAAGCCCGAAGGGATCGATCCCGTTCAGCAGCCCTGCCATTATCGCCTTGCCAAGCGACAGCATCTTCTCGGGCAAGGTGGAGAGGAAATTGAGCCCGCCATTGAAGACCGCTTTGATCGAGTCCCAATGCCGGATGATGAATTGCACCGCGATCCCGATCGGGCCGAACAGGGCGGGGAATCGCATGAAGGTGGTTTTCAGCCAGGTCCACGCTTCGCCCAGCTTGGCGATGCCGGCATTGAAGGCCGATTTGATCGTGTCCCAATGGCGATAGATCAGATAGCCGGCCAGGGCGAGCGCGCCCACGATCAGCGTTATGACCAGGACAACCGGGTTCGCCATCATCATCAGCCCCGCCTTCATGACGCCCTTGGCCAGGAACATCGTGGCGGTGCGCAGGAATAGCATGGCCTTCGCCGCCTTGGGGAAGACGGCCGCGATCGTGCCCAGGGTGCGGAACTTCATCCACCAGCCCCAGACGGTCGCCATCGGTTTCAGCAGCCCGCCAAAGGCGAATTGCAAGGCGCCTAGGCCCAGCTTGGCGGCGCCTAGCCCTGCGACCAGGTGGAGCAGCGCGGTGGTGAGCTCCGGATTGGCCTGGGCGAAATCGCCGACCTTGGCCGCCATGCCGCCCAGGATGGTCAGGAACTGCGAGGCAACGGGCAGCAGCTTCGTCCCCAGCACCAGAAACGTCTCGCTCATACGGCCGGTGAACTTGTTCCACATGTCCATGCCGTCATTCAGCTCGCGCTGGGTAAACGCGCTGGCCACGGTGCCTTCCGCCTTGGAGATATCGCTGCGCATGGACTGATATTTTTCCATGTTCAGGATCAGCGATCGCAGGGCCGATTGGGCCTGCATGTCTTCGAAGGCGAAGCCCAGGCGCTTCAAGTCGCCGCCGGTCGCCTTTTGCGTGATCTCGGCAATCGCCTCCATCGGCGTCTTGCCCTTGCGATAGGCCGCCTCCATCGCGGCCGGCAGATCGATGCCGAAATTCTTCTGGAAGGCCCGGATGGTGCCGGGCGCATTGATCTTTGCCAGCAGGTTGCTGACATTGTTCGCGGCTTCGTCGGCCGAGCCTGCGCCCGTTCGGGCGATCTGCAGCGCTGCAGTCAGATCCGCCACGGCCCCCGTGCCTTGCTGGCCCAGGGCGCGCGCCTGGGCAGTCAGCTTGGGAAACCACTTGGCCATGTCGCGGATTTCGAACGCGCCGGCATTGCCGCCGGCCGCCATGATGTCGAAAGCCTTGCCGGTATCTCTCGAGGCGACCTTCAGGTTGTTGATATTGGCAAAGGCAGCGGCCGCGCCATCGGCCAGGTTCACCTTGAAGGCGGTTCCCAGGCGGCCGATCGGCTGCGCCAGCTTCACTGCCTCGCGGGCGTCCATGCCGAAGCCGGCCAGCACGTCCACGGCCTCGCGCATGTCTTCCGGCATTTGATGGCTGGCCTCTGCGGCCGCCAGGATATTGCCGCGCATGATGACCAGCTCGGCATTGGACAGCTCTGCCTTCTGCTGCAGATCCACCATGCCGCTGGAAAATTCCATCGCGCCCTTCGACGCCAGGACGAACGGCGCCAGGATCGAGGCGCCGCCCATCATGTTCTGCTGCCCGGCCGACATGTAGCGATCGGCCTGGGCGTGCATCTTCGAAACCTTGTTGTCGATCTGCAGCAGGCGCTTCTGGCGCTCGAGCCGCTGATTGACCTGGTCGACCGCTGCCGACAATTCCCGCTCGCGATTGACCAGCGCGGTCACATTGCCGGAGGTGCTGCTGATCTCCCTCCGGACTTCGCCCAGCTGCCGGTCCAGATCCTTCGCTTCGCGGCGCATGCCGCCCAGCGCCTGCCCGCCGGACTTGCCCAGGCCAACGATCTTCTTGAGCGTCCCGGACAGCTTGTCGCTGCCGGTCAGCAGGATCGTAAGAGCTAGCTTTTTGTCCATGGCGACAGCAGCACCTTCATGTTCGCTTCGTATCGGTCACCGGCCAGGGTCGCCCACATTTCGAGCTCTTCCAGCGTCATTTCGAACAATTCAGAAGGCGGCCAGTTGAACACGAAGGCGATGTCGGCGATCAGCTCGTCGACGCTTCCGGCGTTGCTCCCTGGCCCATCATTTGCGCCAATGCCGCCTGATCCGCCTTCGACATAAAAAAACCCATCACCGTTGCGGCCAGGGCTGCGAGATCTTCGGCCTCGAGGTTCTCGGCCTCCTGCTGCAGCAGCGGCGGCTCGGTTATGCGCGGGATCAGGGTGATCATGGCGTTGACATCGCCCTGCAGGACGGATTGCAGCTGCAGGCCGCGCAGGGCGCCCGCCTTGGGCTTACGCAACTGCACCGCGGCGATCGACGTTTCGCCGCGAATGATCGGCGTCTCGAGCGTAACGGTCTCCATGGCAATCTTGGCCGGGGCTGCATCTGCAGGGGCTTTTTCGGTCATAGCGGCTATCCTTCTGGTGTTGGTCGATCGCGGCTAGAACGGTCCCCGCCGGACGGGTAGCCGCTTAGCCCCGCCCGGCGAAGCTAGGTGTCAGGTGCCGATGGCCTCGCGGATCGCGGCATAGCGATCCACGCCGCCCACGATGTAGACGCCGGCAAGCATGTCGATTTCCATGATCTCCACGCCGTCGACGATTTCCTTGTAATAGGTGAGGGCAGTCATGACCTTCTTCTCGGTATCGTCTCCTGGCTTCCAGGTTCCGCGATCCAGCTCGGTATGGCGGCCGCGCATAACCAGCTCGACAGCCTGGACGGAGGAATCGGTGTCGGACTGGAAAGCGCCCAGGGCGCGCAGCAGCAATGCGTCGATCGCCCCTTCGCCCATCTGGGTCACAACCTGGGGGACGTTGCCGCCCAGCGTCCATTCCATGGACAGGGCCTGCAGGCCGTTGTCGATCTGCACCGGGCCAAGCATGGTGCCGCCGCGCCATTCCTCGGTCGCGTGGCTGATCTTGGGCGGGGTCAGTTCGCCGATCTCGCCGGCATAGCCCACGCCTTCGAGGTAGAAATTCATGTTCTTGAGCTTGTGCGGTAGCATGGCGGAAATCCTTCTGTCGGGTCAGAACAAGGGGGCTGGGCCGATTGGTCGCGATCAGGCGACCAGGTCGGCGAAGCTCGCGTAATAGCGGTCGGTAATGCGCTGATTGAGGGTCAGTCCCTCGAGCGGCGCGGTGGGAGTGAAGTCGAAGTCGACCACCAGCTGGCCGGCGGCCAGATCCGCCTCCTCGTTCAGCGCGGGATCGTACCAGGCATTCGCGCCGATCAGCCGCCCCTGGGCAACCAGGCGGCGGAAGCGGGCATTGATCGTCTCGATGACGTCCTTCACCAGCACCTTGGTCAGCGGCTTGTCGATCGCCCAGGTCAGCCCCTCGGCAATTTCGTCTTTCAGCACCTGGGCAGTGCGGGTTGCGCTCTCGAAAGCGAACAGCGGTTCGTCCGAAAGGGTGCGGTTGCCCCAGAAGCGATAGCCTTCATGGCGCACCAGCGTGGTCACCTTGGCATCGTTCAGCAGCTTGGCGTCGGTATCGCCGCCCAGAATGTCGAAACCGATATCGCGATCCAGGCCGGTCACTCCGGAAACCGCGACATTGGACAGCGTCTTGTGCCATCCGATCTCCTGATCGATCTTGGCACGCAGGCCCAGCGCACGGGCGGTAGTATCTCCGGCAAATTCATTGTCGAAGCTCGGCCAGATCAGCATCAGCTCGCGGTCACTGAAATTGCCGGCATAGACGATCGCTGCAGCGACATCGTCCGCCACGGCCTGGGCATAGACCATGGCCCGCAGCTGCTTGGCGATTGGCAGCAGGGCCGTCACCACGGCCTGATTGTCCAGACCAGGTACGCCCAGGATGCGGGGGCGAACGCCCAGCTGCGCCTGCGCCGCCAGGAAGGCGTTCATGCCGGTATAGACATTCTCGGCCGACACATCGCCGATCAGGTTGGTTTCGGTTTCATCATCGTCCGCGCCCACTGCCACGCGCACCACCACCAGGGTGGGGCTGCACTGGTCGGCGATCGCTTCCAGGGCGGGCTTCAATGTGCCGCCAGTTCCGGCCAGGCCGATCGCGCGGCGAATATCCGTCACCAGCACCGGCGTATCCAGCGGGAAGGCAGCGTCCAGCGCGTCTTCCGCGTCCCCCTCGGGTGCGGTCGCGGTGCAGAGCAGGCCGATGATCGCAGTCGAAATCGGCGTGATCGCGCGGGTGCCGATCGTCAGTTCGTTTACCTTTATGCCATGAAGACCCATGGGAATGCTCCTTTGAAATGCGGCCTAGCTGGCCTGGACGGGACTGGCTCCGCCCGTCCGGATCGGGATGGAAAGCACGATGCGTTCGTTCGGCACCGGCAGGTCGGTTCGCTCGCCCTCGATGCGAATCTCGGCCTGGCCGATTTCGTCGGGATCCACTGCCAGGCTCACGCGCTTGACGTTGATCCGGGGTTCCCAGCGGCGGATGGCGCCGGCGGTCGCGGCATAGACCAGCAACCTGGTCGCGCTGTTCAGCGGCTGATCGAGCAGCTCGAAGAGCATGGATCCATAATCGCGCCGCATCACGCGGCTGCCGATCGGGGTGGTCAGGATATCGCCGATCGACTGCGCCAGATGTTCAACGCCGGAGATCTGGCCGCCGCCGTTGCGATTCATGCCGGTTTGCGCGCCGGTCATACGGGCGGCCCCGAAGTTCCGCCGCCGCTGGTCACGCCGGAATGCGTGTGGCTGTGCAGGCTGGTGCCGTTGCCGGTCACGTCGCCGGTGGCGTCGATCGTGCCGTTGGCCTGGGTGTCACCCTCGATCAGCACGTCGCCGTCGATCGTCACGTCGCCATGAATCGAAAGGCCGCCTGTCGCCTCGATATGGGCGGTCGCATCGGCCGGCAGGGTGATATCGTAGTGATGCTCGCCCGGATCGTATCCGATCTCCGCCCCGTCGCCGAAGCGGATGAACTCTCGGCCGTCACTGCCAGGCGCGGGGAACTCGGTGCTGTAGAGCGCGCCGAAGGGGATGGCCTGGGCGATATCGCCGCCAGGGCAGAACAGCAGGATCTGCTCGCCTGGGCTGGGCGGGCTCCACACGATGGTTTCGCCGGCACGGATCACGCCCCACTGGATTTCGGCCGTCTCTACGTCTTCCGCGTCGGGATCCCCGATCTGTACGGTGCAGAGCGCCGTTTCCAGGTCCACGCCGACCACCTTGCCCACGCGCAGGATCTGGCTTGGATCTTCGACATGATCGGACATGGGGCCGGCAGGTTGCATGGCAGGGATCGCAAGCGCATCGCGGCGCGTAGCGCCAGCGTGCGGCCTCGTTGGCGCTGCGATAATGAGGGCGGCGGCTAGAACATGATGATCGCGCCGGCGGCGATCGCGTCCGGGACTTCCAGCTCTGCCCAATAGATCCGGGCTTGCCGTTCGCCCGCCTTGTTGGGCACCCAGATGGTAAAGCGGGCGCGCAGATCATTCCAGTCCGTCACGGCGGACATGTCGGGATTGAAGCTGAAATCCAGGATCCCGACCGACGGCATGTCCTGCACCATTTCATCGATCAGCACCGCGCCCTGGTAAATACTTGCCCTACAGTAGCTGCCGTCTCTGTCCTCATAGCCGCGCCAGCGGAATGTTGAGACGCCGGCCTGCGGCGGCCCTTCCGGGTTGGAAAGGCCACACTCGAAGACTGCCGGATCGTCGTTGTCGCGAAGACTTACAGTCCTCACGAAATCGACATCGTTGGGCACCGCTTCGTCGATCGAAGTGTGATCGCCGGCACCGATCTGGAATGATGTGATGGTGCTATCCGGGCGCAGGAACTGGCTCATGGATCAGGCCTGCTCGACCACGGTGACAACGTCCCAGCGGCTGTCCGCGGAATTCCAGATGCAGCAGACGCGGATCCACTTCCCCGCCGTTGTAGCAGTCGGCAGGGTGACATTCTTGGCCACGCGAAAGCCATTGGCGCCCGTGTTCCAGCTGATCGTGCGCGACGTGCCGTTATCGTCCAGGTGGATGATCAGCTGCTGTTCGTCCGTCTTCGTTCCGCTAGGGGCATTGATGGTGACATTGCCGGTCAGCCCGGTGGCCTTGAACGTGTCGGTCGTATTGGCATTGGGCGTCATGCCGCCGCTGGTGGATCCGGCCGGCACCACGCGCTTGGTGATCCGCTTGTTCTCCAACGTCTCCGCACCGGTCAGGCTGGCCTTCGCGGCCAGCGAGGCGGTGACCGATGCCGCATCAGCCTTTGCTGCCAATGCGGCCGTCATGGTCGCGGCAAAGTTCGGATCGTCCCCCAGAGCCGCTGCCAGTTCGTTCAGCGTGTCCAGCGCGCCAGGCGCAGCGTCTGCCAACGCGTCGATCGCCGCCTTGACGAAGGCCGTGGTCGCAATCTGCGCTGTATTCGTCCCTCCGGCCGCTGTGGGCGCCGTAGGGGTGCCAGTCAGCGCCGGGTTGGCCTTGGGCGCCAGAGCGTCCAGCACGGCCGCCAGGGCGGCATTCTCGCCCGGTGTGCCGGCAATGTTGTCGAAGCTTGCTCCGTCCAGCTGGGCCATGACTACGGACAGGGGGATCGTAACGGTGGCATAAACGCCGGGCGACACCTCGCGAATGCCAATAACGATTTCGCTGTCATTGATATCCTCGACAGGATCGTAGGAGGAAAGCTTCGGCATCAGGCAGCTCCTGCAGGCGGGGTTGGCCAATCGGATTCCAGCAACTTGCGGTCCAGATCTATGTCGCGCAGCTGCTGCCGGTACGCGGCCCATTCGGCGCGCTGGCTAGGCGATAGCGGGCTGTCGGGCAGCTGGGTCCAATCGGCATCGCGCAGCAGCCGATCTCGCTGCACGCGGTTACGCTGGCCGAGCATTTCCAGGTCATCATCGGGATCCACGGCGCAGGGCAGCCCGTCGCGCGCGACAATGGTTTTACCTTCCTGCTGATCCTGCAGCAGCCGCAGATATTCGGTTTCGGTTATCTTGACGGCGTCTGCCGGGAGGTTCTGCCCATGCACGACAGTGGAGTAGAAGCCGCAGCTGCTGGGGCTGAAATATCGATGCTTGGCCATGGGTTGCTCCGCTACTTGCCGATCGCCAGGATCTGCACCGCAGTCCCGTTGGTGGCGTTGAACACAGTCACCGAGTTGGCGCTTTTGCTGCTGACATAGGGGCCATTGTCCTGGGCGCCGGTGTCAGTCAGGCCGCCATTGCAGAATGCGGCCACGCAAGTGCTTGGGAAGCTCTCGGGCAGGGTGATGGTGGTGGATCCGTTGGCGCCGGCATAGCCCGCGAAGATCTGCAGGATTGCCGAGCCGACCTTGATGATCAGGGTCGATCCGCTGCCGGAAATGTCGATCAGGCCGGAAAGCGATGCCGGTGTCACCGCCTTGTTGTTGATGGATCCGGCCAGCACTTCGGCAGCGCTGGCTGCGGGCACGTTAATGTTGCGGTTGGCGTTAAAATTGCCGCCGCCAGACGCCAGGCCAGAGGTGCTGATCGATCGGGAAGTCGGAACCTTGGAGGCAATCTGGCTGACCAGCGTGGCCAATGCCGCCGGCGTGACCGCCTTGTTGTCGATTGCGGCTGCCCAGGCCTCGGCCGCAGATGCAATGGCCACATGGATTGCGCGATCGGCCGAGAGGTCACCGCCGCCCGTCGCTAGGCCGGATCCGGTGATCTGCCGGCCGGTTGGCACGCCGGCGCCGATCGCGGCCAATGCGCCAGCCAGGGCATAGGGTGTCACGGCCTTGCTGTCGTTCACGCCGGCAGAAGCCTCTGCCTGGCTGGCCTTGGGCACGTCGATCGTGCGGTTGGCGGAAAGATCGCCGCCGCCAGTGGCAATTCCGGAGCCAGTTACCGTGCGGCCGGTCGGCACTGCGCCGATATCGCCTGGGATCAGAGCAACGGTGCCGGTCTTTCCGTTCACGCTGGTGACGGGGGCGGGCGTGTTCAGCTCCACCCAATTGCCCAGCACGCTGGCAGGGACTTCCTGCAGAATATAGACGGTGCCGGTATCGGTGCGAACCGCGAAGTCGCCGGCGGTGCCGTCCAGTGCCAGCATGGCAGCCTCGCTCGCCACGGCGAACACGTCGATCGCGTCGATCGATGGGCGCTGCGCTGCAGCCAGTTTGCCATCCGCGCCCAGGGTGGCGACGCCATTGGCCACACCCAGCTGGGCCAGCGCGACATAGACGGCCGCCAGCAGCTCGGGCGTCACGATCTTGCTGCCTTCTTCGCCGGCTTCCACTTCCGCCTGGGTGGCCAGATAGGCAACGCCGGCTGTGTCCGTGGTTGCCGGCGGATTGAGGAAGTTCGCGTCCCCGAATTCGAAGATGTCAGCCACTTCGGCCGACAGCTTCATGTCGAACGCCACATAGACCAGGCTCACGGGCGCCTTCGCGGCAATCGGGTCGGCCTGGCTATAGGTGGCGAACAGCTCGCCGGTGCTCATATAGATCCCGAAGCCGTTGAAGGCGTATTCATCGTCGGAATTGTCCCGCATCGTCATGTGCAGGGTCTGGCTGTCCACGGATGTGCCGCTGATCGTGTCCAGGCGCTTGATCTCGTCTGGCAGGGCCTCGATGTCGGGCGCGGCAACAAAGGCGGTGTTGGTCAGGCCGATCTCGGTCAGCGTAATGGCCGCGATGCCGCCGCCGCCGGCGTCCACCATGGCCGCCAGGCCGGCATCGGTGATTGTCAGGGGGAGCGCTTCCATCAGCCTACCTCGAGTGTGTTGCCGTCTTCATCCAGCAGCAGCTGGCCGTCTTCGGCGATCAGGGCGAAATCCAGGCCGGTTGCCGCACGCATGGTCAGGCGGCGGAAAACGGTGGTGTGGGCGGCCGGGGCGAAGTTGATCCCCGCCTTCGATGCCAGCTCGAGCCACAGCTCAAAATGCGCCCTGGCCGGCTTGGTGCGGTAAATGTCGCGCACAATCTGCTGGGCGAAGGCCGATGTGCTGCGGGCGGTCAGCGTGCCGTCGATCGGGATGATCACCTGGAAGGTGTAGGGATCGCCCGGCGGATCCTGCTGAAACCATTCGACCAGGCGGATCAGCCGGTCATAGCTTTCCAGCAATTCGTCCATCGATGCCGGCGTGCCTTTCAGGCGCTGCAGCTCGATCGCGCGGGCCGTTTCCGTGCGCTTCTTGTATTCGCTCCAATCCGCTTCCCAGCGTTCGATCGAAAGCGACCAGGCCAGCCAGGGCAGCAGCTCCAACGGGCATTCCCAGGGATCCCACAATTCGCGAAGCGGCACCGGCACAGCGCCCAGGCGCGCGCTGGCCAGCGATAGCGACCGTTCCAGTGGGGTCGCATTGGGTGGCAGCAGATCCGCGTCAGTCGTCATTGCCGGCGAATTCCAGGGTGATGGCGGTGCAATTGCCGGCCTGGGTATCGTCCAGCACGATGTCGTCTGCAGGTTCGGCCAGCTCCACGCGCTGCACGCCTTCCACATGCAGGGCGGCGAACAGGCCCGATCGGGTGATATCGCGGCCCAGCTTTCGCACCAGCTGGACATAGGCTTCCACGCCCTGCTGCGCATTTTCCAGCACGACAGAGGAATCCGGGCCGACGAACAGATAGATCTGCGCCTCGATCGTATAGTCGACGATCTCGGGCGCCTGCACGGTGACCAGGTCGGTCAACGGCCGCACCGATCGGCTGTTCACTCTGGCTTCCACCGCTTCCAGCACTTCCACTTCCGGTTCGCCATTGCCTTCGCGGGACAGCACGGTGACCAGGACTTCGCCGGGCTCGGGGCTGATGGCAGAGGCATCGAGCACGTCCGAATGGGCGGTGCGCGCATGGAAAACATAGGCCAGGGTTGGCCCGGCAACGGTGAAGCTCTCCGGCGCCAGCACGACGCGCTCGCGCAGTTCGATATCGGATTCCATCACGGCCGGCGTCCCGGCCTCCGGATCTTCCGGCGTGATGGTCAGGCGCTCAACGCCGACCAGGGCGGCCAGATTGTCCAGATCCGCGCCGGCGGCATAGGCCAGCATCACGGCCCTGGCCGCTTCGTTCACGCGCTGGCGCATGATCAATTCGCGCCAGGTCATCACCTGCAGCAGCTTCTGAACCGGCTCGCTTTCCAGCGTGGCGGAAAATTCCGGCCAGAGCTCGGTCATCGTGACCTGCAGATCCGCCAGGATCGTTTCGAAATCCAGATCCTCGACAATGTCGGGTGGCGTCAGGCGAGAGAGATCGATCGCCGTGGTGGTCGAGGTGTTGCCGGATAGCATGCCGCCATCCGATGATCAGCACATCGCGCAAAGGCCAGCGGATCACCTCAATGGCGGCGCGGTAAGGAGAAGGCGTGGTTGCGCAGGTCAGCGCCTATTGCCCTGCGGCCGGTGCTGGGGCAGCTTGAGCACATGGACCGCTATTTCTACGTTGTCGACCAGGACGGGCGGGAGATTCCCGGATCCCGGCGATCGCTCGACTATTGCCGAGACTGGCGGGAGATTCGCGCGGTCGAGATGGAACTGCGCAGCCAGATCGGGGAAGATTGCGAGATCCGCGACAGCGTGTTGGACGAACGCAGGGCGCAGTAGAGAAGCTCAAAAGTGAAGCGTATGGGCAAGGAATACTGGCGATGCTGAAGCGGATTTGGGGCTTGGTCGCGGCCAGACTCGGTCAAACAGAGAGATCTCAAAATGATCGGCAGTCGATGCCGGGCACAGCCGAGTTTCGAGAAGCGTACCCGACAGAGGAGGAGCTCAATGTCGAGCCTGGCTACAATCGCGTGTTGGCAAAGGCGCAGCAGCAGATACTCGACGAGATCCGTAAGACATCGTCAGAGATCTCCACGGCGCTTACAAAGTGGATCATCACGTCCTTGCTCGCCATCAATGCCGGCGGCGCGATCGCGATCGGACAACTGAAAATCTCGGCAACATGTCAACTCATCGGCGGTGCTAGCTTCGTTGTCGGTTTGATTCTGCCGATGGTAATTGCGCTCATTTCGGCAAGCAGCGCGGACAGATATGGCCGACCGGTGGGTTCGGCTTCTGAATACTGGCGCCAGGTTGAATATTTCGGGCTGCGCGATCGCGAAGAGGAAATGCGAACATTCGACTTTTTGGCCGAAGTGCGACGGAACAAGCGGTGGCCGCGTCGTCTTGGACTAGCATCGACAATGCTATTCGTCTTGGGCTGCTCGATCGTCGGCTATGGCCTCATTACTGCTCTGCCTCAACCGCCTTCGCCGTAGTGCTCTAGCACCGCATCGAGCAATTCGTCCTGTTCCTTGCCGAAGCCTAGCAGCCGCCGCGCATCGTACCGGGTGCGGATAATCTTCCCCTCGCGTGTCTTGCCGACAAACCCTTCCAGGCCGAAATGATGGGTCGCGGCCGTGTCTTCCACATTGGGATTGCCGAAATGCAGCTCGCCGCGATCGGGCGTGGCGCGGATCTTCAGATTGCGCGCCTTGCCCAGACGCCGGAACATCTTCCCCCGCTTTTCCTTCCGCTTCTTGCGCGCCACCATTTTCGAACCGTCCGGCTCGATATTGCGCCGGATCCGGTCGGCATTCGCGCGCCTGGCTGCCCGCATCAGCTTGTCGACCAGCTTGCGCCGCTGCCTGGGCGCGGCTGCCTCGATCAATTCGCCAATGAAGGGCTCGATCGCTTCCAGGCCGTTCTCCCGGGCCATCAGGGTACCAGCTGATCATCGCGCAGGCTGATCACTTTCAGCGGCTCGCCATCCGGGATCATGGGCACAGCGTCCGGCATCAGCGGATCCGGCTCGGAAACGAATTGCATGTTGAAACCGCCATCTTCGCGCTTCGTGGTCCGCACCACTTCGGTCAGGGTCAGATCGAAGCTGATATCGGCTTCCTTGTTCGAGATCAGATCGGCCTCGAAGGGCAGGGCGGTCTTTGAGTTCGCGGGCTGCAGCAGTTCGGGCTGGTGGATCCGCAACCAGTCGATCAGCGTGATCCAGATCAGCACTGTCTCTTGCGTCCATTCCTCGATCACCACGGTCAGCGTGTATTCCAGGGAGAAGTTCAGATTGTCTCCCACTTCAACAATGCCGGCATGGCTGCGGATATGGCCTTCCTCGATCCACAGCCGCAGGCGGTTGGGATTGCGCTCGAGCTCGGGAAAGGCGCTGGTCAGCTTCCTGCGCAGGCTGTCGGGCTTAAGCATGTCAGGCTTCCTTGATGCGGGTCTGGAAGGTGCGGTCCCATTCCAGCCCTTCTGCCGTCACAATGTGGCAGGTGATGCGGGCAGTCGTGCCGGGGATCCCGCCCGAAACGCGGACGGTCTGCACCGTTCCGATATAGTTCTGGCTTACAATCACCACGCCGGACTCGTCCCCTTCGGCCGGGGCGGCGGTGCTATCGACGATCACGTCCGGATCCTTCACGCGTTTTTTCCAGTCGAGCTGGAAATTGTCCACGTCATCCGGATCCTTCGGGTCGTACTTGATATCGCGCATTGCTCTGCTCCTGTCTCTCTAAACGGCCGCGCTGCGGATCAGCTCTTCCACTTCGGCGTAGCGCAGCAGCGGTTCGACCACTGCTTGGCGCCAGGACGGGATCAGTCCCTTTTGATCCAGGGCGGCCGTTCCCACGATCGGCTCGGCCGCGAATATGGGTTCCGCTGCCAGAAGGTGGTGCTGGGCCAGCAGACCGGATGCGATCAGCGGCGGCGCGGCCTCGATCCCGGTGGCTGTCAGCCCATGCTGCGAAGCGATCGCCGGGCTGCCCAGCTGCGGCGTGCCCGCCGCGATCGGGGATCCCGCCAGAGCATGGTCCTGCAGCAGCGTTGTCTGGGTCAGCTGTGGAACGCCGGACGTAACCGGATCTGCAGAGAAGCTAACGGCAGTGCCAAATTCTGCCGTCTCCACGATCGGGGCGCCAGACGTCACCAGGCCGGCAGAGAAGGACTGCAGCTGCACGATCGAGGCGGCGGCCAGTGCGGGCGCGGCCGCTGTCACGTCTTGGCCCTGCAGGGCCTGCTGCTGGGAGAGCACGGCGCTGCCCAGAACGGGCGCAGCGGCGAGAATGGCGCTGCCGGCCAGGACATGCTCGGAAGCGATCGCTGGGCTGCCCAGCTGCGGCGTGCCGGCGGCGATCGGGGATCCCGCCAGGGCATGATCCTGCAGCAGCGTTGCCAGGGCCAGTTGCGGCGCGCCGGACGTTACCGGATCTGCAGCCAGCGCCTGATCAACTCCCATCGATCCCAGGCCGACGATCGGCGGATCGCCCTGGATGGCATTGCCGGTGAAATTCTGGGTCTGGGCCAGCGCTGGGCTGGCCAAAGCGGCGGCGGCGGCGGAAATCGGCAATGCGGCCAGGATCTGATCCTGCGCCACGGTGGGGCTGCCAACTGTCGGCGGCCCGGTCGACAGGTCGGCCGGCGTCAATCCGTGCGTCTGGCCGATTGCGGGCGCGTCCATGATTGGGATGCCTGCCACGGCCGATTGCGCCTGCAGACTTTGCTGCTGGGCGATCGCTGGGCTTGCAGCTGCGGCTGCGCCGGCCGCCACTGCGGTTGCAGCCAGCACATGCCCCTGGCTGATTTCAGGCGTGCCAGCTGCCGGGCTGCCGGCATTGATGGATCCAGCGCCCAGGCTTTGATCCTGGGCGAATGCCGGCGTGCCGATCGTTGGTGCTGCTCCGGCCACGGCGGCGGCCTGCAGCGATTGCACCTGGACGATTCCTGCCGTGCCGGTTGAAGGCGCGCCGGCCATGACGGGCGAGCCGGTCAGTGCGATCGCATATTGGCCGGAAAGGGCCATGGCGATGGCTTCCGCTTCCGGAATATCGGCATCGGGCAGGCCCGTATAATAGGCGGAATAATACATCACGCCGCCCATGTTGTTCTCGGATCCGGGCGAGTTGCGGCCGCACAGATTGATCGTGCGATCGCTGGTGTCGTTCGGCGTGCCGGAAATGGTGCCAGTTGCGTTCTGCACCTGGTTGATGCGGATCGCGATCGTCTTGTCCGCGCGCTTGATTGTCGTGATCAGCAGCAGCTCGCCAACGTCCGGCTCATAGGTGCCGATGATCGGGGACGTGCCGCTGGTGCCGTTGTAGCGGTAGAGGAAGTTGATCTTGTTATCGTTGTCCAGGCGCAGCTGAAACTGGCGGCCGCTGCCGAACAGGTCGCGATCGGCGATGCACTGTTCATCGCCGGCGCGCAGCTCGTTGAAGCGGATCACATGGATCGTTACGCGGGTGCCGTGGCTGTCCCAATCGGCATGGTCGGGAATGAGGATATATTCGCCGTCGCTATCGGTAGAGACGCCGTCATCTTCCCATGTGGCGCCGCCTGTCAGCGTGGCGTCATGCCCATTGCCGGAGCTGTCGGTGGCAAGGCCGGCCCCGTCTTTGAGCGTCCATTCGCCCTTCTGATAGTCTGTGGCGGGCATTGCCTGGCCGGTTCCCTCCGCGCGCTGGCGGCTGCGGATCTAGCGCGCAGAGGATCCGCAGCCAGGTCTCGATCGCGGCTTAGGCCGGATCGGGCATCGTCACCGCAACGGCGCCCATAGACCAGGGATTGGCGGTGTAGACGTTCTGCGGGCTGGCGATCGAATTGGCCACGAGCAGCTCGGCGGTCGCAGTCATCTTCGAAAAGCCCCAATGCGTGGCCAGATCTTCGTCCGTAACCGTTCCACCGGCCACGGCCTCGATCGTGGACTTGCGGCCGCTGCTGTCGCCATTCTCCGGCGCGCCGGCGGAAACGCCGGTCTTGTTGCCCAGCGAATATGTGCTGGTGGCTTCGGTGACGTTGGCCGGTTCCTGCGAACAGATATCCATCCGGTCGCCATGTGTGACCATGTAATTCAGTGCGGCGTCTAGCATGTTGTCGGAAATGAAGGTCATTGGCTTTGTCCCTGGTGGCGATAGCGGCTCAAATGCGGATGCGGCTTACAGCGTGATGGCGAAGTCGTTCGCTTCCTCGAAAGTGGCGAAGGTGCCCTTGGGCATGAACTTCGGCGTCGTCTTGCCTTTGGCCTTGGCCGATTTCAGCGGCACGTCCTCGAGCTGATAGACGTTCCACACGCGCTCTTCCGGCGGGGCTTTCCAGTCGATGTAATCCATCTCCTGGCCCAGCTCGATCGGCTTGCCCATCGAGTCCAGGAACTTGCGCTTGCCGCCCTTGGTGTCGATCGAAGGATCCTCGATCTCTTCGGGCGTGGCATCGCGGCTAGCCTGGTAGTGGTCGGCCGTCGCCTGGTTGCTAAGCAGTTCCTCGGTCGCCACGGCGCGCTTGCGCGGGGGGCCATCCTCGATGCGGACGGTATCGCTAATTTTTACCAGCATGGTTGTTCTCCAGATCTGATCAGTCTTCGTTGGCGGGCTTCGCCGGGCAGAAGTCGTAAGGGGCGCCCTGTTTCACAAACCAGCGGCATAAACGGCCGCCGGCGCGGGAGATGCCGATCGACCATTCGTCATGACTGGCGGAATAGTCGGCGTCGGCCTCCGGATCCTCGGCGATATCAAGGGTCGGCTTCGGTTCCTCCGCGACCACTGCCTGCATGTCGGCAGCTCTCGGGTAGATCGGCTTCTCGATGACCGAAGCGCCGCAGGCGCTCACAAGCGAAGCGCACGCGAGCATCGGGATCAGAGCCAGGCGGCGGATTGAAGATCGCATCGTTGTAACTCCTCCGGATTTCCTCGAGATCGCGCTGGTCGGCCAACTGTTCATTGGCGGCCTGGTCATTGGCCTCGATCGTGCCGCGCAGGGTTTCGTTGTTCGCCTTGGTCGTGTGCTTCTCGATCACCGCGGAATCGTAGGAGCACTTCGCAATGCCGGCGCTGGCGATCACCAGCACCACAGCTGCGGCGATCACGATCCAGGGCTGGATGCCCAGATATTTGGCAACGGCCTTAACGAGCTTCGTCATCGGGAAACTCCCCTGTCTCTTCATGGCCGAAGGATGGTTTGGGCGGGCACGTGCAACGCCGATCGCGGCGCTCGCCCCTGGGCGGGCCGCCATGTTCGCCAATCCGCTCGAGCGCTTCTGACTTTTCGCGGCTCGATTGCGTGGTGCCGAAATAGAACAGGATGCCGGCGCCGACGAAGCCGGAGAGCTGGCCCAGCATATAGGTGACCAGATCCCGGTTCTCCTTGGGGATCGGGAACTGAAACAGCCAGAAGACGGCAACCTGGAAGGCGACCAGCAGCAGCAGCACCAGGCAGCCGCGCATGATGTCTCGGGGTTTCGGCATCTTCATGGCAGCAGCCCCGCATAATAGACCGTCTTCCAGCGGCCCCAGCGGCGCTCGCGGCGTGCGGTCAGCTCCTGGTTGCGATAGTTCGGCCGCCAGCTGACATGGATCCAGCCACTATTGGGATCGCCGGGCGTGTAGAATTCCAGGATCAGCTGATCATAGTTCAGGTGGCGGTGCATCCACTGCGCGACCTCGACGTTGGAAAGGCCGGGGATCTCGAAATCGCCGGCTTCGCCCAGGCGGTGCTGGCTAGTGCGGGATCCCCCGATGGCGCGATTGACAGGATCGCTGCGGAAGCCGGAAGAGAGGACCACCGGCCGCATGAAGTGATTGCGCACCGGTTCCAACACATGATGGCAGAGCGCCTGCATGCGGATGATTTCCTGGTCGCTGGGCGTGTTATCCAGGCCCAGGCGCGATGCCGTCTGGCTCTTGGTGAACTCGGACAGCATGAAATGCTCGGAAAGGCGCATTATTCGGCTCCCCCCTTCATGCGTTGCATCAGCCGCTGAACGGTCTCGGTTTCGTAGATACGGATGCCGGTCCAGAGGATGGTCAGGACGGCAGCGATCGACGGCAGAATCTGCACAAGCGCCCCCAAGCAAGTAATTATCGAAATGCCATCGACGAAATGCTTCGCGCCTTCTGACATCTCTCGGAATGGGTCGCTCACTTCGCTCATCCCCACAGTTTCACGGTTTCGCGCAGCGGCTGCGCCGAAGCCTCGGCCGGCAGCACGATCGAAAGGCCGGCGGGCAGCACCGGGCCAAGGTCAGCAATTCCTGGATTGAGCAGCAGCGTTTGCTCGGCCAGGCCGGCCGTGCGGCCTCGATGCCGCCACAGCAGCAGATCCAGCGTCTCGCCGGCGCGGCTCATTACGGTTTCCTGGGCGGCCATCAGACCAGCTCCGACATGGTGCCGGGTTCACGCTTGATCGATCGGATCGCGCGAGTGGCATCCGAAAGGAAGCTGTCGGCCAGGCTGCGGCGCGTATCGGCGCGCTCGCTGCCTTCGCGCGTGGCGGTCAGATCGGGATGGCGCGCGGCCAGGCGCGCGGCGGCATGCGCAGCCACGGCGGAGAGGAACAGAACTTCCTCGCGCGTGCGGTTGCCCAGCACATTGTCCGGATCCACGTCTTCCAGACGCTCAAATCCAGCGGCCTTCTTCGCCTTCTGCCAGTCGGCCAGTTCGTCCACTGTCACGATCACGGCATGTTCGATCGCTTCGACCAGGCGCGGGTGCGGGATCTCGCCTTCCAGCTTCAGCCGGTCGCGCAGATCGTTCACATCGATTTCGGGCCACCAATCACTGGTCACAACCTTGCTGCCATCTGGCGAGGCCGGGGCCGGTGGGGTGGAAATGATGTCGTTCATGGTTCCTTGCCGCTAGGGGCCTGTTTGCCGCCCGCCCGGTTTACGGGGGTGAGGATCAGCGGCTGACTTGCGGGAAATCCCGAAGTTTCCGCATCACCGCCCCCGAGCGCCGTGGGCGAGCTCGCTAGTCCTTTTCGCCAGCAGCCTGCGCGAGCTTCTTGGCTTCGCGTTCCAGCTCCTGGACATGTTTCTTCACGCCGACCTTTTTGTTGAGCTGCAGCGCGCGGTGCAGCTCGGACAGGGCGGAATCGATCAGGGCGGGCTTGCCGCCTGCCGGCGCGCTTTCGGCCTTCGGATCGAAGGTCTCCGCCTGGCGGGCGAAGCTTTCGCCCAGGGCGCGGTGGAATTTCGCGCGCGCCTGGTCGGGCATGTCATATTCCGGGCCATCGCCCGGCCGGGCGCGCATCAGCACTTCGTGCGGAACTTTGCCTTCATTCTGGATCGCGTATTCGGCGATCTCTTCGGTCACCAGGCAGCCCAGCGTGCGGCTGTAGCGTTCGGGCAGTGCCAGCCCATGCTTGATGCAGTGCGCGGCGATCGTCAGCGCCAGATCCCAGTTCTGGATATCCAGCGCCCAGATCATCACCGTGACCAGGATTTCATCCTGCGGCGCCTGGGCGCCTTCCTCGATCGACAGGGCGCCTTCGCACCAGGGCAGGAAGGCCTGGATCATGCTGCGCTTCTTTTCGATGCGCATTTCGATCGACTGGATCTCCGACAGGGCGCGCAGATCGTCATGCAGCTTGGCCAGCAGCTGCTGATATTCGGAAGTCGCCGGGTTGCTCTCTTCGATCGCCGGCGCGGGCGCGGCCTTGTTTGGCTTGCCGCCTTTCCGGGCGGAGTGGCGGGCGAGCAGCTTTTGACGGTTACGAAGGGCAGGGCTGAACATGGCGGCTTTCCTCTTGTTGGGGCGCCCGCTCTATCCGGCGGCGGGCGGGGGACGCTGGCAGGAAGGCCTTGGCCCGTATCTGCCTCTCCCCCTATGCTTCTGGCTCTAGCGATGCCGCCCCGGATGGCAGGTCACGCCGTCAACGCCTCTCGTGTATCCCTATGCGTCCGGGCGGGCCGGTGCGGCGCCGATCGAGATATTCTCGACCAGGGCCACCAGGTCGTAATCCTCGATCACGTAATCCATGTTCACGCTCTCGTAGTTGGCGATCCGGTTGTATTCCGGTTCGTCAGCCAGGCGCCGGCGGCGCGTGCCTTCCTGGTTGTAGATGGCGAGGTTATCGAGCCGCGTGATCAGGATGGCATTGGGAGGGAAGAACGGGACGCGCACGGCCGGCAGGCCGCCCAGCGTCTTCGTCGAGCGGATGATGCGATCGGTCGCTTCCACTTCGGTGGCGGTGGCGCCGGTGGCCTGGGCAATGCTGAAATATTTGTCGTCCAGCAGATTGCGGCCGACGATAACGACCAGCTCGGTATCGTCCGCATGCCATTCCGGGATCAGGCGAGCTGCATCGAGCACCAGGGCATCGATCGAGCTGTAATCGGCCTCTGCCACGCTGGCGCCGCCGGGATCGTCATGCGCGGCGGCGTTGCCGTCGAACAGGGTGGCGTCGGCCTTGACGTAGATCGCCTTGGTTTCGTCGTCATCCGTGCCGTCGCTGTGAACGGTCAGATTGCCATCGTCGAACACCTGGGCAGGCGAGTTCGTGCGGATTTTGTGTAGCCAGCCCTCATTGACGTCCTGCAGCAGCGGATAGGTGTCGCGATCGGTCTGGGCGGCTCGGCTTTCGCCATGCCAACCGCACATGATCAGATCGCGGCCCTGCTGCTTGAGGATGGCCATGGCCAGCAGCTGCTCGAAATTCGGCTTGTGGCGCCATTTGTCCAGGGCCGCATAGCTGCGCGCCCAGTCGAAATCGGTCTGCTTGCACTCGTAGGTGTTGGTTTCGCCGTTGTCCGTCGGATCCACGGGCTGGCGGCGCGTATTGCCGGCCGTGTTGGTGCGGCCCATGATGGAGCTCGCGCTTTCCAGGCCGAGCGTCTGGCCGCTCTGCTGCGGCACGTTTTCGAAGCTGATCTTGCCCAGGAACTCGATCGATTCCTTGAGCTTTTCCTCGAATTTCTGCTCGATGACCGGCTCCACCGCGAATTCGTGCGCGGTGCTTTCGACATGATTGAGCGAAGCGATGGTGGCGAGGTAGGAATTGAAGAGAAGGCGGGTTTTCTTGTTCATCGTTTCGGTCCTGTGACGAAGGGCGCGGCTAGGAAGTTTGTGGCGGGCGGAGGGGCTTAGAACTCGGCCGAGAACTGGTTGCCGCTGGCGCCGGTGGCTGCCGGGCGGGCGCCTTGGCCGGGCTCTTCGGTGTTCTCGATCACCTGGGAGAGCGCTTCGACCTTGCCCTCGATCGCATCAATCGCGGACTTGGTGAGCTGGGACTGCTTGGCGAAGGCGTTTTCCAGCGTTTCGCCCAGCTCCTTGGTGAAGGTGGCAGCATCGAATTGCTGCGGTTCCTGGGGCTGGGGGTCGGTTTTCGGTTCCTGCTTGGGCGCGGTGCCGGAAACCAATTCGGTCAGCTTGCTGAAAAAGCTTTTGACTTCATCGGCCGCTGCCGTGGCGGCGGGTTCGGGATCCGCGAATTCCAGCGTCCCGCCCAGATCCTTGTCCTTCACGGTTTCGTGCCCAGGCGCGGTGCGATTGAAGGTCATGCGATCGGTGCCGATCGAGGCGGGGCTGTCCGTCAGGGCGCAGCCCATCATGTAGGCCTCGCCATTGCCGGCGAAGTCCAGATCGATCTCCACCGATGGGTAGACCTTCTGGCCGGCATCGTTCAGCTTCTTGGCATCGTCCGTCACTTCGAAAATGCCGAACAGCGCCGTGCGCTTCTCGGTTTTGCCGGCGATCACGACTTCGTGATCTTCCTTCACCGACAGCTCGAGCACGTCGCCATAGGCCATGAAGGGCGAAGTGCCGCTAAGGCCTCGAATATGCTCGATATTCAGGCGGGCGCCGTAAGTCTTGGGATCGTAATTCTTCGCCATCTGGCGAAGCCAGTCCGGGTTGATCTCCCGGCCGTCGACGGTTTTGCCGGAGGTGGCGAGCAGGAAAGGCTTGGTCTTCATCGGGATCTCCCAGGGGCGAATGGCTCGGGCCGGGTGGCGCATCGGTGCAATGAGGGGGGAAGGCCCGAAATTGCAGGCCATTGACAAGTAGGCCGCCTCAATGCCGCGCTGTTAAGGAGTGCACGCAGGCGCAGACTGGCCAGCGAAGTGACATTCGCTAGTGCCATGGATCCTACGCCATCGATCGACAGCAGCGCCCTGGCTCCGCCTGTGCCGTTTGAGGCCAGGCGCGCAGCCCGTTCGCTCTATTGGCGGGGCTGGTCGCTAACCCAGATCCAGGAAGAGCTGGGCCTGAAATATTCGACCGTGGCCAGCTGGGCGCGGCGCGGCAAGTGGGACGCTGCGGCAACCGATGTCAAGCTGGAGGATGGGCTCGAGGCGCGGCTGCTGACGCTGATCGCCAAAGAGCAGAAGACCGGCCACGACTTCAAAGAGATCGATCTGCTGAACCGCCAGCTCGACCGGGTGGCGCGCCGGCGCAAATATGCCGATGGCGGGAACGAAACGGATCTCAATCCCAATGTCGCCAACCGCAACTCGCCAGAGGCCAAGGTCAAGCGATCGCGGCGCAAGAATGCGCTGACACATGAAGACATCGAAAAGTGCCGGGCGTTCTTCCAGGAAGGGCTGTTCGGCCATCAGCGCGCCTGGTGGGAGGCGAGCGCTCACACGATCCGCTTCATCCTGAAATCGCGCCAGATCGGCGCCACCTGGTACTTTGCGCGCGAAGCCTTCATGCGCGGCATGGATACCGGCAACAATCAGATCTTCCTGTCGGCATCTAAAAACCAGGCGGAAGTGTTCCGCGACTATATCCTGGACTTCGTCTTCCAGGCGTGCGGCGTGGAGCTGAAAGGCAATCCCCTGGTGATCAACCGCCAGGACGAAGACGGCAATCTGCTCGAGCCGGTGCGGTTTTACTTCCTGGCCACCAATTTTCGCACCGCCCAGAGCTATCATGGCGATGTCTACCTGGACGAAGCCTTCTGGCTGCCGGGCTTCCAGCGGTTCGAGGAAGTGGCCAGCGCCATGGCCTCGCAGAAATTCTACCGCATCACCTATATCTCGACGCCGTCCACCGTCACGCATGAAGCCTATGGCAAGTTCAGCGGTGACGAATGGAACGCCGGCCGCCTGCGCGAAGACCGGCGCAAATTCGATACCAGCCACAAGGCGCTGAAATCGGGCGCGGTCGGCCCGGACGGCATCTGGCGCCAGATCGTGACGATCGACGATGCCGAAGAGCTGGGCTTCGATCTGTTCGATCGGGAAGAGCTGCAGCGCCGCTATTCAATCGATGCCTACGCCAACAAGTTCCTCTGCATGTTCGTGGACGATGCCCAATCGTCCTTCCCCTGGTCGCTGCTGCAGCCGGCCCTGGTCGACGCGTTCTACAAGTGGAAGGATTTCAAGTCGGCCGAGCTGCGGCCGTTTGGCGATAAGCCGGTGTGGCTGGGATACGATCCGAACGATGAAGGTGCCGACCAGGCGCAGCTGATCGCGATCGCGCCGCCCGATCAGCCGGGGGGCAAGTTCCGCCTGCTGGAAAAGCAGCGGGTGGACGGGGACTTCGCAGCCCAGAACAAGGCGATCCGCGCCATGGCCGCGCGCTACCATGTCACCGATATCGCGATCGAGAACAGCGTTTTCGGCTCGGCCGTTTATCAGCTGGTGGTCAAGTGGTTCCCGATGGCCCGCAAGGTCGATTATTCGGTTTCGGGCAAGGGCCACATGGTCATGAAGGCGCAGAACCTGTTCCGGGCGCGGCGCATAGAGATCCCGATCGAATGGGGCGACGTGCGCGATGCCTTCATGGCGATCCGGCCGGCGCTGACTGCCAGCGGAAAGCAGATCACTTACGTTTCCGGCCGCGACGGGCGGATCGGCCATGCCGATATCGCCTGGGCCACCATGCACGCTCTGATCAATGAACCGCTCGGTGCCGACAATGGCAGCACCGGCCAATCCACCGTGGAGTTCTTCGAAAATGCCTGAACAAGCCGAATCTTCGCAGCTCGCCGTCCAGTCCGATGGCAGCACCTCGATCGAGGCGTTCACCTTTGGCGACGATGTCAGCGTGATCGATGGCCAGAACCTCTGGGGCTATTTCGAAGGCGCCTGGATCTGCGGCCAATGGTACGAGCCGCCGGTGCCATTCCGCGGCCTGGCGAAAAGCTATCGCATGAGCCCGCACCACCAGAGCGCGATCAAGCTGAAACTCAACCTGTTGAAGCGGCATTTCGTGCCGTCGCGCTGGATGGATGCAGCCACGCATGAACGCGCCGCCCTGGACTTCCTGCAGATGGGCAATTGCTTCCTCGAGGAGATCCGCAACCTGGCGAAGCGGCCGCTGCGCTACCAGGTCGCGCCGGCGCTGCACACGCGCGTCGGCGTGGATCCTGGCCGCTATTTCTGGGTCAAACCGAAAATGACGGGAATGGGCAGCATCTATGGCGATTACGAGTTCCGCCCTGGCTCGATCGTTCATATCCGCGAGCCCGATGTGGAGCAGGAGATCTATGGCCTGCCCGAATGGCTGTCGGCGCTGAATGCGGGCCTGCTTAATGAGAGCGCCACGCTCTTCCGCCGGCGCTACTACAAGAACGGCGCGCATGCCGGTTTCGTCTTCCTGCTGACAGAGCCGCTGATCAATGACGAAGACGCCAAGGCGATCCGCACGCAGCTGGCATCCGCCAAGGGCGTGGGCAACTTCAAGAACCTCTTCATTCACGCGCCCAATGGCAAAAAGGACGGGGTGCAGATCATCCCGATCGCGGAAGTTGCCGCGAAGGACGAGTTCCTGGGCATCAAGAACGTGACGCGCGACGATATGCTGGCCGCGCACCGCGTGCCGCCCCAGCTGCTGGGCATCATTCCTACCAACAATGGCGGCTTCGGCGATATCCGCAGTGCAACGGACGTGTTTTTCTTCAACGAGATCGAGCCGATCATGCAGGCCATGCGCCAGATCAACGAAATCACTGGCCTGCCGGTGGTCAATTACAGCGAATATCAGCCGATGATGCAGCCAGGCGCAAATTAGCTCTAAACAATCGCACGAATGATACTTCACTCCTAAAGTAATTAGCTTGCTCAATTGGAACTGGACTCAATCACAATCTGTGACCAAAGTTCGATTCGTTTTGGGAATAGGGGGATCTAATGAATCGCAAATCAATAGCGGCAGCACTGATAGTCGTTGCATTGTCAGGCTGCGCAACCAAGCGATATGGCCGCATGCAGCCGGTATCGGCTGCGGAGATGCGGGCCTATGACTGCGATGACATCGCAATTGAAATGTCAAAAGTCGATGCCTTCGACGAACAGATCCGCGAAGGATCCGGCTTCAATGGAGCTTCCGCGTTGGGAGTGCTCGGTGACTTTGGCATTGGTAATTCAATGGAAAAAGGTGCGGCCGAAAAGAGCTCGATCCAGCGTCGGCGCGAATTGAATATGCTGGCAGCGCAAAAGAATTGTGAGGGTTACCCCACATCCTCGCCGGCAACAGACAATGAAGACGGAGAAGCCGAGGATTCGAATGGCGAAGTTTAGTTGGCGCTGTCGGGTTGCTGCTGCTCTTTGCGCCATGGTGACGGCAACTGGCTGCGAAGAATCAGGTGATGTGTCTGTTGTCGATCCGGTTGAACCGGCAGAGATCGACGCGGAAGCCAATGTGGAGACGCTTCCAGCAATACTAGCGTCGAAGGACGAGGCTGGAATGTTCCGGTGGAGCAGCGGACAACATATGGGGCAATTGTGGGCTGGTGTTGAGAACCAGAGCGGCAATGCCTTGCGCTTTTTCGCGCCAAGCGAATACTCGGATCAGCCGGATTGGAATCCCGAGATTGAGATCGCAGACTCTTCAGTACAATCGATTGTTGCCAAAGGTGATACCGTCAATTTCGTCATCGGTGACGAAGCCTTCGTGATTGGTTATCAATGGGATGATGACGCGAAAGTCGCGGAATTATTAAAGCTTGGACTGTCGGGGCATAGCACAGTCCTGAATCTAGTCTCGGAGCTTGCGAATGGCGATGCAGAGGTTGTCTGCACCGAGTTTCCTCAAGCAAATTATCGTACCTGCTTCACTACCAGTGGGGTTGAAGACGCTATTTGGTAGCGAAATAGATATTGAGGGTTTTGAGTATCACCTGCTGCGGCTAGCCGATCAATCCGAGCTCTCTGGCCTTGGCCTCGATCGCGGCCTTGGCCAGAGTGCCGATCATGCCCATCGTCCAGGATCCCACGGTTGCCGCACCATGCTTCGTGGTTTTCCAGATCTCTGGATCGCGGATAGTTTCTAGCAATTCATGGCCTTGCCAGGTGAGGCCGATATGCCGAATGTCCGGCGTAACGCTATGCGATCGATCGACCACTGCTCGCAGGTAACCCGCCTCAATCAGCATGTGCGTGTGATGGCTGATTTGTGGAGCTGTATAGCCATAGATTACGGGCGGTAACCCGACAATCGCGTGCGGGCTGCCCTCGATTGCGAGTAGGATCTCGCGCACCAGGTCCATGTCTCGTTTCAACGGCGCCTCCGTTCTTGGATCATCTATTACGCCCCGATTTGCGCTTATCTCGGCTGCGCCCCTGCTCCCGCTCAACATTTGCAGTGATCTGCTGGGTCGTTAAGTGCGGAGGCCTGGTTTCTGCATCAGGAAAGATATCCAAGTGAGTCTCGATCGCTCGATTAAGTGACGCGATGGCGAACCCAAGTGCAGACATTGTATAAGTTTTTTCCAACCTGGTTTCGACACCGGTTCCACGGCTCTGTTCGTGCATTCGAGCGAATGCGACAGGGCCTGTGTGCGTATGTTGAGACAGAAATCGATAGACGCGGCGAAATGGGGCTGGCTCAACTCCAATTTCCAACAACACGTCGTCTTGTATGAACGGTGTCTTCTCGCCCCGTTGGGCTACTTTTCGGCGGCGATCATCGTACTTTTGAAGCACAGGATTTTCCTCGAATTGTCGTAGTAAGTCGAGATATGGCCCTTCGCCGTCTCCAAACTGTTCGGGAAATAGCCGCCGGCGTGATCCCCAATCGTGAAGTCGCAATAATATAAAACGGGCCTGGCGTTCATCATCGTCAAGACCGGCTCGGCAAAGCCATTGGTATACCAACTCCGCCTCTGCAAGATTGCGGACCAACGACGCTACCGAGCTGAAATCCCAATGCTCACGCGGCTTCGGATCGGGCAGCAACTTGTCGACGCTGCCCGCCAATACTGAAATGCGGGTGAACAAAACTGAAGACCAGAACATTCGATTGCCAGTTGATCGAATGCCAGCTGATCCTCTGGAAATTCGCTTAGCACGTTTCGCCGCTTCACGATATTCGCGCCGAACCGTTAGATATGCTTCAGTGATTTCTGGATTAGAGAGACTGCCGATGACATCCTGCGCGAGCAGCCCCACATCTTCATCGCTTAATTCAAAGTCTTCTGAATTGTCTTCGATGGTCATTCGCTCTTATTCGCTTCATGTTCCTTGTAGGCATCCATTATGAAGTTGAAGGATTTCTCCGGACATAGCGGAGAGCCCTCGACTTCACCGATGTAATCGTCAGGGTTTTTGGCGATCCTTGTCTCTTCAGCGAACAAATTCATCTGATCATGGCGTGGCATTAACGTCATGAAGTAATCGTCGCGCTGGGCACGCAAAGTGGCATAGGTCAGTCTTCGGCCGTCGACATAGGCGTAAAGCTCTAGGTCGGCTGAATTGGCACCTGTGATCGTGCCCAGGATCATGAGTTCTTCAAAATACGGAACACCGTCGCAAATCGATTGCGTCTCGATCACTCCGGTCAGTGTTCCGTCGTTCATGACATCCAGATTGAGCTCGGTTGTCATTGGGCCAAGGTGGAGTGATGCCAAGTCAACATAGCCCTGCGCGTCCGATGTCCATCGGCCGGGCCACTGATCATATTCGTACCACCAATTGAAGAACTGGCTCGATGTCTTCCGATATTCTTCTGGTGTTTCGCGCACTTCCCGAAGGATCGTGTTGATGTTGGTGAGCACCAGCGCGAGCGAAACCACCGTTGCTGTGATCCAGACGTAGGGCTGTTTGATGTACCACCAAAGCGTCTTGCGGGGATCTTCCTCGCTCAAGTCGCCACCACTGCCTGGTGCATTTCACCCCCTACGTGCAGGCTATTCCCGCATGCCCTAATCAAAAACAGACCCCCGCGAAGGGCTTTTACCGCGTAGTTAACATTTCATCAATCATGCCGCATGGGTTCCAGGCGCCCCCTGCCGTTGCAGTAGAAGCGGTTGAAACCGTCGCAGCCAGGTGTGATCCGGCAGCGCGTCCGCTTGCCCCATAGGCTGTAGTCTCGGCCCTTGGCCTGGGCCAGCTGCTCGAGGTCGACTTCCTTCCAGGCGCGGCACCGATCGCAGCAGGCGGAGCACAGCACGCGGCCGTCGATCATCGCGCCCAGGTTTGCAGCCCATGCCGGCCGACTCGGTGTGCCTTTGCCCATGCGGAACATATGCGGAACGATGGCGCAGGCGTCCAGACCAGGGCGGAGGCGCCTGGTCGGCAGCCCCTTGCGCCGATCGATGCTGCGCGGACCCAGCGCGCCGCGCTCGCCCCCACGCCACGCCTTCGGCTTCTTTGCCTAGTTTTTATGCAGTTTGCCGAGATCTTCCACAGTGCGACAGCCCAGGAAAAGCGCGTGTTGCCGCGCGTCCGGGCCGGAAACTTAGATTATGCAATATTACGCACGTCCGCGCAGGGCGGATTTCTGCGGCCTCCGGCACCAAGGGAGGGGGGTATGCGTGGGAAACACCTAACATTCCTAACCTGGCCGCCAAATCGCTCATAACATACTGAAAATAAGGCGGAAAAATATTAGGTCTAAAACCTAATCTGACCTAACATTCTTAGATCACTTTTATCACCTCATTGAATTTACACGGTTTTTTGTAGGCGTGAGGTTAGAGTTGGAGAACATAATATGGTTAGGTCAATGTTAGAAAAATATTATGTCTGAAACCCGCAGAAATCCTACGATGTTAGGAATGTTAGGTGTTTCCCACGCATACCCTGCGCCTTGAGAAATTGGCATCCTGGCACGCAAAAGCGGCCGCGATCGCCGGCGCGATCGACGCAATATTGCTAATCTGGGTGTGGGGTTGGGCCTGGTAGGCCTATGGCTCGCTCGCAATTGCGATAACGGCCAGTGTGTTGAGGCGCATGCCAAGGCAATGGTCGTGCGCGATGCGTTGGGGGCGGCGCTGCCGGCAGCCGGCGTGGGCTGTGCCTTCGCCCGGCCAATCCTCGCCCGGCTGGCAGGCGAACGCCCGGGGCAGGAGGGGCCATTCTCCGTCGAAAGCCTGACCGAGGATTATGAGATGGGCCTCAGGATCAAGGCGCTCGATGCACGCACGCAGTTTTTGCGCCTGCGCGGTGATGACGGGGAATTGATCGCCACGCGGGCCTGCTTCCCGGCAGAGCTGGGCGCGGCAGTCCGGCAGAAGACCCGCTGGATCCACGGCATCGCTCTGCAAGGCTGGGACCGGCTCGGCTGGATCGCGAGCCCGGTGGAGCTGTGGATGCGGGTGCGCGACCGGCGCGGACCGTTGACCGCGATCGTGCTGGCGGCGGCCTATCTGCTGCTCGTGATCGCGGGTATTCTGGGCGCGGCGGACATGGCCGGGCTCGGCCGCCCGTGGCAAGGCGATCCGCTGATCTACACGCTGATCCTGATCAACTTCGCCAGTTTCGTCTGGCGTGCCGGGATGCGCTTCGCCTTCACTGCCAATGAATACGGGTTTGCCGAGGGGCTGCGCGCGGTGCTGCGCATTCCCGTGGCAAACATCATTGCGATCATGGCCGGGCGCCGGGCCCTGTTTGCCTATATGGGCACGCTGGGCGGCAAACTGCCGGTATGGGACAAGACCACGCATCTTGCACATCCCGCCCTCATGCAGCGCGAACGAGCCGGATGACGCCAAAGGCGGGGTATCGCGGGCAGCCGGTGTTCATGCTGGTGGTGCTGCTGGGCGGCTGGATCGCGCTGCGCACTTTACTGTGGGATCCGCACATCTCGACCGCGCGGTCCGTGCCTGTGCCGTTGGCATTTGCCGGACAATATGCTGCGGAAAGTTCGGATAACCGGCAAGCGGCCCTGCTTTCGCCCGGCGGCGGGCCTCCGCTGCACGACAAGCCTTACCCTCAGGTGGTGCCCCTTCGCCCCAGAGTGGCGCGCGCCGCATATCCGCAAGTCGTGCCGCTGCGTCCGGCGCCCACCCGTGTGGCCTATCCCCAGCTCATCGAATTGCCGTCCGCCGGGAATGCCAGGTACCGGCCGGCCGGTGTGCTTATGGCCGCTTCGATGAACGAGCGTGACGGGGCGGCTTCACCGGCGAGTCAGCGCCTAACGCAGGCCGCGCGAGCTGTGCCGCCTTTGCCCGCGGCTTCCCGGCGAGCGGACAAGCGCTGGTCCGGCGATGCCTGGCTACTCCTGCGTGAGGATACGACCACGGCGGTCACTTCCGGGCGCGGAAGCTATGGGCAGAGCCAGCTGGGTGCCGTTCTGCGCTATAACATCGCGCCGTCGAGCCCGCACCGGCCCAACGCCTATATCCGCGCCAGCAAGGCCCTGGCCGGTGCGCGGGAGAGCGAAGTGGCTGCGGGGCTGGCCGCGCGCCCGATCCCCGAAATACCGATCATGGCCGCAGCGGAAATGCGCGGGACCCATGCGAATGGCCGGATGAACTGGCGCCCGGCGGCCTATGCCTACACTCAGTTGCCGGAATTCGATTTGCCGCTGGACTTCAAAGGAGAGGCTTATGCCCAGGCGGGCTATGTCGGCGGTGATTTCGCAACGGCCTTTGCCGATGGGCAATTGCGTGCAGAGCGGGACATATTGGAAATGGGCGGGCTGCTGCTGAGGGCCGGAGGCGGCGCCTGGGGCGGCGCGCAGAAGGGCGCCGAGCGGCTCGATATCGGGCCGAGCGCCACGATCAGGGCCCGGCCGGGCGGGATTCCGGCGCGGCTTTCTTTCGATTGGCGTTTCCGCGTCGCCGGCGATGCCAATCCTTCCAGCGGCCCGACATTGACGATTGCTGCGGGTTTTTAGGGGAACCCGCGCCGCAGTGGCTTTAATCCGCCGCAAGGGTGGGTTACGGCAGCAACTGCAATGGACGTATACCTCCCTATCGCCAATCTTGCGGTCAACGGGCTGGTCATCGTCGCGCTTGGGGCCGCCACTGGCATCCTTTCGGGTTTGTTCGGCGTGGGCGGAGGGTTCCTCACTACGCCGCTGCTGATCTTCTACGGGGTTCCACCCACTG
This sequence comes from Alphaproteobacteria bacterium, assembly GCA_030426245.1. GTDB lineage: Bacteria > Pseudomonadota > Alphaproteobacteria > Sphingomonadales > Sphingomonadaceae > Andeanibacterium. The sequence goes on along the minus strand of JAUHYZ010000011.1, from coordinate 18,057 downwards.
TTGCCGCCGCTTCGGCAGCCAGCCAGGTGACCGGCGCCAGCGTTTCGGGCGTATTTGCGCATACCCGCCGCGGCGGCGTGGATTACAGCATGGGCGCGGTGATGGTCGCGGGCGGTGTGATCGGCACGGTGTTCGGTGCCTTGCTGTTTCGCCTGCTGCAGGCGATCGGGCAGATCGATACCGTCATCAACATTCTCTATGTCATCCTGCTGGGCACGATCGGGGCGCTGATGGGGCGCGAAAGTTTTCAGACCATGCGGGCGATGCGCACGGGCGTGCCCCCGCCGGCGCGCAAACGTCGGCATCACCCGCTGGTGGCCAGCCTGCCGATGCGCTGGCGCTTCTATCGTTCTGGGCTCTACATCTCGCCGCTCGCTCCGCTGCTTCTGGGCGTGGTCGTCGGGATCCTGACGATGCTGATGGGCGTGGGCGGAGGATTCATCCTGGTGCCCGCGATGCTCTACATTCTGGGCATGAGTGCGAATGTCGTGGTGGGCACCTCGCTGTTCCAGATCCTGTTCGTGACCATGGCCACCACCATGATGCATTCGCTCACCACCAAGGCCGTCGATATCGTGCTGGCGGCGCTGCTGCTGCTCGGTTCGGTCACCGGGGCGCAGCTCGGCGCCAAATTCGCGCAGAAGGCGAAGCCGGAGATATTGCGCCTGGTTCTGGCGGTCATCGTGCTGGCTATCGCCCTGCGTATGGCGTTCGGCCTGGGATACCGGCCGGACGAAATATACACGGTGGTGCCGCTATGACGCCGCGTATCGCCGCCGTAGGGATCGCCAAGCGGATCGCCTCTGGGCTGTTTGCCCTGCTCGCATTCTCGATGCTGACTGCCCAGCGCGAACCGATTCTGGTGCCCGAAGTCTCCCAGCATGAAATCCAGGTGCGGCAGGGCTTCACCGGAACCGAGCTGCTGCTGTTCGGGGCGATTCTGGACCCGAGCGGGAACCGCGCGGGGCGCGATTACGATATCGTCGTGGTGCTGAAAGGGCCCACACAATCCATCCGCCTGCGCGAAAAACGCAAGGTGGCGGGCGTCTGGGTGAATGCCGACAGCAGCGATTTCCGTTCCGCCCCGTCTTTCTTCGCGGTTTCGAGTTCGCGCCCGATCGAAGAGATCGTGGATGATCGCACGGCGGCGATCTATGAATTGGGGCTGGACTGGCTGCAGCTATCCCCGGTGGGGGCCATCGATCCGGAAGAACAAGCGCGCTTTGCCGCCGGGCTGGTCGATCTGCGCCAGCGCGAAGGGCTTTACAAGCAGCAGGATAACGGCGTGACGCTGAGCGAGCAGGTGCTCTACCAGGCCCGCATCAGCCTGCCTTCCACCGTTCTGACGGGCACTTACACTGCAGAAACCTTCGCCATTACCCAAGGGCGTGTGATCGCCTCTGCCGTCTCGCGAGTGGAGGTGCGCAAGCTGGGTTTCGAAAGGTTCGTGGTGAATTTCGCCAATAATGACGGCTTTCTCTACGGGCTGCTGGCCGTTTTGGTTTCGATCGGGATGGGCTGGATCGCGGGGCGGCTGTTCGTCCTGATTTAGGGCGAAGAAGCGTCATTGACGCGATTTTAACGACATCCGGATAGGCCTGTCTGCGCGCAAGATGGCGCAGAATTTCGACATTCATGGCGGCCCGACAATGAACGAATTGAGTAAAGAACAATTTTCGGAATTCCAGCCTGCGGACCATCCGCAGGATATGGGGGGCAATGGCGCGGCGGAGAGTGAAAACGGCACGCAGCCGATCGGCGTGGTGCTGGAAATTGCAGGCTCCGGCTCCCAGATCGCTCTCGACCTGCAGCGGATCACCGAATGTGCGGACGATCCCGATCCCTCGATCGCTCTTGCCGGTCAAGTCGGCAGCCAGATCAAGATCCGCGTCGCCGATGGCTGGCTGCTCGCGAATGTGCGGAACCAGCGTCAGGATCGGCGTTCCGAAGGTGGCAGTATCGTTGCCAATATCGACTTCCTGGGCGAAGGCGACGAGGAACGCCTGACGGGGAAGATTTACAATTTCCGCCGCGGTGTGACGCGCTATCCCATTCCCGGCGCCCTGGTTTATCCGGCCACCAGCGCCGACTTGCGCCAGATCTATGCCAGCGATGGCCGCACCGCGATTCAGGTGGGCACGGTCTATCCCACCCTCGATATTCGCGCAGGTATCTATATCGATGCGATGCTCGGCAAGCACTTCGCGCTGCTGGGCTCCACCGGTACCGGTAAGTCGACCAGCGCCGCGATGATCCTGCACCGGATCTGCGAAGCCGCGCCGCAGGGCCATGTGCTGATGATCGACCCGCACGGCGAATATTCGGCCGCATTCCGCAATACCGGCCTGATCTTCGACGTCACCAATCTCAACATGCCCTATTGGCTGATGAACTTCGAAGAACATTGCGAAGTCATCCTGAGTACTACGGGCAATGACCGCCAGGAAGACGCGGACATTCTGGCCAAGTGTCTGCTGGAGGCGCGCAGCAAGAACCGCCTGGCCGAAACGATGGGCAAGATCACCGTCGATTCACCGATTCCCTATCTGCTGTCGGACCTCACCAACATCCTGCAGAACGAAATGGGCAAGCTGGACAAGGCGACCTCGTCCGCGCCCTATATGCGCATCAAGACCAAGGTCGACGAGCTCAAGACCGATCCGCGCTATCAGTTCATGTTCTCTGGCATGCTGGTGGGCGACACGCTGGCCGACTTTGTCGCCAAGATTTTCCGTATGCCCGCCAGCGGCAAGCCGATTTCGATCATCGACGTTTCGGGCGTTCCATCCGACATCACGTCTACCGTGGTGGCGGTGCTGAGCCGGCTGGTGTTCGACTTTGCCATCTGGGGCCGCGAGGAAAAGACCAGCCCGATCCTGCTGGTCTGCGAAGAGGCGCACCGATACGTCCCGAACGAAAAGCATGCCGACGATTCTTCGGTCGGCCGCATTCTTTCGCGGATCGCCAAGGAAGGCCGTAAATACGGCATCTCGCTGGGGCTGATCACGCAGCGGCCTTCGGACCTTGCCGAAGGCGTGCTTTCCCAGTGCGGTACGATCATTTCCATGCGTCTCAACAACGACCGGGACCAGGCCTTCGTGAAGGCGGCCATGCCGGAAGGTTCGCGTGGCTTCCTGGATTCGATCCCGGCGCTCAGAAACCGCGAATGCATTATCTGCGGCGAGGGTGTTTCGATCCCGATCCGCGTTTCCTTCGACACGCTGGAGGAAGCCAAGCGTCCGGCATCGGAAGATCCCAGCTTCGTCGAGCTGTGGCAGCATTCCGGCGGCGAGGAAGAAGCGGTTCACCGCATCGTCCAGCGCTGGCGCGCCCAGGGCAAGTAAGAACAGAGGAGAGGCCCACAGGGCCGAAGATGGGCAGGGCTGCGTTTCGGCGCGCCCTGCCTCTCTTTTTTGCCGCCTAGCTGCGCAGGGCTTCCACCACCAACCGCTCCACCTCGTGCAGGTCCTGCGCGACATGGCAGCATAGCTGCCGGTGTTCGTCGGTGGCCGGGTGGTGATCAGGCACCATCACGGTCATGGTCCCTGCCGCGCTGGCGGACAGCACGCCATTGGGCGAATCTTCCAGCGCCAGGCATTCCGCCGGTGCGAGGCCGAGCCGCCCGGAAGCGACAGTGAAGGGCTCCGGGTCGGGCTTGCCCGCCGTGTAGTCGCCATGCGCCACGATCTCTGCGAAGTGATGCAGCAGATCGTGCCCGGCAAAATTGCGCTCCACATCGCGGGGCAGGCTGGATGTCGCGATTGCGCAGGGGATTGCCTGTGCCTGCAACGTGCCGAGCAGTTCCAGCGCGCCGGGCTTGAGCGCGACCGGGGCAGACGCCATCAGCCGTTCGCACTCTGCATCATAGGCAGCGAACATGGTGCCGGCCGGGACGACATGCCCGAAGCTTCGCTCATAGAGCGCGACGGTTGCCGGGCGCGGCAATCCGATCGTGCGATAGATGAATCCGGGATCGACCTCTGGGCTGATCGCCGCAGCCGCGCAGGCGAAGGCTTCGGCATAGAGCTTCTCTGAATCGAACAGCGTTCCGTCCATGTCGAATATCACCGCGCGTGGAGGACGGGGCAGAGCCATGCGCGTGCCTATATCGAGGGGTTGGAGCGTCCGGCCGGATCGCCTTCGGCATTGGACTGTTCGGCGGCTTCGCCCGCGGTTTCGGCCTTGGCGCGTTCCCGCCACGGGGTGCGGTAATAGAGATAGGCGGTCATCGCGAGGCCGGAAATCGCGGCGACAGGGAAGCTCAGCCAGATCGCGTCGGCCTGGAACGCGGGATAGGCGAGATAATAGAATCCGAGGCGGACCGGATAGAGCGTGATCGCCAGGATGAAGAGCGGCAGCCACACCACGCCGCCAGCGCGCATCGTGCCGTTGAGCACCATGGTCATGCCGAAGAGGATGAAGTTCCACGCCACCATGAACTGGATATGGCGGGCCATGTCGACTGCCGGACTTTCCGGCCCCATGAACAGTTCCAGGATCGGCCGGTCGAACAGCAGCAGGAGTACCGTGAGCGCGCCGGTCAGCACGCCATTGGTGATCAGCCCCGCGCGGGTCAGGTGATGCAGCCGGCCCCATTGCTGCGCGCCGATATATTGCGCGGCCATTGCGCTGATCGCGCCGCCGATCGCCATCGCCGGCATCTGCACATAGGTGAAGACCTGCATGGTCGCGCCATAGGCGGCGGTGGTCATCATGCCTTCCCGGTTGACCAGGCCGACCACGATCAGCCCGGCGGCGGACATCACCAGCATTTGCGCCCCCATGGGGAAGCCCTTCTTGATGATGAACCCCAGCTCTTCCACGCGCGGCTTGAGATAGGCCAGCTCCGCACCGCGCAGCCGCAGCGGCAGGTCCTTGGCATAGACATAGGCGACCATGCCGATGAAGGAGATGGTCGTGGAAATGGCCATGGAGAGGGAAGATCCGGCAATTCCGAAAGCGGGCAGGGGGCCATAGCCCATGATGAGCAGCGGATTGATCACCGTGTGCAGTACCACCGAAACGCCCATGAAAATCAGCGGGGTGCGCGAATCGCCGGCGCCGCGCAGCCCCATGGTCAGAATGATGGAGATCATCACCATCGGCATCGCAATGAACACCATCCGCAGATAGTCGACGGCCAGCTGGAAGGCCTCGGGCGGCGTGGAAAGCATGCGCAGCAGCCAGGGCGTGATGGCCAGGCCGATGGCCGCAATCGCGATCGTGACCAGGAAGCAGAAGCCCATCGCCGTGCCCATGGTCCGCCTTGCGCCGTCCAGGTCGTTGGCGCCGAAACGCTGCCCGATGCGCACCGTGCCGGCCATGCCGAAGCCGAAGGCCGCACTGGAAAGCAGGAACATGATGATATTGGCATTGGCCGTGGCTGCCAGCGCCGCTTCGCCGATCAGCCGCCCGACCCAGATCGCATTGATCGTGCCGTTCAAGGATTGCAGCGAGTTGGACAGCAGCGTGGGCAGCGCGAACAGCACCAGCGTTTTCAGAATCGGGCCTTGTGTAAGATCTCCCTTTCTGTTTGCGGGCGCTTTCTCTGCCGCCTCTGCATTGTTTAGGGAGCTACTCATGTTCCCCTAGTGTCGCCAAACAGCTGGATGTGCAACCGCTTGGAGAGGTTCATCTCATGCCGGATGCAGAGCGGCGCCAGCCAGGCTTCGCGCTGGGCAAGTGTATCGGAATCAATGCCTTCCGCCATGAGGTATATCCGGCGCGACGGGATGGCGAAACGCTCGGCCAGCGCCAGCACCTCTTTCACGTCGCCGGGCTGCGCCACCACGAATTTGAACCAGGCGCGCGGGTCTTCCGCCCATTCGCTCAGCCGCTCGGGGATCAGCGCCAGATCGGCCGGGTTGCCGCTATGGGCCAGTTTCGGGCTGACATTGTACTGCGCGATTCTTGAGTCCAGCGCAGAGGGCGGGGCAATCGTACCGTTGGTTTCCACTTCCACGTCCATGCCCGGCAGCAGCGCCAGCATGCGCGCCAGCGCCGGGGCCTGCAGCAGCGGTTCGCCGCCCGTCACGACCAGCCGGTGCATGTCCAGCGCCGCGATCTTCCCGGCCGTTTCCTCTTCGGAGAGGGTGACCTGATTGGCCGCCCGGTCGAAATCCTCGCCGCTGCGATGCGGGCGGTTATCGCCGGAAAAGCGCCAGGTATAGGCAGTGTCGCACCACTGGCAGGCGAGGTTGCAGCGCGATAGGCGCACAAAGCCCACCGGCCTGCCCATGCTCGGCCCTTCGCCCTGCAAAGAGGCGAAGATTTCGGGCTCTCCCGGAGTGGTAGCGGCCAAAGTCAGTGGCATAAAAATAACCGAAATGGTAAAAATATCTTTCCCACATCATGCGATATAGGTACATATTGGCCAATCGAAAGCGACTCGCGGGCCAGCCGCGATTTGCACCGCTCTTTCTCATTGTCGGATTTGCATGCAGCGCGGGCGCGCCCCGCGGCGCGGGGAAGCGGCAGGGCGGGGCCTGCCTGCCTCACCCCAGCCGAGCCAGCGCGGCGGAAAGGCGCTCCACCTCGGCCGCGTGATGCGCATGGTCGGCCTTGGCCTTCTCCACCGCTTCGGGCTTGGCGCGTTCCAGGAAGTTGGCATTGCCCAGCCTGCCTTCCAGCGACTTCGCTTCCTTCTGCGATGCGGCCAATGCCTTTTCCAGCCGAGCCTTCTCCGCATCGATATCGATCACGCCTTCCAGCGGGACGATGAAGGTATCGCTGCCGGCGGTGATCTGCATCGCTGCGCCCGATGGCGCTTCGGCGAAGGTCACCGGCGCCAACCGGGCCAGGCGTTCGATCGCCGCCGCGCTGCGTTCCACGACGCGCTTGGCCAGATCGGACGGCGCCGGGCAGAAGGCGGGCAGCTTCTCCCCCGGGGGAATGCCCAGCTCGTTCTTCGCGCCGCGCACGGCGGTGGTCAGCGCGATGACCCAGTCGATCGCGTCGGTCGCGTCCTTGCTGACGCTCGCGTCGGGCTCGGGCCATTTGGCGAGGATCAGCTCGTAAGGCCGCTTGCCGCCCTGATACTCGGCCTGGGCATGCCACAGCTCTTCGGTGATGAAGGGCATGAAGGGATGCAGCATCACCAGGATCTGATCCAGCGCCCAGCCGGCGACTGCGCGGGTTTCAATCGCTGCCGGGTTGTCGGCGTCCCCCTGGAATACCGGCTTGATCAGCTCCAGATACCAGTCGCAAAAGCGGCTCCAGGTGAACTGGTAGATCGCATTGGCGGCAGCATCGAAGCGCAGATCGGCCATCGCCTTGTCCAGCTCGGCCACGGTCTGGGCCACTTCGCCGATGATCCACTGATTGGCGGCCAGCTTGGCCTCGGGTGCGGCCACTGTATCGGAGGCGCCGATCCCGTTGGACTGGCAGAAGCGCGTGGCGTTCCACAGTTTGGTTGCGAAGTTGCGGTATCCCTCGACGCGCTTCTCATCCATCTTGATGTCGCGGCCCTGGCTTTCCATCGCGGCCATGAAGAAGCGCAGCGCATCGGCGCCATATTGATCGATCAGGCCCAGCGGATCGACCACATTGCCCTTGGACTTGGACATTTTCTGCCCGTCCGGCGCGCGCACCAGCCCGTGCAGGTAAAGCCGCTTCCACGGCACGGAGTCCTTGAGTGACCGGCGTCCGCCTTGGCCCATGAAATGGATGCCCTGCATCGCCATGCGCGCATCCCAGAAGAACAGGATATCGAAGCCGGAAATCAGCAGATCGTTGGGATAGTGCTTGGAAAGCATATTGGGATTCTCACCCCACTCTCCCGTTCGCGGCGCAACCCCATCCGTTCGCCCTTCGACAGGCTCAGGACGAACGGGGTCGTATTCTGCATCGGGCCAGCCGAGCGTGGCGAAAGGCCACAGCGCGGAAGAGAACCAGGTGTCGAGAACGTCGGAATCACGATAAATGTAGATCGTCTGCTCGCCCTTCCTCAGGTAATCCTCGGAGGTGGTCGGGTGGTCCAGAAGCTCAATCTGGTAATCGTCTCCGTAGAACTTCTGAGCCTGAGCCTTGGCCTCGCTCTCAGTTTCGGCAACGAATATCTCACGCCCCTCGCGAGCTGCAGGGCTTGTAATCAAGCTGCCATCATCGAGCTTCTTAGGCCCATACCAGGCCGGGATCCGGTGGCCCCACCACAATTGCCGCGAGACGCACCAGGGCTGGATATTCTCCATCCAGTTGAAGAAGGTCTTTTCCCAGCTCTTGGGCACGATCTCGATATCGCCGCTGCGCACGGCCTGCATCGGAGCGACGGCCAGCTTTTCGGCATCGACATACCATTGATCGGTCAGCCAGGGTTCGATCACCACGCCGCCGCGGTCGCCGAACGGTGTCTGGATCACGCGCGGTTCCGAATCGTGCTCGGTCTCTTCGCCGTCCTTGTTCTTCGCCACAAACGGGATCAGGCAGCCGAGTTCCTTCATCCGCTCGACCACGAGTTGGCGCGCGTCGAAGCGGTCCAGGCCCAGGAATTCGTCCGGCACCAGCCCGTCGGCGGTCTGCACCACGGCAGCCTCGGCATCGAGCATGTTGAGCATCGCGGCAGGGGCGATCCCGGCGCGCTTGCCCACTTCGAAGTCGTTGAAATCGTGCCCCGGGGTGATCTTCACCGCGCCGCTGCCCAGTTCGGGATCGGCATGCTCGTCCGCCACCACCTTGAAACGGCGGCCGGTGATCGGCTGCAATATGTCCTTGCCGATCACGCTCTTGTAACGCTCATCCGTGGGATGCACCGCCACGGCCATATCGGCCAGCATCGTCTCGGGCCTAGTGGTGGCGACTTCGATGAAGTCCTGGCCCCCTACGCCGGGGCCGTCGAGCGTGACGCCGTCCGCCAGCGGATATTTGAAATGCCAGAAGCTGCCTTGCAGCTCCTGCGTTTCCACTTCCAGATCGCTGATCGCGGTCTTCAGCTTCGGGTCCCAGTTCACCAGACGCTTGTCGCGGTAGATCAGCCCCTGATTGTAGAGCTCCACGAACACTTTCAGCACTGCCTTGGTGAAGTGTTCGTCCATGGTGAAATGCTCGTTCGCCCAGTCCATGGAACAGCCCAGGCGGCGCAGCTGGCCGGTGATCGCACCGCCGCTTTCGGCCTTCCATTCCCAGACCTTGTCCACGAACTGTTCGCGCGTGTAATTCGTGCGCTTGTCCTGCCGCTCTTCCAGCTGGCGTTCGACCACCATCTGCGTCGCGATGCCGGCATGGTCCATGCCCACTACCCACAGCGCATCCTTCCCGCGCAGCCGCTCGTAACGGATCACGATATCCTGCAGCGTGTTGTCCAGCGCGTGGCCGATATGGAGCGATCCGGTCACATTGGGGGGCGGATTGACGATGGTGAAAGGCGCAGCGTCCGGCCGCTCGGGACGGAAAAGGCCGTTTTCTTCCCAATGCTTGTACCACTTCGCCTCGATTTCGGCGGGGTTGAAAGTCTTGTCGAGCTCGCTGGTCATGTCGGTACGGGCCTTTGCCAGCGGCATTGCAGGCGCGCAAGCAGTCCTTCGGCGCAACCGCCAATCGGTTCAAAGTTTTCACATGCCCCCTCAAGCATGCCTTGTCGCGGCCCCATTTTGCTCACATAGTTTACGCCATGCGGGATTGGGCTGATTTCTCCGTTGTGGAGCAAGAAGATGGCAGCACCCGCATGGTGCTGAGCGGGCCCCTGCTCATCTCCACGGTGGGCACGCTCGATAAGGAACTGCGCGGCTGGGAAGGCCAGGTCGACGAACTCGACATTTCCGAATGCAGCGCGATGGATACGGTGGGCGCCTGGACGGTGTGGCGTTTCGCGCGTGAGGCGGGGGTCGATATCACCGGCGCCAGCGGCGAGGCAGAACACTTGATCGATGCGGTCCGCTCCAGCGCGAGCATGGCCGATATCTCTCCGCCCGAAGTGCCACTCCTGCAATTCCTGCCCCAGGCCGTGGGCCAGACCATGTATCTCTGGCGGGACGGAATGTTCCATTCGATCGGCTTTCTGGGCAGCATCGTCGCGGCCACCGGCCGGCTTCTGATCCGCCCCTCGCGCTGGCGCACATCCTCGCTGGTTCGCCAGTTTGAGCTGGTGGGCGTGGATTCGCTGGGCATTATCGGGCTGATGAGTTTCCTGATCGGGATCGTCATCGCGCAGCAGGGCGCCGTGCAGCTGCGGCAATTCGGCGCGGAGATCTATACGATCAACCTCACCGGGCGGCTGGCCCTGCGCGAACTGGGCGTGCTGATGACGGCGATCATGGTCGCTGGCCGTTCTGGCTCCGCTTTCGCGGCGCAAATCGGGACAATGAAGCTGACCGAGGAGGTGGACGCGATGCGCACGATCGGCGTCTCGCCGGTCGAAGCGCTGATTCTGCCAAGGATCATGGCCACGATACTGCTGATGCCGCTGCTGGGTTTCTATTCGGCGGTGATGGCAATCATCGGCGGTGCGTTCATCGCCGATCTCACACTGGGCATTCCGTTCCTTACATTCCTCAGCCGTATCCAGGAGGTCGTGCCGCTGCACGATCTGTGGGTCGGCCTGGTCAAGGCGCTGGTTTTCGGCCTGATCGTGGGTCTGGCGGGCACTTATCAGGGCATGCAGGTCAAGGGCAATTCGGAGGATGTCGGGCTCAGGACGACCAAGGCCGTGGTCCAGGGCATCTTCATGGTAATCGTGCTCGATGCCTTCTTTGCGGTGTTCTTCACCGAGATTGGCTGGGGTTGAGGATGTCCGATCCCAACGCTCCTCCCCAGGCCGGCCAGCACGAGCCAAAGGTGATACGCAGCAAGGATCGCCGCGCCCGCGTGAAAAGCACGGAATATGACCGGATCGAGTATCCGATTGTGGTCGAAGGCCTGGTCAATCAGTTCGGCGACTTTGTTGTCCATGAAGACCTCTCGCTAAAGGTCCGGCGGGGGGAGATCCTGGGGGTCGTCGGCGGGTCCGGCACGGGCAAGTCTGTGCTGATGCGTTCGATCATCGGGTTGCAGAGGCCGACTGCGGGGCAGATCGAGGTGTTCGGCCGTTCGATCGACGATCCGGGCGACGATAACGAAGTCGATGTCCGCTCGCGCTGGGGCGTGCTGTTCCAGGGCGGCGCGCTGTTTTCCACCCTGACCGTGGGCGAAAATGTCGAAGTGCCGCTGCGCGAATTCTATCCCGAGATCGAAGACGAATTGCGCCACGAAATCGCTCGCTTCAAGGTGGGGCTCACCGGGCTGCCGGAAGAAGCCGTCGCCAAATATCCTTCCGAACTTTCAGGCGGCATGCGCAAACGCGCGGCGCTGGCCCGCTCGCTGGCGCTCGATCCCGAATTGCTGTTCCTGGACGAGCCGACTGCCGGCCTCGATCCGATCGGGGCGGCCGCGCAGGACCGGCTGACGCGCGAGCTGACCGATATTCTGGGCCTTACCGTGTTCCTGATCACGCACGATCTGGATACGCTATACGAAATTTGCGACCGCGTGGCGGTGATTGCGGACAAGCATGTGATCGCAGTGGGCACGATCGAGGAACTGCTCGCCATGGACCATCCGTGGATCCAGGAATATTTCAACGGGCCCCGCGGCCGTGCGGTCAGGGATAACCGCGATCGCACCAAGGCCGTAGACAAGTCACAAGATGGAAAGGCATAGGTTGCGCTGATGGAAACACGTTCCAACCATGTCCTTGTCGGCATCGTCACGCTGGTTCTGCTGGCGATGCTGGCGGCCTTCATCGTTTGGCTCGCGCGGATCAATGCCGGCAGCCAGAAGGAATATGACATTTTCTTCAAGCAATCGGTGGACGGGCTGGCCAATGGTTCGGAAGTGACATTTTCCGGCGTACCCTCGGGACAGGTGACGCTGATCCAGCTGTGGCAGAAGGATCCGGAATTCGTCCGCGTGCGGATCAAGATCGATGAAAACGTGCCGATCCTGCAGGGCACCACGGCGACGATCCAGGGCAGCTTCACCGGCGTATCGAAGATCCAGCTCGACGGTGCGCGGCGCGATGCTCCGCCGATCACCTGCGAAGTCACGGCATGCCCGGAAGGCGCGCCAATGATCCCGACCAAGCCCGGCGGCCTGGGCGAAATTCTCAGCAATGCGCCGCTGCTGCTGGAACGGCTCGCGACTCTGTCCGAACGGCTGACCCAGCTGCTGTCGGACGAGAATCAGGCCTCCATCGCGGCCATCCTGGCCAACACGCAGCGGCTCACCGATCATGTCGCGGATGCCTCTCCTCAGCTGGAGCGGACGCTGGCGGAAATGCAGGCGACCCTGCGCCAGGCGAATATGAGCCTGGCGGCCTTCGAAGGGACGATGAAATCGGCCGATGCTCTGCTCGGCAGGGATGGAGAGGCTCTGGCCAAGCAGCTGCGCGAGACGCTGAAATCCGCGCAGAATGCAGCCGACAATCTGGCCGGTATCGCTAATGATACGCGGCCCGCCGCGCGCCAGCTTTCGGAAAGCACGCTGCCAGCGGCCGAAGCGACCATCCGCGATCTGCGCGCCGCCAGCGAGGCGCTGCGTAAGGTGACCGAGAAGCTTGACAATCAAGGCGTCGATGCAGTGCTGGGCGGCACCAAATTGCCGGATTACGAACCATGATCGCCCGCGCAACGACAATGAAGGGGACTTGCACAATGCCGGATAAGCATCGCCTGCGCGCGGGAATTGCCGCGCTTGCGGCGCCCCTGGCGCTATCCGCCTGTGTGAGTTTCGGCGAAGATCCGCCCGATACGCTCTTCAACCTGACGCCAATGGCAAGCGCCCCTGCAGGGCAGGCTTCCAGCGGCACGGTGGGCGAGGCACTGGCGGTGCTCACCCCTGACGCACCGCAAAGGCTCGACGTCGTGCGCGTGCCGGTGCAGGTGGATGCCTCGACAGTGGCCTATCTGCAGGACGCGATGTGGGTCGAAAAGCCCGCGCGCCTGTTCGGCAATCTGCTGGCCGAAACGATCCGCGCGAAAGAGACGCGCTTCGTGATCGATGGGCCCGATATTCGTTATGCCGCGGCAACCAAGCTTTCCGGGCAACTGCTCGACATGGGCTATGACGCGCCGACGCAGAGGGTGGTGGTGCGCTTCGACGCGGTGCTTCAGGAACCGGGCGGAAAGATCCAGACGAAGCGCTTCGAAGCGGAAGTCGACGGCGTCCTGCCCGAAGCGAGCGAGGTTGCCCCGGCGCTCAACGATGCAGCCAACCGGGTTGCCGCCGAAGTGGCGGAGTGGGTCGGCTAGGCCCTAGTCGAATTCACATAGGATTGCGGCGAGCCAGCGGCGCGCTTCCTCGTCATTGCCGATGTCGCAGACGAACTCCTGCCCGCGTTTGGCGGAATCGAGCTCGCCTGCTCCAATCCAGCGCTCCGGCTTGGCGTGATAAGTCAGCCCTAGCCGCCGGAGCCATGGCGGCACGTTCCAGTGATTGAGCGGCCCGCCTGCTTTCGTCAGCCGCAGGGCCGTAGACGCGCTGCGGGCAGTCCGTCCGGGGCCGTGATAAAGTGTGTTGTTGCGGTCCCACTCGCCCTGAAAGTGCGGATGTGGGCGCGGCGGATCCTGCCACTGCGGCTGGCGCTCCACTTCCCCCGGCGCGCCGTGGCAGGCGACTTCCATATGGCCGAAGATGCGGTGATGCCGCTCACCGGAGGCCGGATCGGCAAACAGGCCGAAGAACAGGAACACGTCTCCCGTCCCCACGCCCTGCCGCTGCAGATGGCCCTGGGCCGCGCCGCATTGGCCGAACCAGCACTGGCCGCCTGCAAACAACGGATCGTCATGGCACAGATCATTGCCGCCGATCCTGCCCTTGCTTACGCCCTCGACAAGTGCGGCAAGCCCCAGATCGGCATAGCGCGTGGCGGAGCGCTCCCGCGCGGGGATCGGCAGCGAGACCGGTTTCCCGCCGACGATCGGCGAGGGGCATCCGCCTGCCGTGCTGTCGAACCCCTTTCTGCTGAAGACGATGCGCATCGGCGGCCGGTTCTACGTTTTGCCGTGCATGCGCGTCTAACGCGCCCGGGCGAGCCGCGCGAATTCCAGTGCCTTGGCAAAGGCCTGCAGTTTCGTTGCGCGCTTATCCGCCGCCACCGCGTCCCACCCCCACAATTCCGCCTGCCAGTCTTCCTCGCAATTGGCGATCGCCCAGAGAGCCTCCGCATCCGCGCCGTCTTCCAGGGCGGCCAGGGCCACGATCAGGGAAGCGGCGAGGGAGGCCATCGTGTTCGCCGCAGTTAAGGCGAAGGGATCCTGCCGTTCCAGCTCAGCGCGCAACTTGGCGAGCGTTTCGCCCGGCTGAGGGCGGTGGATGATGCCGCTTACCCGTTCGAAGCGCAGATCGCGGCGCTGCTCCAGGTCGCGCACCAGCGGCTCCCACAATTCCTGCTGCCGGGCGAAGAGCGGCTCATCGGGATCTGCGCGGTAACAGAGCGTATCGGTTTCCGCGTAGGCGAGCATGCTGGTCAGCGTTTCTTCGCGCCTCGGTCCGGCGATATCGATCGCGAAATCGGCCAGATCGCGAAAGATGAACGCCGCCGTGTCGATTTCTTCGCCCTGGCCGGACCATTCTTCCGCCATTGCGCTGGCCAGCGCCTGGCTTGGCACCAATTGCGGCGCGCCATGCGCCGTCTTGATCTTTCTGCCGTCGAGCGCAACGTGCCAGCCTTTATCAGCTGGCTCGACAGTCACCGTTTCGTAGAAACGCTTCATTTCTCAGGCGTCCGCCATCTGCGCGCCAGGACGCGCGGCAAGTAGAAAAAGCCCAGCAGGCCGGCGGCCGCCAGAACATAGGCAAAGACCTGCGGCAGATCGATTCTGTCGTAATGAATGGCCACTCCCGCCAGCACCATCAGCATGCCGGCGATGCGTACCAGATTCAGGATCATATAGCGGCCAAAGGCGGGATCGTCAGTCATGCCAGCAGCTCCTGCAGATGCGCGGCGTCCTGCGCAACCGCTTCGGCTCCTGCGGCCAGCAATTCCTCCGGATCGTGATAGCCCCAGGCGACACCCAGCGCGCGGACTCCGGCAGCCAGCGCCATTTCGATGTCGTAAGTGGTGTCGCCGATCATGACGCAACGTTCCGGCCTGGCAAAGGCATCCGCCATCGCTTGTTCGATCATGGATGGGTGCGGCTTGGAAGGGTGGCGATCGGCTGTCTGGAGGGTGCAGAAGAGATCGCTGAGCCCGTGGATGGCAAGGCAGTTCTTCAGCCCCAGATCGCTCTTGCCAGTGGCCACGCCCAGTGACCAGCCTGCGCCGCGCAGGTCCGCCAGCAAAGCGGCAATGCCGTCAAACAGCGGCTCGTCCACAAGGCCGCGGGCCCGCGCATCGCGGAAGGATTGCTTATAGAGGTCGACGGCCTGCGCGTGTTGATCTGCCGTCCCCTCCGGCGCGAGACGGCGCACTGCAAGGGGAAGGCTCAGCCCCACGCCGCGCCGGATTTCGTGCAGTGAAGGGGCAGGCAGACCGGCCTCGGCAAAGGCATGCTCCATCGCGGCACAGACATGGGCCTGCCCGTCCACCAGCGTGCCGTCGCAATCGAACACGGCCAGGCGGGGGGCGGCGGCGCTCACTGAGCCAGGCCCTTCATCAAGGCGGCAATTGCAGGAGCGCCACCAGCTTCGAGCGCCTGTGCGACCGCTGCGCGGTCCTTCTCGCTCTTATTCTGCGAGAGTTTGAAAGTTGGGCGCCAAGCGAGCACTTCCATTTCGAAGCCGACGATCGCGCTCAGCAGCTTGCGCAGTTTCTCTGCGGGCAACTTGTCCATCGTCCATGGATCGCCTGGGATGCGTGCCTCCTGCCTTGCAGACAGCGTGTCGAGCAGACCGAGCAGTCCATCCTGGTCCATGCGCCGCACGCGCCCTTCCAGTTCCAGCGTAACGTAGTTCCACGTTGGCACTTGCTCGCTATCTTCGTACCATCGCGGTGTGACATAGGCGTCGGGCCCATTGATCACGACCAAGGCGGTCGCGCCTTCCAGATGCCTGGTCAGCGCATTGCCGCGCGCGAGGTGGAAATGCAGCGCACCATCGCCGGTCGACTGAACGGGGGTATGAGCGACGCGTGGGCCGTCCGGCGTCGGTGCGAACACCATGCCGAAGCCAACCTGTTCGATCAGCATTTCGTGCAGTGCGCGCTCGTCGTTTCGAAAAGCTGGATTGGGATGCATCAGCTCTTCCTGCGTCCCGATTTCGCCTTGGGCTTGCCTCCGGGCTTTCCGGCCTTGCCGGTTTGCGGACCGCCGCGCTTGCGCCGCTCGCCGCGTTTGTCCTTGCGGACCTGCTTGGCATGCTGGCGGGCGGCCTGCTTCTTCACAGCGCGGCTGGCGGGCGGCGGCCCGTCATCGGGCTGTGCATCGCTCAGTGCCGGATCGAAGCCCAGCTGCTCCATGCTGGCCGCGAAATGCTCCGGCAGTTCGGCCGTCACGTCGATCTTGCCGCCATCGGGATGGTCGATGATCAACCGCCTGGCATGCAGGTGCATCTTGCGGCTGACGCTGCCGGTCAGGAAGGAATCCTGCCCGCCATATTTGCCGTCGCCCACGATCGGATGGCCGATCGCGGCCATGTGGACACGCAGTTGGTGCGTGCGGCCGGTCAGCGGTTGCAGTTCCACCCAGGCCGCGCTTTTTCCCGCGCGGTCCACCACGCGGTAGCGGGTCTTGGCGGGCTGGCCCTTCTCTTCGTCCACCCACATCTTCTCGCCGCCGGTCCCCGGCTGCTTGGCCAGCGGCGCCTCGATCGTGCCTTCGAAGATGTCTGGCACGCCGACCACCAGCGCCCAATAGATCTTCTTGGCGCTGCGGCCGGAGAAGCGCTTGGAGAAATAGGCGGCGCTGCCCGGCGTGCGGGCGACCAGCAAGAGGCCGCTTGTATCTTTGTCCAGCCGGTGAACCAGGCGCGGACGCGGTTCGTCATCCTGGACGAAGGCATCCAGCAGCCCGTCGACATGCTGCGTCGTCTTGGTGCCGCCCTGCGTGGCAAGGCCGGGAGGCTTGTTGAGCAGGATTGCCGCGCGGTCCTGCTGAATCACCATGGCTTCGGCCCGGGCGATCTGTTCCGGAGAAAGCTGCCGGACCTCGCGCTTGGGCTTGCCCGAGCTGTCCCCTCCGGGCGGCACACGCAGTTGCTGGCCGGCATTCAGCCGGTCTTCCGGCTTGGCGCGTTTGCCGTCCACACGGACCTGCCCGGTGCGCGCCCAGCGGGAAACAGTGGCAAACCCGATCTGCGGCAAATGGCGTTTGAACCAGCGGTCCAGCCTGATGCCGTCATCGTCGGGCCCGACGGTGAACTGGCGCACCTCGTCCGATGGTTTGGCTTTGGGCGATCCGTTGCGCGGCCCGGCCGGTTTGGAAGGTTTGGGCGTATTCATCCTGCGATCCGCATCACGACCAGCCCGATATAAAGCGCGCAGAGCCCGGCAAGCAGGGAGACGCCGGCATAGGTCGTCGCCAGTGCAGGCTGCCCACGTTCGATCAGCAGCATCATCTCAAGGCTGAAGGAAGAAAATGTGGTGAAGCCGCCCAGCAGGCCGACACCCAGAAGCAGCCTCCAGCTTTCGCCGCTGGACGTGCCGTGACGGGCCAGGAAGCCGGCGAGCAGCCCCATGGCGAGGCTGCCCAGTACATTGGCCGTCAGAGTTGCCCAGGGAAAAGCGGTGACTACATTGGGGCCCAGCCAGTGGGTCATCGTCCGGCCCAGCTGATAACGCAGGACGGCGCCGGCTCCGCCACCTAGGGCGACATAGGCTGTGGCAGTGATGGGGGAGGGCATGGTCATGCGCTGTGCCTTAAACGCGGCAGAGCAAAGTTAAAAGCCGCCCGGCGCGTCCGCGGCGCGCAATTGCTTGCCTTTTTGCCCCGATTTGGTTAGGAGCGCCGTTATTCGAGCCGATCCTTTATGGATTCGGCGCATTTTTCGTCGATTCTTTTCAGGCGTATCCCGCCATGGCGCGGGCTCTGGCCGATTGCTGTAGGTGTTTGAATTTATGCAGATTATGGTTCGCGATAACAATGTCGACCAGGCCCTCCGCGCGCTCAAGAAGAAGCTGCAGCGCGAAGGCGTCTATCGCGAAATGAAGCTGCG
>JAUHYZ010000010.1 GCA_030426245.1 Alphaproteobacteria bacterium | reverse complement strand
AGTCTATCCCGGAGCCACGGAGACCGAAGTTCTCGACCACACCAGAGCAGGCCTGGCCGGGCTCAATCCCGACCGCATAGAGACGCTGACATTCCAGCGCGGCACGCTGAACGGAGCGGAATTCGGCCGAGTCACGATCGATTACCGGCTGGAGCCGTTGGTGCCCTTCATTCCCGTCCCGGCCATCGTCCTGAGCGAAACGAAGTTCGCATATCTGCCCGACGCATAGGCGGGAGCCAACTGGCTGCAAGACGGACAGTCTGCTGACGACAACATTGCGGACGTCCCGCGTTTAGCCGTTGCCTTTGAACCAAGCGATCGCTTCAGCCTCAATCGGTTTGATCCAGGCGTCCTTGCAATTGGAATAGGCGTGGCTGTCATCCGGATGCAGCGCTGCGCATCGCAGCTTCTCCCGCTCGTACTCCTTTGCGAGCCGAGACGTACTGCGGAGGTAATCGCGAAAGGCCAGATGCCTTGCGATATGCGGGTCGCCCTCGGCGAAGCAGTGGACATTCGCGATCCGTTTGCCGGTCTTCGGGTCATCGCGAGTGAAATAGCACCTGCCTTCAATTCCGAAGGCTCCGTGGAATTCATAGCCCGGGCCTTCAATCGATGCCGTTGCAAGACCCAGAGCATGTATATCGGAAACAACGGGCATCAGATCGAGAACCGGCTTGGCCATTATCCCGGGGATGGATGTTGAGCCGATATGATGCACGCGAATGACCGATTTCGCGTTCGACCGGAACCGGTTCGCCTCTTCGGCTGCAAGCTTTGACCAGTTGGAATCATGCGGCTGCAACTGCACTGCTATCGGCAACGGCATTTGCCATCCTCCGCCAATCATTGCACCGGATCGGCAGGGATAGCGATGTTCGCCAATCGGTCAATTCGTTGCGCTTGCATTGCCGGCAGGATGGATGGTGGTAACCGACTTAAGTCATCGGTGCCCCTTCCATCCATTGCGGACATTTACGTTGCGAACTAATCATCTCCAATGACTAGCTTCTGTTCGTTCGAGACAATGGCAGCGGTTCGGCGATGAATCGCATGGTGCTATGCGTTGCGACGCTATTGTCCATGCCGGTTGCTGGATGCTCCGATCCATTTGCGATCGAGCGGTCGTACCCATCCCAAACATGCCGCGAGACATTCAATTCGGCCGCTGTTGACGGCTGGGTTGAACGCTTGAATCGAGGTGAGAGGAAGGGGAGCGTTTCGTTGACTTACGAGGTTCGTCTGCCCTTCGATAATGCGAAGCTGCTGGAAAATGCGTTGGCACAATTGCCGGGCGACAGTCAGGAAGTCCGATTTGACGGACAGGGCAACGCGGACGTGACAATATTCGGCGCACACGCCCCCTTGGAAGTGTCTGTTTCGACAAGCAGCGATGGAAAACATGCGGAGCGGTCTCTGATGGCCGAACCACTTTGTGGAGCTATCAGCGCTGTCAACGGATCGTTGACAGATGTGTCCATTCGTTCCGTCGGCTACGAATTTGACGACGGTAAACTGCGCGTCCCATCAGTACCCTGAGTACAACTGCCTGCTCACCCCTGTGTGCGCTCCAGCATCAGCGAGGATGAATAGGGCGCGACCAGGCGGCTCGCCTCCTTCCATCCGGCATGCAGCCAGGCGGCATGGGCGCGCTTGTCCGGCGGCAGGATCACCGGCATGCTTTCGCGCCCGATGGCGCGCAGCGCGGCATTGGCCTCGCAGGTCAGCAGGGCGAAGCTGGGCACTTCGGAGTCTTTCCACACGCCGGCAAAGGCGAACAGCTCCTGATCGGACGGGGCGAACCAGTGGCGGAGGCGCTTGCCATCCTTGTCCACGCCCCCCATTCGACTTTGAGGGCCCCATTCCATGAAAGCGGTGGCGGGCACCAGGCAGCGGAATTCGCTGTTGCGCAGATTGCCGATCCAGAAGGGGCTGTTCACATTGCGCACGCTCAGCACCGCATTGCGCCCGTCATAGGGGACGTTTGGCGGCGGGGGCACGCCCCACACGCGCGGGATCATGCGCGGCTCCCCGCGGGTGAGCCTTGGCCCGGCCACGAATTCGCGCCCTGCCGTCACCACCGGGGCAAAGCCGCCCGGGGCGATATGACCGCCTGCCCAGGGATCGGATCCGCTGCGCGCGCCCAGGCCCCGCGCGATCTGCGCTGCGCTGGCATCGAGGCGATAGAGCTGAGTCATGCGGGCCGAGTCACGGACAGGGCGATTAGCCCGGCCAGCCTGCCAGGTCTATCGGGGGTCGCCATCCGCCCGGCCGCGCATTAGGGTCACCGCGCTTCATCCCCGATCACCAGTGGAAAGGTCCAAGGCTTGATAAGAGCGCTCCTGTCTATCTGTCTGGCTGCCGGCCTGCTGGCCGCGCCTGCAGCCGCCGAGGAAATTCCGCCGCATGGCTGGAGCATCCGCTATTCCAGCAACAGTTTCTACCTGACCCGGCCGGACCTGCCGAATATCGAGATCGCGGTCGTCGACGATATTCGCCCCGATCTGACGCAGGCCGAAAAGTTCGAACGCCTCAAGACCTTCTTTGCCGAACGCGCGCGCTGCCCCTCGCTGGCAAAGGCGAAAACGCAGGGAGGCTTCGCGGGCATGGTGGCCGACAGCAAAGGTCCGGATGTCCGCTGCCACCTGTTCGCGATGGGGCACTGGCAGGAAGGCGCCCTGCAGGCCGCGCTGGTGGTCAACAATGCCGTAGAGGAGAACGAGCTGCTGGGCGGCGTGGGCGAAGGCAAGCGGATCGTACGGCAGGGGCATGTCGGCAAGGCAATCGACGAGGATCTGCGGCAGTTCTTCTCGATGCGCTATGAAATGGGCAGCAAGGGCGTCTCCCCCGCGGAAGTCCGGCAGCGGCTGACGGCGGAAGGCTATGCGGGGCTGGTTCCCGATACGCACAAGCCGCAATATATGCTGCGGCTCAAGCGGCGAGGCAGCGGCGACAGGATCGATTCCATCCTATACGAGGATCTGCCTTCGATGGTCCTGTTCGGCGATCCGGCTGGCGGCCAGGGCGTACCCTGTGTGGACTGGGACCCGAGCCTGTTCCAACCGGCAGACACCGGTTTCGACTTCGGGCCCAGGGATAATTGCCGGCGCTGGCAGTGGCGCTGGCCGGATGAAGACAAGGCCAAGGGGAAACGCCCCCAGATTCGCGATCAGGGCGCCCACAAGCCCTGGCTGCGCGACTTCATCCCGTTCGCATATGGCGGCCCGCGGATGGATATCGTCGAAGCCTACAAGCCCTTCGCCAAGGGTGCGCGGCTGGACCTTGTGATCGGTATTCAGCGCAAGACGGT
Source organism: Alphaproteobacteria bacterium (assembly GCA_030426245.1). GTDB lineage: Bacteria > Pseudomonadota > Alphaproteobacteria > Sphingomonadales > Sphingomonadaceae > Andeanibacterium. The sequence goes on along the minus strand of JAUHYZ010000010.1, from coordinate 66,486 downwards.
CATTCGCGACGTGATCGAAGGCCGCCGGCCAGCGAGCGCGCTGGAGCCCAATGCCCTGGCGCTCAGGGGCGACGGGCGCTTCTTCGCGGGGCTGGTGCGCTCCGCCACGCTGGAAGGCGGGCAGACGGACGGTCCGGTGCAGGGCCAGTACTACCTGGATGGTCATTCGATCACTCTGCTGCTCGATTCCGGCCGCGTAATCCATGGCTTCATCGGCTGGCTGCCCTATACCGATGCGCAAGGGAAAACCGAACAGGCGCTTACGCACCGCTCGGCCGTCAACCTGAACGGTCATCTCCATTCCGGCTGGTGCACCATCCAGGCCGGCAACTGCGACTGACGGGGCGTTGTTTGCCCGCTAGAGCGTCTTTTCCCGCCGCGGATAGACGTCATAGGTCTTGCCGCGCACCGTGATCGTTTCGGCCTTGAAGCCCAGCGTTTCGGCATTGCGCGCACGGTGGCCGGTCAGCACGGCCTCGTCGCCCACCTTGGCGGCATCGGGCCCGAAGCCGGAGCCCCTGGCGACGATCGGCGGCGATAGATCGATTTCCCACAGCTCCCCTTCGGAGCGCAATTGCAGATGCATATGCGGGTTGCCGAAATAGATCTTCTCGATCGTGCCTTCCAGGCGGCTTTCCTTTTCCTCGGTCCAGGCCCAGCCATGATGCGCCGCTGCGGCGGCAGGCAGGGCCAGGGCGAGGGATACGGCCAGTATTCGGGCAATAGGTCTCGTCATATCGACTCTCCTTTTTACGGGCCCCCTCCGGCGCCCGCCATAGCACATGCCGCACGCCCTGTCCGGCCCTGCAGCGATGCGCTTGCGCAGGGCCGGGCGAAGGGTTAGTCTGCACCGCATCCCCGGGGGAGCGCTGCGGGCCATCCGCACGGCGCTTGAGAGGGCGGCACGAGCCGTCGACCCGCTGAACCTGATCCGGTTAAGACCGGCGGAGGGAGGGAGCGGTTTTCCAGAAGAATTCCGTGGCTCTCTCTCCGTATCCTGGAGAGTTTTTTATGGCCGACATCAATTCCCCTATCGAAATAGGCGTCACCACCGGGCCGATCCGCGGCAGCCGCAAGGTGCATGTCGGCAAGCTGAATGTCGCCATGCGGGAAATCGATCTGGAGCCTTCCAGCGGCGAGCCGCCGCTGCGCGTTTACGACACATCCGGCCCCTATACCGATCCCGCGGCGACCATCGACATTTCCGCCGGCCTGCCCGCGCTGCGCCGCGAATGGCAGCTCGCCCGCGGCGATGTGGAGGAATACGATCCGCGCGGCGTGAAGCCGGAAGATAACGGCCAGCTCGGCCCCGATCGCTCCGGCGGCGTACCGGCGTTTCCCACTGCCTTGCGCAAACCGCTGCGCGCCAAGGCGGGCGGCAATATCTCCCAGATGCATTATGCGCGTCAGGGCATCGTCACGCCGGAGATGGAATATGTCGCCCTGCGCGAGAATATCGGGCGGGAAATCGCGCGCGAGAACCTGATCCGCGACGGGCAGGATTGGGGCGCAAGTATCCCCGACCACGTGACGCCGGAATTCGTCCGCGATGAAGTGGCGCGCGGCCGGGCGATCATCCCCAGCAACGTCAACCACCCGGAATGCGAGCCGATGGCGATCGGCCGCAACTTCCTGGTCAAGATCAACGCCAATATCGGCAACTCTGCCGTCGCTTCCGACGTGGCGAGCGAAGTGGACAAGATGGTGTGGTCGATCCGCTGGGGCGCGGACACGGTGATGGACCTTTCCACCGGGCGCAACATCCACGACACGCGCGAATGGATCATCCGCAACTCCCCCGTGCCGATCGGCACCGTGCCGATCTATCAGGCGCTGGAAAAGGTCGGCGGCGTGGCGGAGGACCTGACCTGGGAGATCTTCCGCGATACGCTGATCGAACAGGCGGAACAGGGCGTGGACTATTTCACCATCCATGCCGGCGTGCGCCTGGCCTATGTCCCGCTGGCGGCAAAGCGCGTCACCGGCATCGTCAGCCGCGGCGGATCGATCATGGCGAAATGGTGCCTCTCCCACCACAAGGAGAGCTTCCTTTACGAGCATTTCGACGAGATCACGGAAATCTGCAAAGCCTATGACATCGCCTATTCGTTGGGCGACGGCCTCCGCCCCGGCAGCATCGCGGACGCCAATGACGAGGCGCAATTTGCCGAGCTCTACACGCTGGGCGAGCTGACCAAGAAGGCCTGGGCGCAGGATGTGCAGGTGATGATCGAGGGGCCGGGCCATGTGCCCATGCACAAGATCAAGGAGAATATGGACAAGCAGCTGGAAGCCTGCGGCGAAGCGCCCTTCTACACGCTCGGCCCGCTCGTCACCGATATCGCCCCGGGATACGATCACATCACCAGCGGCATCGGCGCGGCGCAGATCGGCTGGTACGGCACGGCGATGCTCTGCTACGTCACGCCCAAGGAGCATCTCGGCCTGCCTGACCGCGACGATGTGAAAGTCGGCGTCGTCACCTACAAGCTGGCGGCCCATGCGGCGGACCTGGCCAAGGGGCACCCGGCGGCCAAACTGCGCGACGATGCGCTAAGCCGCGCGCGCTTCGAATTCCGCTGGCGCGACCAGTTCAACCTGTCGCTCGATCCCGATACGGCGGAGCAGTATCACGATCAGACGCTGCCTGCCGAAGGCGCGAAGACGGCGCATTTCTGCAGCATGTGCGGGCCCAAATTCTGCTCCATGCAGATCAGCCAGGAAGTGCGCGAATTCGCCGCCAAGCAGAACCAGGGTTCGGATGAATTCATCGCCGCCACGGATTCCGAGAAAGAGGCGGAAAAGGGCATGGAGGAAATGGCGGAGAAGTTCCGCGAAGAAGGCGGGGAGCTGTATGTCGGCGCCAATGGGCGCGAACATGATTGAGCGCACCATCCCCGCATGATCGCCCGCGGACCGCGCCTGCCTTGAATTTATTGGCCCTCTCCCCCCGTTGCGGGGGGGCAGTTATATCGGGGAGAGAGGGCCAAAGGCTGGCCAGGGGTGCGGCCAGCCCGTCGGGGGCTTGAAAAGGGGATCAGACCGCCGGAGTGGCGGGCGTTTCTGCCGGTGTGTCCGCGGCGGTCTGCACGCTGGGCAGCGCGGCAAGCTCATCGGCGGTCAATTCGGTTTCGACCTGGGTGTCGCCGCCGCTGATGCGCGCGGAAAGCCCCTCCAGCGGGAGCTCCACGAAACGGTCGGGATCGCTGTCTTCCAGCTCCACCACCAGCGCGTCGGCAATGCCTTCCGCATTGCGGCGCACCTGCTTCACATCGCCCAGCTCGTCACCTTCGGGGGAGACCAGATCGGCATCGATCAGATGCGCCTCCGTCAGGCCCAGCGCGGCCACGGCATTGCCGCCGCCCACCGCGCTCGCCTCTGCCTGCGCTTCGATCTCGTCTTCCAGTTGATCGGCCTGCTGCCCCGCTTCGGACTGGCAGGCGCCCAGCGCGAACAGCAGCGCGGCCGGGGCCAAGGGAAGGGCAGAAACACGGCGTAGATTCATCGAAAAATTCTCCGGTTGATGGGACTCTCGCGGGTGAACCCGCGGTCCGATCACCGGTTCCGGATGCTGCGACGATGTGAGGCTGGGTTGGGGTGAGTGGGGGAGGGGATCGCCTAGTCTATCGAAGAAAATGGCAACTATGGTCGATAGATAGGCCAGAACTGTTGCTCAATGGCGATTGCGAGATGTATCTAGATTGAGAGTTTTTTCAAAACTGGTCCGAGACCACGACCAGTCGCTAGGAAACACAATGGCCAAACAAACACCCGATTGGGACGATCGCGATGACCTATTTGAAAACGAAGACCCGCAAGAAGAGGTCGATGGTGGTCAGGTTCAGCTGGAAGATTTCGACAGTCTAATTTTGGCGCCTAGCGATTGGACTGTTGGCACCATCTATGAGCAAATTGGTCACCAAATTGAACTTGATCCAGAATTTCAGCGGCGAAATGTTTGGTCTATTTCGGCCAAATCTAAGTTCATAGAATCTATATTTCTTGGCGTCCCAATTCCACAAATTCTATTAACCTCGAAAAAGGGGTCAAGGAGTTCATTTCTTGTTCTCGATGGAAAGCAGCGCCTTACTACAATAAAGGAGTTTTTGGATGGTCGGTATCTGACTGGACGGCCATTCAAGCTGAGGCGTCTTCAAGTTCTGGAACAACTAAATGGCCAGAATTGGAAATTTATTTCGAAACAACCAGAATGGCGTGACCGGTTTCTTAATGCTACATTGAGAACAGCAGTCTTGAGGGGATGGGAAAGCGAGGCTGTTTTATATGAGATATTTCACCGTTTGAACTCCGGTTCAGTCCGATTGTCTCCAATGGAACTCAGGATGTCCCTGCATCCAGGAGAGTTTCTTAAGTTTATTATAAAATGGACTGAAGAAATTGGACCGCTTCATCATCTAATTAGGAAGACAACTCCGGATGCCCGTATGAATGATGTCGAGCTCGCCGTTCGGCACCTAGCATTCGCAGACAGTCAATTCGAATATCGCGGAAATCTCAAGGAATTTCTCGATCAATGCTCCCTAACATACAATCAGGAATTTGAGGACAACCCTGAATTCTTTGAAAAAATAATTGACCGCCTTAATAAGATGAATGCCGGCATAGAAGTTGGTATGAAAATATTTGGTGATAAGAACTTCTGCAGAAAATGGCTTGGTGATACTTATGAAAGCCGGTTTAACCGAGCGCTCTTTGATGTTTTGGTTGGTTCACTTGCCAATGATCAGGTGCGGGATTGGGCGATTGGAAATTGTAATGAATTTCTAGAGGCATTCAAAACGTTATCAGTATCTGACAATGATTTTGTAAGGTCCATTGAAACAACTACCAAATCTACCGAGAATACTCGAAAGCGATTCGAGGCTTGGTATGAATTGGTGCAAGATCTCTGTGGTGTTAAGCCTCAAAGATCGAAGATTGCAAACTAGAAATGGTTTCAAAGCATTACGATAATTTTGTTAGAAACTTGAAGCATGCTAAGAAGATCGTGCGTGCCGTGAATATTCATGAGTGTACAACTGATTTGCAGCACCTCAAGCTGCAATCCTATATACTGCTAACTCATGCTATCTTTGAGGAGTACGTTGAGGACCTCTGTTCTCATGTCGCTCTCGAAGCGAGAACAGTGTTTGCGAGAGAAGGACGTATTACTAAGGCCTTAGTTGCATTGATTGCGGCTCAAGTCCTAGAGGCGAGGGCGGGAGGAAAGGGGAGCCGCAAAATTGGATCAGAACTCGTTAGAAATCTTGATGAGTTTTCTAAACAAGCATACAATTCATTTATTGACGTAATTAAAAATAATAATGGAATAAAACCAGATAATTTGAGGACACTTTTTCTGCCTATTGGTGTCGATCCTTTCGAAGTGGATACCGCTTTAGTAAATGCTATGGATGCATTCGGAACTAAACGAGGAGGGATTGCTCACAAATTCGCAATTCGTCGTGAGAATACGCTGGGAGACATACAAAACGACGTAGACAATATCGGTAGAGATATAGAGTCGTTGGACAAGGCGGCTTATGGTACCCTCTCGGTTGCTCTTTCGAACATTGATGCTTGAATACAGACAATGCAGTCATTCTTCGGTTCAATGCCGAACTTCGACAGGCTCAGGACGAACGGGGAGGGGCAAGCTGGCTTCGAGCCGCCACTCACCTATACCGCGCCAGTTCCTTCGCCACATCGATCACACGCGCGCCTTCGCGGCGTTCGTTCAGCGCCACATTGCGTAGTGGCTCGGCGGGGGCGGGTTCCACGATCACGGCATTGCCCTGTCCGTATTCCGCCTCGCGGGTTTCGTTGAAGCGCGAAGGCGCCCAGCCGTCTTCCTCAGGATATTTGCGGGCCGGATCGTAATCGGACCGGTAATAGACCGCCTCGGAAGTGCGGGCATCGCCATAGGGCCGATACTCCCCGCGCATCACGCCGTGCCAGGCCAGCTCCGAAACCGGCACCACGCCGCGCGGGGTTTCCAGCGGATAATGGTCCGGCCCCTTGGCCACCTTCGCATCGAAGGCGGGCTGGGGATGTTTGGCGGCGAAAGAGGGGGCGGCGCTGTCGGCGCGCGACACGGGATCGGTGTTGACGGCCGATCCGGCGGCGGCGCCCGATATCAATGCAAGTGCTCCAGCGCCCAGAACGGCGAATGCGAGCTTCATGACCCAATGCTCCGATTATCAGCGGCTTCTGGCGATTGAACGCGGTTTGCGCGGCAATGGTTCCGGGGCAGTTGCCTCCCCTCCTTTTCAATCCCGGCCTCCGCCGGGACAGGCATCGGGAATCGAGGGGTGGTTGCGAAGCCGGAGGCTTCGTCACTGGCACTTCACCACCCCCAACCCCCTCTTCTGAAGAGGAGGGGGCTACTTCAGGCCCACCCCCAACCCCTCCCGCAGGCGGGAGGGGAGCGAGACTTGCCGCGCCGCAGGCGTGGCTAGCCGCAGCGGGGTGGGCAGCTGCACACCGGGCAAAAAAGCCTTTCCTACACCCTGCCAGTTGTGCCTTACACTGCCGGATGAGACAGCACGCACAGACACTCTCCGCCGCGCAAGCGCGCCCCGACTTTGCCGAGCCTGACTATGGCGCCCCGCAAACGCTGCCGCCCGATCCGCCGCCGGACACGCCGCCTCCGGAGCCGGATGCGCCCCAAGCCCATGACGAATATCGCTGGACACCGCATAAGGCGCTCGCCTTCCTGGAAGTACTGGCCGAATGCGGCAAGGTGGCAGAGGCCGCGCGCGCCGTGGGGATGACGCGGCAATCGGCCTATCGCCTGCGGCAACGTTCCGCGATGGTGGCCGAAGGCTGGCCGCTGGCTCTCGCAGCCGGGAAGGAGCGGCGGCGCGCAGCCGCGAGGCGGCCTGCCCGGGCGAGCTTTTCGATGGTCGACCGGATGCTGCACGGCGCGGCGCAGGTTGACACACAGGTTGACACGCAAGGTGACAGTTCGGGGGCTGCAAGGTGACAGTTTTTGCAGGCCAAGTTGACGCTTTTTCGGCCCAAGGCGACGCTTTGCGCCTGCGCCCTGCGCGAAGGGGCCGCAAGGTTACGCTTTCGCCGCCCAAGGTGACGCTTCTGGCCGTTTTTCCCATTGTACAGCGTCAACTGTGTCAACTAGGCTGACATTTATGACAGACACTATCGACACAGCAGAGCAGCCGCGCATCGCCTTCAATGACGGGCGCTCCATCCCGCAAATCGGCCTGGGGGTGTTCGACATGGCGGAGAAGGAGACGGCGGCCCTCGTCAGCACGGCGATTGCGGCCGGATACCGCCATATCGACACGGCGACCCTCTATGGCAACGAAGCCGGCGTGGGCGAGGGGGTGCGGCAGGCGGCGCAGGAATACGGCGTGCCGCGCGACGAGGTGTTCGTCACCACCAAGCTGTGGAGCACCGAACATGGCCGCGACAGGACGCTGGCCGCGTTCGAGAAGAGCGAGCGCCTGCTGGGACTGGGGCCGGTGGACCTCTATCTGATCCACTGGCCTTCGCCGCAGCGCGGGCTCTATGTCGAAACCTGGCGCACGCTGATCGAGCTGAAGGAAGAAGGGCGCATCCTCTCCATCGGCGTGTCGAATTTCAATGCCGAGCAGCTGGACCGGCTGATCGGGGAAACGGGCGTCACCCCGGCGATCAACCAGATCGAATGCCATCCCGCCTTCCAGCAGCGCGCACTGCGCGAAGCCAATGCCGACCGGGGCATCGTCACCGAAAGCTGGGGCCCGCTGGGGCGCGGCAATCTGCTGAGCCATCCGGTGCTGGCGCGCATTGCCGAAAAGCACGAACGGACCGCGGCGCATGTGATGATCCGCTGGCATGTGCAAAGCGGGCTGGTGGTGATCCCGAAATCCGCCAAGCCGGAGCGAATCCGGGCGAATTTCGACGTGTTCGATTTCGCGCTGGACGAGGAAGATATGGCCGCGATTACGGCGATGGACGCACCCGGCGGGCGGGTCGGCCCAAATCCGGACACCGCGAATTGGTAGAGGCGTTCCGATTTGACAGAAAGGCGGCACAAAATAAGGTCGCCCAAAAAATAACGGAGAGAGGGCCGAATGGAATTGCTGACAGAGGCGCTGCTGTGGTTCGCGCTGATCTCCGCCGGATTGATGGCGGGGCTCTTTTTCGCTTTTTCGGTGTTCATCATTTACGCGCTGGCCGCGCTGAACCATCCGGCGGGCATGCAGGCGATGAATGCAATCAATTTCGTCGTCCAGCGCACGGTTCTCAGGCCGCTGTTCTTCATCAGTTCGGTGGTCAGCCTGGCGCTGTGCCTGATTGCGCTCGGCAATTGGGGGGCTCCCGGTACGGCGGCGCTGCTGCTGGGCGGGGTGGTCTATGTCGCGGGGATGACCGGCGTGACGATCGCCGGCAACGTCCCGCTCAACAATGCGCTCGCCTCCGCCCCGCCGAACAGTCTGCCGGGCCATACGCTGTGGCTGGAATATTGCCGGCGCTGGACGCGGCTGAACCATGTGCGGGCGATCGCCTGCACGGCGGCGCTGGCGCTGTTCGTGCTGGCGGAAGCCAGGCTTTAGCTCCGCTCCGGGCATTATGTGCCGCGATTGTCAGGCGATGAAACCGTCCCACATCAGCTTGCCGCCCAGCAGCACCATCAGCCAGTAGATCAGGGTGTAGAAGGTCGCCGGGTTCTTGATCCGCCGCACCAGCCAGACGCCCGCCAGCGTGCTGACGATCGCCAGCGGGGCCAGCAGGACGCTGGCCTTGAGGTTCGATCTCGAAAACTCGCCCAGCGCGAAATAGCCGGGCACCTTGGCCCAGTTGACCAGCGCGAAAGTGATCGCGGTAGTGCCCACGAATTGCAGATGCGGCAGCTTGCGCGGCACCACCCAGATCTGGAACGGCGGGCCGCCGGCATGGGCGATATGGCTGGTGAAGCCGATTCCCACGCCCGCAATCGTGCCGACCCAGCCGGGAGAATTGGATTCGGCCACCAGCCTGCCGCCGCGCTCCAGCCACAGGCGGAACAGCGCGAAGCCCGCGGTGATTGCGCCCAGCACGCCCTTGACTGCGGCGATCGGCATGCCGGCGGAGAAGAAATAGCCGATCGCGATGCCTGCCAGCGCGCCGGGCATGATCCAGGCGATGATCCAGCCGTTCCAGCTCTTGCGGTAAGACCACACGCTCACTGCATCCTGCAGGATCAGGATCGGCAGCAGGATCGCCGCGGCCTGCATCGGCGGGATGAGCAGCGCCAGCATCGGCGTGGCGACAGCGCCCAGCCCGGAAAAGCCGCCTTTGGAAATCCCCAGGATGAACACCGCGAAGCAGGAAAGCGCAAGCGTGGCCGGGTCGCCCAGGGGGGTGCCGCCAATCAGTGTGTCGCTCAACATGGCAACAGCGCATAGCGGGGCGGGGGAGGGGGACAAAGGGCACAGGCCTGCGCTGCGCGATAATATTTCATGGAGGCGCTATGCCTGTAGGTGCTGGCGTACGAACAAACGGAACTGCACTTCGCCCGGATGTCCGGATCTGAAACAAGCGCGCCATATTTGGCGGCAGCGGCAGCATTGGCTTTCATGAATTGGCGGGCTAGCCTAGCGAGCTAAGCATCGGGTCGGATGGATGGTGTTGGGCAAGGTCCGAAAACGGGCCGGCCACGTCGATGGGGGACGGACATGGCGAATTCGGCAGGCCGCGGGATGCTTGGCCGCGTATTTGGAATTTGGGCGGCGATCGCTGCCGCGTTGGCGCTTTCAGCGGGATTTGCAGGACAGGCGCAGGCCAAATGGCGCGAAGCATCGAGCGAGCATTTCGTCGTCTATGCCAATGACAGCGAAGACGACATCCGTGAATTTGCGGAGGATCTGGAAAGGTTTCATTCCGCGCTGGCGCTTATCTCGCCGCGGCCGCCTGAAAAGCCAAGTCCGTCAAACCGTATCACGATCTACGCCGTGGGCGGTGAGCGCAACGTTCGTAAGCTCTATGGCGAAAATTCCCGGTATATCGGCGGCTTTTACGTCCCGCGCGCAGGCGCGTCTCTGGCGATTGTCCCAAAGCTCAGCGAGGGGAAGCGCCGGCTGGATCATTCCATGATCACCCTGCTGCACGAATATGCCCATCATTTTCTTACTTCAGCTTCCTCCTTCCCGATCCCGCGATGGTTGTCGGAGGGCAACGCGGAATTCTTCGCTTCAGCTTCTTTTGAGAGGGACGGCACGCTGAGCGTTGGGGCCGCCGCCCAACAGCGCGCTGGCGAATTGTTCAACCTGCCCGCGGTGCCGGTCGAAGAGCTGTTCGATGAAGAACTGTATGCGCAGAACCGGCGGCGGGGATATGATTCATTCTACGGCCGCAGTTGGCTGCTGTATCATTATTTGACCTTTTCGGAGGAGCGTAGGGGCCAGATGGGGCAATATATAAAGCTCCTGGTCTCGGGCGTATCCTCAAGTGATGCCGCCAAGCAGAGCTTCGGCAGCATGGAGGAACTGGAGGATGATCTCGATGATTATCTCGATCGGCGTACGATAATGTCGCTGCAGTTCACTCCCGACATGCTGTCAGTCGGCCCAGTCGAGGTTCGTGTTCTGCGTGAAGGCGAGGCGGAGATGATGGACGTCCGCATTCGTTCGAAGCGCGGCGTTTCGCGGGAAGAAGCGCTGGAGCTTTTGCCCGAAGCGCGCGAGATTGGCGCACAATATCCCAATGATCCGATGGTTCAGGCAGCCCTGGCCGAAGCTGAATACGATGCCGGCAACGATGCAGAGGCGATTGCAGCGGCCGACAGGGCCTTGGCGGCGGATCCCGCGTGCGTCGATGCCTTTGTTCAGAAAGGCTATGCCCTGTTCCGTATGGCAGAGGATGCCGATGACAGGGACGCAGCCTATCAGGAAGCTCTCCAGCCATTCATTGCCCTCAACAAGGTCGAGAACAATCATCCCCTGCCACTCGCCTATTATTACCGTTCTTTCCTGAACCGCGGCGAAGAGCCCAGCGATCTCGCCAAGCAAGGGCTTTCGCGTGCGGTCGACCTGGCCCGCTTCGATCTGGATCTGAGAATGCAACTCGCTATGCAACAGATGCGAGACGGCGACTACGAAAACGCTCGTCGGAACCTCGCCCCCATTGCCTTCAATCCCCATGGCGGCGGCATGGCAGGATCGGCGCAGCGTCTTATCAGGAGGCTGGAGAGCAGCAGCAAACCGGTGGACGCGGTGGAGCTATCGATGATCTTTGCCCCGGAACTGGATGTTCCGGAAGTCGAGGTGCCCGAGGCGGAGAACTAATGGGCATATCAGCACGCAATGGGCTCTCTGCGCATGCCGCGGAACCGCGAGCACTGCTGCGGCGTTCCTTTGCCATGACAAGACTGCTCTGCATGACCGTGCTCGCGGCTGGCCTGGCCGCCTGTTCCCCCCAATCCGCTTCCGATGAGGAGCCGCCGCCGGGCGCCGCCGCGGACGGCCAGGCGGAAACGGCCACGGGCGATCTGGGCGAAGGCCGTGTGCCGCTGAATGCCGGCGCGGCGGGATCTCTGGTGCTCACGCCCGCCGGGCTCGGCAATCTCGAAATCGGCGAAGCCGTGCCCGAGGAATCGAGCTGGAGCGAAGACGAAGTTCAGATTCCGGGCATGGACTGCAAGACGCTGCATTCAAGCGTATATCCCGAAAGCTATGCCATGAGCGACGGCACCGCGATCCGCCGGATCACCGTCGGCATGGGTTCAGAGGTCAAGGCCGGCGGCGGCATCGGCCCTGGTGCCAGCGAGGCCGATGTGCGCGGCGCGTTCCCCGCCGTGACGGAAGAGCCGCATAAATATGTGGAGGCGCCTGCCAAATATCTCACCTGGATGCCCGAAGGCGCGACGCGCGGCCTGCGCTTCGAATTGGACGCGCAAGGCAAGGTCAATCTGATCCATGCCGGCGAGATGCCCTGGCTGGCCTATGTCGAGGGCTGCGCATAATCCTATCTTCCGGTTTCCTGCCGGCTTGATTTGCGCTTAGTTGGCTAAGTAACAACATGGGCAATCCCGGTACGGAGGACGATTATGAGCGGTTTCAGCGCCAGCAGACGGCAGCTTTTTGCGGGCGCGGGCGGCATCGGGCTGGCCGCCGGCCTGGCCGGGGCTCTGCCTGCTGCCGCCGCGTCACCGGACAGGGCAGGATGCGAATTCACAGGCGATTGGCGCGCCGGCAAGAAGTTCGCCCAGGTGCTGGGCCGGCAAATGGCCTATGTCGAAGTGGGGGAGGGCGATCCGATCCTGTTCCTGCACGGCAACCCCACCAGTTCCTATCTCTGGCGCGATGTCATTCCCCATCTCAGCCAGATGGGCCGCTGCATCGCGCCGGACCTGATCGGACAGGGAGATTCCGACAAGATCCCGGATGCAGGGCCGGGCACCTACAGCTTCGTGAACCACCGAAAATATCTGCATGAACTGCTGCGCGTGCTGGGCGTGACGGAGAATATCACGCTGGTCGTGCATGATTGGGGTTCGGGCCTGGGGCTCGATTACGCAGCGCAAAATCCCGGCGCGATCAAGGGCATCGCCTATATGGAGGCAATCCTGCGCCGCCCTGGTTCGCCTCCGCCCGATCCGGCCCGTGCGGGCGGGTTGTTCGGCCGCTTCCTGAGCGAGGAAGGCGAAGAGCTTATTTTGCAGCAAAACCTGTTCGTGGAGCAGGTTTTGATCGGCGGGCTGGGCACCTATCTGACGGAGGCGGACCGGGAGGAATACCGCCGGCCCTTCGGCGAACCGGGGGCAGGGCGCTGGCCGTCGCTGGAATGGCCGCGGCAACTGCCCACTTACAACGCCGAAACCGCGCCGATTGCGGAAGCCTATACGCATTGGTTGGCATCGGACGAGACGGTGCCCAAACTGTTCGTCCATGCCGCGCCGGGCGCGATCTTCTCCCAGCCGGAAATCCTGGAATACCTGCGCAGCTTCAAGAACCAGACGGAAGTGACCGTCTATGGCACGCATTACGTGCCGGAATTCGCGCCCCATGCGCTGGGGCGGGCAGTTGCGGGCTGGCTTGGCGCTATGGCGTGAGCATGGGCCGCGGCTAGGCCTTGCCGAGCTTGACCAGCGCGGCATCCGGCACCTGCAGGAAGCGCAAGCTTGGGGCCACGCAATCGGCTTTCCTATTGGGCAGATCTGACGTAGCGATACCAGGCATAGACGATGATCGCAGGAGGGGGTGTGATGACAAGGAAACTGGCGGCCGAGCTGTTCGGCACATTCTGGCTGGTCTTCGGGGGGTGCGGTTCCGCCGTGTTGGCGGCGGCTTTTCCGGAGCTCGGGATCGGTTTTGCGGGCGTGGCGCTGGCATTCGGCCTCACCGTTCTGACGATGGCCTATGCCGTGGGCGGAATTTCGGGTGGCCATTTCAACCCGGCGGTTTCGCTGGGCCTTGCCCTGGCGAAACGCTTCGAGTGGAAGGACTTGCTGCCATATTGGGTGGCGCAGGTGGTCGGCGCGGTGCTGGCGGGCGCGGCGCTCTATGCCATTGCTTCGGGCCAGGCCGGCTTTGCGGCGGGCGGATTTGCTTCCAACGGTTTCGGCGATCTGTCGCCGGGCGGATATTCGATGCAGGCCTCGCTGCTGATCGAAATCATCCTGACGGCGGGCTTCCTGATCGTGATTCTGGGGTCGACCTCCAAGGCGGTACCCGGCGGTTTCGCGCCGATCTCGATTGGCCTGGCGCTGACCTTGATCCACCTGATCTCGATCCCGGTTACCAATACTTCCGTCAATCCGGCCCGATCAACCGGGGCTGCGCTGTTCGCCGAAACGGCGGCGATGGGACAGCTATGGCTCTTCTGGGTGGCTCCGCTGGTGGGCGGTGCGCTGGGCGCACTCATCTGGCGCTACGTGTTTTCACCCGAAGAATCGCTGGAGAATATTGGCGGCTAGCTTCTGCCGAGCCTGACCAGCGCGGCATCCAGCGCCTGCAGGAAGCGTGATCGGTCCGCCTTGCTGAAAGGCGGCGGGCCGCCGGCGATCCCGTCCGCGCCAGCGCGCAGATCGGCCATGATGGCCCGGGTCGCCACGGCGCCGCCGATCGAACTGGCGGTGAAGGGCTTGCCGTTGGGGCCAAGTACGTCTGCCCCCGCTTTCAGGCAGCGCTCGGCCAGCAGGATGTCGGCAGTGACCACCACGCAGCGCGCATCGGCCTGCTCGGCAATCCAGTCGTCGGCGGCATCGAAGCTGTCATCCACGACCATTCGGCTGACAAGCGGGTGATCGGGAATGCGGAAGGGCGAGTTGCTGACGATGACGACCGCGGCCTGATGGCGGAAGGCAACCTTGTAGATCTCTTCCTTCACCGGGCAGGCATCGGCATCCACCAGAATGCGGACAGGGCCGCCCAAAGGCGCCGGTGCGCTCAACGCTTCTTCACGAACTCGGCGCGCAGGACCAGGCCCTTTATGCCGGGATATTTGCAGTCGATTTCCTGATCGTCGCCTGTGAGGCGGATCGACTTGATCAGCGTTCCCTGTTTCAGCGTCTGGCCTGCGCCCTTGACGGTAAGATCCTTGATCAGCGTGACCTGGTCGCCATCGGCAAGCAGGTTGCCCACCGCGTCGCGCACTTCCACTTGCCCGGCGGAGGCCTGCTTTGCAGCCAACTCGGAGGCCGGCATCCATTCGCCGCTTTCCTCGTCATAGACATAGTCTTCGTCATCACTTGCCATGGTTTTCCCTCCGCGTAGCCGGGCGGCCTATGGCAGGCGCCCTGCCTGTTGACCAGCCATGTGCCGTCCGATCTGGCGCCAAGCGATTGCCCTGCGGCCGATTTTGCCGCACAAATGGGGCATGAGACATATGCTCATCACCGTGCTCCCCGCGCTGCTGCTGGCCGCCTGCAATTCGGGCGGCGGCGCGAACGTGCCGGGCGATATGGATTCCAACGAGCCCTTCGCCGGCGTTTCGGAGGACGAAGTGCTGCGCTTTACCGGCACCGAACCTTTCTGGAACGGGCAGGTGCAGGGCAACCAGCTGACTTATTCGACGCCCGAGAATATCGATGGACAGACGATTACCGTGGAACGCTTTGCCGGCCGCAATGGTGTTTCCTTCAGCGGGGAGCTGAACGGATCGCGCTTCGACATGGCGGTAAGCGCGGCCGAGTGCAGCGACGGAATGTCGGACCGGACCTATCCCTTCAACGTCACCTTGCAGGTGGAAGGGGAAATGCGCTCCGGCTGTGCCTGGTCCGAAAGCACCCCCTATACCGGCCCTGAGAGCCCCTGAAAGGGCCGCAGCATGTTCGTCGCGGCCTATTGGTGGAAAGTGCATCCCGGCAAGGAGGAACAGTTCCGCGCCGCCTGGCGGCGGGGCACCGAACTGATCAGGCAGAGATACGGGTCGCTCGGCTCGCGGCTCCATCTGGATGAGCAGGGGCGCTTCGTCGGGGTGGCCGAATGGCCGGACCGGGAGACGTGGCAGCGCGCCTTCGATGCCAAGATGTTCTATGACGAGCCGGAAACGCGTGCGGCGTTCGTGGATGCGATCGCCGATGCCGGGGACGAACCGCTCTTGCTGATGGAAG
Organism: Alphaproteobacteria bacterium; assembly: GCA_030426245.1. Classification (GTDB taxonomy): domain Bacteria; phylum Pseudomonadota; class Alphaproteobacteria; order Sphingomonadales; family Sphingomonadaceae; genus Andeanibacterium. The sequence goes on along the minus strand of JAUHYZ010000010.1, from coordinate 50,948 downwards.
TGACCGACGACCTGCTGGACAGGGAATAGGGGGAGAAGGCGCGAAGGGGCAGCGTTCGCTTAGTCCTCCCAGCTCCAGTCTTTGGCGGTGAGCGCGATGCGGATATCGCCTTCCACCGGCTCCCAGCCTCGGTTGGCGATCACGTCATTGCTCTCCTTGGCCCGCCGCCCTTCGCCAAGCGACCAGGTGATGTGCCAGGTGCTGCCGTCCGGCCGCCGTGTGCCGCCTGCAATGGAAACCACCATTGCCTCCACCCCCTCGCCGTCATCCGCGCGGCCGACCAGCAGGCAATGATCGGCATCGGGCATCGGGGCATCATCCGGTCCCGGCTTGAAGGTCACGTGATCGGCGACCGCTTCGCCATAGCGCGGCGGGAAACGTTCGAGCAGTTCCGCCCGCTGCGCACGGTCCAGCTTCCAGCCGCGCACATGATGAACCCTGCCCATGGCGCTGCGGCGCGCTCAGAACAGGCCCGGAATGCGGTGCTGCGCCGCATTGGGCCGTTCGGGCTGGAGAATGCGCTGCTGTCCGGCATCCTGCGCGGTGCGCGCGGAACCGATTGCGCTGCAGCTTGCGCCATTGATCCAGCTCAGCGCGACGGAGAGCATCGCTTCGTTGGGATCGCCCAGTTCGTGGCCGATATCGTCATTGGCGCGGCAGGTGACCGGCATGGTGCCGGCAAGGCCGGTATAATACTCGCCTTCGCGGTCGGCATTCTCCGTCTTGAACGTCACCACGCGCAGGCGGTCGTCGCAGCCATTGCTGTCGTCGAAGCCGAACTGTCCGACCGGCTTGCCATAAGTGTTGGTGCCGATCAGCGCGACATTTCCGGCCAGATAGGGCGGCAGCGCATTCATCAGCAGCTCGCTGGCGGAGGCGGAGGAACCGGTGCCGATAAAGGCCACCTTGGCCGCCGCGATTCCGGAGGAGTTGACTGCGACATTGCGTGTCTGGTTCTGGCCGGATTTCGAACTGCGCAACGTCGTATAGCTGAAGACTTCGCCGACATTGCCGGCCAGCAACAGGTCGCCGAAGGTTTCGGCGACATCGATCAGTCCGCCGCCATTATAGCGCAGATCGATGACCAGCTCATCGATCCCCTGATCCTTGAACTCGGCCATCGCATTGGCAAGGTCGTTCTTGGCCGAATTGACGATGAAGGTGCGCAGATTGATGTAGCCCACTTGCCTTCCGCCAAAGTCGATCACCCGCGATCCGTAATCGGGAGACAGCGGCTCCATGGTGAAGGTCCGCTTGGTCAGCGTGACTTCGCGCGTCGTGCCGCTCAGGCTGCGGATCTGCAGCGTGCGCGTGTCGCCGGCCTCGGACGGGCCGAGCGCGGCGATCACGGCATTCGGGCCGCCGGAGGCCATCAGGCTGCTGACAGAGGTTCCGTCGATCCTCAGGATCTCGTCGCCGCGCAGGATATTGTTGCCATAGGCCGGGCCGCTTTCGAAGCTTTCGGCAATGAACACGCGGTCTGCGCCGGTATCGTAACCCAGCCGGAAGCCGAAGCCCGCGGTCCTGCCCGAATTGATCAGCGCGTCCTCGGCGGAGGCGGAGGTGACGTATGTGAAAAAGCGGTCTCTCGATTGCGCCCGGGCGGGCGCCACCAGCGCATCGATATAGCTTTGCAGGTCGCTATGGGCCGATTTGTTCACGCCCGATGCGATCAGGTCGGGGAACAGATACCACTCGTCGATCAGCGCCTTGGCCCAGTCCTGCCGCGCGGAAAGCGAACAGGACGAGACGGTCGGCGTCGGGCTGGGTGTGGGGCTGGCTGTCGGGCTTGCAGTGGGGCTGGGCGAGGGTGTGGGGGCCGGCGAGCCATTATCGTCTCCGCCGCATGCGGCCAGTGCGGCAGCAAGGCAAATGGACAGTGTCAGTCGCGGGCTCGATCGCATCGGCTTCATTCCCCTCCTACCCGCGCCGGTGAATGCGCAGTTCGGGGCGAAGGGGCAATGGCTGGTTGGGCCGCTGTCCCGATAATCCACAAGCGTGTGGCGCGCGCTCAGTCCGAATTGTCGAGCCAGTGGACGCGGTAAAGGTCGAACCGGCGGTCTTTCAGGTTCTGGACAGAGCCGCTCTGCCGGCTGGTGGCCAGATCGGCCAGCGATAGATCGGCAATCGCGATCGTCTCCGTATTGGGCGCCGTGTCGGCGGCGACACCGTCACGCGCGAAAGGGAAGTCCGAAGGCGTCAGGATTGCGCTCTCGGCGTAATGGACGTCCATATTCTCGACATTGGGAATGTTGCCGACCACGCCCGAAGTGACGACGTAGCACTGGTTCTCTACCGCGCGGGCGTGGCAGCAATAGCGCACGCGCAGATAGCCGCGCCGTTCGTCCGTGCAGAAAGGCACGAACAATAGCAGGGCCCCCTGATTGACCAGGTGGCGCGGGAGCTCGGGGAATTCGGAATCGTAACAGATCATGACGCCGATCGGCCCGCAATCGGTCTGAATCACATCGGCGCCATAGCCGCCGCGAATGTTCCACCAGCGCGCTTCGCTGGGCGTGGGATGCAGCTTCTGCTGCGTGTGGACCGAACCGTCGCGCAGGAAGACATAGGCGATATTGCGGATCTCTCCGCCATCCATCCGTGTCGGATGGGTCCCGCCGACAATGTTGATATTATAGCTGACGGCCAGCTTTTCCATGAAGGCGACGTAGCGTTCGGTGTAGTCGGCAACTTCGTGAATGGCCTTTTCCGGCGGCAGCTTCTCCGTCGATATGGAAAGCAGCTCCAGCGTGAACAGTTCGGGAAAGCAGACGAAGTCCGAATTGTAATCCGCCGCGACGTCCACCCAATATTCGACCTGTTCCTCGAACTCCTCGATTTGCGTGATGCGGCGCATCATGAACTGGACGGTGGCGACGCGCACGCTTGCCGGCAGGCGGTCGATCAGCCCGTCCGCCTTGCCGCCGCGCACTTCGGGGGCCAGCGGATTGGTCCAGAACATCAGCACGGCATTGCCGCCGCTGGCCTTGTCTGTGGGATCGTATCCCTTGATGACCCGCTTGGGCTGGAACCCGTGGGTAAGCTGGAAGTTGATGACCTGGTCGCTCACTTCCTTGTTCAGCACGGCGTCCAGATAATCCGTGGGATCGGGATAGCGCCGCTTGCGCCGGTTGTAGCCGGGCATGCGGCCGCCAAAGGCAATGCCCTTCAACTCGTAATGCTGGCACAGTTCCTGGCGTTTGCGATAGAAACGCTGGCCGATGCGCAGCCTGCGGAAGCGGGAATCCACGCAGACTTCCATGCCGTAGAGAACGTCCCCGTTCTCGTCATGCCGCGTGCCGTATCCCTGGCCGGTGATCTCGTGCCAGCTCTGCCCCGAAAAGGCCGCCCGTTCCGGCAGGATCAGCGTGGCGCAATAGCCCACGATGCGGCCTTCATATTCGGCGACATACTGGCCGTCGGGAAAATTGTTGATCTGCCCCCTGATCTGGGCCGCGGTATAGCCTTCGCCCTTGCCATAGATCCTGCTTGAGAGGCGGACGATCTTCATCGCATCGGCAGGCTCGGCATTGCGAAGGATCAGTTTGGCTTTGGTCGAATCCATTCCGGCCTCGTATGAGCATTGTGACCGTGCTGTCTATCCTTCTGCGCAGCGGCGGCCCGCGGTTGCAGCGCAAATCCGATCTGGAACCGTGGGAGGAGGCAGGCAGTTGTGGTGGCAAAGGGGGCGCCTCTTGTCCTGACCGGCTACGCTTGCCTAAGGACGCAGAACGATTCCCCCAAGCTGCGAAAGGATATGTACATGGCAGCCAAGGACCCATCGCCTGCAGGTATGGGCAGCCTCTCGCTTGCCCGGCTCGGCTCTCCCGAATTGCTGGGCGCGGACGGCTTCAAGCTGAAATCGGCCGCGTTCGAGGATGGCGAAGCGCTCGATCCCTGCTTCACCGCCGATGAGGAAGACGCCGTGGCGCCCCCGCTGGAGTGGAGCGATCCGCCGTCCGGCGCGATGGAACTGGCCCTGGTGGTCGAAGATCCCGATGCGCAGGGCGATGAGCCGGCCTGTCACTGGCTCGTCTGGGGCCTCGCCCCGCAGCAGGGTCAATTGCTCGAAGGCGAAGTCCCCCCCAAGGTCGGCAAGAATGCGCAGGCCAATAGCGAATGGCTGCTGCCGCGCCTGCCCGAAGGGGAGCAGCACAATTTCATGTTCCAGCTTTTCGCGCTCGACGCTCCGCTTGACGTCGCGCCCGGCGCGACGCGCGATGCCTTGCTGGATGCGATGGAAGGGCATGTGATCGGCTCGGCCCTGCTGACTGCCACCTATGAGAAGTCAGGCGATGATGAAGAGGGCGACTGGGGCGATGTCGATATTAACGACATAGACTGGGACGGAAACTGATCGGGATTTCGCATCTCTGAAAATTTCAAAATGATGAAGCGCGGCAGCCTTGGCCGTGCTAGAAACCGTTCCTATCTGTTTCGTATGCCCGGAGTCGCCATGGATCCCTGAGCGGCTCCGCAATGGAGGAGGAAGTCCATGGCTACCATAGTTGGCGGTGTCGCCACGTCGCACACGCCCACCATCGCTTTTGCGAAGGATGCCGGAAAGTTCGACGATCCGGTGTGGAAACCGATTTTCGAAGGCTATGAGCCGGTCCAGGAATGGTTCCGGGAAAAGAAGCCCGATGTGCTGGTCTATATCTACAACGACCACATGACCTCTTTCTTCGATCACTATAGCCACTTCGCGCTGGGTGTGGGTGAGGAATTCGCGGCAGCGGACGAAGGCGGCGGCCCGCGCGACATCCCGGCGATCAAGGGCGATCCGAAATTCGCCGAACATGTCGCCAAGGTGATGGTCGCCAACGAGTTCGACCTGTCCTACTTCCAGGGCAAGGGCCTGGATCACGGTGCCTTTTCTCCGCTTTCCGTGATGGTCGATCACGATGCGGACAAGGGCTGGGCCGTGAAGCTGCTGCCGGTCGTCTGCGGCGTGCTCACCGTGCCGCTGCCTTCCGCGCGCCGGTTCTACAAATTCGGCAAGTCGCTGCGCCAGGCGATCCTTTCCTATCCAGAGGACATCAAGGTTGCGATCGCCGGTACCGGCGGCCTGTCGCATCAGGTCCACGGCGAAGGCTGCGGCTTCAACGATCCCGAATGGGATGCCGAATTCATGGACCGGCTGGAAAAGGATCCCGAAAGCCTGCTGGATCTTTCCATTGCCGAACTGGCCAGGCGCGGCGGCTGGGAAGGCGCCGAAGTGGTCATGTGGCTGATGATGCGCGGCGCGCTTTCGGCCGAGGTCGAATGCACGCACAAGACCTATTTCCTCCCGTCCATGTGCCCCATCGCCACGATGATCATGGAAGAGGTTTCCAATGACCCGCCGGTCGAAGATCCTTCCAAGACGCTGGAGCGGATCAATTGGGACTATAAGGGCGCCGAAGATATGGAAGGCACCTATCCCTTCACGATCGAACGGTCGGTCAAGGGTTTCCGCCTCAACCACTTCCTCCATTCGCTGACCGAGCCGGAAATGCGCAAGCTGTTCCGCGAAGACGAAGAGGCTGCTTATGAAAAAGGTGGCTTGAGCGAGGAAGAGAAAAAGCTGGTGCGCGAGCGGGACTGGATCGGGATGATCCATTACGGCGTGATCTTCTTCATGCTGGAGAAGCTCGGCGCGGTGACCGGCATCGGCAATATCGACATCTATGCCGCGATGAAGGGGCTGAGCGTCCCGGAATTCCAGAAGACCCGCAACGCCCAGATCAATTACGGCGTGGCCGGCAAGGAAGATTAAGGGCGAAGCTGGCGCCGGCGAGGCCGGCGTCAGCCCTGCGTATCGAGTTCCTCGCTGGCTTCGAGCCACTGCGCTTCGGTCGCTTCGAGCTCGCTCGCGAGCTGCGCCCGGCGCTTTGACAGGTCTTCGATCGAGAGGCCGGCGAGCGCGCCCTTGGCCGTCGAAGGATCGATCAGCGCGTCGTCGAGCGCCGCACAGTCGCTCTGCAGCTTCGCCATGGCCTTTTCCGCTTTGGTGATCCGGCTGCGGATCAGGCGGGCTTCCTCGCGCTCTCTGGCCGTGCCCTTGCCGTCTTTCTTCGGCGGCTTGGGCTTGCCCTCTTCCTTCGTCTGATTCCGGCCGAGCACGAAGTCGATATAGTCATCCATACTGCCGTCGTAATTGCGCGCGGTTCCGTCATCGACCAGCACCAGCCTGTCGGCGGCCAGTTCGACAATGTGCCGGTCGTGACTGATCAGGATGACTGCGCCCGAATAGTCGTTGAGCGCTTGCACCAGCGCCTCGCGCGCATCGACGTCCAGATGGTTGGTCGGCTCGTCCAGGATCAGGATGTGCGGTGCATCATAGGTGATCAGCGCCAGCGCCAGCCGCGCCCGTTCGCCGCCCGAGAGCTTCGATACCACGGTGGTCGCCTTGTCCCCTGCAAAGCCGAAGCGGCCCAGCTGCGCGCGCACGACGGCAGGCGGTTTGCCCTCCATCAGCCGGGTCATGTGCTGCAGCGGTGTCTCGTCGCCCGAAAGTTCTTCCACCTGGTACTGCGTGAAATAGCCAACCTTCATCTTGCCGGTCGCGAACATTTCGCCTTCCATCACCGGCAATTGCGCGGACAGCAGGCGGGCGAGGGTGGTCTTGCCGTTGCCGTTGCGGCCCAGCAGCGCGATCCGATCGTCCGGGTCGATCCGCAGGTTCAACCGGCGCAGGATCGGCGTTTCGCCATAGCCCACGGCGGCAAGATCAAGAGTGATCAGCGGCGGCTTCAGCTCGCTGGGATCGGGGAAGTCGAAGCTCAAACTCGGATCTTCGATCAGCGCGGCGATCGGCTGCATCTTCTCCAGCATCTTGGCGCGCGATTGCGCCTGTTTGGCGGTGGAGGCTCGGGCGCTGTTGCGGCGGACGTAATCCTCCAGCTTGGCGCGCTGGGCATCCTGCGCGGCCTTGGCCGCAGCCAATTGCGCGGCTCGTTCCGCCCGCTGGCGCTCGAAGCTGTCATAGGTGCCGGGATACATGGCGACCTTCCCGCCCTGCAGGTGCAGGATGTGGTCCACCACATTGTTCAGCATGTCGCGCTCGTGGCTGATCACAATCAACGTGGCGGGATAGGTCTTGAGGAAATTTTCCAGCCACAGCGTGGCCTCGAGGTCGAGGTGGTTGCTCGGCTCGTCCAGCAGCAGCACGTCGGGCTGGGAGAACAGCAGCGCGCCCAGCGCCACGCGCATCTTCCAGCCGCCGGAAAAACTACTCAGCGGCCGCTCCTGCATCGCCTCGTCGAAGCCGAGCCCGATCAGGATCCGTGCGGCGCGCGACGGGGCGGTGTAGGCATCGATCGCGATCAGCCGCTCATAGAGGTCGCCCAGCCGGTCCGGGTCTTCGCAGCCCTCCGCCTCGGCCAGAAGCGCGGTCCGCTCGGTATCGGCAGCGAGTACGGTTTCAAGCGGGGTGGCGCTGCCGTCCGGGGCTTCCTGCGCGATATAGCCCAGCCGCGAGCGGCGCGGCATTTCGATCGTTCCTTCGTCGGGCTCGAGCTCGCCGATGATCGTCTTCATCAACGTGGACTTGCCCGCGCCGTTGCGGCCGATCAGCCCGACCCGCGCGCCCGGCGGTACCGCCGCGCTCGCGCGATCGAGAATGGGGCGGCCGCCCAGCCGCACGGTGAGGTCCTTGATCGAAAGCATGGCCGCGCCCCTATCAGGGCCGGGCGCGGATTTCTAACGCCAATTGGAGTGAGGCCGTGCATGCGCAAATTGCGCTTCGCGGCCGGCCTGCCCGGCGTTTGACCCAGCGCAAAGATTGTATGCGCAGCTTACAATAATCGGGGTTGACTGAGTCCGGAGTTGCGCGCCTCTTTGCGCGGGGCTTCAAAGGGAGAGAAGTCATGGCCGAGATTGTCGGCGGTTTCGCCGTTTCGCATACACCCACGATCGCCTTTGCGCATGACGAAGGCAAATATGACGACCCTGTCTGGGCGCCGATCTTCAAGGGGTTCGAACCGGTCAAGCAATGGCTGGCCGAAAAGAAGCCCGATGTGATCCTGTATATCTACAACGATCACATGACGTCTTTCTGGATGCGGCATTATTCGCATTTCGCCCTTGGCATCGGGCAGGAATATCGCGCTGCCGACGAAGGCGGCGGTGCACGGGACATTCCGCCCATCAAGGGCGATCCCGATCTGGCGCAGCATATCGCCTTCGGCCTGGTGAATGACGAGTTCGACCTGTCCTACTGGCAGGGCATGGGGCTGGATCACGGTGCCTTCTCTCCGCTATCCGTGCTCCTGCCCTATGACAAGGAAGCCGGCTGGCCCTGCCGCATTGTTCCGCTGCAATGCGGCGTGCTGGAACTGCCGATCCCCAAGGCGAAGCGGTTCTGGGATTTCGGCCGCTCGCTGCGTCGCGCGATCCAGTCCTATCCCGAAGATATCAAGGTCGCGATCGCCGGCACGGGCGGCCTCAGCCACCAGGTTCATGGGGAGCGCTGCGGGTTCAACAATGTCGAGTGGGACCATGAATTCATGGACCGGCTGCACAAGGATCCGGAAAGCCTGATCAACATCCCTGTGGGCGAGCTGGTCAAGCTGGGCGGCATGGAAGGCGCGGAGATCGTGATGTGGATGCTGATGCGCGGCGCGCTGGCCCCCAAGGTCAACAAGCTGCATCAAAGCTTCTTCCTGCCTTCCATGACCTCCATCGCCTCGATGGTGTTCGAGGATGCGGAAGAAGATCCGCTGCCGGTGTCGAAAGAGGAATATGCCGAGGCAATGATGGCGGATGTCGCCCCTGCGCTGGGCCTGGAGGGGACCTATCCCTTCACGGTCGGGGTCAGCTCGCGCGCATGGCGGATCAACAATTTCCTGCACACCATCGTGGAACCGGAATTCCGCGCACGCTTCAAGTCGGACTTTGAGGGGCTGGCCGAGGAATACGATCTGACCGAAGAGGAAAAGCGCCTGATCCGCGAACTCGATTGGATCGGGATGATCCAGTACGGCGTGATCTTCTTCAAGCTGGAAAAGCTCGCACCGGTTGTCGGGCTCGGCAATATCGACGTCTATGCCGCGATGAAGGGCATGAGCGTTCCCGATTTCCAGAAGACGCGCAACGCGGCGATCAATTACGGCGTGGCGGGCAAGGAAGACGCCTGAGGGCCCGCTGGAGCAGGCGCTTACTCAACTCTTGGGCGGCCGTCCGCAGCCTGGGGCCCAGTCCGGATCGGCAAGAGTGAAGCCGGCAAATTCGAAGCCGGGCGAAACCACGCAGCTGACCAGCGAATAGCCGGCAGGCCCCTGTGTGGGGCGTGCGGCCTGCCATTCGTCGGGGGCCAGCACGTGCTCCACTGTCTGCCCCGCCAGTACGTCCGAGCCTAGGGTCACGCTTTTGATGGGGCCTTCATCTCCGGCGGCGAACGACAATTCCAGCGGATCGCCCGCCTGGAACAGCCAGATCTCGGTCGCATCCACCTTGTGCCAGTGGGATTGCTGCCCGTGTTCCAGCAGGAACAGCACGGTGGTTGCGCGGGCGCGCTCGCCTTCCGCCGCCTCCGCGCGCCAGGTTTCCTTGAACCAGCCGCCTTCCGGGTGCGGCTGCAGTTCGAGCTGCTCGATGATTTCTTTGGCCTTCGTCATGGCTCCCTGCTTGCCCATCGCTTCGCCGAAGGCAATAGTGGGGGGCAGGTTTATCCGTTCCCGAAGCCATGAATTGGAGGAAGCGCGTGAAATTTCAGGTCCGTCTTGCTGCCGCCCTGACGCTTTCGGCGGCGCTTGCAGCTCCGCTGGCGGCACAGACCCCCGAGGAGACGGCGAGCGCTGCACTGGAAGCCGCGCCGGTCTGGGACGGGCATAATGACGTGCCGATCCAGATTCGCGGCCGCTATGGCAATATGCTGGCGGACTTCGATTTCCACGATACGACCCATGCCGTAGAGTTCCGGGAAGGGCAGGGCGGCATGCACACCGATCTGACGCGCCTGCGCCAGGGGAAGCTGGGCGCGCAATTCTGGTCGGTCTATGTTTCGGCGGACTTGCCCGAAGCAGAAGCGGTGCAGGCCACGATCGAACAGATCGATGTGACCAAGCGGCTGATCGCGCGATATCCCGATAGTCTGGCCCTTACGCTGACATCAGACGAGGTGGCGGCAGCCATGGGAGAAGGCAAGATAGCCTCTCTCTTGGGGATCGAAGGCGGCCATTCGATCGGCTCCAGCCTGGCCGTGCTGCGGCAGATGTACGATCTGGGCGTGCGCTACATGACGCTGACCCATTCGAAGAACACGCCCTGGGCGGACAGCGCCACCGACACGCCGGAGCATGACGGGCTGACGGATTTCGGCAAGCAATTGGTGCGAGAGATGCAGCGCATGGGCATGCTTGTCGATCTCAGCCATGTCAGCGAAGCGACGATGAACGACGCGCTGGATGTGGCCGAAGCGCCGGTGATGTTCAGCCATTCGGGTGCGCGCGCCGTGAATGGGCATGCGCGCAACGTTCCCGATGCCGTTCTGGCGCGTGTCGCCGAAAATGGCGGCATCGTGATGGTGGTGGGATATCCGTCCTATCTCAGCGAGGAGCTGCGCCAATGGTTCGCCCTGCGGCAGGCGGAGGAGGCGCGTTTGGAATCGCTATGGCTGGGGCAGCCGGACAGCGTGAAATCCGCTCTCGATGCCTGGGACGAAGCGAACCCCGTCCCGGAGGCAACGATCCCCAACATGGCAGATCACGTCGACCAGGTGCGCAAGGTGGCCGGGATCGACCATATCGGCATCGGGGGCGACTATGACGGCATGGCGAGCGGGCCCGCCGGCATGGAAGACGTCACCGGCTATCCGGCGCTATTCGCCGAACTCGCGCGGCGCGGTTATTCGCAGGAAGATCTGGAAAAGATCGCCAGCCGTAACATGATGCGGGTGCTGCAGGGCGCGGAAGCCTATGCCGCCGCGCATCGCGGGGCTTCGCCGATCGAAACGCCGGTGCAAGATTAAGACCGGCGGTTTCGACCGGCACGCGTCAGGCTTCTTCAGGAAAGCCTTTGCGCTTGGTTGAAGCATAGTCCTCAAGCTCTTTCTCGCTCATGGTCTCATACATTTCGAGCGACGCGCCCTTGAGCTCGGACTTCTTGGTTTCGCCGCGCTTGGCCGAAAGAGCGGCCCCGGCGGCCTGTTGCTGTTTTTTCGACTGTGCGGGCATCGCGTTTCTCCCGACTAACCCGTCGTCAGCGCGCCCGTCATCCAGGTGACGGAAAGCGCGATAATCGCCAGCACCAGGCTGATCAGCAGGACATAGCGGACGATGTGCGGGGTGGATCCGCCCCGCGCTTCATCCGTGTCGACGTGTACTTCTTCTCCTTGGCGTTCCATTAGGAAAATTCTCCGTAAATTCTGCCCCTTGATCGGGGAACATGGAATCTACGGTCGGGAAGCGCCGAAGTTCCGCCCAGTCGGCGGAGAATTGCGGATTTGCGATCAGTCGCGCAGCAATTCGTTGATGCCCGTCTTGGAACGGGTCTGCGCATCCACGGTCTTCACGATTACCGCGCAATAGAGCGACGGCCCGGGCGATCCGTCCACCAGCGGCCTTCCGGGCATCGCGCCGGGAACCACCACGGCATAGGGCGGAACCTTGCCGCGGTGCACTTCGCCCGTCACGCGGTCGACGATCTTGGTCGATGCGCCGATATAGACACCCATCGAAAGCACGGCGCCTTCGCCCACGATGACGCCTTCCGCCACTTCGGAGCGGGCACCGATAAACGCGCCGTCGCCGATCACCACCGGGCCGGCCTGCATCGGTTCCAGAACGCCGCCAATGCCCGCGCCGCCGGAGATGTGCACATTCTTGCCGATCTGGGCACAGCTGCCCACAGTGGCCCAGGTGTCGACCATCGTGCCTTCATCCACATAGGCGCCGATATTGACGAAGCTGGGCATCAGCACCACGCCCTTGCCGATGAAGCTGCCCTGGCGCGCCACTGCGCCCGGGACAACGCGGAAACCCGCCTCGCGGAAACGGTTTTCGCCCCAGCCCGCGAATTTGGAGGGGACCTTGTCGAAGGCGGGGGCGCCGCCCGATCCGGCTTCCACAACCGTATTGTCGTTCAGGCGGAAGGAAAGCAGCACTGCCTTTTTCAGCCACTGATTGACCTGCCAGCCGCCATTGCCATCGGGCTCGGCCACGCGCGCCTTGCCGGAATCGAGCAGTTCAAGCGCCGCCTCGACCACTTCGCGCACATCGTTGCTGGCAGGGGTGACGGAATCCCGCGCGTCCCATGCGGCTTCGATGGCGGTTTCGAGTTGACTGGACATAGGGCTTGGCTCCTCTTGCACGGCACGCGCCGCGTCGCGTTTCTGGCTCGGGCGAGCGCCTAACGGTTCGCTTGCCTGTGGGCAAGGTGCAAAGCATCGCGGGAAAGGCGCGCCGCCAGCCTTGCCCCTGCAGGTCGGCGCCGATGCCGGGCGCAGAAAGATGGGCCCGCATTTAGACGAAATTAACTCTGCCGGTTCGAAACTGGTCGATACCAGACCAGGGGTGCCAAAGATGAAGAAGCCGGGTTCGCCCAGCCGAACGCTTGGAACCGGTGCGGCAATTTCCGCACTGGCGCTGCTGGCCGCGTGCGGCGGGAGCAGCGGTGGAGGCGGCGATGTAATCAGCACGCCGGCACCGACGACATCGCCGGCACCTGCACCATCTCCCACGCCGACACCGTCTCCAACTCCTACACCGTCTCCGACGCCAACGCCGGCCCCAACTCCTACACCGTCTCCAACTCCTACACCGTCTCCGACGCCAACGCCGGCCCCAACTCCCACGCCGGCCCCAACACCTTCGCCGTCTCCGACGCCCAGTCCCACGCCAACGCCAACCCCCACACCCACGCCGATCAGCTATGTCATTCCGCCGCAGCCGGCGGATACGATCGGCTATGACACTCAGGAATATCGCCGCTCGGACGGGCCGCGTTTCCACGGCGCCGCCACTGCCTGGGTCGATGGCCACACCGGCACAGGCTCGATCATCGGGATCGTGGATTCCGGGATATTCCAGGCCAATTCGGAGTTTGCCGGGCGCATTTCCGCCGATTCAACCGATGTCGCCGGCAACGGCACGATGGAGGGCGAAGACGATCATGGCACATTGGTGGCCATGGTCGCGGCCGCGGCCAATGATGGGAACGGCACAGTCGGGATCGCCTATGACGCAACGATCCTGTCGATCCGAACGGACGAACCAGGCAGCTGCGCAAGCCCGGATGACTGCAGTTTTCAGGACCCGGATATCGCTGCGGCCATCGATCATGCAACCGATCATGGCGCGAAGGTCATCAATATCTCGCTGGGCGGCGGGGGGGCATCCAGCGTGGTGCGGGAGGCCGTGGCACGTGCCGCCACGGCAGGCGTCGTCATCGTCGTCTCGGCAGGCAATGACGGAACGGCGAGGCCCGACGACTTTGCCCAGGATCTGGCCGATGCGGGCAATGGCAATGTCCTGATTGTCGGCTCGGTCGATTCCAGCGGCGAGATTTCGAGCTTTTCCAACCGCGCGCGTGGCTACACCGGCTCCTATCTGGCCGCCCGGGGAGAGCGGGTGACGGTCTATCTGGACGGTCCGCAATGGGCCGACGATCCCGATTGCCCGAGCCCCACCTTCTGCCTGATCAGCGGCACCAGCTTTTCCGCCCCGCAGGTCAGCGGCGCGGTGGCGCTGCTGGCGCAGGCATTCCCCACGCTGACGGCAACCCAGATCGTCTCGCTGCTGCTCGAAACCGCGCAGGATGTCGGAACCGAAGGCGCCGACAATACCTATGGCAGCGGAATTCTGGACATTTACGAGGCGTTCCAGCCTCAGGGCACGACCAGCCTGGCCGGAACCGGCGGAGCGATCCCGCTGGGCGATACCGCGCTGGCTGGATCGCCGGCCATGGGCGACGCGCTCCAGGCCGCCTCCATCGCCACGCTGGTGCTCGACAAGTATGACCGCGCCTTCAGCACCGATCTGGGCCCCAGCATGCGCGGGGCAAGCGTTTCGCGCCGGCTCCAGGGCGCGCTCGACAATCCGTGGCAATTCGTGTCCGCGCAAAGCGAGAAAACCGCGGTCGCATTCAGGATCGCCGATTCCGGGCAGGGGACCGGGCTTCGCGCCGCCAACGAGTTGAGGCTGGGCGTGCGCGATGCCGAAGCCGCCAGGGTTCTGGCCGCGCGCATCGCGCTGAAGCTTTCGCCCGAAACGCAGATCGGCCTGACCTATGCCGAAGGGCAGGACGGGCTCGTCGCGCAATTGCAGGATCAAAGCCGCCCGGCCTTTCTGCTCGCCCCCACAGGCAGTGGGGATGACGGCGCTTTCCGCAGCGCCGATTTCTCGTTGGCCTTGCGCCGCCAGCTCGGTTCCTGGGGCATGACGCTGGGGGCCGAGAAGGGGGAAGTCGTCAGCGGCAATCTGGTGGAATTGCAGGGGGACGGTTTCGCCTATCGCAGGCGCGACGGTGTGCACAGCGTCAGCATGGCGCTGGACCGGGAATATGGCGCGCTGCAAACCGTCTTCGGCCTCAGCCTGGTCAATGAAGACCGCACGGTGCTGGGCGGGCGCTTGCACGACGTCTTCGGCGGGGGCGGCGCGCAAACGCTGTTTCTGGATGCCAATGCCGGCTGGCGGATTGCCGATGGCTGGCGGCTCGGCGGTTCGCTGCGCAATGGCTGGACGCTGCCCGAAACCAGCAGCGTGATCACCGATGCCTCGCGCATCTACAGCCGCTCATGGTCGATCGATCTGGAACGGCGCGGCGTGCTGGGTGCGCGCGATGCGCTGGGCCTGCGCATCGCGCAGCCTTTGCGGGTCGAAGGCGGCGGGCTGCAGCTCAATCTGCCGGTGGCCTACAGCTATGTCAGCGAAAGCGCGACTTTCGGCACGCTGCCATTCCCGCTCACGCCCGAAGGGCGCGAAATTCTGGGCGAGCTGGCCTGGCACGGGCCGCTCTTTTCCGGCAACGCTTCGGCCAGCCTGTTCTATCGCCGCGATCCGGGCCACTATGCCGACATGCCCGACGATGCCGGCGTGGCAATGCGCTGGAATACGCGCTTTTGAGGCATCGCAGCCAAGTAGTTTAACCCAAATGGCACAAAATACTTGACAGCGTAACGCTATCCGGTTATCAATTCCGAACATCGCGATAGTGCGAGTCGGGCAGTTGCCGGCTCGTTCTCTTCACGGCGCGTAATCCCAAATCTCAGAAAAATCCGGCGGAAGTTGTAAGAAACCCAGCGTCGCAGAGACTATCTATCCGAACGGAGCGGGAGCGGAAGGCGGCAGCGGATAGTGACAGAGGGCGGAGCGAAAACGGAAGAGCTCTATCGCCGTGCGGCCGGTGAGTTCGGCGCCGGTCTGGCCCGGCTGGCAGGCGTCTACGAGAGCAATCCGGAACGGCAACGCGATCTGCTGCAAGAAGTTCACCTGGCCCTGTGGCGCAGCCTGGACCGGTTCAAGGGCGAATGTTCGCTGCGCACATGGGTTTACCGGATCGCGCATAATGTCGCGGCCAGCCATGTATTGCGGGAACGGCGTGCGCAGATCGGCAATTGGGTCGAGCTAGAGGAAGCGGCGCTCATGCCCGATGGGCAGGATGTCGAAACGCAGGTTGGCGAGGACCGGATACGGCAACGCCTGCTGGAGATGATCCAGCAATTGCGGCTGCCCGACAGGCAGATCATGCATCTCTACCTCGAAGGCTGCGACGCAGCCACGATTGCGGAAATCACGCAGTTCTCGCCCGCAAATGTCGCCACGAAAATTCACCGGCTGAAAGCCAGGCTCGCCCGGGCCTTCGGAGAAGGGGACGCGCCATGACGGACGCCCGCAACTACGAAAAGACCGTACAGGCGGCCTGGCAGGCCGAACCGGCGGAAGAATTCATGCTCAAGGAGTCGGAAATGCACGCGCAACTGACGAAGTTTCAGCGCCAGATCAAATGGCGCAACATTCTCGAATATGCCGCTGGGGCAGCGGTCCTGGTGGTTTTCGGGGCCTATGCGATCAATCTTGAATCGATCTGGATGAAAATCGGCTCATTGCTTTTGATCATCGGTACGGTCTTTTTGCTGACCAATCTCCATTTTCGCGCCGGCCGGCGTGAGGCGCCGCCCGATTTCGAAAGCCGCTCCTTCTACATCTCCGAGTTGGAGCGTCAGCGCGATGCGTTGAAATCGGTCTGGCTGTGGTATGTGGCGCCGCTCGTGCCCGGCCTCATCGTTTTCCGGATCGGCGTGCATCTCAGCGAACTGCAATCGCATCCCTACGTGTTCGACGCGGTCGGCGTAGGGATTCTGGGGCTCGTCCTCTGGCTGAATGCAAGGGCGGTCAAGCGCCTTCAACGCAAGATCGACGAGGCCCGCCAATTGCTCGAAATAGACGATGGCGAAGCGTAGCGCCGCCAAGTTCATTCCGGCCCTGGTCCGGGCTTCTTCGAAATAACGTCACCTGCGTTTCAACGCTTCTCTCGCGCGCCATGCAAGCGTGGCGGGTAGGGCGGAGAGTGCCGAAGGAAGGCTCCGCCAGGCGGGGCCTTCCTGACAGCACCCGATCCGGCGCGGTGCCGGATCGGCCACTCCAACACAGGAATGATGATTCATGGGTAGATTCATTTTCTCCGCCGCAGCCGCTCTGGCGGTTGCGGTCGGTGTGCCGGCGTCTGCGGAAACCCGCTCGACGCTGGTCGAATATTCCGATCTCGATCTGGCCAGCCCGCAAGGCGTCCAGACGCTCGAGCGCCGGCTGCGCAATGCGGCACGCCAGGTTTGCGGCGCCGCGCGCATTCGCCCGCTCAAGGAACGGATGGAATATCATAATTGCATCGATGAAGCCGGGGCCAATGCCGAAGAGCAAGTGGCGGCTATTGTCGAAGCAAGCAGCGTCCTCGCAGTGCGCGCCGAAGCCGAAGCTGCGATGCAATGAACGTGCGGCGCCAAGGCGCCGGGCCGATGATTGCGTGAAGTTTTGGGTGAGGCGACACTTCGGGGCGGGGGAATGGAAATTCCTCTGCTCCGTTTTCGAAAGGGAAGAGAGCCAGGCGCATACCTGAGCGCTTCAACTTACCGGCCAGAACACCTAGATCGTCAGCTGGAGACGAAGCCATGACCAGCACTGATTCCAAGATCGTTGCCTGCCCGCACTGCGCCGGGCTCAACCGGGTACCGGCCGCGAAGCTGGGCGCGGGGGGCAAATGCGGCAAATGCCACAATCCACTCTTCACCGGGCATCCCGTCAACCTGACATCTGCGAATTTCGCGGCGCATTCGGCAAAGAGCGACATTCCCCTGCTGGTCGATTTCTGGGCCAGCTGGTGCGGCCCGTGCCGCCAGATGGCGCCTGCATTCGAAGCGGCGGCGGCGCAGCTGGAGCCCTTCGTGCGCCTCGGCAAGCTCGATACGGAAGCAGAGCAGCAGATTGCGGCGCGCTTCGGCATTCAGTCGATCCCGACCCTGGCGATGATCGCGAAGGGCCGGGAAGTGGCGCGGCAGGCCGGGGCGATGCCGACGAACGCTATCGTCGGCTGGGCGCGGCAGGCGGCAGGCAACTGACTTCGTGAGCAGTTAGCGCGTTACCTGAACCCACCGTGCGGTGGCGAAGGGTCTGCCAA
This sequence comes from Alphaproteobacteria bacterium, assembly GCA_030426245.1. Lineage (GTDB taxonomy): Bacteria > Pseudomonadota > Alphaproteobacteria > Sphingomonadales > Sphingomonadaceae > Andeanibacterium. Next base: position 33,356 of record JAUHYZ010000010.1, on the reverse strand, counting down.
TGTCTGCTTTGGGTGGGAAGTGGACGACCCAATACCACCACATCCGTTCGTCCTGAGCCTGTCGAAGGACGCGCGTTCATGCTTCGACAAGCTCAGCACGAACGGGTTTTAGATGATGGCTATGGGTCCGCAATGGGTCGGATGCGGACTATCCGCTTTTTGCAGTCATTCAGCTTCTACAATTGCGGATGGGCGTAATCGCGGCCATCCTTGTTACAGAACCGAAAGAGCCGGCTTCGCAGCCAGGCCGGCCGCAATCAATCTTAGGGAGATCCACTCATGACCGCAAACCATCCTGCCCTACAAAGGGGCAATGCCGCCGTAATCACCGGCGCGGCCGGGGGCATCGGCCTGGCCGCCGCCCGCAAACTCGCCGATCTGGGCCTGCGCGTCTGCCTGGCGGACAATGACGCGGCGGTTCTGCAACAGGCCGCAGCTTCCATCGAAGGCGCGATTGCCGTGCAGGTGGACGTTTCGGATCGCAGCTCGGTCGAGGCGCTGGCGCGCGAAGCCACGGCGCAGCTCGGGCCGGTTTCCGTGCTGATGAACAATGCGGGTCGGGGCGGCGGCGGCGATGCGCTGTCCAATCCCGAAGGCTGGGAACAGGTGCTGGGCGTCAATCTGATGGGCGTGCTGCACGGCGTGCAGAGCTTCGTTCCGGCGATGGCGGAATCGGGGCAGCCGGGGCTGGTGATCAATACCGGTTCCAAGCAGGGCATCACTACGCCACCGGGAGATACGGCCTATAATGTCAGCAAGGCGAGCGTGAAGGCACTGACCGAGGGGCTGGCGCATACTCTACGCGGCAAGGAAGGCTGCGCCGTCAGCGCGCATTTGCTGATCCCCGGTTTCACCTATACCCGCATGATGGAGGCGCGCATTCCCGAAAAGCCGCCTGCAGCCTGGACGCCGGAGCAGGTGGCAGACCGCCTGGTGCAAGGAATCGAAGCGGGTGAGTTCTATATCCTGTGCGAGGATAACGAGACCACGCGCGCCCAGGATGAAAAGCGCATGCTCTGGGCGATGCAGGACATTACCCAGAACCGTCCCGCGCTATCGCGCTGGCATCCGGAGTGGAAGGACGCATACGAGCGCTTCATGCAGGCCTGAGCCTAGCGGTTCAGCGGATCGTCCGGCGGCAGGGCGCGCGTCTTCGCGGCAAGCATCGGCCGGTAGCAATGCCAGTATGCCAGCATGAGCAGCAGGTTCACGCCCAGCTCCGGCGGGCCAGTCAGGACGCCGCTCAGCCGCGCTGTGACGAATGTGTTGAGGTAGAAGATCGTCACGCTGGTGGGCACGGCCAGAACCAGCGCGAGCGGCACGAAGCGGTTGCCCAGCAGCAGCAGTCCGCAGATGCCCTCCAGCGTCTTGATCATCGGGAAGGCGCCGATCGCGACAAGCGAGGCGACGAACGGGCCGCCCAGCGGGTGATCGATCGCAGGCTGCATGTCCGACATCCAGTAGCGGATGCAGGACCACAGCAGATGGCCGCCCATATAGACGCGCAGAATGTCCACCGCCTGGTCGAGCGTTCTCCAATCCGGCTTGGTTCGCGTGTTCCACACTGCGACCGCAACGCCGGCAATCAGCGGCAATCCGAAGAACAGGAATGAATCGAAGCTCAGCAGGTAGAAGGCCAAACCCGCCAGGCAGAGCAGCGCCGCAATGACGATCTTCACCGGCCCGTTCATGCGCCCAGACCCCGCGCCGATACGGTTTTCACATCCCACTTATGCATCAGATCCATCCCCCAGATCATCTGTTATTTATCTTAGTACTAAGATATCTACATGAGGCTTTGCGCTTAGGCAATGGGTGGATTGCAGCATTGGCGGAAGGCGGGATCCGCCCCGCTCAGCCTTCCTGCATCAGCCCCCGCACGAATTCGATCAGGCCGGTCTGGCGCGTGCGGCGCATACGCTCCGCCGCCAGGATCTTGCACACCTGGTCGAAGCAGGCCTGAATGTCGTCATTGATCACGACATAGTCATAGCCGTCCCAATGGCTGATTTCCGCCCGGGCGCGGGCCATGCGCCCGGCGATGACTTCGTCGCTGTCGGTCCCGCGTGAACGCAGGCGGTGCTCCAGCTCGCCGATACTGGGCGGCAGGAGGAAGACCGAAACGACATCGTCGCCCGCGCGCTGCGAAAGCTGCTGCGCGCCTTGCCAGTCGATATCGAACAGGAAGTCGTCGCCGCGCTCCAGCCCTTCGGCGATCTGGGCCTTGGGCGTGCCGTAATGATTGCCGAACACTTCCGCCCATTCGAGGAACGACGCCTCGGCCACCATGGAATCGAATTCGGGTTTCGTGGTGAAGTGATAATCCTTGCCGTCCACCTCGCCGGGGCGCTGCGGGCGCGTGGTGACCGAAACCGACATGCGCAGATTGCCGTCGGCCTCCAGCAGCTTGCGCGAAATGGTGGTCTTTCCCGCTCCCGAAGGGGAAGAGAGGATGAACATCAATCCTCTGCGGCTGCTTGCTGGATGATCGGGGGGTGTTGCCATGCCCGCTGTTGCCGCAAGGGCGGCAGTCAAATCAACCCGAAATTCCAGGGACAGGCATAACCCTGCGCGTGGACAGTCAGGCTTTGCCGGGGCCGCCGGGCGTTTTTTCGCTGGCTTCAGCCCGCGCTTTCAGTTCCGCCCTGCGCTCGGCCTTGCGCTGATCGTAGAGCGTCTTGACCAGGATTCCGCTGCCGACCAGCATGGCGCCGGGGATGGAGCGGGCGGCAAAGCGCGACACCATGATCGAGGTGAGTTTCTTCGTAACGCCGCGTTTCTTCTTGTAGGTTCTCTTTGCCTGCTCGGCCCCCAGCTGCTTGCGCAGCACGCCGCGTTCCAGATAGCGGCGGCCGATCCTCAGCGCGGTGCGGAATCCGATATCCATCAGCAGGAGGCTGGGCGTCGGCTCCAGCTCGGCGTCCGTTCGGGCCGCTTTCGCCTTCCGGTTCATTTTCGATGCCTTGGCCATGCAGCCCTTCTTCACGCCGCAATAAGGTTATGTGCCTTTGCCGGTGCTATTTCTTGCGGCCGAAATCCACCGTGACGACATTGGAGCCGTCTTCCCCTTCGCCAACGGGCGGCTCGCCCGCTTGTTCCGCATCTGCCGCAGAGGAATCGTTTTCCGCATCGTCATGCGCTTCGGGTTCCATATCCGCAGCGGCGGCCTGGAACTGCAGGCCGAAATCGACGGCGGGATCGACAAAGGCCGTGATTGCGGAGAAGGGAATGACCAGCTTCGCCGGGATCTGGTTGAAGCTCAGGCCCACGGTAAAGCCTTCCTCGTCCACTCCAAGATCCCAGAACTTGTTCTGCAGGACGATGGTCATCTCGTCCGGAAAGCGTTCGCGCAGATGGGCGGGAATGGATACGCCCGGCGCACCCGTCTTGAAAGTGATGTAGAAATGATGCGCACCGGGCAATTCGCCGCCCGTTCGCTGAATCTCGCCCAATACGCGGCCGACCACGGCGCGCAGCGCCTCTTGCACGATTTCATCGTACGGGATCAGGCTGTCGGGCGTTTCTTCGCTCATGGAATGACAAGTGGCGGCGGCTTGCGAACCGGTCAAGGGCAATTGTGCGTTATGGTATAGCTGGTGCTAACCATCTTCACGCCTGCTCAGGCGAGGCTGGACAAGCAAACCTATCGGATTATAGGCGAGCCATGCGTACTGCACGGATTGCCCGAAAGACCAAGGAAACCGACATTCTCGTCGAGATAAATCTCGATGGGACAGGCACTTATGACATTTCTACGGGGATCGGCTTTCTCGATCACATGATCGAGCAGTTTTCCCGCCACTCGCTGATCGACGTGACGCTGAAAGTCACCGGCGATCTGCATGTGGACCAGCATCACACCACTGAAGACAGCGCTCTGGCGCTGGGTCAGGCCATTGCGGAGGCTTTGGGCGACATGGGCGGCATCGGCCGCTATGGCAGTGCCTATTCGCCGATGGACGAAACGCTTTCGCGCGTCGCGCTGGACATTTCCGGGCGTCCCTTCTTCGTGTGGAAGGCCGGTTTCACGCAGGAACGGCTGGGCGAAATGGATACCGAGCTGTTCGAGCATTGGTTCCATTCCATGTCGCAAGCGATCGGGATTACCCTGCATATCGAGCTGCTTTATGGTCAGAACAACCACCATATCTGCGAATCGATCTATAAGGGCTTTGCCCGGGCGATGCGCAGTGCGGTGGAGATCGACCCGCGCAAGGGCGGGGCCGTTCCTTCCACCAAGGGCCAGCTCGGCGGTTGAGCCTGAACCCTGGATTTCACGAAGGTTGAAGCGTCATGGCTGAAGCGCTTGCCCTGATCGATTACGGCGCCGGCAATCTCCATTCCGTGCATAGCGCGCTGCTGGCGGCGGGAGCGGAACATATTGCCGTGACGGCCGATCCGGAAATCGTGCGCGGCGCGCGGCGGGTCGTCCTGCCCGGCGTCGGTTCCTTCAGGGCCTGTGCGCACGGCCTCAAGGCGATCCCCGGCCTGGTCGAGGCGATGGAAGAACGCGTGCTGGAAGACGGCGTGCCGTTTCTGGGCATTTGCGTGGGCATGCAGCTGCTGGCCACGCGCGGGTACGAACATGGCGTCACGCGCGGGCTGGGCTGGATCCCCGGCAACGTCTCGCTGATCGAGCGGACCGATCCGGCAATCAAGGTGCCGCATATGGGCTGGAACGACGTGCTCCATGCGCCGCATCACGACGGCGCCGAACTGATCGAGGAGGGGGAGGCCTATTTCCTCCATTCCTATCACATCGAACCCGATGACGGGCACCATATTGCGGCCATCACCGATCACGGCGGCGGGCTTGTCGCCGCGGTCGCCCGCGACAATATTCTGGGCGTACAGTTCCACCCGGAGAAGAGCCAGAAATACGGGCTGGAACTGTTGGCGCGTTTCCTAGAATGGAATCCGAAATGATCGTTTTTCCCGCCATCGACCTCAAGGGCGGCCAGGTCGTGCGCCTTGCCGAAGGCGATATGGCGCGTGCGACCGTCTATGGAGACGATCCCGCCGCCCAGGCCATGTTGTTTGCCGATGCCGGGGCCGAGCATCTGCATGTCGTCGATCTGGATGGCAGCTTTGCCGGCCGCGCAGAGAATCGCGAAGCGGTGGAAGCCATTATCGAGCGTTTCCCCGGCTATGTGCAGCTGGGCGGCGGGATTCGCGACGCGGCGGCCGTGGAAGGCTGGTTCAATCTGGGCGTGGCGCGCGTGGTGATGGGCACTGCGGCACTGAAGGATCCAGGGTTCGTGAAGGACATGGCGCGCGAATGGGAAAACGGCATCGTTGTGGCCGTTGACGCGCGCGATGGCATGGTCGCCACACAAGGCTGGGCCGAAGTCTCGGACGTACCGGTGGAGGATCTGGCGCGCCGGTTCGAGGATGCAGGCGTCGCCAGCCTGCTTTTCACCGATATCGGGCGCGACGGAATGCTGAAAGGCTGCAATGTCACCGCCACCGTAGACCTTGCGCACGCCGTGGACATTCCGGTGATCGCCAGCGGCGGCGTGAAGGGGCTGGACGATATCCGCATGCTCTCCATCCATGCCGATGAAGGGATCGAAGGCGTGATTACTGGCCGTGCCTTGTATGATGGGCGGCTGGACCTGGCCGCGGCGATCCAGATGGCGAAGAGAGCGTAGGGGGCGGATATGACCGTTCGCATCCGCGTAATTCCCTGCCTGGACGTGGCCGATGGCCGCGTGGTGAAGGGCGTGAACTTCGTCGACCTTAAGGATGCCGGCGATCCGGTGGAGCAGGCCAAGGCCTATGATCGCGCTGGGGCCGACGAGCTGTGCTTTCTGGACATCTCGGCCAGCCATGAAGGGCGCGGGACCCTGCTGGATATCGTGCGCCGCACGGCGGAAGTCTGCTTCATGCCGGTCACCGTGGGCGGCGGTGTGCGCAATGTCGAAGATGCGCGCGCTTTGCTGCTGGCAGGGGCGGACAAGGTGGCGGTCAATTCCGCTGCCGTCGCCCGCCCCGAAGTGGTCAACGAAATTGCGGAAAAGATGGGCAGCCAATGCGTCGTCGCTTCCGTTGATGCGCGCTGGAGCCACGATCATTGGGAAATCTTCACCCATGGCGGGCGCCGTGCGACGGGCATCGACGCGGTCGAGCATGCCGTCCGGCTGGCCGAGCTGGGCGCAGGCGAATTGCTGGTCACTTCCATGGATGGAGACGGCACCAAGAAGGGCTATGATCTCAAGCTGACGCGGACCATCGCCGATGCGGTCTCGATCCCGGTGATTGCCAGCGGCGGCGTCGGCACGCTCGATCATCTGGTCGAAGGCGTGACGGAAGGCCATGCCAGTGCCGTTCTGGCTGCATCGATCTTCCATTTCGGCACCTATGCCATTTCCGATGCACATGCCGCGCTGCGGGCGGCGGGCCTGCCTGCGCGAAGCTGATCCCGGCGCTGGATGGGGCACGCTCCCCGCTTGACCGGGGCGCGCCGCCTGTTCATGGCTGCGCACATGGATACGCCTTCCGACAGCCTGGCCCGTCTGGAACAGACGATCGCAGCCCGCCTCGGCGCATCGCCGGAAGAAAGCTATGTCGCGCAATTGCATGCGCGCGGGCTGCCTGTGATCGCGCGTAAGCTGGGCGAGGAGGCGACCGAGGCCGTTGTCGCCGCGCTGGCAGGCGACAGGGAAGAGCTGGTGGGCGAGGCAGCCGATGTGCTGTTCCATCTGCTGGTTTTGCTGGGGGAGAAGAGAATTCCCCTGGCCGATGTGCTGGCGGAGCTGGACCGGCGCGAAGGCACGTCCGGCCTTGCGGAAAAGGCAGCGAGGAGCAAATGAACGCCGTCGATCCTACACAGCCCTATGACGATCAGAACATCTTCGCGAAGATCCTGCGCGGGGAATTGCCCTGCGAAAAGGTCTATGAAGACGAATGGGCGCTGGCCTTCCACGATATCGGGCCGCAGGCACCGATCCATATTCTGGTGATCCCCAAGGGCCCCTATGTCAGCCTGGACGATTTCACCGCCAAGGCGAGCGACGAGGAAATCGCCGGTTTCTATCGGGCCGTGGGCCGTGTTGCGCGGGACCAGGGGCTGGTGGAACCCGGCAACCGTTCGATCGCCAATACCGGCCCCGATGCGGGCCAGATCGTCGCGCATTTCCATGTTCATATCTGCGGCGGAAGGCCGCTGGGGCGGATGATCCCGGAGTAATTCGACTCGCTTTGTCGCTGCTGTGATTCGTTTCGCCGCAAGCGCGGTGGTGCCGAGTAGCCCCTGCTTGCCGAGCGACTCGCCGAAAGACTACAAGCACGCGCAGGAATGAAGCAGCTACCCGAACCGCATTCCGGCCAATTCGACGGGCCGCGGCATCTCTTTGCGGTGCGGGTTTACTATGAGGATACGGACCTGTCGGGCATCGTCTACCACGCCAACTACCTCCGCTGGTTTGAGCGTGCCCGCTCCGACATGTTGCGCCTTTTGGGGATAGATCAGCGCGTCGCGCAGGAAAGCGGGGAAGGCGTCTATTCGGTGGCCGAACTGAAGATCCGCTATCGCGCGCCTGCACGTCTCGACGATGACGTTCTGGTCGAAAGTTCCGCTCTCTATCTCGGCGCTGCCAGCGTGACCTTGCGTCAATGCGCCTTTCGCATGGAGCGCGGGCAGGCATCCGAATTGCTGGCCGAGGCGGATGTCCGCATCGGCTTTATTTCACCCGATGGCCGTCCGCGCCGCCAGCCAGTGGCCTGGCGCGATGCTTTCGCGTCCCACCTTCCCGCACAAGAACCAGAGATGCCAAACGCATGAACGATCTCGCATTCCTAGCCGTCGCCGGCGCGCCGGACCGGCTCAATCCGATTCAGCTATTCCTCGATGCCGATATCGTGGTGCAGGTCGTGATGGCCGGGCTACTGCTTGCCAGTGTCTGGGTGTGGATGATCATCGTCTCCTTCAAGATGAGGATCGGCCGCCTCCGCCGCAGCTCCGCCGATTTCGAAGAAGATTTCTGGGACCGTGAAAATCCCGAGGCGATCCTGAGCGAGCGCCGCAGGCAGAAAGTTCCGGCGGCGGAAGTGGCAGTGGCCGGGCTGGGCGAATTCCGCCGGTCCACCCAGCAACAGGGTTTCGACCGGGACGGTGCACGCCAGAGGATCGCCGGCGCCATGGATGCGCAAGTGGCGGTCGAGGCCGATGAGTTGGCCGAGCGGCTGAATTTCCTGGCTACGACCGGCGCCGTTGCTCCCTTTGTGGGCCTGTTCGGCACCGTCTGGGGAATCATGAACAGCTTCTTCCAGATCGGCGCGCAGCAGAACAGCTCGCTCGCAGTGGTTGCGCCGGGTATTTCCGAAGCACTGTTCGCAACCGCTATCGGCCTGTTCGCCGCCATCCCCGCCGTGATCGCCTATAACCGCTACAGCCACCAGGTGAACGCTCTGGAAGCGCGGCTGCAGCGCTTTGCCGACCGGTATCATGCGCGCCTGAGCAGAGAGCTGGAGCGCGTCTGATGGCGATGGGCGTCGCGCAGTCGGGCCGCAGGGGCAGGGGGCGGGGCAGCCGCCGCGCACCTATGGCGGACATCAACGTCACCCCGCTCGTCGACGTGATGCTGGTTCTGCTGATCATCTTCATGGTCACTGCCCCGCTGATGACCGCAGGCGTGCCTGTGGATCTGCCGGACAGCCGCGCCAATCCGCTGACGCAGGAGCCCGAACAGATCACCATTGCGATCGACAGCAACGGCTACATCTACATCGACGACGCGCTGGTCGAAGTCGGGGGCTTCCCCGAAGCGGTCGAAAATATCGGTTGTGCATCGTCCAATCCGCCGCTGATCACGCTGCGGGCGGACCGCGTGCTCAATTACGGGCGGGTCATGGCCGTTCTGGGCGAGCTCAATCGCGGTGACTGCAATCGCGTTTCGCTGGTCACCAACAGTTCATCGAATACGCCATAGCCCCCTGTCGATGCAATTCGCCCATCTCAAGAAGGAAGAACGCTTCGGCCTTGCAGTGGCAGCAGGCCTGCATGTCGCGATCCTGCTTGCTTTGGCGATCAATGCTGCGCGCAGCCCTGCGGACGTCCCGGTTCCCGAGCGGATGGTCGTGAGCCTGGCCGACGAAATTTCTCTGACGTCGACCGCGCCCGATCCGTCGACCGAAACGCAGGCCGCAATCGCCCAGACATTGTCGGAAGATCCGGCACCGGCGCCCGATCCTCAGGAGCTGGTGGCCGAAGAGCAGCCTCGGGTGCCTGCACCGCAGGCGCGCCCCACAGTCACGCCCGAACCGCAGCCCACACAGCCTCCGCAGACCAGGAGAAGCGGCGGCGGCAGCCGCATTGGCGACAATTTCCTGCAGGGTAGCAGCAGCGGGGATCGCAGCGAATCCCGCGGCTCGCCGGCGGCCGAATTCGGTCCTTCGGCGCAGGCCTCTCTCGTTAGCGCAATTTCCCGGCAGCTCCGCCCGCACTGGAACGCCCCGCAAGGCGTCGATGCGGAAAAGCTGGTGACTTTGCTCGATTGGGATATGAACAAGGATGGCAGCCTTGCCGGGCGTCCGCGCCTGAGGGGGCAGGACGGTATCACGGATGCCAACCGCCCGCAGGCGGCCCGGCATGCCGAACTGGCGATCCGCGCCGTTCAGCTTGCCGCTCCATTTGACTTGCCCAGCGAATATTACGATGAATGGAAGCGCATCAGGAAATGGCGTTTCGATAGGAATTCTTCCCGATGAAACAATTTATTGCCTTTTTTGCCCTCTTCCTCGCGCCCGTTCCGGCCCTGGCCCAGCAAGAGGCAGCCGCGCCGCCGGCGACGGATACAGGCATTGTCCTGCCGCCGGAAGATGACGACGAAGGCGGGCTGACCGGCTCCGTCACGGATGAAAGCGCGTGGCAGGATCTCGGCATTGCCATTCCGGCCTTTGCCACCAATGCCAATGTCGCAACGCCGGCCAATGCCCAGGGCACCTATGAACTGGGGCGTGAACTGGCGCGCGTGATCACATCGGATCTCAGAAATAACGGGCTGTTCCGCCCTGTCGGGCCGGACGCGCTCCCGCGCCCCGAATTCGCTCAGATCAATTCGCCCAGTTGGCCCACATGGCGGGCGCGCAGCGCCGAAATGCTGGTGCATGGCTATGTTCAGGCGGGGGCCGATGGAAGGCTAACCGTTGGCTGCTATCTCTACGACATTCAGCTTCAGGAACAGCTGGAGCGTGAAGGTTGGGTGGTCGCGCCGGAAGATTGGCGCCGTGCGGCTCACAAATGCGCGGATCTTATCTATTCGCGCCTTTCGGGCGAGAGCCCATTCTTCGACAGCAAGATCGCCTATATCGCGGAATCCGGGCCCAAGGATGCCCGAATCAAGCGGCTGGCGATCATGGATTCCGATGGCGCAAACCACCGTTTCATCACCAATGGCCGCTCGACCGCGCTGACGCCGCGCTATTCCCCGGATTACAAGTCGCTGGTCTATCTCAGCTATATCAACGGAAACCCGCGGATCTACATCTACGATATCGGGACGGGGCAGCAGCGTCTGGTAACGCAGAGCAACAATCCCACTTTCTCTCCGCGCTGGTCGCCCGATGGCAGGTCGATCCTCTATTCCATGGCCGTGGGCGGGAACACGGACATCTACCGCGTCTCCGCCAATGGCGGGCAGAGCACGAGGCTGACGAACAGTCCCGGCCTGGATGTCGGCGGCTCCTATTCGCCCGATGGCAGCAGGATCGTGTTCGAAAGCGACCGTTCGGGCGCTCAACAATGTTATGTGATGGATGCCGACGGTTCGAATCAGCGGCGGATCAGCTTCTTCGGCGGCCGCTGCGCCACGCCCGAATGGAGCCCGCGCGGCGATCAGATCGCTTTCACGCATATTGTCGGCGATCTGCGCGTCGCCGTCATGAGTCCTTCGGGCCGCAATATGCGGCACCTCACCGATGGCTGGCAGGATGAAGCGCCCACCTGGGCGCCAAATGGCCGCATCATCCAGTTTTTCCGCACCGCGCGCAATTCGGGCGACGCTTCCTTGTGGCAGGTGGACCTCACCGGCCGCAATGAACGGCGTCTTCCCACGCCGATCGGTGCATCCGACCCTGCATGGGGGCCTGTTTTACCCTAGGAGTGTTACGTTAACAGTTGACCGGCCATACGTGGTACAGCATTCCCAAGGACCTGTTTGATAAGGAGAGTAAGATGCGATTCCCGATTACTGCCATGACTGCGGCCAGCGCTCTCGCACTTGCCGCCTGTTCCAGCTCACCGCCAGAGCAGCTTCCGCCGCAGCCGGCGCCGGTTCAGGAAACTCCCGCACCTGCTCCGACACCCACGCCTACGGGACCGGTCCCAGGCACCAACGCACACTTCATGTCCCAGATGCAGGGCCGCAATGTCATCTATTTCGATACCGACAAGTTCGATATCGATTCCGAGGATGCCGCAGCGCTGCAGGCGCAAGCCGAATGGCTGATGCGTTTCCCGGACGCGCAGGCAACCATCGAGGGGCATTGTGACGAGCGCGGCACGCGCGATTACAACCTTGCGCTGGGTGAACGGCGTGCCAATGCGGCCAAGAACTACCTGGTTGGCCTGGGCGTCGATGCCGGCAGGCTGAGCACGGTCAGCTATGGCAAGGAACGTCCGGTGGCTCTGGGTTCCGACGAAGCGTCATGGGCGCGCAACCGCCGCGCAGCCACAATCGTTATCGATTGATGCGCATCTGCTGACGGCGGCTCTGCTGCCGTCAGCGGGCAGCCAGTTTAGTCGATGAGACCGGGGAGACCCGGGAGCTTCGGCAGTAATTCGGGCGTCTCGATCTTGATCGGGGCGCCCGAAATGCTTTGATCGTCTAGCGAAGCGGCCAGATGCGAAGATTCGCCCGAAGTCGCGAACAGTGCGAATGCGGACATCGCAAACACCGAAAATGCGGCGGATATGGCCAGTTGCCTGCTCATGATAAGTACTTCTGCTTCTCCTCAGGCAGAGCATGTAGTGTGCATCTGCGATATTGCAATGCAGCATAAGGAAAAATCCGCAGATCGGCGGCACAGGCCCGATCCACCCTTTGCACGAGGCGGACGGGTGCTTATGAAACAGTTCATATGGCATTCCCGATGAAGAATTGGCGGCGCGTATGAGCCGCGGGAGACGATCGCTCGACTGGGGATTCCCGCGCTGGCGCGGCTATGGCGCTGGGCGGGAGACCACGACTGTGCGGATTTGCGACCGGCATGGCTGCGATGAGCCCGGCAATTGCCCGGCGCCCAAATCGCCCAGCAATCCGGAGCGGTGGTATTTCTGCGAGAAGCATGCCGCCGAATACAATTCCAAGTGGGACTATTTCGCGGGGCTCGACGAAGAAGAAGCCAAGGAGCGCGCGAAGAATGAGCGGCGCGACAATTCCGGCTATTCCGAAGCATCGCATTACGGTTGGTCCGGCTCGGGCGACGGCAGCCGCAGCGCAGACGAGATGCGCGCGCTCGAGGTGCTGGGGTTGGAGCCCGATGCGGACCATGAAGCGGTGAAGAAGGCCTGGCGCGCCAAGGCCAAGGAAGTGCATCCCGACGTCCGCCCCGATGACGAAGAAGCCGCCAAGGCGTTCCAGGCGTTCCAGGTGGCGTATGAAGTGCTGCGCCAGGCGGAAGAACGCCGCGTCTGGAAGGGCTGAACAAGCGCCTTCGAGAAATTTATCGTGATAATCGAATTCCCAAAATGCCTGCGGCTTGTTAGCTAGCCGCATTGGCGTTTGGCCAGTTGGGGAGAGATTGCGATGAATGCACTGCAGCGCCTGGGCTGGCTGCCGGCCGCGCTGGCCGGTCTATCGATGGTCATGGCAGGTTGCAGCACGAGTCATGCGGCGGAAGATTCAGGGCATATTGTGCTGGAAAGACAAGGCGCCTTTGCCACCGGCGGCGCGGTAAAGGGCGAACCGGACAAGTCCACCCTCAGCTGCGATCACGGCTATGTCGAATATCAGATCCCTGTGGATGCCCGAAAGACGGCGCTTTTCATGTGGCACAGCTCCAGCGCTGCCGTGTGGCAGACCCGCTGGGATGGGGGCGAAGGTTATCGCTCGATCATGCTGAAGCGGGGCTATCCCGTCTATCTGTGGGACGGCCCGCGCGTCGGCCGTGCGAACTGGGGCTGTGAACCCAATCAATACGAACCGGGCGAGGGGCGGGACCAGGGGAATTTCCTGTCCTGGCGCTTCGGCGACAGCTGGCTCGACTGGTATGACGGGATCCAGTTCCCCACCGAAGACGCCAATGCACTCGATCAGGCGATGCGCGCGCGCTATCTTGAATTTGATACGACCCGGAATGTCCGCTTGCAGGCGCATGCCGGGGCGGAAGCGGCGGACGAAATCGGCCCAGTGGTCATGCTCACCAATTCGGCGGGCGGGCTGCGCGCCATGCTGGCTGCGATGGAGAGCGACAATATCAAGGCCATCGTCGCTTATGAAAGCGCCGGATTTCCCTTTCCAGAAGGCCTGGATCCCGATGCAGGGGGCTGGGAAGGGCCGGAAACCGCATTCGGTCCGATCTTCGTTTCCGACGAAGAGTTCGAGCGGCTGACGCGCATCCCACTGCAATTCGTGTGGGGCGACAATATCGATAGCTCACCGGGCTGGATCGCGACCTATGAGCAATGTGCGGCCTTTGTCGAACTGATCAACGCGCGCGGCGGACAGGCGGAGATCCTGATGCTTCCCGATGCCGGCCTGAAGGGCAACACGCATATTCCCTTCATGGATATGAACAATGGCGCGGTGGCGGACCTGCTGTCGGGCTTCCTGGCCGAACACGGGCTCGACGCCCGCTGAGCGGCCGCAGCGCTCAGACGAGCAAGGACATAAGCCAGACGAGGCCCACAATCAGCGGGATGCCTGCTATATCCAGCGTGATCCCCGCGCCGATCATGCGCGGCAGGTGAATCCGCCCCGTTGACCAGGCGATGGCGTTCGGACCGGTGCCCGCCGGAAGCATGAAGCCCCAGCTGGCGGCCAGCGCAGCGGGCATGGCCAGCAGAACCGGATCCGCACCCAGCGCCACGACCAGGCTGGCCACGACGGGAATGATCCCGCTGGCCGTGGCGACATTGCTGGCGAACTCCGTGATCACGATCACCATCGCCACAATCGCCAGAGCGACGATCGGAAGCGGCACGGCGGCCAGCGGCAGCAACGAGTTGCCCAGCCAGTCGGCCAGCCCAGATGCGCCCATGGCGGAGGCCAGCGCCAATCCGCCGCCGAACATCATGATCACGCCCCAGGGCGCGCGGTCCGCTTCCGACCAGACGAGCATTGGGCGGCCGGTCCCGTCGGGCAGCAGAAACAATATGAGCCCGGCGATGATCGCAATCGTTCCGTCCGTGTAGGAATCGCCCGGCAACATCGGCATCAGCAGGGGCCGCGTCATCCAGGCGAGGAAGGCGATTGCGACAACCGGAACCAGCCGCTTTTCGGCCGGGCTCCAATTCTCGGCACAGGCAATCGCACCGCGCGCGGCATCGATGTCCAGCCTGTGGCTCGCGATCTTGTGCGCCTTGCCCACGATCAAGGCCGCCAGCGGAACGCCGCAGATCACGATCGGCAGGCCGAACATGCTCCAGCGCGCGAAGCTGATTTCCACGCCGATCGTGCTGTCCAGCAAGCCGACGGCAATCGCGTTGGTGGGCGAACCGACGATTGTCCCCAGGCCGCCGACCGAGGCGGCGAAGGCGATGCCCATGGGCAGCGCGCCCGCCAGCCCGTCCCGGTCGCCCTCTTTCAGGCCCGCTCCGGCCAGCACCGCCAGCGCCATCGGCATCATGATCAGGGCTGTAGAGGTGTTGGAAATCGCCATGGAAAGGATCGCGGCGGAAATCATGAAGGCCAGCAGCAGGCGCATCGATCCGCCGCCCTTGCCCAGATGATTGAGGATGCCCAGGGCCAGCCTCCGGTGCAGCCCCGTGCGCTCGATGGCCAGGGCCAGAAATGCGCCGCCCAGGATCAGGAACAACGTGGGCGAGAAATAGGCCGCGGCCGTATCGCCGGCGGGCATCACCCCGGCAAAAGGCAGGATGACGAAGGGCAGCAGCGCAGTGGCCGTCAGCGGTATCGCCTCGGTCATCCACCATGCGGCCATCAGGATCACGAGGCCCGCAACCAGCCAGGCATCGGCAGGCATTGTGGCCGGCGGGGGCAGGAACACGGTGGCGAGGAAACCGGCCAGTCCGACGACAAGGCCAATATGCTTGGCGGTCATTCTGGCGCGTCTCCCCTCATGCGCTCCGCGCTAGCATCAACATGACCGATGACCAAACGCATAGTCTGGGATCGGTAACAATATCGAGGTCGGACAGCGTCGCCTTCCCCAAAAAAGCGGACGCCCCGACGCAGAGACTTTGCCCGGCAGGCGGAATGGCGCTTCTTGACGAAGGCCCGCAGCGTCCTGGACTGGTGGCGCTTTGCTCGCTCTAGAGCTGCACTTCCGCAATTCCGGCAGCGCCGAAATCGGCGCAGACAAGGTCGCCCGGCGCATAGGGAAGCAAGCCGGCCTGGCTGCCCGTGGTGATCACATCGCCCGCGCGAAGCGAATAGCCACGCTGCCCCATATGGGCCGCGAACCAGACCAGCAGCGCGGCAGGTTCGGTCTCGGCCGGAGGCGGCGTCCTTTGCGCCACGCTCTTGCCGTTGATCCGCACATCCAGCGTCATGTTCCAGTAATCGTCCGCACCGGGCGGAACAGCCGGGCCGAGGACCAGCGCGCCATTGGCGCCATAATCGGTAATCATGCCGAGCGCACCCGTGGACGCGCCTTCTCGGCTCCGGAAATTGATGATCTCGATCGCCGGGTGATAGGAAGCGATGGCGGCGCGCGCCTCATCGAGACCCAGCGGGCGCGACGTATCGATATCCGTGCCCAGCGTGATCGCCACTTCCGGCTCGAACTTTGTGCAGGAATAGCCGGAGACATCCAACGCCGCGGGTGAGGGAAGCAGCATGCCCGGCAGCACCGGCCCGGCGAAAGGTTCGTCCAGTCCCATCGCTTCCTGCGCCGACTTGGCCGGGGCTCCGAGCTTCCAGGCGCGGGGCTCGGCATCGAGCAGCGCGATCTCGTGATCCTGCACGTAATAGCACTCCGCAACATCGCTGGGCCGGTCCCCATCTGCAAGCGGCGCAATCATCTCGCCGGACATGCGCGCCTCATGCAGTTTCTGTGCAAGCGCATCCCAACGGGCCTTGCCGGTATCGTCTGTCATAAAATCTCCTGCTTGTCGGAGCTGGAAGGTACCTGGAAAGGCACGCAAATGGGAACCCCGACGCCCCCGATGCCGTCCCCATATTCAAGTGCGCGCCGCCAGCCAAGGGCAAGCGGATATAGCCGGCATTCTTCCCCTCCCTCAATCTAGGTTCTCCACCCGCTCTGGATGGTATTGTCAGGGTACCAGGATGCACGATCCCATGGTTTGGCGGCTTTCCAGATCCGCATGGCACTGCGCCACATCCTCCATCGCATATTGGCGATGGATCTTCACCCGAATGATGCCAGAGCGGACGAGCTCGAAGATTTCCCTGGCAGCAGCATCGAGATCCTCGTCCGACGAAAAGAACTGCTTTGCAGCCGGTTTGACGAAGTAGATCGAAGTTCGCGCAAGCAAGCTCGTCAATTGCGCAGCCGACAGTGGCTCGCCCGAGGCCTGTCCAAAGCTGACGAGATATCCGCACGCTTTCAATGAATTAAGCGACGCCTCAAAGGTTGGCGCACCGACACCATCGAAAACCGCATCTGCCAGTTCACCGCCGGTGATCTGGGTGACACGCTGCGCGATGTCTTCGTGCCCATAGTGGATGACGTGATCCGCTCCGTTCTTGAGAGCCAGATCCATCTTTTCCGGCGTGCTGGCGGTGCCAATCACAGTGGCGCCAAGATGCTTCAGCCATTGGCAGGCGATCAGGCCGATACCTCCTGCCGCAGAGTGCAGCAGGACTCTGTCCTGCGCTTGAACGGGATACACCCGCTTGATCAAGCTATAGACCGTAATCGCTTTCGATATAACGGCTGCCGCTTCCTGATCGCTCACCCCGTCCGGTACGTGGTGCGTCTTGGAAGCGGAGTGAATGTGATAATCGGCATAGGCGCCATATGCATCGACGCCATAGGCGACCCGGTCGCCTTTCCTGAACTTCGTGACGCCTGGCCCGACAGCATCGATAATGCCGGCACCTTCGTAGCCCAGGCGTGCGGGGAGCGGGACTTTCCGATAATTGTGCGCCCGCGTGTAGACGTCGGAGAAATTCACGCCAATGGCCGTGTTGCGAATACGAACTTCACCGGGGCCGGGCTCGCCAACCTCTACAGTCACGATCTTCAGAACATCGGGCGCACCCGTTCGTTCAAAAATAACCGCGCGTGATTCCAAAGCAGCAGTTCCTCGAAAGCGGAATAGCGATGATTCCGAGTATCTCCGGCGATAATTGTCGAGATGCTATCGGTGGCGGGGCGCGAAGGCAAATTGTGGCGTGCCCGGTGAGCTAACTCTTGATTAGTATCGCCGTTCATCGCCGCTATTCGGGTCCCCGGCGGCATGGGTTAGTATATTTTGCATGGCCAGTTGTATTCGGGCGCTGCCATCGCCACTTTAGTAACAGCTACCAGTCGCAATCGACGGTCTTGGGCATCCACCCAGAGATGCCATCTCCTTCAGTTCCGCCTCCTAGCTGCAGTTGCGGCCAATTCCGGTCGCCTGCACTCACGGCAAGGAAACTATCATGGCCAACTTCGGCACAATCAAGAGCTACGACAGCGGCAAGGGCACTGGCACCATCGTCCCCGAAAAGGGCGGCGATGCCCTACCTTTCCGCAAGTCCGACATGCAGCAGCAGGGCCAGGAGCCGCAGCAGGATCAACGGTTCGGCTACGACGTGAAGGACGCGGAGAACGGCAAGCGCTATGCGGTCAACCTCCAGCAGCAACAGGGTGAAGGCGACGCCAAGCAGAACCAGGCTCGCGCCCAGCAGGGCTGACGACCGAAAGCGACCGGGGAGGCAGATATTGTGTCCCCGGCTGCTCGTCCCTCATACAAGATGGGCAAACCGCCATGGACATGAATCAACTTCTCTACAATCATCAGCTGGCGAAGCTGAATGCCCAGCATTCCCCGTCCGGCAAAAGCCGAAAATCCAACTTCGACTTAATTGACCACTATGCCGGGCGGATCACGGACTGGCGGCGCGCCGAAGGCTTGTCCGATACTGGCTGGCCTCGTGACGAACGCCCTGACGCGGTGAACCTGTAATGGCTCAATCAGAGATTGCAGGCACAGTTTTCCGCAAGTCTGACGAATGGGAAAATGAAGGAGGCGCACTTGCACCAGGCAAGCCGTCTCATGGCGAAAGGTTTGTCCTGTTCGAGCGCAGCAATGGATCGATGGTGGCGTGCCAAGTGTCACGCATTCATTTCCTGGCCAAGGGAGATGACGGATCTGTCCTTCACTTCGGGGGTAATTCCCAAGTCAATGTGAATCAGAGCTTTGACGAGGTTCTGGCCCTTCTGAACTCCCAGCCATAGCGACGCGCGCCAGCGCCGGCTATTTCGCCCTCTGTCGTCACAGGGCAAAGCATCAACCAGGATTGGAATTGAGCCATGGCCAAAGGCCAACGCAAATCGAACAAAGAAATCCGCAAACCGAAGCAGGTGAAGCCGAAGACAAACGCATCGCAGCCCTCGCTAAAGCCCGGCGAAATAAAAGGGCTGGAGAACATGAAGAACCGCTAAGGAGCGGCTTTCATTTTGGTTTGAAGCAGGCCTTCGAATGAACCGGATTGAGGCCGTGGCTAACGTCCGCTTCCCCCCATTGCGAACGCTACCTACGCCCCCTTTCGTCATTCCCGCGAAAGCGGGAACCCAGTTTCGACGGTTGCTGCTGGGTCCCCGCTTTCGCGGGGATGACGATCTGTTAGAGATGTCCGTCTTCGACCCATTGCGGACATCCATTCAAGGTTTAAAACATTTGTCCATGAAGGGAGTTTCGACCGTTCTGCTTGCAGTAGCGCTTGCTGGAGCTGCTTACTACTATGCGTCAACCCCCACTGCGCCTTCTGCAAAGACGCTGAAGTTTTCCTCAGCTGAGCCGATAAAGGACATTGATCGTTGCCTTACAATCTATGGCAACAAAGTTGCGCCAGACTTTAGGCGTACTTCGGCTGGAGTCGATCTGGGAGGCGGAGGGGTTAGTCGGTTCCCTAGCCCCACCGGAAGCACCTATAGGTCAAGGTCGGAAGAGATAAGAGTGACGCTTCTGTCAGATTCCGGGCAGAGCGAATTGACCATCCGCTCATTCACCCCCCTAAGGTCGGCACAAACTTCTATTCTTCGATGGTGCTCTGAGAAGGGAGCGAGGATCCCATTAGACTGGAACTGCGTAACCAATTCGGATCCAACTAAATCGATACGCTGCCAATAATTTCTAGTGTCCGCTTTCCACCCATTGCGGACACTACCTGGCACCCCTCTTCGTCATTCCCGCGTAGGCGGGAATCCAGTTTCGACGGTTGCTGCTGGATCCCCGCCTACGCGGGGATGACGAGTATTTGTTGTTTCCGCTCACCACCCATAGCAGCCGCTCGCGCCGCAACACTGCGGCAACCACCTCCCAAACAAGAAAGGCGCGCCTTGGCGGCACGCCTTTTCCTGTTATCGCAAATGTCGCAGGCGCTTACTTCGGTGCGAGCACCATCAGCATCTGGCGCCCTTCGAGGCGCGGATAGGCTTCAACCTTGGCGATTTCGGCCACGTCGTCCTGAACCCGCTTGAGCAGGTTCATGCCGAGTTCCTGGTGGCTCATTTCACGGCCGCGGAAGCGCAGCGTGACTTTCACCTTGTCACCTTCTTCGATGAACTTGTTCACGTTGCGCATCTTCACGTCATAATCATGCGTGTCGATATTGGGACGCATCTTGATCTCTTTGATGTCCTGCGTCTTCTGCGTCTTGCGGGCGGCGTTCGCCTTCTTCTGCGCCTCGTACCGGTATTTGCCGACGTCGAGGAACTTGCAGACCGGCGGGTCCGCATTGGGTGATACTTCCACAAGATTCAGGCCGACATCGGCAGCCTGATCGATGGCCTCTTGCGTGTACATAACGCCGATATTCTCGCCGTTTTCGTCGATGACGCGAACCTTGTCGACCTGAATGAACTGGTCGAAGCGCGGCCCGCTCTTAACGGGGGGCGTCATGGATCGCCTGGGTGGACGGGCTATTGTGTGGTCTCCTCAAACATCTGTTATCGTCTTGTGTTCAAAGCGCGCGTCATAATGGGATTCGCGAGCCAGTAAAAGGGGTCTGTGCCCACTATTGCTTGCCAAGCGGTTATCGCCCCAATCAGGCGGCAGCGCGCCAGAGTGGAAATTGCACGAGTTTACCGCTCGCCGGCATCACTGCGTCGATCGCCTGGGCAGGCTGCATCGCCGCAAGGATAGCCGGATCGCTTGCGTCCATTCCGCCGGTCAAAGCGCCGAATGCGGGCAGGATCATGCGTCCTCCACCAGATATGGACGAACTCACGACTGCGCAAGGGCGGGAGATCGAACGGCCCCGCGCGCGCAGCTTGAACTTGGGGTGGAAATGGCCCGAAAGTTCCGGGCGCGTTTCGCCGGGCATCGCCTGATGCCGCAGCATCAGCCCCCCAATCTCCAGCTCTTCGGCAATGGTGCCGCCGATCGCGCCGCCATTTGCCGCGCTGAGGGCCGAATCGTGATTGCCGGTGATCCAGACCCACTCCACCGCACGGGTGAGTGCATCCAGCATCCCCGCCGCATGGGGTTCCAGCCGCGAACCGCCTTCATCGTCATGGAAATTGTCGCCCAGCGTATAGACGCGCCGCGCGCCCGTTTCGCGAATGGCCTGCGCCAGCCGCTCCAGCGTTTCGCGGCTGTCATAGGGCGGCAGCATCTGGCCGTGGCGGGCATAAAAGCTAGCCTTTTCAAGGTGAAGGTCGGCTACCAGCAGCGCCTGTTCGCGCGGCCAGAAAAGCGCGCGCCCCTGCCCAAGGGCAAATTCTTCATTGGCGAACGAAAGGGGAACCATTCGCTTTCCTTGCCGCAGCGGGCGGGGGATGGCAAGGGGGTGGAACGATGACCGACTGGAGCCCCTATACCGCCCGCGCGAAGGAATGGTTCGAAAGCCTGCGCGACAGCATCTGCGCCGAGTTCGAAGCGATCGAGCGCGAGGCGGGGAGCGAGGCGGCCTTCGAATATATTCCCTGGGACAGGGACACCGATGATGGCTCCGAAGGCGGGGGCGGGGTGCGCGGCGTCATGAAAGGCGAAGTGTTCGAAAAGGTGGGCGTGAACGTCTCCACCGTTTCGGGCGAATTTGCCCCCGGCTTTGCGAACACGATCAATGGCGCGAGCGAGGAAGATCCGGGTTTCACCGCCACCGGCATCAGCCTGGTTGCCCATATGGCGAACCCGCATGTGCCGGCCGTGCATATGAACACGCGCTTCCTCACCACCAGCAAGGCCTGGTTCGGCGGCGGGGCGGATCTCAATCCGCCGATCCCCTATGAAGAGGATACGCAGGAATTTCACGCCGCCTTCCGTGCGGCCTGTATGGGGCACAACCCCACCTGGTACGATCGCTTCAGCAAATGGGCGGACGATTATTTCTTCATTCCGCACCGCAATGTCGCGCGCGGCGTGGGCGGCATCTTCTACGACCATCTCGAATGTGAGGAAGATGGCGCGTGGGAACGCAACTTCGCCTTCACCAGGGATGTCGGCACGGCCTTTCTGGATGTGTTTCCGAAGATCGTGCGCCGCCGGATGGGATCCGAATTCACCGAAGCGGACAAGCGTGCCCAGCTGGAATGGCGCGGGCGTTATGTGGAATTCAATCTCGTCTATGATCGCGGTACGCTGTTCGGATTGAAGACCGGCGGCAATATCGATGCGATCCTGATGAGCCTGCCGCCCGAAGTGCGCTGGAGCTGACACCAGGGAGTTACGTCTTCATGCATGGGAAAAAGCGAGCATGCATGTGAATAGACGCGATCTTGCGGAAATTCGGGCGGTTTGCGTGCCTGCCGTTCTGGCGCTGGTGCTGGCAGCCGGTTCGGCCAGCGCGGAGCCGGTGCTGTCGCGCACCGACCCTGCGGTGGACGTCGCGGGGACGGCGGCCGACGCGGAAGCGGAGCCATTGTGCATCGAGCCGGGCGCCGCTGCCGCAAGCGAGGCGATCCAGCAGCCGGCGGATGAAGCGCCGGCCTATGTCATGCCGTCCACCGGCTTCGCATTCACCTTGCCGGGCGAGGAGGAAGGCGGGGATTCCGCGCTTCCCGAATGCCCTCCGCCGGAGCCGGTGCGCCCCGAAGCGCCCGATATTTTCGGCTTCTCCGCGGTGCCCATCGGCGCGGCTTTGCGCGGCGATTGGGATGCGGAAAAGGCGGTCGCGCTGGAGGGCGCGCAGGGGCAGTGGCGGGCGCTGCTGATCCGGGCGGGCATGCCTGCCGCGCGCGATCCGGTCGATCAGGTGAACCGCTGGGTCAACCGGCATCTGCGCTATGTCGATGACCGTTACGGCGATCAGTGGTCCGACGCGGCGGACACGCTGAGCCGCGGCTATGGCGACTGCGAGGATTACGCGATCGCCAAGATGGCGCTGCTCTCTCAGCTCGGGGTTCCGCGCGATTCCATGTTCCTTGTCCTGCTGAAGGAACGCACGCGCCCGGGCGATCACGCAGTGCTCGCGGTGCGGCAGGGCGGGCAGGTCCTGGTGCTCGACAACCGTACGGATACAGTGCGTCATTCGCACGATGTTAGCGAGTATGTCCCCACTCTCAGCTATTCCGGCCCCTTCGCCTGGACCTATGGCCTCCCTGCATCGGCCCGGCAGCGCAGCTGGGGCAGCCCCCTGACCGGCTCCGGTCACTGACCTGCAGTTAATCCGCGTGGGGGAGCCATCGGATACCTACTGCATTTACCGGACAGGCCTAATCCATTAGTGCGCTAAGCACCTTTAATTTTCTGGAGCAGGACCCGAATGTACCGCCTCTCTCTCGCCCAGGCCAATTCCATGATTGCAGGTGCCCTCTCCAAGGCGGCCGATGAAGGGCTCCGGCCGCTTACCGTGGTCGTGCATGACCCGGGCGGCAATCTGATCGCCTGCCAGCGCGCGGACGGTTCATCGCCTGTGGCAGCGAAGTTCGCCGGCGGGAAGGCTTGCGGTGCGCTGGCGCTTGGCCAATCGAGCCGCAAGATAGCGGAGATGTCTGAAGGCAGGCCGCATTTCGTGCCCATGCTGGAAGGAATGGCGCCGGGCGGCGTGGTTCCTGTCGCGGGGGGAGTGATCGCCTGCGATGCGGAAGGGGTTATCGTTGGCGCGATCGGAGTGACCGGAGAGACGCCTGAGAATGACGAAGCCTGCGCATTGGCAGGGATCGCGGCGGTGGGCTTGCAGCCCAAGAACTGAGCGCCGGTAATACGGCGGCGCGCTCATTTCACAGCGATTGCCGGAACCGCGTCATGCGTTCGACTGCCTCGTCCAGCGTCGCGTCCTGCTTGGCGAAGCACAGGCGCAGATACCCTTTCTCCGGATCATCGGCGTAGAAGGCAGACACCGGGATCGATGCGACGCCCACTTCGCGGACCATGCGTTCGGCAATCATCGCATCGTCGGCTGGGAAACCGGATGCGGCAAGGTCGATGGTCACGAACCATGTGCCGCTGGCGGGCAGAACGTGAAAGCCTGCTGATTTCAGGCCGCTCACCAGCCTGTCTTTCCCGCGCGCGTAAAGCGCCCGGTGCTTCTCGTGCCATGCATGCGGGAGCGAGAGGCCTTCGGTCACGGCCCATTGCAGGGGCGTTGCGGTGGTGAAGGTGAGGAACTGGTGCTGATCGGCAATCGCGGCGGCGAGTGGCGGCGTGGCGACGGCCCAGCCGACTTTCCAGCCCGTGAGCGAGAATATCTTGCCGGCCGATCCGACCTTGATGGCGCGTTTGCGCAGGGAGGCAATGGCAAGCGGGGAGACGTGCCGGGATCCGTCCAGGATCATGCCTTCCCAGACTTCGTCACATAGCACGAAGATGCCGTAATGCGCGCAAAGCTCGCCGAGCTTTTCGAGCACGTCGGGGCCGATCAGAGTGCCGGTGGGATTGTTGGGCGTGTTGAGAATGATCAGCTTGGTGCGCTTGTCTATGGCCGCTTCCAACTGGTCCATGGGTATCTGCCAATCCGGCGGCATAAGGTTCACGGGCTTCACTGTTCCGCCGGCGCGTTCCACCAGCGGCTTATAGGCATCGTAAAACGGCTGCAGAACGATCGCCTCGTCACCTGGTTTGATGAAGGCGTAGATGCTGGCCGCCAACGCTTCCGTCGCACCTGAGGTGACCACGATCTCATCTGCCGTTACGTCCAGTTGCTGCTCCTGCGCGTAATAATCGGCTATCGCGCTGCGCAGCTCGGCCAGGCCGCGCATCGGCGGATATTGGTTCGATTTGCCGATCAGCGCTTCTCGCGCTGCTTCCAGGAGCTCGGGCGAATGCTCCATATCCGGAAAACCCTGCCCCAGATTGATCGCGCCAAGTTCGCGGGCAAGGCCGGACATATGGTCGAAAATGGTCGTCTTGGCTGGCATCTGGCTCATAGATAGAAGGGTAACCTTTAGCATCCTCAGTTTGACAATCACAGCTTGCCGATATTCATTCGCTTCTCGCTGCGCTCTCTCATGCTGCGGCGAGTGAAGGGCGGGCGCAAGCCAAACGCTCAAAAAAAGATTTGCGAGAGGGGATGACGATGAACAGGCTCTGTTTGGTTGCGGCGGCAATTCTTCAATTGGCGATAACGTCGCCTGCGGCAATGGCGCAGGAAGTCTGCGACAGGGCCTGCTTGGGCGGCAAGCTCGATCAATTCCTCGAAGCTGTCGTTGCGAACGATCCGGACAAGGCGGGTCTGTGGGTCGGCTACCGTCAGACACAAAACGCGCTGCTGATCGCTCCGGGTGAGGGCATATGGGCAACCAATAGCGGTCTGGGTGCTCTCGACCGGCGTTATTTCGATCCTGCAACCGGCCAGGCCGAATTCTTCGGTACGATGAAGGAAGGCGATGAAACGGCCATCGTCTCGCTGCGGATCAAATTGCACGATGATAAGATCGGGGAGGCGGAATGGCATGTGGCCAGGGCGAGCGATCCGGACATCAGAGGGGTGCCCGGAAAGATCGTGTTCGACACTGAGAACCTTCTCGCCAATCCGCCGCTGGACCGCACCGTGCCGGAAAGCGAACGCCGTCCGCGCGACGAACTGATCGCCGCGGTAAACAGTTACTTCGACGGTATCGTCGCCGGGACCGGCCGCTATGTGCGCGGCAATCCGGGCTGTCAGCGGCTTGAAAACGGCCTTGGTGGGCCGGACTGGACCGGAAGGCCGGTAAGCGAAGCGGATGCCGAATTCCAGGAATCCTCCGATTGCCGTTCGGGCTATGCCGGGCTGGGAATCGTCAATGTGGCCGCGCGCCGCTATCTGATGGTGGATGAACAGGCACAGGTGGTGGTCGCCTCGGCCGTGTTCATTCGCGATCCTCTCAATCCGAAGCGGCGCAACTGCTTCATGGAGATCTTCTATCTGGACGAGGGCAAAATCAGTTCGGTCTATGCGGCGATGGTCTATGCCGATCCGCAGCGGCCGATGCCCAATTGGGCGCCGTATGACGGCAATTTCCCGATCGCCCAGAACCTGATTCCGCACGGATAGGCATCGTGCCGACTGCGCCATTGGTATTTGGTAGAGTACCGTCCCTTTCGCCTAGGTAGTGGACGGGAACGAAATTCCGCAGCTTTTATCGCTTGCCCAAAGCGGCGCGAAACCTCACATCTTGTTGGCTATGCTGCGCCAGTACGAACTTGTTGAAAGGGTTAAGGAGTATGACCCGGATGCTGACGAGGCGCTGCTCAATCGCGCCTATGTCTACACCGTTCAGAAACACGGTGCACAGAAGCGCGCGAGCGGAGATCCCTATTTCAGCCATCCGGTAGAAGTCGCGGGGTTGATGACCGATCTGAAGCTCGATCAGGAAACGATCGTCACGGCGCTGCTCCACGATACGGTGGAAGACACGCTCGCTACGATCGACGATATCGAGAAGAATTTCGGAACCGATGTGGCGCGGCTGGTCGATGGGGTGACCAAGCTCTCCAAGATCGAACAAATGCCCGAGAATGAACGGGCAGCAGAAAATCTGCGCAAGTTCCTCCTCGCCATGAGCGAGGATCTAAGGGTGCTGCTGGTGAAGCTTGCGGACCGGCTGCACAATATGCGCACGCTCCACTTCATTCGAAATCCCGAGAAGCGCCACCGTATCGCACGGGAGACGATGGATATCTTCGCCCCGCTCGCCGAACGTGTGGGGATGTATGAATATATGCGGGAGATGCAGCTCCTCGCATTCGAGCAGCTGGAGCCTGAAGCCTATGCCACGATTACCGGGCGGCTCGCGCAGATCCGCAGCCAGGAAGGCGGGCAGGTTGATGCGATCGCGCTGGCGATCAAGCAGGCGCTGGCGGAAGCCGGCCTGAAGGTCGAAGTCTCCGGGCGGGAAAAACACCCCTATTCGATCTGGAAGAAGATGGCCGAGCGGCATGTGAGCTTCGAACAGATCACAGACATCATGGCCTTTCGCGTGCTGACGGAAAGCCCGGCGGACTGCTACCGCGCATTGGGCGTGCTCCACACGACGTGGCAATTCATTCCCGGGCGTTACAAGGATTACATCTCGACGCCCAAGTCGAATGGCTATCGCTCGCTCCATACTGCGCTGATCTATGAAAATTCGATGCGGATGGAGGTGCAGATCCGCACGCATGAGATGCACCGGCTGAACGAATTCGGCCTCGCTGCGCATTGGGCTTACAAACAGGGCGGGACGCGGCCCGATGGCCAGGTCGGCTGGCTGCGCGATCTTATCGAGATCGTCGATGCCAGCCACGATGCAGAAGAGCTGCTCGAGCACACGAAGCTCGCCGTTTATCAGGATCGGATATTCGCCTTCACCCCCAAGGGGGCGTTGTTCCAACTGCCCAAGGGCGCAACGCCGGTCGACTTCGCCTTCGCAGTGCATACCGATCTCGGTGCGCAGGCCGTGGGGGCAAAGATCAATGGCCGCCACATGCCTCTCAGAACTGAATTGCAAAATGGCGATGTGGTGGAGATCATCAAAGGTCCCCATTCCGAACCGCAGCTCTCCTGGCTTGGTTTCGTCGTTACGGGCAAGGCGCGCGCTTCCATTCGCCGGGCCGTACGGGCGAAGGAACGCGCGGAAGTCGCGGAGATCGGGCGCAAGCTGTTTGAGGAAATCGCTGATCGCTTGCCGGCGCGGATCGGCAAGAAAGCGATCAAGGCTGCAATCGAACGGCTGGAACTCGAAAGCGAGGAAGAGCTGATGCATGCCATCGGTTCGGCCAAGCTCAAGGACCGCGAGGTCATGGAAGCGCTCGTGCCCGGCAGCACCATCGATTTGCCGGAACCGGAAAAACAGGATCGGTTGATCTCGATCCGGGGCCTCACGCCCGGTGCAGGCTTCAAGCTGGCCGAATGCTGCCATCCGGTCCCGGGTGATCGGATCGTTGGCTTACGCCGCCCTGGGGAGGCTGTGGAGGTGCATACGATCGACTGCTTGGAACTGGCCAATGGCGTGGATGTCGATTGGGTGGACCTTTCCTGGGGCGAAAGGTCGCATGGTGCAGTGGGCAGTGTGCGCGTAGTTCTCTACAACCGGCCGGGCACACTTGCAGAGGTCGCCGGGATATTCGCCAAGAACCACGCCAATGTGATGAATCTGGAGCTGTCTCAGCGCGACGATCCATTCCACACATATGAAGTGGATCTGGAGGTGCAGGATCTTGCGCACCTGACCCGGATCATCAGTGCGCTCAGGGCAAGCGATGCATTGGCCGAGGCGCAGAGAATTTAGGTTTGGCCGGGTTCAGAGCAGATCCAGTTCGACCTGAACCGGCTTACCCTCCGCCAAACCCTCGGCCTTTCTGATTGCGGCCTTCACGGGCAGGAACCACTCTTCCTCTCCAATGGGGAATACCGAAGTTGACCATTCGCTTTCGCCGGTGCGGACCCTGACCTTCACCGAGCCGAAGCCGCGCCGCTTGCCCAGTTCCAGCCGCCGCACCAATTCATGCGCAGCGATGCCTTCCGCAGCCTCACCCGTGATTGCAAGAAATGTCATGCTGCCGTGTTTGGCGCCGTGCCAGGTTTGCAGTGGGCCGGTGAAGCTCACCCTATCGGCGCTCATTCGGCCTCTTCCAGTGCATGAATGTCCTCGTCGGACAGGCCGAAATGGTGACCCACTTCGTGCACCAGGACATGGATGACCAGATGTTCCAGCGTTTCGTTGCCTCGTTCCGCCCATTCATCCAGGATCGGGCGGCGGAACAGGCGAATACGGTCCGGCATTGCGCCGGAATGGCCGATGCCCTTCTCGCCGACAGGCAGCCCCTCATACAGACCGGAAAGCTCGAAGGGATTCTCGATGCCAAGCGCTGCCAGAGTTTCCTCGTCGGCGAATTCCTCGACCTGCAGCAAGACGTCGCGAAGGTGCCGGGTGAACGGGTCGGGAAGGCGGACCATTGCCTCGCGCGCAATCGCATCGATCTCCTGGGCGCTTGGCGCCTGGCCGAATGTCCGTGTCATGGTCTTGGCTTAAGTGCGCAGGTAAATGGGCGCAAGCGTTCCTGCACGCTTGCCATGAATGGTGCAGGCGGCTAGTGGGCTGCGCTCGCCAGCAGGCATGCGGAGCGGTGGCCGAGTGGTCGAAGGCGCACGCCTGGAAAGTGTGTATAGGGTAACCCCCTATCGAGGGTTCGAATCCCTCCCGCTCCGCCACCATACCAGTCTCACATAGCCCCAGATTGTCTCTGAAGCCCAGAGAATTGCTGGATTTTTCCGTTTGCGATTGTTTCAATTGTTCTCTATATGTTTCTATACATCTCGCACAAAGTGTGGGGAGAAGTGTGGGGAAATGTTCGAGGCAATGAAAGGTTTGGCGGAGGAATGGGAAACCTAACTGCGACGGGATTGCGAAATCTGCGTGAGGCTGGCCGCTTCTCGGACGGTGGAGGGTTGATTCTGTTTCGCAACAAGTCCGGCAAGGCTAGCTGGATTGTCAGGGTTCAGGCGAACGGGCGAAGGCGCGATGTAGGAATTGGTTCTTATCCAGATGTCTCGCTCGCTGATGCACGTGAACTGGCTGCGAGCGTCCGAAAGCTTGCGAAGGCTGGCGTCGACGTGGTTGCGGAAAGGAAGAAGGAACGTGAGGTTATCCCGACTTTCCGCGAGGCTGCAGCAAAGGTTCATGCTGAACACAAGAAGGGTTGGAAGAACGGTAAGCATCAGGATCAATGGATATCGACGCTGGAAGCATATGCGTATCCGCACTTCGGAGATGCCCTGGTCTCCGACATCGAAGCTCCGGCAATCCGTGATGCTTTGGCCGAAATCTGGCTCGAAAAGCCTGAAACGGCTCGGAGAGTGCGTCAGCGCATCGGGACCGTACTCGACTGGTCCTTCTCGAAAGGCTTCCGTACAAACGAAGCGCCCATGCGTTCGATCTCGAAAGGTCTACCTCGGCAGCCGCGGAAGTCGGGTCACTTTGCGGCGATGCCATTTGTCGATGTTCCAGCTTTCCTAACCAGGCTGCGCCAACGATCCTCTGTCGGGCGCCTTGCCCTTGAATTCCTGATCCTCAACGCGTCACGATCGGGGGAAGTCCGGAATGCAGTTTGGTCGGAGTTCGATCTTAAGCGCGCCGTCTGGATCATCCCCGCGAAGCGGATGAAGATGGGTGAGGAGCATCAGGTCACACTCACTCGCCAGGCGTTACAAGTTATCGAACGCGCAAAGGTCTTCCGGACCGAAGCCAGCGACCTCGTTTTTCCTGGCCAGCGACGCAAGAATCCACTTTCCGACATGACCTTGCTAAAGATTCTGAGAGATATGGAACTGAACGTCACTGTCCATGGCTTTCGCTCATCGTTCCGCGATTGGGCAGCTGAAGAGACTTCTTTTCCAGGCGAGGTCGCGGAGGCTGCCTTAGCACATGCTGTCCAGAATCGCGTTGAGGCGGCCTATCGCAGGACGGACTTTTTCGAGAAGCGGCGCAAGCTCATGGCAGAGTGGGCAAAGTTTTGCGCGCAAGGTAAATGATCGCTACTCGGCCAGAACGCCCAACCAATCCACTTGCAGACGATCGAGTCCAACGATTTGGCCCTCGGCGGTCACTTCTTCGCCTATTTGGTCGTTGTCAGGTTCGAAATCGTCTAACACCCAATGATCGCCGGCGTCGGTGACGATGGCGTAGCCGCGTGGCAAGTGCTCAAGCCGCCCACTGATGCGCATTCGATTCGTATTCATGATGGCCTATATGCCATCCAACGCTGCAAAACGCTCCTGACATATGCTGGTGTTTCCCGATTTCTCGGAATGCCGCCCGCGCGAGAGACCGCGCCGGGACCAGCATTGTAGGCGGCAAGCGCAAGATGGACCTCGCCAAAGCGATCCAGCATCTGCCGCAGATAGCGCGCACCGCCATCGATGTTCTGGGCTGGATCATGCCGGTTCCGAACGCCAAGCTCGATGGCAGTTGCCGGCATTAGTTGGGCAAGTCCGGCAGCACCAGCTGGGCTAATTGCCATCGGATTGAAACGGGACTCGGCCCAGACCAATGCCTGCATCAATCCAGGCGGAAGACGATACCGAACCTCAGCCTCCCTGATCAGTGGCTCGTAAAGTGCTTCGCGATAGGTTGCAGGGAGCAGTACCCTCGATCGCGCTTCCTCGCTGGTCCAAAGATCTTGATCACCAGCGGATCCAGCCTGTTCATAGCGATGTTCCAGAAGCGAAAACTCCTGCGCATGTGCGCAAGGTGCCAAAAGGCTGGCGCTCGCCATCATCCCGATCATCAAGGCCAATCTCATCGTTCACACTCCTATCGTTTGCAGCGAATCGAAATAGAACATAAATAGAACATGTAGGAAAATAGATTGTCATTCCCACCAGTGAGAGGGGAGGATGCCGGTCATGGGGGACCCGAGCCTGCGAGGGAGCCCTTATGTCTGTTGCGACGACCAACCATCCGCTAGCCGAGACGGCGAGACGCATCTGTGAAAGCCGCGGTGGCAAATGGTCCGGCACAAAGGGCATGGCTCGTTGCCCCGCACATGACGACCGCACGCCCTCGCTCGGCGTATCGCTCGGGCGTGGAGCCATTCTCCTCCACTGCTTTGCCGGATGCGATCAGGAGGCCGTGATCGCAGCGCTCGCGCGTGAAGGAGTGCCGGCGTCAGCCTTGTTCTCGGGAGGTGCATTCGAGCCCACCATGGACACTGGTCCCGCAGCGAAGCCTTCGGCCGCTGCCTTGCGCATCTGGCGCGATGCACAGCCACTGCGTGCCAGTCCGGCAAAGGCATATCTTGAGAGCCGCGGCATCCTCGCCGCATCGTCAGCACTCCGCTTCCACCCACGAACGCCGCTTGGTCCGAAGGGACGCACCCGCTTTCTGCCCGCCATGATCGCGGCTGTTAGCCTCGACGATGGGCCGATCGCCATCCATCGCACATTCCTTTCGGACAACGCCAAGGCCGACTTCGACAATCCGAAGCGCGCGCTCGGCACGCTATGTGAAGCTGCTGCCCGTCTCTTCGCTCCGGCCTCCGGCAAGCTCGGACTTGCTGAGGGGGTCGAGAGTGCGATGTCGGCCTACGCTCTGACTGGTATTCCAGTCTGGGCGACCCTGGGCAATGAACGCTTCGGCCTAGTCAGCGTGCCCGAGAATGTCACCGAACTTCATCTCTTCGTCGATCATGATGCTGGCGGCGAGTTGGCTGCGTCGCGTGGCCTGGCCGCTTATGCCCGCGACGGGCGGACGATCCAGGTTCGCAAACCATCCTCAAGCGACACCGACTGGAACGATGAACTGACAGCATGGCTGCGCCGCAAAGCGGCGCGGTAGAGAAGAGAGAGCTTCTCGAATTCCTGATCCGGCAGAGGGCGTGTCCCGATGCCTTCATCAGGAGGACGAATTGCCATGTTTCAATCAGACCTGTTTCCCGCCGGCGAGCAGTTGTCGTCAGTGCCCCTGACCTATGCCATCGGCACCCGAGTTGCCGAGCTTCTTGCCTCGGGTCGTCATCTTACCCGCGCTGACATTTCCGGTATTTTCGCCGAGGAGTCCGGCGCCCTGGACTGGGGAAGCGCCTGGAGCATCGATGACTACAACAACGCGGTCGAGATCGGCACGCTACTCTGGCTTCGGGAGTCCTCACGCATCGATCTGGCGACAAGCGTGCACGAAGCCGACGCGCGGTTCGACTGGCTCGAAGCAGCCTTGCCGCCCCGACACGTACGCAGCGAAGCACAGGTCGAGCTCCAGCAGTTCTCCACCCCGCCGATGCTGTCCTGGCTGATGGCGAAGGCCGCAGCTGTCTCTGCGCGAGACACGCTGCTCGAGCCGTCCGCCGGCAATGGCGCCCTTGCTCTTTGGGGCAGCGTCGGGAAGGCCTCGCTACTTCTCAACGAGATCGATCCGGCAAGACGAGACAGCCTGGGCCACGCCTTCCCTTTGGCCACGATCACTGCGCACGACAGCGAGTTGATCGCCGACCTGCATCGCGGCGCGCTCCCGTCGGTCGTGCTGATGAACCCGCCATTCGCTCGTAGTCGGGAACGCGGCAAGGATGGAGAGACCGCCTTACGCCACCTGCGCAGTTCAGTCCGTGCCGCAGCAAATGGTGCAAGGATTGTCGCCATCATGCCCGATGGCTTCAATGCTTCCACTTTCGCCAAGGAACAGGACGAAGCATCGCTCCTGCTCAATGTCCGCTTGGAGCAGATGTTTCGCCGGACCGGGACGGGGATCGCCGTTCGACTTGTTGTGTTCGACAAAATACAGGCTGCGTCGGCGCCTGTGATCACCGGAGATACCTGCGACCTGATCGCGCTCCACGAGCTGATCACCGCGCTTCCGCCGCGCGTACAGACCTCCACAAACATCCATCGCCTGCCAGTCGGTAGGCCAGTGTCCCTCGGGGGCAAGACCTCAGTGTATCGCGCGCCAGTCCGCCCGGTAGCACCGTTCGCGGGGACACCAGCAGCCACAGCGAATGCAACCAATCTTGCATATTCGGTCTTGGCCGACCCCGCGCCGGTACCCGAACAGACCGGCATCTACCTGCCTTACCGGCCCAGCCGCATCGCCTTCGAAGATGCGCCGGTCCATCCCACCCCGCTCGTGGAATCGGTCGCCATGGGGTCGGTCGCGGCGCCCCAGCCGGACGTTCGCCCGCGCCTTCCCGCTGGCTGGCAGGTGGATGGCCTTCTGTCCGAAGCGCAATGCGAGAC
>JAUHYZ010000009.1 GCA_030426245.1 Alphaproteobacteria bacterium | reverse complement strand
TCGATGATCGCGTCGGTCGTATAATCGGCCAGGCGCTTGTACTGGCTCTTTTGCCGCTCGAGTTCCTCGCGTGCTTCCACCAGCAGGGTGACGTTGTGCACCACGCCGACAAAGCCCAGGATGGTGCCATCGCCGGACCGCTCCGGCGTTGCCCGCGCAAGGACCCAGGTGATAGATCCATCGGGCTTCAGAAAGCGGAACTGAGCGCGGAAATCGCCGCCCACCGCGACCGTTTCCGACCACATCCTAACAACTTCCGCCGTATCTTCGGGATGAAGTGCCGAAGCCCAGCCCGGTCCGATTGCTTGCTCGCGAGTCATTCCCGCCAGATCGAGCCAGGACTTGTTCACGTAGGTGCAATCGCCCGACAGCGAAGTCCGGAAGATGCCGGCAGGCGAAAAATCGGCGAGCGTTTGGAACAGGTTCCTGCTCTTGTTCAGCTCTTCCTGCGCCACCCGCGCCTCGGTCACATCGCGGATATTGCCTATCGTGCCCTGAAAACTGCCGTCTGCACCCCTCAGCGCCCGTACATGCACTTCGACATGCCTGATCGCGCCATCGGCACGCTCGAAACTCTGTTGCAGCGCCAGCTCGTCCACCTCGCCCTCGATCAGCGGAGGATACTGGACGCGCGATTTCTCATAGTCTTCCGGTATGAGATGCGCGGTTGTCAGTTCGCCCAAGCTGTCATTGATGGTGTAGCCCGTCAGATCTTCCCATGCGGGATTCAGGAACGTCCAGCGCCCTTCCGCATCGGTGCGGAACACGATCTCTCCGATATTGTTGAGGATCGATTCCACATAGTCCCGGCTTTCTTTGAGCCGGGCCCTCAGGCGATCGCGCGTCGCGAGCGCCGAGGCAACCGGCACTGCACTGGCGAAGGTGCACAGAAGAAAGACCTGAAGAACGATGACTTTTTCATGCAGCTCGCCGCGAACAAGATGGATCGGTCCATGCTCGGCCCAGGTGGCGACAGTCGCAATCACGGCAACGACAACTGTGGAACCGGCAGCCCCCGTCATTCCCAGACGGAACGCTGCGATCAACACGAATAGAGAAGCGATGAAGAGGAAGGGATAGGACGTCTGGAAGAAGACTGCAGCCGTCCCGGCTGAGCCCACACCCATGATTGCGAGCCATTCCGCCAGCCTGTTGCGCTCCGGCATTCGCCGGCCGCGAATTGCAGGCGCCAGAACCAGTATGAGCGGAGCCACGATCAGCATTCCCAAAGCATCCGAAGACGCCCAGCTCAGCCAGTTTTCGACATAGGCCTCCGGATCCGCGATCGAAAGCACAGACGCGGCCAGCGTCGCGGAGATCACAGGAGCCAAAAGCCCGCCGAAGATAGCGAACCAACCGAGTGTCCTGATATCGCTGAGGTCCGGCGAAGACCCCGTCACCCGGCGAACCGCAACATATACGATCGCCACTTCCAGCATATTGCAGAGCGCAAGCCCGGCCCCCTGAATCAATGGATCCCCGACAAACAGGCCGACGCCGGCATTGGCTATTCCGCATGTCAGCAGAAACGGCCAGACGGCCTCCCACGGTTTGCGCAGGATCATCGCAACAAGAAAGGCATTCGGCAGCCACAGCGCGGCAATGCGCCCCGTACCGCGCGTCAGCGTAATGCCGTACCACGCAAGCAGGGCAAATCCGGCCGAGACCAGGATGAGCGCGAGAACGAAACGGCCTGCGCCTTGTTTTCGATTGTCAGCAGCCATTATCAAGCCGGAACACTCCATGCGGACCAATTCCGCCGGTCTGCCCGAACTCAGACTTCAATATAGTTAACCTGCAGACGAACCGATCGAATATCCCATGGAAACCGGCACAAACTTTGCGGCGCGAGTTAAGGTAAACGCGACCGATTGTGCCGAGTGCCTGCGAGCACCGTTGCGTTCGCAACCCGAACAAAGTTAGGGTAAGCAGCCCTCCGGCCAACCAGGGAATTGTTTTGGCGCGTATTATCCTAGCTGAAGATGACGAGCTTATCGGCCAGATCGTAGTCGACCGGTTTTTCGAGGCAGGCCATGCCGTTGGCTGGCTGAAAGACGGCAAGGAAGCGCTGGATGCCATGCTTTTCCGTGCGCCCGACCTGGCAATTCTGGATCAGAACATGCCGACGATGAGCGGCAATCTTGTGCTTCGCCAGATGCGCTCGAGCGAAGAGCTCGTCATGGTGCCGGTATTGATGCTCACTGCCGTCGCCGGCGAAAGCGACCAGAAGATCGCCTATTATGATGGGGCCGACGACTACGTGACCAAGCCTTTCGATCCCGACCACTTGCTGCTTCGCGCGGAAAATCTGCTCGAAGGGAAGATCAGGCGCACTTCCGGAGAAATCGTGCCGGATTAGATACGAAGCTCACGGGCCAAAGTCGCTTCCGGCAATGATTTGCCCGTCATCTCAAAAGATACGCCCTGCCTGATAACGCCGTGACACTACCAATTTGGGCGAGGCCGGGCCGCAGCGTCAATCGGAGCCTCTGACCACCAGCGTATCGACCGGCAGGCTGCGAAGCAGTTCGTTCGCCGTGCTGCCCAGAGTGATGTGGCGCAGCGCGGATTCGCCATGCGTCCCCAGCACCAGCAAATCGCCCTCGCTCTCTTCAATGTCCTGACGCAGGGCCGATCCGGCGCTGCCATATACGACATGCGCCGAAACCCGTTCGCGCGTATCGGGGCTCAGCTCTGCGACGAATTCGTCCAGCGCCTTCTGCTGCGCCTTCTCCACCTCTTTCTGGACGTATTCGGCCTTCTGCCACCCCTCGAACGGAACGTGAAAGGCATGGACGAGTTCGAATGCCGCCTCTGGAAACAGGTCCGCGGCCTTCTCCAGCGCGTTACGGGAAGGCGCGTAGAAGTCGGTGGCCGAGCAAATCTGGCGATAGGGACGCGTGGGCCGGTTCTTGACGACCAGGACCGGCGCAGAGGCATTGCGGATCACATAGTCCACTGCCGTGCCGAGCAGGAAATCGCGCAGATTGTTGAGGCGGGCCACCCCCAGGACGATCAACACCGCATCTTCCTCTTCGGCAATGCGCGCGAGTGCCAGATCGGCCCGCTCCATTGGATAGCGGAAGGTGACCTCGGCATCGGGATCGGGCAAGACGGACCGCATGCGCCGATCGAGTTCGGCCTTGGTTGGAGGCTCCCCCAGGGCGGGATCGACGGCATGCACCAGAATGACTTCGGCGCCCCATTCCTCGCCCAGCTGCAGCGCCCTGTCGATTGCGCGATCGGCTTCCGCGCGAAAATCGGTTCCAACGATAATCTTGCCGTTCATCACCCTTGATCCTCTCAGTCTGGCAGTGCTGCAACACTAACATCCCTGCCGGCGCAGGGACAAGGCAAACAGGGCCTTTCCCGCCTCGACAGCCGGGCAGTTTTGCGAAAGATTGCAACCATGGAATCCCAGCTGCACATTCCCTATCTGCGGGAAGCGATCGTTTTTCTGGTTGTGGCCGGATTGGCCGTACCCCTGCTTCAGCGCAAGCTCAGCCCGGTGCTGGGATATCTGTTGATCGGTGGGATTATCGGCCCCTTCGGCCTGGGCCTGCTGGCGGGCGAGAGCCCGCTGATCGAGGCGCTGGTGATCAGCGACCTGGAAGGCGTGCGCGCCCTGGCCGAGATCGGGGTGGTATTCCTCCTCTTCACAATCGGCCTGGAATTATCGCTCGACCGGTTGTGGTCGATGCGCCGGCTGGTTTTCGGCCTGGGCTCCGCGCAAATCGTGCTGACGGGATCGCTGATCGGCGCAATCGCCTATTACTGGGGCCAGTCGGCCGAGGCCGCGCTGGTACTCGGCGCCTGTCTCGCCCTCTCGTCGACTGCCATCGTGACCCAATTGCTGATCGAGAAACGCAGGCTGGGCACACCGGTCGGGCGCTCCGCCTTTTCCGTCCTCTTGATGCAGGATCTGGCCGTGGTGCCGATCCTGTTCATTGTCGGCGTGCTGGGCACGGTCACCGCCGATGGAAGCGTGATCGGCGGGCTTGCGCTGGCGCTGGGCGAAGCGGCCGTCACTGTGGTCGTGATCTATGCCGCGGGCCGGCTGCTGCTGCGCCCCCTGTTGCGGAGCGTTGCGAAAACCGGCAGCCGCGAGGCTTTCATGGCAGTCATCCTGCTGATCGCGCTGGGCACTGCGGCCATTACCGGAATGGTCGGCCTGTCCATGGCGCTGGGCGCCTTTTTGGCGGGATTGCTGATCGCAGAAACCGAATACCGCCATCAGGTCGAAATCGACATCGAACCGTTCAAGGGGCTGATGCTGGGACTGTTCTTTGTCTCGGTCGGGATGGGAATAGACTGGCGCGTATTGGGGCAGGAACCGCTCTGGATCGCCGCGTCCGTAGTGGGCCTTCTCACGCTCAAGGCCGCAATCAATATTCTGCTGTTCCTCTTGTGGAAATTGCCGCTTCACCGTGCGGCCGAAGCTGGCCTGTTGCTGTCGCAGGCCGGCGAATTCGCCTTTATCGTGGTCGGCCTGGCGATGGGGCTGAATATCCTTCCCGAAGCCACGGGACAGTTCATGCTGATCGTTGCCGGACTGACCATGGTCCTCACGCCTGGGATCGCAGGGGCGGCACGGCGGCTAAGCGAAAGGATCGAACATCGCCGCGCAAGCGAGACCGACAGGGAAGCGGCCGAACGATATGCCGACCTGGAAGGGCACGTGGTCATTGCCGGCTTCGGGCGCGTGGGGCGCATGATCGCTTCCATGCTGGACAAGGAGGGCATCCCCTATCTCGCCATCGACAGAGACCCGGAGATTGCTTCCGAGGCGCGCAAGACCGGCCTTCCCGCCCGCTTCGGCGACGCATCGCGGCTGGAAGTGCTGCGCGCGGCCAGAGTGGACCATGCGAGCGCGCTGGTGATTACGCTGGGCGAGGAAGTGGCGACCGAGAACCTGACGAAGAGCATGCGTCAAGCTGCGCCGCATGTACCGCTTTATGTCCGGGCAAGGGATACGGAACAGGCCAAAAGGCTGGAGAACGCCGGGGCGACTGCCGCGGTTCCGGAAACGGTCGAAGCCAGCCTGCAGCTTGCCGGGCGCGTTCTGAGCGGTTGCGGGATCGAAGAGGAAGTGGTCCGGCAGCGCATTCAGCTGGAGCGATAGTGCGACAGCCCGCCTAGCGCCGCTGGCGCTCCATCAATTCGATCAACTCGTTGAACTTGGTCCGCTGTTCGCCTTCGTCTCCCGAGGCGATGGCTTCGGCAACGCAGGTCGCCGCGTGGTCCTTCAGAACCTCGCTTTCCACCTTGGCCAGTGCGGACTTTACCGCCTGAAGCTGGGTCAGCACGTCGATGCAATAGCGACCGTCCTCGATCATCTGCGCCACCCCGCGCACCTGGCCGGCAATCCGGTTGAGCCGGTTCACCTTCTTCTTGGCGGTATCTTCACAATGCATTTCCGACTATCCCTTGAAATACCCCTGGGGGGTATATATTGTGCGACTCATGAGAAGGCAAGATATGCTCAATGCGAACCCCATCTCGCGCCGCAGGCTGATTTCCGGCTCCGCAGCCCTCGCCGCGGCAACCGCTCTGCCTATGCCCGCATGGGCGACAGGTTCCAACCTTGCCGGGGCGCGAAAGGGCTTTGGGACGCTGCAGGGTGAGGATATCGGCCTGACGATTGCACGCAGCCACTTCGTGGCAGGCGAACGGAGCGGCCATGCGATCACCGTCAATGGCAGCATCCCCGGGCCGATGATCCGACTGCGCGAAGGCCAGACTGTCCGCCTGCATGTCAGCAACGAGCTGGACGAGGACAGCTCCATCCACTGGCACGGCCTGCTCGTGCCCTTCCAGTTCGATGGTGTGCCGGGCGTCAGCTTCCCCGGCATCCGGCCGGGCGAGACCTTCACCTATGAAATCCCGATCCGGCAATCGGGCACCTATTGGTGGCACAGCCATTCGGGCCTGCAGGAACAGCTGGGCCATTACGGGCCGCTGATCGTCGATCCGGCCGATGGGTATGAGAGCCAATACGAACGCGAATATGTGCTGCTGCTGAGCGACTTCACGCCGCTGCATCCGCACGACGTGATGCGCAAGCTCAAGGTCTCCGAAGGATATTTCAATTACAACAAGCTGACCGCCACGAGCGGCGACATGCCGCTTTCCGAAAGGATCCGCTGGGGCGGCATGCGGATGGATCCCCGCGACATTTCGGATGTAACCGGCGCGACATACACTTTCCTGGTGAACGGCCATGCGCCGCAAGACGGCCTGGAATTCCTGTTCCAGCCGGGCGAGCGGGTCCGGCTGCGGATCATCAATGGCAGCGCCATGACCTTCTTCAACTTCCGCATTCCCGGCGTACCGCTGACCGTGATCCAGGCGGACGGGCAGGATGTGCGCGATGTGGCCGTGGACGAACTGCAGATCGGCGTTGCCGAGACATACGATCTGGTCGTCGAACCTGGCGCTGGCGCGCATACGATCGTGGCCGAAGCGATGGACCGTTCCGGCATGGGGCTCGCGACGCTGACTTCCACGGCCGGCGCGCGCGGCGCGGTGCCGCCCCTGCGCGAACCGGTGACGCTGACCATGGCGGACATGGGTATGGCCGGCATGAACATGGACGGTGCCGAAGGCGGCGCGATGAGCCACGATGCCCATGCAGCTATGGATCACGGTTCCGGCAGCGGCGCGATGGACCATTCGATGCGCGACATGTCGAAGTTGCCAGAGGATGCGCAAGGCGCAGGCGTGGACATGGTTTCGCCGATGCCGATGGACCGCATGGACTTCCAGGGTCTCGGCCTCGACAAGGTTCCGCATCGGGTGCTGCGCTACACCGACCTGGTTTCCAAACGGCCCAATCCCGTCCGCCCGCCGGAGCGCAGCCTGCAGATCCATCTGACCGGCAATATGGAACGCTATATGTGGTCCTTTGACGGCAAGAAGTTCTCTGCCGTGACCGACGATCCCATTCGATTCGGCTTTGACGAACGCGTGCGGGTGAAGCTGGTCAACGATACGATGATGGCTCACCCGATCCATCTTCACGGCCATTTCTTCGAACTGGTGAACGGGGCAGACGCAACCCACCAGCCGAAGAAGCACACGATGATCGTGCAGCCGGGCGGAACGGCCACCTTCGATCTCACTGCCAACGAGCCAGGCGACTGGGCCTTCCACTGTCACCTGCTCTATCACATGCATGCAGGGATGATGCAGGTCGTCACCGTGCGGCCCTTCCCGGAAGGAGACGCGTGATGTGCGCGCTGCTTCTTGCCAGCATCGCCCTCGCCGCGCCTGCTGCGGCCCAGGATCATGACGCCCATGCCGGGCACGCCATGCCCTCGGCGAGCGAAGAGCAAGCCGAACCGGTGGATGCTACTCACGCCGAACATGGCAGCATGGATCATTCGACCATGGATCACGGTTCCATGGAACGGGAACCCGAAGAGATGGACCATTCGGCCATGGATCATTCCGGGATGGACCATGCCGCGGATGCTCCGCTGGATGCGTCCGGCCCGCCGCCGCGCGCCTTCGAAGGGCCGGAACATGCCGCCGACGCGATCTACGGCACCGAAGCCATGGCACCATCGCGCGAAGCACTCGCGCGTGAGAATGGCGAGTTCACCGGCGGCACGATCATGCTGGAGCGGCTCGAGGCGCGGCTCAGGAACGGCGAAGACCTGTATCTGTGGGACGCGCAAGGCTGGTATGGCGGCGATATCGACAAGCTTTGGTTCAAGAGCGAGGGCGAAGGCGCGTTTGGCGGTGATGTCGAAAATGCCGAAGTCCAGGCGCTGTGGAGCCATGCGATCGGCCCCTGGTTCGATCTCCAGGCCGGTGCGCGCTACGATTTCGAGCCTGACAGCCGCGGCCATGCCGTACTCGGCCTGCAAGGTCTTGCGCCCTATATGTTCGAAGTCGATGCCGCCGCCTTTCTCGCCGATACCGGCGATGTCACCGCGCGGATCGAGGCGGAATACGATCAGCGCATCACGCAGCGTCTGATCCTGCAGCCGCGGGCGGAAGTGAATCTGTCGGCGCAGGATGTGGCGGCGCGCCATCTCGGCTCCGGGGTGACCTCGATCGAGGCGGGTGTGCGCTTGCGCTATGAGATCGCCCGCGAATTCGCGCCCTATATCGGGGTGGGTTACGAGGCGAAGCTGGGCGAAACCGCGGACATTGCCCGCGCCGACGGCGAAGACCCTGACAGCTTTTCTCTGTTAGTCGGCCTCAGGGCATGGTTCTAGAAACCCAAGGAGAACTTACATGAAAACGTCCCTTATCCGCGGCCGCGCCGCCATCGGCGCCGCCATCCTGCTCGCTGCATGCGGCCAGGCAGCGCAGGCAGCCGAACTCGTCATGTTCCGCGATCCGAACTGCGGCTGCTGCGAGGAATGGGCCAAACATGTGCGTTCAGGCCTCCAACAGGAAGTCAAAGTGCGTCAGGATCGCCCCATGGCCGAGGTCAAGGCGGAAATGGGCGTGCCGGGGGAATTGCGCTCTTGCCACACGATGGAAGTAGGTGGGTACGTTATTGAAGGGCATGTGCCCGCGCGCGAGATCGCAAGATTGCTTGCCGAGCGTCCAGCTGATGTGAAAGGCCTTGCCGTGGCAGGCATGCCGGCAGGTTCGCCCGGCATGGAAA
This sequence comes from Alphaproteobacteria bacterium, assembly GCA_030426245.1. GTDB lineage: Bacteria > Pseudomonadota > Alphaproteobacteria > Sphingomonadales > Sphingomonadaceae > Andeanibacterium. The sequence goes on along the minus strand of JAUHYZ010000009.1, from coordinate 65,193 downwards.
TGGGCGATTTCAAGCAACCCTATCAGGTCATGGCTTTCGGCGATTTCGGCCAGCGCGTTTACGCCAGCTACAACTAAGCCTTTCCCGAAAGCAGCCGCACCATGGTTCACGATCATTCGCAATGCGACCACGCATCGCCATCGCCCACCGGCGGCGTGGCGACCGATCCGGTCTGCGGAATGCAAGTGACGATTGCCGACGCCGAGCATGTGACGGAGCATGAGGGCGAGAAATATTATTTCTGCTCGGCCGGATGCCATGAAAAGTTCGCTGCCGATCCGAACCATTATCTTTCCGGCGCGCACAAACTGGCAGCGGAAGATGTCCCTGAAGGTACAACCTATACCTGCCCGATGCATCCGGAAATCCGCCAGGTAGGGCCGGGCAACTGCCCGATCTGCGGCATGGCGCTGGAGCCGGAGACCGTCACCCTGGATGAAGGGCCGGATCCCGAACTGGTCGATATGCGCCGGCGCTTCTGGTGGAGCGCGCTCTTCACTGGCCCGCTCTTCCTCTATGCGATGGGCGAGATGATCCCGGCGCTCGGCCTGCACAGGCTCGTCGATCCCCGCTGGGCGCAATGGCTGCAATTCGCATTGGCGACACCGGTCGTGCTGTGGGGCGGATGGCCCTTCTTCGTGCGCGCATGGCAATCGCTCAAGACGCGCAATCTCAACATGTTCACTCTGATCGGCCTTGGCGTGGCCGTGGCCTATCTCTTCAGCCTGGCCGCAACGGCGGCGCCGGGCCTTTTCCCACCTGCATTCCGCGACCATTCGGGGCGCGTCGGTGTCTATTTCGAAGCGGCGGCCGTCATCACCACGCTGGTGCTGCTGGGCCAGGTGCTGGAACTCAAGGCACGCGGATCGACCTCCAGCGCCTTGCGCGCCTTGCTGGAACTCGCGCCGCCTTCTGCCCTCAAGATCTTCGGCCCCGGGGACGAGCGCGAAGTTTCCCTGGACCAGCTATCCGAAGGTGATTGTCTGCGCGTCCGCCCGGGTGACAAGGTGCCCGTGGACGGCGTGCTCGAAGAGGGATCGAGCAATATCGATGAATCTATGATCAGCGGCGAACCTCTGCCGGTTGCCAAAGCTGCAGGCGACACGGTGATCGGCGGCACCGTCAACCAGACCGGCGGCTTCGTGATGAAGGCAACCGGCGTGGGCAAGGACACCATGCTGGCCAAGATCGTCCAGATGGTCGCAGAGGCGCAGCGCAGCCGCGCGCCGATCCAGCGCCTTGCCGACACGGTTGCCGGATGGTTCGTGCCCTCGGTCGTCGCCGCAGCAGCGGTGACATTCGTCGGCTGGAGCATCTGGGGGCCGAGCCCGGCGCTCGCCTACGCTCTGGTCAATGCGATCGCCGTGCTGATCATCGCCTGCCCCTGCGCGCTCGGCCTCGCCACACCGATGTCGATCATGACCGGCACCGGCAAGGGCGCACAGCACGGCATCCTGATACGCAACGCCGAAGCGCTGGAAACGCTGGAAGGCATCGATACTCTGGTGGTCGACAAGACCGGCACGCTCACCATGGGCAAGCCCGATCTGGTGGCGGTTACGCCATACGGCGGCTTTGACGAAGATGAGCTTCTGACATTGGCCGCAGCGGTCGAACAAGGCAGCGAGCATCCGCTGGGCGCAGCGATTGTCGAAGGGGCAAAGGCGCGCGGCATCGCGATAGAGGAAGCCACCGATCTTGCTTCCACCACCGGCCAGGGCATCGAGGCAAGCGTTGCCGGCAAGCGCGTGGCGATCGGCAATGAAAAGATGATGCGCGGCATCGGCGCGGCGGATGAAGGCTGGCTGGCCAGCGCCGAAGAAGGCCGCAGCAAGGGCCAAACCGTGATGTTCGTTTCGGTGGGCGGCAGCCCTGCCGGATTGCTGGCTGTGGCGGATCCGATCAAGGAAACCACGCCTGCCGCGATCAAGGCGATCCATCGGCGCGGCATCCGCATTGTGATGCTCACCGGCGACAGCCGCGCAACCGCGGATGCCGTGGCGCGCCAGTTGGGCATCGACGAGGTGGAGGCGAATGTCTCGCCGGAAGACAAGCATCGCAAGATCGAGGAATTGAAGCGGGAAGGCCGCAAGGTCGCCATGGCGGGCGACGGAATTAACGACGCCCCGGCGCTGGCGGCGGCGGATGTCGGCATCGCCATGGGCACCGGCACGGATGTGGCGATGGAAAGTGCAGGCGTGACGCTGGTGCGCGGCGACCTGCTGGGCGCGGCGCAGGCGATCCATCTATCGCGCGCCACGATGCGCAATATCCGCCAGAACCTGATCTTCGCCTTCGGCTATAACACGCTGGGCATACCGCTCGCCGCCGGTGTGCTCTATCCTGCATTCGGCCTGTTGCTCAGCCCGATGATCGCCGCTGCCGCGATGAGTTTGAGTTCGGTCTCCGTCATCGGCAATGCACTGCGCCTCAGGCGGCTGAATCTCGACAGCGGAACGCAAGTCTGACGCCTGGCGGCGAATATTCGCGGCGCAGCGCGCAAAAACAAGTGTCCCCGCCATCGCGGCTGGTGTAGCCCGGCAAATGCAATGATCGCGCGGCTCCATTCGATCTGGCTTTCCATCAAAGCCAGCTACTGGTTCTACCCTGCTCTGTTCGCGCTCATCGGTTTTCTGCTGGGCATGGGGCTGGTCTATCTCGACCGGATCGGCGCGACCGGCTGGCTGCAGTACGTGCGTGGCTATCATCCCGCCAGCCCCGAAGGCGCCAGCAACATGCTGACCGTGATCTCCGGATCCATGATCGGTGTGGCATCGACCGTATTTTCGATCACGATCGCGGCCGTGGCTTACGCCAGCGGTACATACGGGCCGCGCCTGCTGACCAATTTCATGGAAGACAAGGGCAACCAGCTCAGCCTGGCGGCCTTCATCGGTACATTCGTTTACGCCATCACCGTCTTGCGGGCGGTGCGGGCCGTCGATGAAACGGCCCTGGCTGCGGCGGAAAGCGCAGGCGCAGCCGGCGCCGTGTCCGGCTTCGTGCCGCAATTGGCGCTGCTGGTGGCATTCGTGCTGATGATGCTTTCTGTGGGCGTGCTGGTCTATTTCCTGCACCACATCCCCTCCAGCATCCGTATCAATGCCGTGCTGGCGGATATCGGGCAGCGCCTGCTCAAAACCGTCTCGCGACATTTTCCGGAGCGGCAGGACGTGGAGGACAGCGAGCAGCAACAGCCCGTGGGCCGCCATGTGATGAGCAGCGGCACAGGCTATGTCCGCGTGATCGAACTGTCCGAAATGTCCGATCTGGCAGAGAAGCACGAGCTCAGGATCGCACTGCTGGTGCGCACAGGCGATTTCGTGTTCCCCGGCACGAAGCTGGTCAGCGTGAATACCGATCGGCTGGATGAAGACGTTGCCGGCAATATCGAAGCCTGCTTCGCTCTCGGCCGTTCACGCACACCGCAACAGGATATCGAATTCTCTATCGACGAATTGGTGGAGATCGCGCTCAGGGCACTCTCGCCCGGGATAAACGACCCGTTCACGGCAATCACTGCCGTGCACTGGCTGGGCGCGGCAACGGCGGAAATCGGGCAGAGGCAGCTTTGCCCGGCCACCGCTGAGCAAGGAAAGCTGGCCCGTGTGATGCTGCGAAACGACGGCTTCGATCATTTCGTCACGCGCGGCTTCGGCGCGATGCGCAGTGCGGTCGCCACGTCCCGGATCGCCGCGCTGGTCGCCTTCAACACGCTTGCCCGCACAGCCGCGCAAATCGAAGACAAGGATCGCCGGGCATTGCTCGCCCGGGAAGGCGATCTGTTGATGGAACAGGCGGAAAGGGCGCTGAGCGGCCCCGACCTGGAAGACCTGCGCGGCGGCTATGCCGAATTTCGCAAGTCGCTGCGCCAATAGCGGTCTACAGGCCAGAAGTCCGGCAAAAGCAGGAGATGAGAATTCAGCGAACAAAGCGGAGGACGGCCGAGAGGGGGGCGGCCGTCCTCCGACGGGGAGCTGGGCCAGGGAGCTAACTGCCCAACTTGAACCGGGCGCCCACGGTGACGATCGATTGGGTTGATTCGACACCGAGTGTGGCGGGCAAGAGGTCGAGGGGGATTTCTGCCCGGTCGAAACTGTCGCGATATGTATATTGGGCGAAGAGATCGAAGCTCTCGGAAACGGCGAAGCTGGCACCCGCCATCGCCTGCCATGCGAAACCGGAATCTGAATCGTCCGCCACCGGCACGCCGGAGGGCTGGAAGTCTACGTCCACCCACTGGTAGCCAATACCCGCGCCCAGATAAGGCTGGAACGATCCACCCGCATTGAAATCGTAATAGGCGTTCAGGAAACCGCCGAACGTGCTCACGCTTCCCTGCCCGTCGGCGATCACCTGGCCGACCGTCGGGTTGCCGGCGTCCGGCGCACCGCGCGTCAGCACAGCAACGTCCACACTGTCGATTACCGCGCCGCCAGCCGCCAGATTGCTGTGCGATTCGACGTCGCCCTTGGCGTAAGCGAGCTCCAGCTCCGTCCGGAAGCCGCCGTCGAACTTCACACCGAGATGGCCGGAAACGGCAATGCCGCTTTCCAGTTGTGTGTCCCAGGCGAGGGATGTGCCGGAAGGAATGGCGCCCCAATCCGCCGTGGCGGGGACATCGGCATCGAACTGCCCGGCATTGGCGGAATCCTCTGGCATGGCGATGCCGCCGCTGACGCCGACATAGACATCGTTGGCATGGGCTGTGGCGGGAATGGAAAGCAATGCTGCAGCTGCAACAGCTAACTGGCCTTTCATCGGATTCTCTCCTTTGTGCCTATTGGCGACTAGGGAGAAAAATCGACGCTTGGCGCTCTCTTCTCAATATGGACCTTAGTACATGTGCGCCGGCGGTCCGGCTGCGCCGCGGTTCCGCATCAATAGCCCGCCTCGATCGCAACGCGGATCGCATCTGCACTTGTCCTTACGTGCAGCGCATCGAGCAAGGCAGCCCGGTGCATCTTGATGGTTCGCTCCGTCAGCCCGAGATCGTAAGCGATCTGCTTGTTGAGCTTGCCTTTGGCAACTTCGATCAGCACTTCCTTCTGCCTGGGGCTGAGGCTCTCGATCCGGCTTCGCGCCGTCTCGCCGCGGTTCAGTCTGGTCCGGCCCTGCTCCTGAACGAGTTCGACCTGGGAGCCCAGGAAGTACTGAAGATCGCCCTGCTCATCGAAGATCGGCGCGACCATCACGGCGTTGCGGAACGGTGTTCCGTCCTTCTTGTAATTGCGGATCTCCACCATCACGGGCTGCCTCTGGCGAATGCCGTCGCGCAATGTCTGCGTGAGTTCGGGTTCCGTACCCGGGCCGACCAGGAAGCGGCAATTATGGCCGATTATCTCGTCCCGGCTGTAACCGGTCAGCGCCTGGAACGCATCGTTGCATTCGACAATCGGATTGTCCGGCTGGCGCGGGTCGGTCACCACCGCCGCGATCAGGCTCGAACCGATGAGTTCCCGGGGCGTCATTCCCACAGATTAGCGTAATTTGGCCACCCCGCAATGTCTCAGCCGAGGCAGTTCACGACCGTCGCGTTTGGCACAGGCACGCGCAAGCCCGGTCCTGAAGCCGCCACCGAACTTGACGCCGAGATGACCGGAAACGGCAATGGCGTTTTCCAATTGCGATTGCCGGGCGAGCGATGTCCCGGAAGGAATGGCGCCCCAATCCGCAGTGGCGGGCGATCGAGAACCTTAGTCCGCTATCAACCATTTCTTAGCCTCCCCGAGGTAGTGATGGAGATTACGCCCCGTGCAAGCGCGTGGGCGCAAGAGGTGGAGATGCCGATTACTCTTAAGCTGGCCGGAAAAGGGCAGCAGCCTGACAATATCCGAAGGCAATCGGATGCCGGCGATGGCGTATTGCGCGACTTGGCGATCGCTCATGCCGGAATCGGCGTCTGGAACCTGTCCGCCACGTCGGACGAGTTGATTTGCGACGACATCTCCGCCCGGCTCCTGGGAAGGAGCGATCTGCATACCGGCGCCGGCCTGCTCGCCGCCGTGCATCCCGGGGAGAGGGAGCGCCTGGCGATCCGGCTCCAGCTTTGCGTTCGCGCCGGAACGGAATTCAACGCTTCCTTACGAATTTCAGGAGGGGATGGGGAATCTCGCTGGCTGCAGATAACCGCCCGGCGCGTGGAACAGGCCGATGGCGAGTTCGTCGTTGTGGGCACATTACGAGATAACACCGAACAGCAAGGTATCGAGGATGCCCTGCGGCAGAGCGAAAATCGTCTAAAGACAGTATTCGATCAAACGGCGGTAGGCCTCCTGCATCGCGACCGGGACTTCAACCTGCTGATGGTCAACGAACGTTATCTCGAACTGGTCGGGAGGACGGCCGAGGAGATGGACCGGCTCCCGCTTGAAGCATTCACCCATCTGGACGATCTGGCGCAGTACCGGACGTTGATGATGGAAAAACGCAGCACCGGCGAGCCCTTCAGCGTCGAGACGCGCTATGTCCGTCCGGATGGCAGCGAAGTCTGGTGCGAGATCCACGTTTCCTTCATTCCAGACCCCGATGGCGGCTGGAGCTCGAGCCTCGTCTTCGCGCACGACATAACCGACCGCAAGGCCGCGGAAGACGAGAACAAGCGGTCCAGAGAGATGCTTGCCCTCGCGCTTGACGGCGCAGGTGTGGGCACCTGGGAAACCGATGCGACCAACAGGAACCTGCTGCGTCTGTCGGCAAATGCGCTCGAGATGTACGGACTACCGCGCGACCATTGCGGCACGCTGGCGACCGAAGAATGGGCGAAATTCATCCACCCGGAGTGCGTGGAAACGTTGGCGGTTCAGCTAGAACAATTTGCTCGGTCGAAACGGCCGAACAGCGCCGAATTCAAGATCCTGCGTGCTGACGGTGAGGAGCGCTGGTTGCGCATCCGCGGCAGAACTATGTTCGACGAGGAAGACAAGCCAGTAGGTTCCATCGGCCTCGTCTACGACGACAGCGAACGCAAGCAGGCGGAAATCGAACTGAAGGAAAACGAAAGCCGCCTACGCCTGATCCAGGAAGCCGCCCGCATCGGCACCTTCGTGACCGAGCCGAAAGGAAATACGACAGGCTCGCGGCAGTTCTTCCGCAATCTGGGCCTTCCCGAAGACACGGAATGGATCGATGAAGATACGCGTTGGAAGCAATTGCATCCCGACGACCGGGATCACGTCCTGTCCCAAATCGACGAGGCGGTTCGCGCAAGGAAGGAATTTCACGAAGTCGAATACCGGATCATCCGTGCGGATACTGGCGAAACGAGGTGGATCCTTACCCGCATTAGGCCTGAAACGGACGAGAACGGCAATCTGCTCAGGCTGGTCGGTGCGCATATCGACATCACCGATGCGAAGACATCGGCACTCAAGCTCCGCGAAACCGAAAGCCTCAACCGCGCGATCGTGGATTCAAGTCCCGACTGCATCAAGATCATGAATGCGGATGGAAGGCTGAGCTTCATGAGCGAGCGTGGCCTCGAGGCGATGGAAATCGATGACGCCGGCACGGTCTTGGGCAAGAAATACGAATGCCTTTGGCCCGTAGAAGCGCGCAAGAAAGTGAAGGAAGCCTTGGCGACCGCCCGCGCAGGGCAAATGTGCCGTTTCAATGCCGGTGGCCTGACCAATAAAGGCAGGCCGAAATGGTGGGACGTCATCATGACGCCGCTAAGCGACGAGGGCGGATCGATCACGCAATTACTCTCGATCTCGCGCGACGTGACAGATCTGCGCGAACAGTCCGAAAAATTGCGCTGGACGGCCGAACACGATGCGCTGACGAAACTCCCCAACAGGAACTTTTTCGATCAGCGCATGGCCGAACTGCTACCCGAAGCGGAAACACATGAAGAGCATATCGGCCTGCTTGCGCTCGACGTCGACAGCTTCAAGCAGGTCAACGACGCCTTTGGCCACGATGCGGGAGATGCGCTGCTCAAGACGCTGGCGAGCCGCATCAGGGACCTGCTCGACGAAGGCGATTTCGCCGCACGTCTGGGCGGAGACGAATTCGCGATCGTTCTGCGCCACCTGGAAACAGGCAGGGACCTGATGGAAATCGGCGAAGCGGTCAGCGCCACAATGAAGCAGCCGATCGCCTATCAGGGTTACATCCTGGATTGCCGGGTGAGCATCGGGGCGGCGATGTCGCCCGTTCACGGCACCACCCCCGACCTGCTGCTGAAGAGCGCTGATACGGCGCTCTACGCAGCCAAGACCGGCAGCCGCAAGAAGGAAGTGCTTCTGTTCGAGCGGTCCTTCCGTTCGGAACTGGACCGGCGCACAGCCATGATCGCCAGGGCGCGTTCGGCGATTGCGGCCCATAACGTCATGCCGTTCTACCAGCCGAAGATAGACCTGCATTCCGGCCATGTCGTGGGGTTCGAGGCGCTGTTGCGCTGGCGCGATGCCGGCGGAGACATTCGTTTGCCCGCCGAGATCGAGGCCGCCTTCGAAGACCATGAACTTGCGCACCAGATCAGCGAACGCATGCAGGATCGCGTGCTCGCCGACATGCGTCGCTGGCTGGACCGGGAAGTCCGCTTCGGACATGTGGCGATTAATGCCTCTGCCGCCGAATTCAGCCGCAACGACTTCGCGTTCCGCTTGCTGGACATGATTGACGCCGCCGGAGTTTTGCCCGGATCGCTGCAGGTCGAAGTGACCGAGACGGTCTTTCTCGGGCGCGGCGCGGAACATGTCGGCGCCGACCTGCGCCGTCTCAAGGAACGCGGCATCCAGATCGCCCTCGACGATTTCGGCACCGGCTATGCTTCGCTTTCCCACCTGAAAAAATTCCCTGTCGACGTCATCAAGATCGACAAGTCCTTCACCCTGGGGCTGGGGGAGGATGCCGGCGACACCGCGATCGTTTGCAGCCTGATCAACCTGGCCAGCGACCTGCAGATCGGAATCGTTGCTGAAGGCATCGAGACCTGGGCCCAGGCGGACTATCTGAGAGAACGCGGATGCCAGATTGGACAGGGTTATCTGTTCGGCAAGGCGGTACATGCCGACCAGGTGCCCGCCCTGCTCGGCCGCCCGCTGTTCGAGTTGCGCCCCCACTAGTTCCCGCGACTCCGGCTGTCGCGCTGGCGCCGCGTTGGCCATTGGTCTATCGGCCATCGCGATGGACACGTCCGACCTTCGCATTGCGCTTTTCAGCGGCAATTACAATTACGTCCGCGACGGGGCGAACCAGGCGCTCAACCGTCTGGTAGGCTATCTTCTGGGCCAGGGAGCGGCCGTGCGGGTCTATGCGCCGGAAGTGGAAGAACCCGCATTCCCGGCCACGGGGGATCTGTTTGGCGTACCGTCCCTCGCCATTCCCGGGCGCAGCGAATACCGCGTGCCGCTGGCCCTTTCACGCCGGGTGCGCAGCGACCTCGACAAGTTCGCACCCAACGTCGTCCATGTCTCCTCGCCCGATCCCGTGGCCCACCGTGCAGTCAGCTGGGCACGGTCGCGCAAATTGCCGGTTCTGGCATCGGTTCACACGCGCTTCGAAACCTATCCGCGCTATTACAACATGTCCTTCCTGGAGCCGATCCTGGAGGCATCGCTGCGGCGTTTCTATCGCCGCTGCGACGCGTTGGTCGCGCCGTCGGAGAGTATGGCGCAGGTGCTGCGCGACCAGCGGATGAATTACGACGTTTCGATCTGGTCGCGCGGGGTGGACAGGGAAATCTTCAATTCCGCCAGGCGCGACCTCGAATGGCGCCGCTCACTGGGCATTGCGGACGACGATATCGCGATCGGCTTTCTCGGCCGGCTGGTGATGGAAAAGGGGCTGGATGTATTTTCCGACACGATGGACGAGTTGCAGCGCAGCGGCGTGAAGCACAAGGTATTGGTGATCGGCGAAGGCCCGGCGCGCGCCTGGTTCGAAGCGCGCATTCCCCATGCAGTATTCGCCGGTTTCCAGGCAGGGGCGGATCTGGGCCGCGCGGTCGCCAGCATGGATGTGCTGTTCAACCCTTCGATCACCGAAACATTCGGCAATGTCACGCTGGAGGCAATGGCCTGTGGCTTGCCAGTCGTGGCCGCCGCGGCAACGGGCAGCGAAAGCCTGGTGGACGATGGCCGCTCTGGCAGGCTGATCCGCCCCGGCGCGATCCATCAATTTGCAGAAGCCCTGCGCGCCTATGTCGAGCGCCCCGAACTGCGCGTGGAGCATGGCCGGGCGGGCGAGCTGCGCAGCCAGAATTTCGCCTGGGACCGGATCAACCAGGCTGTGGCCGATACCTATCTGCGGCTGATCCGCCAGAAGCAGGCCGCCACGCGGGCACAGGGCCGCTGAGCTAGCTCAGCAGGCCCTGGCGCCGCGCGCGCATCGCATAGACCAGCAGGAAGACCGCCACCACAGTGACCACCAGCGGGATCAGCCTGGCCGCGGGCGTATCGAGCGCGGCGGGCAAGTCGCGTGAAAACTGGAAGGCGAAGCTGCCCAGCGCGGCAATCAGCGAAACGCCGAAAGCCCACACGGCAAAGCGCGTGCGCAGCAGCAGCAGGATGGAACCCATCACCGCGGTCCACACGCCAATACTCCACAGGCCGATTTCCCAGGCGGACATATCGTTCAGGAACTCGAATATCTCCGGCGGGAAATCCCCCAGATAGGCCGGATCGCGCAGCATGCTCATAGTGTAGTCATAGGCGCCGAAGGCATTCCAGATCAGGCTGACCAGCCCGACCGCCCAGAAATGCCAGGGCGCGCCCTGTGCAGACGATTGCTCCATCATTCCTCTCCCCATTCGAATCTCAGCATAGGGCTTTCCTGTGCGGGCAAGCGATGCAAATGCTGCGAAACTGCTTTAGTGTAGCGCAATGGCCGACCTATTTGGAGATATGACGCCGCCTGCCGATGCGGCCGACGCGCCCCGCCCCGATGCACCGCTGGCCGACCGGCTGCGCCCGGCGAAGCTGGACGACATTATCGGGCAGGAACATCTCACCGGGCCGGAAGGCGCGATCGGGCGCATGGTTGCCGCTGGCAAGCTTTCCAGCATGATTCTGTGGGGACCGCCCGGCACCGGCAAGACCAGCATTGCACGGCTGCTGGCGGACAGTGTCGGCATGCGTTTCGTGGCGATCAGCGCGGTCTTTTCCGGAGTGGCGGATCTCAAGAAGGCCTTTGCCGAGGCGGACAAGGCCGCGCAGGCCGGGCAACGCACCCTGCTGTTCGTGGACGAGATCCACCGTTTCAACCGCGCCCAGCAGGACGGTTTCCTGCCCTTCGTGGAACGCGGCACTGTGACGCTGGTTGGCGCGACAACCGAAAACCCCAGCTTCGCCCTAAACGCCGCGCTGCTCAGCCGCGCGCAGGTGCTGATCCTCCACCGGCTGGACGCGCCTGCGCTGGGCGCCCTGCTCCACCGCGCAGAGGAGCTGGAAGGCCCCCTGCCTCTGACCGCAGAGGCGCGCGAGGCACTGGTCGCGTCGGCCGATGGCGATGGGCGCTTCCTGCTCAACCAGGCAGAGACGCTCTATTCCGCGAAGATCCCTGAGCCGCTCGATCCCGCAGGGCTCAGCCAGTTTCTTCAGCGCCGCGTCGCCGTTTACGACAAGGATCGCGACGGGCACTACAACCTTATCTCTGCCTTGCATAAGAGCCTGCGCGGATCGGATGCGCAGGCCGCGCTTTACTACATGGCGCGGATGCTGACGGCAGGCGAGGAGCCGCTTTACGTGCTGCGCCGCCTGGTCCGCTTTGCCAGCGAGGATATCGGCCTGGCAGACCCGCAGGCGCTGACCCAATGCCTCGCGGCAAAGGAAGCCTATGAATTTCTCGGCAGCCCGGAAGGCGAACTCGCCATCGTGCAGGCCTGCCTCTACCTTGCCACCGCGCCCAAATCGAATGCCTCCTACAAGGCGATGGGTGCTGCCTGGCGCAGCGCCAAGGAGACCGGCAGCCTGATGCCGCCCGCCAATATTCTCAACGCGCCGACCAGGCTGATGAAGGATATCGGTTACGGCGAAGGCTACACTTACGATCACCAGACCGACGAAGGCTTCTCAGGCGACAATTACTGGCCCGAAGAGATGGAGCCGCAGACCTATTACACGCCGGTTGAGCGCGGTTTCGAACGGCAGGTGGCCGAACGCATTGCCTATTGGAACCGCCTGCGCGCCGAACGCCAGGGCAAATGAGCGCCGCGCATTTCGCCCATTTCGTGGCCGTGGACTGGTCCGGCGCCGCGGCCGAGCGCCAGCGCGGCATTGCCGTGGCGATTGCGGATGCCGATGGCGCGCGGCCCCGCCTCATCTCGAAAGACAAGCCCTGGTCCCGCCAGGATGTGCTGGACTGGCTGCTCAACGAAATGCCGGAGGATACGCTGGTTGGGCTCGATCTGGGCATGTCGCTGCCCTTCGCCGATCAGGGTGCGTTCTTTCCCGGCTGGAGCCGCAGCCCTGCCAATGCCCGCGCATTATGGGCGCTGGTGGAAGAAATCTGCGCCGGCGATCCGCATCTGGCCGCGACCAGTTTCGTCGACCATGCAGAAGCCAGCCGCTATTTCCGCAGGCATGGCGGGCGCGAAGGCGAATTCTTCCATGCCCCCGATGCGGCGGACCGGCGCGGGCGCTTCCGCGTGACCGAGATCCGCCAGGCGGCACATGGCTGCAAGCCCTACAGCAATTTCAACCTGGTGGGCGCGGCGCAGGTCGGCAAATCCAGCCTTACGGGCATGCGGATGCTCCACCGGTTGAACGGGCGGATCCCGGTCTGGCCGGTCGATCCCCTGCCCCGCAGCGGCTCTGTGATCGTGGAGATTTATACCAGCCTGGCGGCCATCGCGGCGCGGCGCACGGCCTCTGCCAGCAAGATGCGCGACTATGCGGGGCTCAACGCTGCGCTGGCAAACCTCGGCAGCCCGCCTGTATCCGGTTCCGGCGCGATCGACGATCACAGCAGCGATGCATTGCTGACTGCAGCCTGGCTGCGTATCGCCGCTGCGCAGCCGCAATTATGGGCTCCCGAAGCAATGAAGCGGAAAATTGCGCAAACCGAAGGCTGGACCTTCGGCGCCTGTTAGAGCAAAGGGGCGACGAAAGCCTATGCGGGCCGGCTTAGCTCAGTTGGTAGAGCACCTGATTTGTAATCAGGGGGCCACGGGTTCGAATCCTGTAGCCGGCACCACTCCACGCTATCCGCTGCAAATTCTGCTGCCCCATATTTGGCAGGCAGAGCGGGCCCTCCCATTAACCGCCTTGTATTGTCCGGGGCAATCGCGGCAAGAATGGTCTGGCAATCGATCGAACTAGAGAATCGCTGCACAGCCATAGGGGGAAGGCATGTCACAGAGCGTCCAGGTTATTTTGGCACTGTTGCCGCTGATCATCATTTTCGGCCTGATGGTGGTCTTCCGGCAGCCCGCCAGGACGACCATGGCGGTTGCCTATGCTGCGACGGCCGCTGTCGCGCTGTTCCTGTGGGGTGTGGACGGACCGGTTGTCGCTGCCCGGACCATAGACGGAATGGTGACCGGTGTTTCTCTGCTCTACATCGTGTTCGGGGCCATCCTGCTGTTCTACACGCTGCGCGAAGGCGGCCTCATCGCCACGATCGAGCACGGCTTCATTTCCATTTCACCCGACAGGCGGGTTCAGGCGATCATCATCGCATGGCTCTTCGGCTCGATCATCGAAGGCGCATCGGGCTTCGGCACACCGGCGGCAGTGGCCGCTCCGCTGCTGCTGGCCATCGGATTTCCTGCCATGGCCGCGGTCATGGTGGCGCTGATCATCCAGTCCACGCCGGTCAGCTTCGGCGCCGCCGGCACCCCCATTCTGGTGGGCGTCAATAACGGCCTGACTGGCCAGGAACGGGTACTGACCGCCATCGGCGACATGCCGTTCCACGAATATGTCCTGTATATCGGCACCAATGTGGCGCTGGTCCACGCGCTGGTCGGCTTCCTCATCCCGCTGCTGATGTCGATGATGCTTACGCGCTTCTTCGGCGAGAAACAGTCTTTCCGCGAAGGGCTCAAGATCTGGAAATTCGCCCTCTTCGCTGGCCTGGCCATGGTCATACCCTATTACCTGGCAGCAATATTTCTGGGGCCGGAGTTCCCCTCTCTGGTTGGCGGGATGGTCGGGCTGCTGATCGTCATTCCGGCCGCGCGGGCGGGCCTGTTCCTGCCGAAGGAGAGTTTCGACTTCGCCCCGCAGCACGAGTGGCTGCCCGAATGGATGGGCAAGGTGAAGGCGGAGCGGTCCGTCAGCACCGGCAAGGACTATCCGATGCATCAGGCATGGATGCCCTATGTAGTGGTTGTTGCAATTCTGATCTTCACCCGCAGCATTCAGTGGGTGGACGATACGCTCAGGGCCGGTGAGGCGCCCTTCACCTTGCGCCTGCCCGAACTGTTCGGCACGGGCGTTGTGCCCAGCTGGCAACCCTTCTGGTCGCCGGGCACAGTTCTGATCCTGGTTTCGCTGATCACCTACTTCTTTACCGGCATGCACCGGCGCGGAGGTTTTGGCCGTGCTTGGACGCAAACGTTCAGCAATGTCCTGGGCGCGGCCCCGGCGCTGATGCTGGCCGTTCCCATGGTGCAGGTGTTCATCAATTCGGGAAGTGCCAACTATGATTCCATGCCCGATGTGCTGGCCCGCAGCATGGCGGAAGGCGTGGGCGGCATGTGGCCCCTGCTTGCACCCTGGATCGGCGGCTTCGGCGCGTTTCTGGCTGGCAGCAACACGGTCAGCAACATGATGTTTGCAGGATTCCAGTTCTCGACTGCCGATCTCATCGGCCTGGATCTCGCGCAATCGGCCAAGGTCGTCGCGTTGCAGGCCGTCGGCGGTGCCGGCGGGAACATGATTGCGGTCCACAATGTAGTGGCCGCAGCTGCAACGGTGGGCCTGATCGGCCGCGAAGGCGATCTGATCCGCAAGACGCTGATCCCGATGACCTATTATCTCGTGGCGGCCGGGCTGCTCGGCATGTTCCTGATCTACGGCAATGTCATCACAGGCTTGTTCTTTGCCGCCTGGATCGGCGGATTCATCTTCCTCCTCTCAAGACTGGACGGGACCCCGCTGAATGAAACGCTGCCGACAAGGCCGCAGGAAGATTCGTCCTAGTCCCCGTTTGTGCCAGCGGTTCGGCACCCTGATTCTCAAGGATGAAAATGCTATTGCTCCGCTCTTGTTATTGGCCGCTCTTGCGGCGACCACCTTGCAATTCCGAAGGCACCAGAACTTCTCTCCTCACGGGACCCGTTAGATGAGTGACAACCCAGAATTCACTGAGAGCTCCAGTGAATCGGCCCCGGATAGGGAGGCTTCTTCTTCCCAAGGCGCGTCACGCCGGACGATCGTGTTAACGATTGTCATTCTCGCCATAGTGCTCGGCGGGCTGTTTGCATGGCGCGCCATCCGATCGGGCGGCGGGCAGGCATGGCAAGCACAGGAAACGGCGGTGGCCGCAATGGTCGTGGAGCCGCAGCTTGCCCCCAGGGAACTGGAGGCCGTGGGCAGCCTGAGCGCGGTGAGAGAGGTCATGCTCGCACCCGAAGTCGCCGGGCGCGTCAGCGCCCTGCGGTTCAGCGCCGGCGACTACGTGCGCTCCGGCGACTTGCTGGTACAGCTTTACGCCGGGCCCGAGGAAGCAGACCGGACGGCCGCCAAGGCACGCGCCGACTTCGCCCGAATACAGTTCGAACGCTCCGAAGAGCTTGCACCCACCGGAGCAGAACCCAGGGAATTGCTGGAGGAGCGGCGCTCTCAGCTCGATCAGGCACTGGCCGAAGTTGCCCGTTTCGATGCGCGCATCCGCGAGAAGCAAGTGCGCGCTCCCTTCTCAGGGCGCCTGGGCATCAGGCAGATCGATCCCGGGCAATATCTGAATGCCGGAGACCCGATCGCAACGCTCACGGCACTGGATACGCTGTTCGTCGATTTCTCCGTTCCGCAGCAGCAGCTCGGCGCAATTGAACCCGGGCAGACGGTTCGCATTGGGACCGATGCCTATCCGGATCGCAGTTTCACTGCACGGCTGACCAGCATCGAACCCAAGCTGGACGAAGAAACCCGCAATGTCCGCGTGCAGGCCCGCCTGGCCAATCCCGATCATGTCCTGAGGCCGGGCATGTATGTGACTGCCGCCGTCGAGCTTCCCCCGCAGGAGAACGCGATTGTCGTGCCGCTCACTGCGATCCAGACCTCCGCACAGGGTGACAATGTCATCGTCATTCGCGGGGAGAATGCGAAAGAAGGCGGCAAGGCAGAGATTGTCGCGGTCCGCACGGGCCGCCGCATCGGCAATAATGTGATTGTGGAATCCGGCCTCGAAGCGGGTGACGTCGTCATCTCGCAAGGGCAATTGCGCGTTCAACCGGGCGCAACCGTGAAGGTCACCGAGCTGGCCGGACCGGAGGCCGGCTGAAATGCGGTTTACCGATCTCTTCATTCGGCGGCCGACACTGGCGATCGTCATCAGCCTTCTGATCTCTCTGGCCGGGCTTAGCGCCGTGTTCAGCCTGCCCGTGCGCCAGTATCCCGCCATGGAAAGCGCCACGATCACGATCGCTACGGCGTTTCCCGGTGCAACGCAGGACGTGATGCAAGGGTTCGTCACCACGCCGATTTCCCAGGCGATCGCAACTGCAAGCGGTATTGACTATGTGACGTCCACCTCGACCCAAGGCAGCAGCCACATTTCGGCCAAGCTGGTTCTCAATGCCGATGCCGACCGGACGATGACGGAAATCCTGTCGAAGGTTCAACAGGTCCAGTACCGCTTGCCGGACGGCGTATTCGATCCGGTCGTTACAAAGATCACCGACGGGGCCTCGGCCATCCAATATATCGCTTTCAGGAGCGAGACTGTCGATAGATCGAATATGATCGACTTCGCGTCACGCGTCGCTCAGCCGATGATGACATCCATCCCTGGTGTCGCATCTGCCAGTTTTTCGGGCGGCGCAGGTCCCGCCATGCGCGTGTGGATCGATCCGATGAAGCTGGCAGCGCGCGGGCTCACCGCCTCCGACGTATCGGCGACATTGCGTGCGAACAATGTTCAGGCAGCGCCCGGCCAATTGAGAGGCAACGATACACTTTTCAACATAACAGCGGACACTGATGTTCAAAACGCTGCTGCGTTTCGTGACATGGTTCTGAAGAAATCGGATGCAGGCATAGTGCGCCTGGGCGATGTCGCCACAGTGGAGCTGGGTAGCCAGAACTACGATTCCATCGCAATTTCGTCTGGCATACCTTCGGCCACTCTGGCGATAACGCCTACACCCGATGGCAATCCCCTCGAAATCGTCGATGCCATAAACAAACTCATTCCGCAGATCAGGGATGCAGCGCCCGAAGGCGTGGAAGTAATAAGTGTGTTCGACAGCGCGCGTTTCGTGGATGCTTCCATCAGGGAAGTGGCGCACACTGTACTGGAAGCGGTCATCATAGTGATCGCCGTTATCTTCTTGTTTCTGGGCAGTGTGCGCGCCGTCATCATCCCGATCGTCACGATCCCGCTGTCTTTGCTCGGCACCGTGGCGCTGATGTATATGTTCGGCTTCTCCTTCAACCTGCTTACTCTGCTGGCAATGGTCCTTGCGATTGGGCTGGTGGTCGACGACGCGATCGTCGTGGTCGAGAACATCCACCGCCATATCGAAGAGGGAAAATCGTCCTTCGACGCCGCGATCATCGGTGCGCGAGAAATTGTCGGCCCTGTCATCGGGATGACCCTTACGCTGGCTGCGGTTTACGCACCGATCGGTATGATGGGCGGGCTCACAGGGGCTTTGTTCAAGGAGTTCGCCTTCACCCTGGCCGGCTCCGTCATCGTCTCCGGCGTCGTTGCGCTCACGCTTTCGCCGATGATGAGCGGATGGCTGCTCAATTCCGAAGTGTCGGAAGGCAAACTTGCACAGAAGATCGAAGGCACCATGCGCCGCCTGACCAAGAGTTATGAGGCCCTGCTGCGCAAAACACTACTTGCCCGCTCGGCCGTGCTGATCGTGTGTGTGGCGATCCTTGGCACGATTGTCGTGCTCTTCACCGGCGCGGAGCGCGAGCTCGCCCCGCAGGAGGATATGGGTTACGTCTTTGTGCAGGCGAAGGCACCGAAATATGCCAACGTCAACTATACCGGCCGGCACAGCGCCGAGATCGAAGCCATGTTTCGTGAGCTTCCAGAATATGCCCACACCTTCTTCGGCGTCGGCTTCAGTAACATGTCGACGGGCTTCGGCGGCGTTGTTCTAACCGACTGGGCCGAGCGTGAGCGGAGCGCTGACGACATTCAGGCAGAACTTGCGGCCAAAACGGCAAATGTCACCGGCGTCATTACGACAGCTTTCCAGGACAGCCCTCTGCCAGCTGGTACCGGCGGCTTGCCGGTGCAGATGGTGATCAAATCGGCAGACGATTTCTCGCAGATATACCAGACGCTCGAGGAGCTGAAAGGCGCCGCCTGGGGCAGCGGCCTGTTTGCCTTCGTCGACAGCGATCTCGCTTTCGACAGCCCGGAAGCGCACATCACCATCGACCGGGACAAAGCGGGCGAACTGGGCGTCAACATGGCCGAGATCGCGGACACACTTGCCTTGCTGGTGGGCGAAAACCTGGTCAACCGCTTCAACTGGTTCGACCGGTCCTATGACGTGATCGTCCAGGTCCCGCAGGATGAAAGGGTCGATCCAAGCGACCTTGGCCAATATTACGTAAGAGCTGCTTCCGGCGAACTGGTGCAGCTATCCAATGTCGTGAATGTGGAAATGCGAGCGCAGCCCAATCTGCTGCCGCAATTCAACCAGATGAACTCGGCAACCCTGTCGGCCGTACTCGCCCCGGATGTGACGATGGGGCAAGCGGTCGACTTTCTGCAGAACCAGCCCGTGCCGCCGGGCACAAGTGTCGACTGGCTTTCCAACAGCCGCCAATATGTAACGGAAGGCGATCGCCTGACAACTGCCTTCGGCTTTGCATTGATCGTGATCTTTCTGGTGCTGGCGGCACAGTTCAACAGTTTCCGCGATCCGCTGGTCATTCTGGTTACCGTGCCGCTTGCCGTATGCGGGGCGCTGGCACCGCTCTATCTCGGCTTCACGACCATCAATATCTACACACAGATCGGGCTGGTGACGCTGATCGGCCTCATTTCCAAGCACGGCATCCTGATGGTGTCCTTCGCCAACCAGATGCAAAAACATCAGGGATGGGACCGCCAGGAAGCGATTCAGCATGCCGCCGGCGTACGTATGCGGCCGGTTCTCATGACGACGGCGGCAATGGTGGCGGGCCTTATACCGCTGCTGTTCGCCGGAGGGGCCGGCGCGGCGAGCCGGTTTGCCATCGGCGTAGTGGTGATCATGGGTCTGCTGATCGGGACATTGTTTACGCTCTTCGTTCTGCCGACGATCTATACGCTGATTGCGACCGACCATCGCGGCAAGGAAAGGCCGGTCACGGATGACGAGCCTTTCGGAGAAGCCCCCAGCTATGCGTAATTGGCGTATCCTATCGGCAATCGCGCCGCTGCTTGCGGCGGCCTGCGCCACCGCTCCGGCCTATGAACGGCCCTTGGCTCCTGAAACGGCGCAGGGCGATTTCGTCACTCGCTCAGGCGTGTTCGATCCGGCTATGCCGGTGCCGGACGATTGGTGGCGTCTGTATGACGATCCGGATCTCAGCGCACTCGTCGAACGGGCACTCGCCGCCAATACCGACCTGCGCGTTGCCGAGGCGAATCTCGCGAAAGCGCGCGCCGTGGTTCAGGAGAACCGCGCAGGGCGCCTGCCGGAAACCGATCTCAGCGGCGGAGCAACCTATGGCGATTCACTGCCGGGCGGGGGGACCACGGGAGACACCCAGTTCTCAACCACTGCGGGCGCAAGCGTTTCCTGGGAAGTCGACCTCTTCGGGCGGATCGGCCAGGCAATACGTGCGGCCGAAGCGGACGCACAGGCCCGCCAGGCCGCGCGGGATGCCGTTCGCGTCATGGTCGCGGCGGAAACGACGCGCAGCTATCTCGATGCCTGCGCGCTGGGGCTTGCACGGGAGGTTGCCGCAGGCTCAGCGCGAACCAGCGAAGAAGCGCTGGATCTGACGACGACGCTGGAACGCGCCGGAGCGGCAGCCAGACTGGACGTGGAACGGGCGGCGGCGCTATCCGCTCGCGCAAGAGCCGAGCTTCCGACCGTGGAAGCTCAGCGTCAGGCGGCGCTGTTCGAACTCGCGGCGCTGCTTGGCACGACGCCGGCCAATGTTCCCGCCGCTGCCCACGAATGCACGGCTCCGCCCGAGCTTGCCGTCAGCGCCCTACCGGTGGGTGATGCTGCGTCGCTCCTGCGCCGCAGGCCCGATCTGCGCGAAGCGGAACGGATGTTGGCGGCCGACACGGCACGGATCGGAGTGGCAACGGCAGATCTCTATCCGCGGATCACTCTGGGGGGGGCGGGCAATTTCCTGCGCAATGACAATGTGCAGGGGGACGATTCGTTTTCTTTCTCCCTCGGCCCGCTCATTTCCTGGAGTTTCCCCAACATGGCCGTCGCGCGGGCGCGCTTGCGTCAGGCAGAGGCGCAGGGCGATGCCTCGCTTGCCGCATTCGACGGCGCCGTCCTTACGGCGCTCAAGGAAGTGGAACAGGCACTTGCCCGTGTTGCCAATGAAGAAGAACGGCAGCGCGCGCTGCAGGAAGCGGCGGAGCGCTCGGAAAACGCCTATCGCATGGCCGATCAACGTTATCGAGCAGGCTCTCTGGCCTATCTCGACGTTCTTGTGGCGCAGAGAGAACTACTCGACGCACGGGCAGCCAATGCCGCCTCGATCCAGAGGCTCGGCTCGGTCCGCGTCGATCTGTTCAAGGCGTTGGGCGGCGGGTGGCAGAACCCGCCAAACGAGGCCGATCCGGCAGTGAATTGATACCAAGCTCTAGTCCAGGCCGAATTCCAACCGGCCAGGCCGGACTATCGCCTCCACCAGTTCAAACGGGATCGGGCACGCGCGCTCCCTGCCGCACATTTCTAAGTCCGCGCTGCTCGAGCAAGGGTATGACATTCGAAGCGAAATTTTCGATTTCCGGCTCATAATCCACGAAAGTCAGCACGATGCCATCCAGCCCGATTGAAGACATTGCCTCCAGCCTGTCTGCCACCTGTTCGGGCGTACCGACCAAATGGATACTGCCGAAGCCGGCAAGCAGCTTTGCCCGCATCATATCCGCTTCCTCTTTCGGAAGGTGATCCATCGGCGGAACAACACCGGGCGGCAAGCTGTCGATAATGCCGAAATCGCCTTCATCAACCAGCACTCTGCGGTATTCCGCCTGCGCTTCTTCCTCGGTCGGACGGCATAGGACCCATGCACCGCTCCACACTTCGATGGCGCGGCCGAATTCATCGCGGGCAGTGTTACGCAGCCGGTCGACATTGGCGCGCTTCTGCTCCTCGCTCTCATGCTCCAGCACACCGATGAAGGCCATGTCAGCGTGTTCGGCAGCGAAGCGGGCCCCGGTTTCCGATGCGCCGGCATTCATGATCCGCGGCCTGCGCACGGGCTTGGGCTTCATTTGCAACTGTTTGAGCTGGAAGAACTTCCCATTGAAATCGAACGGCTCGTCCGAAGTCCACAGGCGATCGACCACCTCCAGCCATTCCGCCGCGTAGGCATACCGTTCATCATGCTCGGGCATCGGAATGCCGAACATCTGATATTCGGGCGGGAACCAGCCGCAGACCAGGTTGAATCCGTAACGTCCGCCGGAAATATGATCGATGGTGGCCATGTGCTTGGCGGCCATCAAGGGATGCACTGCGAAGATATGCATCGTGCTGTAGACACCGATATTCTCGGTCACGGAGGACACACCGGCGGCCCAGGTAAAGGGTTCGAAGGAGCTGCCGTGAAAGTCTGTCTCCCCGCCCATCGACTTCCAGCGCATCATCGGCAGCAGCGCCTCGAAGCCCGCTTCGTCGGCCGCTTTGGCGACACGCTCCACATTCTGCCAGGTCAGCCGGAAACGGTCCTTTGCCTTGGTTGCCGTCATTCCGCCATCCATATTGGCGCCGAATATACCAAGCTTAAGCTTGTTGGGCCGCTCTTTCCCTTGCTCTGCAGACATCTCACATTCCTCGATCAGAATTCATTCCCAAAACTCGTTTCATTTTTTCGTTATTGTTTGGATTTTACAGATTCTTGCTATGATAGAAAATCGATCATAGCTTCCCAATGCTTCTCCGAACCTTCGCGGTTGTATGAAGCATCGGCGATCGCAAATCCGTGATAGGTGCCGGGATAGACTTCCACTTCATGTGGCCGCCCGGCTTCTTCGAGCGATTCCTTCAGCGTCGCGATATGCTCCGGCGTCATGAAGGCATCGGTCTCGGCACATCCGAAATAGAACCGTGCAGCGCAGTCCTTGAAAGCAAGGTGCGGGCTATCAGGCCCCTTCATGACCATGTGCCCCCCATGGAAGACCGCCACTGCCCCAACCTTCTCTGAATGTGCCGCGGCAGTCCAGATGGCCATCGGCCCGCTCATGCAATAGCCGACGCAGGAAATCGGATCTGCTTTCACTTCAGGGCGGGCAGCAAGCGCGGCCAGCCATGCGCCGGAATCCTTGACGATCGTTTCTTTCGACAAGGTTCCCGCCATTCCCAGAAGCTCTCCGAATTCTCCGGAATTCTTGACCGAAAGCGGCGGATCGAGCGGCGGGCCCAGGCGGTAAAACAGATTTGGCAGCAATACCGCAAAGCCTGCATTTGCAAGCCGCTGGGCCATTGACTTGAACAGCGGGCGGACGCCCATGATGTCTGTGTAAATGACTACGCCAGGCCAGGGGCCGGTTCCTTCACTGGGGGTGAACAGCCAAGCCTCGGACTCGCCGTCGGGCGTTTCGATTGTGAGCTTTTCTCCTTCCGCCTCTGGCAGGTCCACAGGTTGTGAGAACAAGGGTTCTGGCTCCTGGCCGAAGGACATGCCGATGCCCAAAGTCTGTCCACCATCGATCACGATGTTTGTGCCGGTGATATAGCTCGATTCATCGGACGCCAGGAAAACGGCCAGGCCCGCTACATCTTCGGGCTGACCAATTCGCCCGAGCGGCGAGGTCCGGATCTGCTTGTAGAGGTTGTCGTTCGGGTCTTTCAGCAGTTGTTCGAACATCTCATTGCAGATCAGCCCTGGGCTGATGCAGTTGGCGCGGATACCTGACGTACCGCCTTCCAGCGCCATGTGCTTGGTCAGGCCGATCACACCGGCCTTGCCGGCACCATGCGCGGCCATCGGCATGTCACTGCCCCGTCCCGCAATGATGGAGCCCGTATTGATGATGGAACCGCCGCCCCTTTTCACCAAATGCGGCCAGGTGGCGCGCGTGACGAAGAACAGTATGTCGAGCTCGTATTTCAGGGTGTAGTGCCAGGCATCGGTGGACATTCCGGCCAGGGTTCCGATCCGGGCAAGCGCCGCATTGTTATACAGCACGTCGATACCGCCATAGACCGCGGCGGCCTCTTCGACCCACTGGGTCGCCTCTTGCTCGTCAGACAGGTCCACGGGTGCAATGGACGTCATTTCGCCGCCTTCGCCGCGAACCATTTCCGCGGTTTCCTGCGCAGCTTCGGCCTTGAGATCGCAACCCACGACCTTGGCCCCTTCCCGTGCGAATGCGAGCGCAGCCGCCCGTCCCTGCCCGCCGGAAATCCCCGTTATCAGCGCAATCTTGCCTTCAAGCCTTCCCATGTTTTCTTCTTGATCCTCAAAATTCCCGGCTCTTCGCCTGTTGATTGAAACGCCATCCATGACGCTATTCCGGCTGTTGCTGACCCGCGATTCCAAGTCGATCCGCGCAGCATTGGGCCGCTCTCTCCGGCTCCAATTTATCTTACAACTAAACTAAATCAACGCATGAATGCCAACTTGTCCGTTGCGCCCGGCGCAAAGTGCCGTGCTCAGCTGCTCAACGCGAAACCGGGGTTGAATGACGTCAGAGCGATTTCGTTGACGGTGAAGTCGCTGAACTCTCCGATCTCGTAATACGGATCCTTCGCCGCGATCTCGCGTGCGGAATCTATGTCATCCGCCACTATGATCATGATGCTCGATACGGACTCGCTATCGGCGATCGTTTCGAATTTCGGCCCCGCCAGCACAATGCTCTCTGCAAGGTTCTTGCGATACTCCTTGCGCGAATTTTGCGCCGCCTTGTATTCGTCGCCTCGCGACCGCAGACCGCCACCGGTCGATTGATATTCGACGAGAAATGTCGGCATTCTCTTGCTCTCTTGGCTTGGCGGCGGGCGGATCCTCTGCCGTCGGACCGTGCCCACAGTCCGCTGCGCAGTTCAGGACAGCTCGACTTCAGGAAACTGCTCTCCGGCAGGAATTGCATCTCCGGTCGCGAGGTTCGGCACCTGCAGTTCTTCCCGTGCCTTTTCGCGTACTCGGTAGACGATATCGTCCCCTATCCAGCGCGTCGCCAAGGCACGCCGGCGCGTGTCCAGCGTGGTATTGCCGTTCGCGCCGTGAACCGTAAACCCGCCATGCACCAGGCAATCGCCCGGCTGCATGTTCCAGGTCAGAATCTCATATTGATCGGAAGACGTATCGATTTCCGGGAAATCGCCTTCCGGCAACTGCTCCCAGCGATGCGAACCGGCGACATATTGCAGTCCGCTCGATTCTTTCGTGATGTCATCCAGCGCCAACCAGACGGAGCAGACCTGCTGACCTTTGATTGGATAGAAGGGCTGATCGTTGTGCCAGGGGCTCGGTTCGTCCAGCCCCGGCTCCTTGTTGAATATCTGATCGAAATAGAACCGCACGGATTTTGAGCGCATGAGCTGAGCTGCGATGGACGCAGCCGGCGAGTTGAAAACGAAATCCCGGAAGTCCGGATCGCTTCGCGCCATGAACAACTCGGTAAACGAAAAGGCCTGCTGCCGGCGGGACAATGCCCCCGGCCCGGCCTCTATACGCCGTTCGATCGCGGTGCGCATGCGATCTACCCATTCCTGACTGAAGAGCCCCCGCAAGCAAATCGCGCCGGCGCGTTCGAATTCGGCGATATCGGCTTCGGAAATCATGGCCGCGTGAGATGCCATTTGCCAATCAACCTTTCCAAGTTGTCTTTTATTTGGGTTCGACACAGCACGCACATGTTTGTTAGTCAATATTAAATAATATCAATCGACGGCATGTTTCGCTCATTGCGCTGACACGGCGCACTTTACAGTTCGCCATCCCCCATGAAATGCAAAGGAAGTTACAAGCGGGCTGGATCGAAGGCGTCGCCGCGCAAGAAATGGACGGTCGAAAGATCATGGCGCGAAAACGCGATGCGTTCATCCTCCCGCCCTGTAGGGCGGTGATCGGTGAACGTATTGAATTCCTGCCGACAAACTAAGTGATTGCGTCGATCAGATAGCGGGCGACCTTCTCCAGAGTCTCACTCTCTCCGTAAAAATGGCAGCCACGGCTGATTGTAACGGAGCCGGGCACTGCCTGAACAAGCCGGCCCGCAGCGACATCTTCCTGAGTATCCTCTTCAAACAGGAGCGCTTGCCCGCGCCCTGCAACGCACATCGATTTGATCGAATAGTAATTGGGTACGGTCATCGCATGCGCGACATCCTTGACGCCGATCTGTCCCAGGGCCTGGACAAACTCCTGGGCCTCCTGCGCATCCAAGATCGGAAAGATCCAGCGGCGCGATTCCGCGCTGTCTTTTAGGGGGCTGCGATAGACTCTCATCTTCGCTTGTGCCGCGATGCGCGGTTCTTGTGACGTGCGGCCAAAGGTTGAGATGAGGAGGATGTCGACCGAACCCAGGCGCAGATCCCGAAACGCCTCTGCCCTCGATGAAATCATTTCCAGCCGGATCGTCAATGCGGGATTTTCAATCGAGAACCTCGAGACCGCATCCTTGCAGCGATTATAGAGATATTCTCCCACCGCGACCCGGATACGCGGCTGGCCGGATGTGCGTAGCTCGATCTTGCGCTCGATCTCGCGCAGAAGCTGGATTACGTTGACCGCCTCTTCCTTCATGATTTCGCCGACAGGGCTGAGGCTTGCAGCCCGCCCGGGAGACCGATCGAAAAGTGGCCCGACTTTTCGCTCGAGGCTCTTCACTGCCTTGCTAATGGTCGGCTGCGAAACGTTCAATTCCCGCGCGGCGAAGCCAAAGCCACCATATTCCGCAACGGCCAGAAAGGCACGCAATTGCGCGCCGGTCATATCCAGCAGACTGTCTTTGACAGTATCCGATCGATGCATCGGATCAGAGCGATGGGAGTTCATGGCGACGCCCCTATATAGCCAAATGGCTATGAAGCCATAGCCGCCCGGTGTATTGCTTTCAAGCAGTGGTTGTGGTGCGCGTTTGTTATACGAAATCGTTATAAAACGTACGGGAGAGAGACTTGGCAAGCCAGCATCGTCGAGCCAGTTGGAAAATCGCGGCAGCCTGTTTGATTGGCACCTGCCTCGTTCAGCCGGCATGGGCCGAGAAACCTCAGGAACAGCAGGCATGGGAGAACTATCCCTTGCGCGCAGAAGCACCAGCCGAAGCGCCCAACGTCCTGCTTGTCATGACCGACGATGTCGGTTTCGGGGCCGCGAGCAGCTTCGGCGGCCTGATCGCAACGCCAACCTTCGATGCGATCGGTGAGCGCGGCCTGCTGTTCAACAGCTTCCATACCACCGCCATGTGCTCCCCCTCCCGCGCGGCCTTGCTGACGGGGCGCAACCACCACGCCGTAGGCTATGGCGCAATTGCCAATCTTTCGCGCGACGAGCCCGGCTATACGTCTGTAATCCCGGACAGCGCATCGACAGTTGCCGATGTCCTGCGGTCCAACGGCTATGTGACGGCCTTCCTCGGCAAGAACCACAACACTCCCGAATGGGAGAGCGGTTCGATGGGGCCGTTCGATCATTGGCCAACGGGACTGGGCTTTGACTATTTCTATGGCTTCAATCAGGCATGGGCCGATCAGTGGGCTCCCGAACTGGTTGAGAATACAACCCAGATAGAACCGCCTGACGATCCCGAGTACATCCTCGACAAGGATCTGAGCAATCGGGCTATAGAATGGCTCAGAAGGCGTGAGAACAGCGCGCCAGATGCACCTTTCTTCATCTATCTGGCCCCTGGGTCTCCCCACACGCCGCATCACGCGCCAGCCGATTGGATCGCCAGATACAAAGGCCAGTTCGACATGGGCTGGGACAAGGCGCGCGAGGCGATCTTTGCGCGTCAGAAGGAACTTGGTGTCATTCCCCAGGATGCCGTACTGACGGAGCGGCCGGATGAATTGCCGGCCTGGGACTCGCTGGATGAGGACGCACAGCGCGTGGCTGCCCGGATGATGGAAGTCTATGCCGCGCAGCTTTCCCACACCGACTATCAGATCGGCCGGATTATCGATGAGCTGAAAAGCAGCGGCGAACTCGACAATACGCTGGTGATCTTCGTGCAGGGGGACAACGGCGGCGATCTTTCCAGCTTCAATGGCGAGACCAACGAATGGGCCGGATTCCTGGGAGAGGAACCGAGCTATCACGACATGCTGCCCGATATCGACAAGCTTGGCAGCAGTTATGCCTGGGGCGGATATCCTTCTGCCTGGGCCTGGGCCACAAACACGCCGTTTCAATGGGGCAAGGCCGTTGCCGGCTATCTCGGTGGAATTCGCTCCGGCGCCGTCATGTCCTGGCCCAAGGGTATCGACCGCCAGGGCACCGTGGTGCAGCGCTTCGCGCATCTCATCGACATAGCCCCAACCATCTATGATGCAGCAGGCATAGTGCCACCCGAGAGTTTCGAGGGCGTAGAGCAACTGCCGATCGACGGACAGAGCCTGGCAGGCGAATTCGGCGAAAAGGCAGCGGAGCCTGCACCGCGCAGCCAATATTTCGAGATGCTCGGCAATCTGGGATACTACGAAGACGGCTGGTTCGCGGTCACGAAGA
This sequence comes from Alphaproteobacteria bacterium, assembly GCA_030426245.1. Taxonomy (GTDB): domain Bacteria; phylum Pseudomonadota; class Alphaproteobacteria; order Sphingomonadales; family Sphingomonadaceae; genus Andeanibacterium. The sequence goes on along the minus strand of JAUHYZ010000009.1, from coordinate 37,249 downwards.
TGAGCCGAGCGCCCTGGGACCGCACATCGGAGCGCACACCGATCCCCGACAATGTCGAGGATTACGATTGGGAGCTTTACAATCTGCGATCCGACTATTCCCAGTCGACAGATCGGGCCCACCAGAACACGGAAAAGCTGCAGGAAATGGTGGCGGGCTTCGCGGCCGCCGCTGAGCGGAACAACGTCTTCCCAGTCGAAAACGACGTCATGATCCTGCTCAGGCCGGATCAACGTCCGCATGCGATCGGCGAGAGGGACGAATATGTCTATTCCCGCGAAAGAACGCGCTATGTCGCAGCCGATATTCCGCCTTTGGGTGGCCATTGGAAACTGACTGCCCAGATCCTTGTGGACAGGCCGGACGCTTCCGGACCGGTCTTCACCCAGGGCGGACGCTTCACCGGATGGGGATTGCTGCTGCGAGATGGGAAACCGTATTTCGTATCCCGCCCCAGCTTCGACGAGACGAAATTCTCGGACGTATCCGCCAACCGCCGCCTCGAAGCAGGCCGTCATGAGGTCACTGTCGAAATAGTGCCCGATGAAGCGTTAGGCCGCTTTGGTGCCCGTGCCAGCTTCACGATCGATGGAGAGGACACCGGTGGCGGCCCGGTTGCCGATTACCGCACAATCGCAAATTCCGCTTATCTTGGCCGCTATGGCCTTACTCCGCTGATCGAAGACAAGACCATGCCATCCACATGCGAATGCACGGTTGAGGAAGTGCGCCTCGCTTTGCCGGATTCCGATGGAACTATCGAAGATGACTAGGCGCAATTTGTCCAAGAGACTGGCTTCATCATTCGCCATTGCAGGCATGTTCCTGGCGAACGGCGCAGCGGCCGCAGACACGGCTGAATTCGACAGAACTTCGCTACCCATCGATCCGGCGCCATTCGCGGGCACTGTCGCCCCCACGGTTTCCGAATCGACACCAGACTTTCCGGTGCATGTGAAAGCTCCTGCAGATGCCCCGAATGTCGTCCTGGTAATGACCGACGATGTCGGCTTTGCCGCTGCCTCGCCTTTCGGTGGCCCTGTGCCGACCCCCAACCTGCAGCGACTGATGGAACGGGGCGTCGTCTATAACCGCTTCCACACTGCGGCGATGTGTTCGCCGACGCGTGCGGCGCTGCTTACCGGGCGCAATCCGCACAAGGTCGGCACCGGCAGCATCGGTGAATTGACGATGGGCTATCCCGGCTATTGGGGTGAGATTCCGCGCAGCGCCGCCCCTATCGCCAAGGTGCTGAAATATAACGGCTACAACACTGCGATGTTCGGCAAGGAACACAATGTTCCCCACTCGCAGTCTTCGCCAGCCGGTCCTTTCGACTTGTGGCCCAACGGTAAGGGCTTCGAATATTTCTACGGCTTTATCGGCGGGGCCATGAACCAGTTTGCGCCCAAGCTCGTCCGCAACGGCGCACCGGTGAACCTGATGGACAGGCCCGACGACTACATCCTCGATCGCGACCTGATGGACGAGGCAATCGGCTGGATTCACACGCAGCAGGCAGCAGACGAGGACAAGCCTTTCTTCGTTTATCTCGCCCCAGGCACCGCGCACTCCCCGCACCAGGCGCCAGCCGAGTGGATCGCTCGCTTCGAAGGCGCATTCGATCAGGGGTGGGACAAGCTGCGCGAAGAGAGCTTTGAGCGGCAGAAGGCCCTGGGAATCATTCCCGAGAATGCCGAACTGACACCTCGCCCTGACGTCGTTCCCGCCTGGGATTCGCTGTCGCAGGACGAGCAGAAGGTTCAGGCGCGCTATATGGAAGTGTTCTGTGCCATGCTGGCCTATCAGGACTATCAGTTCGGCCGTCTGCTGGACGAACTCGACCGGATGGGCGTTTCCGACGACACGCTGATTATGTTCATCCAGGGCGACAATGGCGGCACGCCCGAAGGCGGCCTGCACGGCGAAATCAACGAAGGCGGCGTAATGGCCAATGGCCTGCCGGAGCCGCTGGAAGAGAAGCTGGCGCGGCTCGACGAATATGGCGGCCCCAACTCGATGGGCAAATATTCGGTAGGCTGGGGCTGGGCGACCAACACGCCCTTCCAATGGACAAAGCAGGTCGCCTCGCATCTGGGCGGTACCCGCAATCCGTTGGTCGTCTCATGGCCCGGACATGTGCCCGAAGGCGGGCAGGTCCGCTCGCAATACGCTTTCGTTGCGGATATCTATCCGACCATTTTGGAGGCTGCGAAAATTCCGGCCCCGACCGAAGTGGAAGGCGCCGGGCAGCAGACCGTCGACGGGATCAGCCTGGTCTACAGCTTTGCCGACGCGGACGCCCCTTCGCGGAGGCGTGAGCAGGCTTTCGAGCTGTTCGGCAACCGGTCAGTCTACAAGGACGGCTGGCTGGCCAACACCACTCCGGGCCGTACGCCCTGGTATTATGGCCCCACCGAAGGCTCCCCCTTCGATTACAATTGGGAACTCTATTACCTGCCTGATGACTATTCGCAGGCCAGGGATCTGGCTGACAGCAATCCGGAAAAGCTGGCGGAATTGCAGCGGGAATGGGACCGCCTGGCGCGCACCGGCAATCTCTATCCGGTCAGCGACGATTTTTCCGACCGCAACTTCGCCGATCCATCCACTGTCTCCACTGCTTCGCAAACGCGGACCTACTGGGGGGCTGGCATCAGCATACCGTTCAATGACGCACCGCCAATGCACTCCCGATCCTTCTCGATCGAGGCCGAGTTGCAGGACGAGGGCGAAGGCATTGAAGGTGTGGTTCTGGCGCTTGGCAGCAAATTCGGCGGATGGAGCTTCTATGTCGATAATGGCCGCCCGGTGGCATTCCAGTCCTTCTCGGAAATTCCGGAGAACCAGTTCCGCGTGACGGGCGATCCCTTGCCCGCCGGCGACGTCACCTTGCGCTATGAGTTCACCTATGACGGCGGTGGCCGCAACAAGGGCGGCACCATGCGGATCTTGGTGAATGGAAAACCTGCCGGAGGAGGCCGGATCAAAAAGACCATACGCCTGCCCGCAGGCTTTTCGGAAACCTTCGATACGGGCCGCGATACCGGCGAACAGGTCAGCCCCGATTATGTGGATGGCGGCGTGCTGAAGGGCGACCTGAGCAAGCTCACCGTGCGCCTGGAGCCACTGGACTAGGCGGCACATGCCTACCGCAAATTTCGCAATCTCCAGACGAGAAACGAGACCAATGCCGAAACCAAAAAAACTGTCGATCACCCTGCGCGCCGGCGCCTTGGCCTGTTCCATGTTGTTGACGGCAGTCCCAACTGCGGCCTTTGCGCAAGCGGAACAAGCAGGCGAAACCGTTTCTCTTCCGCACGAACGACCCGCGTTTGAAGGAGTTATAGGCAAGGCGCTGGCCACTTCAACGCCTTCAGAGAGCTTTGAAGTGAAGGCACCGGAAGATGCGCCCAATGTCCTGCTCATCTTGACGGACGATGTCGGCTTCGGCGCGATGGGGGCCTTCGGAGGAATAGTGCCCACGCCGAATTTCGATCGGCTTGCGCAAGGCGGACTGCAGTACAATCGGTTCAACGTCACGGCCATGTGCTCTCCCACGCGCGCGGCGTTGCTGACCGGGCGCAACCCGCACGCAGTCGGTCACGGTATCGTCACCGAAGCCACAATGGATTTCCCCGGCTATGACATCCGGCCATTCGACAATGTGGCGACCATCGGCCGGGTTCTGCACGACAATGGTTATGACACCGCCTTCATCGGCAAGCACCACAACATCCGTGTCGGAGAGATGTCGCCAACCGGGCCGTTCGAAAACTGGCCGACAAATTTGGGCTTCGACTATTTCTACGGATTTATTCTGGGAGAGACCGACCAGTTCTCTCCTGCGATGTATCTTGGGACGCAAAGGGTCGATCTAAGCGACAAACCCGAAGACTATCTGGTTGAGAAGGATCTCGCCGACAAAGCAATCGACTGGATCGACTTGCAGCTTGCCGCAGCGCCCGAAAAGCCCTTCTTCATGTATTATGCAACGGGCAGCACACATGCCCCGCATCATGCGCCAAAGGAGCTGATCGAGACATTCCGCGGACAGTTCGACGGGGGCTGGGACGAAGCGCGAAACCGCATATTCCAGCAGCAGAAAGCGCTGGGTGTTATCCCGGAAGATACCGAAATGACACCCCGCCCTGCCCAAATCCCAGCCTGGGATTCACTGTCGGAGCAGGAAAAGCGCGTCTACACCCGCTACATGGAAGTTTATGCTGCGCATCTGGCCTATCAAGACCAACAGATAGGCCGCGTGATTGACGAATTGCATCGTACCGGAAGTTTCGACGATACGCTGGTCATCTTCGTCGCTGGAGATAACGGGGCATCGATGGAAGGCGGCGTGTTCGGCAAGGTTCTCGATTACGGCGAAGCGCTGAATGGGCTGGCCGATTCAGTGGAATGGTCTGACGAAGTTCTAGACGAACTGGGCGGCCCAACGACCGCGCCACTCTATCCGGCGGGCTGGGCTTGGGCCATGAACGCGCCCTATCCATGGGCAAAACGCATGGCATCCTATCTGGGCGGGACCCGAGCCGGAATGGTCATTTCCTGGCCCGAGGAGATTCAGGGCAGCGGCCTGAGATCCCAATATACGCATGTGACCGACGTGATGCCCACGGTCCTGGAAGCAGCGGGGCTCGAGGCGCCCGACGTGCTGGACGGCGTACAGCAAAAGCCGATCAATGGCGTGAGCTTCGCCTATTCCTTCAATGCCCCGGAAGCGCCTTCGCGCCATAACACACAATATTCCGAACTACTCGGCAATCGCAGCATCTATCACGAAGGCTGGTTCGCAAATACCACGCCCCCAGGTCCGCCATGGCAAACACCCGGCACACCTCCCGATGTCCTGAGTTACGACTGGGAGCTCTACAATCTCGAAGAGGACTTCGCGCAGGCGCATAACGTCGCTGCTCAATATCCCGAAAAGTTAATGGAGATGCAGGCGCTCTTCGACCGGGAAGCTCAAGCGAACGATGTCTACCCTCTGCGCAACGTGGTCGTGCCAGCGATCGCCACCGACCTACCTCGAAAGGAAGTCGTGTTGTGGGGCGACAGAATGAGTCTGCCACGCGCATCTTGGCCGCGGATTTTTGGTCGATCGTTCACGCTCACGGCGCATATCGAGACTGAAGAATCGGAAACGGGCGTTCTTGCGTCGATTGGCTCCCATCTTGGCGGGTGGAGCTTCTATCTGAAGGATGGAAGACCGGCTGCCTATCAGACCTATTCCAGCCGTGAAGGTTCGCAATATCGCATCATCGCTCCCGAGCCGGTAAAGCCGGGCGCATCGACTGTCAGCTATCGCTTCGATTACGATGGAGGAATCCGCTTCGGGGGCGGCACCTTGCACATCCTGGTCGACGGCGCGGAAGTCGCACAGGGACGTATCGAGCGGACCATTGCCGCGCCGATGCCCGACGGCGAGACATTCGATGTGGGCCGTGATCGAGGTGCGAAGGTTTCGCCCGACTATCAGGGGCATGCGCCCTTCGAAGGGAAAATCGAAAAGATCGTGGTACAATTGGACGCGCGGTGAAAGCCGGCCTGCTGAGCTGGCTGGAATGAAGTGAACTTGTGGAGCTGTTATGGCGACTGAAGCCTCTCTGGCGGAAGGCATGATTTTGATCCCGGGCGGCACGTTCCCGATGGGCTCAGAGAAATTCTATCCCGAGGAAGCGCCGGTCCGCACAGTCAAGGTGGACAGCTTCCGGATCGACGAAACACCCGTCACCAACCGTCAGTTCGCGCGCTTCGTGGAAGCGACCGGCTACCGCACTGTTGCGGAGATCCCGCCCGATCCCAAGGACTATCCGGGGATGGATCCTGCTCTGGCCAGGCCCGGTGCGCTCGTCTTTCATCGGACAGCAACACCGGTCAATCTTGCTGACTGGAGCCAGTGGTGGGAATTCAAGTTCGGCGCCGATTGGCGCCATCCCACCGGTCCAGGCAGCTCGATCGAGGGGCTGGAAGACCATCCGGTCGTGCAAGTCTGCCATCAGGACGCGCAGGCCTATGCCGAGTGGGCAGGCAAGCGTCTGCCGACCGAAGCGGAATGGGAATTCGCCGCACGGGGCGGCCATCAGGACGGTAGGGAATATGCCTGGGGCAACGAACTGGCGCCCGGCGGACAAATGCTGGCCAATTACTGGCAAGGCATGTTCCCCTTCTCCAACACGCTGGAAGACGGTTGGGAGCGCACATCGCCTGTGCGGACCTATCCCGCCAACGACTATGGCCTGTACGACATGATCGGCAATGTCTGGGAATGGACCAGCGACTGGTACGCTATGCCCAAAGCCGCGCAGAAGAAGAAGCCGAGCGCCTGCTGCACCATCGACAATCCGCGCGGCGGGCGCAGAGTGGAAAGCTTCGATCCCTGCACACCGCAAGTGAAGATCGGACGCAAGGTCCTCAAGGGCGGATCCCATCTTTGCGCGGAAAGCTATTGCAGGCGTTATCGTCCGGCGGCTCGTCACCCTCAATCCATCGACACCGCGACCAGCCATATCGGCTTCCGCTGCGTGAGCTCTGGCTGACACAGCGCAGGAGCGCATCGGGCACGCAGCCGCAAACCGGAAGATCCGTATAATACGGCACATGCTCGCTCGTCGGCGAATGTTCGCACGTGCAAAAAACACGTCCTGACGCATCTGGCAGGCTAGTGAATTGCCGCAGAAAACTGCCAGTGTCCGCAATAAAAGAATCGCCAATTCAGACGTAACAAACTGAAACATTGCCCAAGCCGATCATCTCGCGATGATTGACTTTAAATTGTGCACCGCACAACAAGCCGCCACTATCAATGCGAAGGAGTCCAGTGAATGCGCATCGTAATGATCGGTACAGGTTATGTTGGCCTGGTTTCCGGAGCTTGCTTCTCCGACTTTGGCCATGACGTGACTTGTGTCGACAAGGATCAGGCAAAGATCGATGCTCTTCTGGCTGGCGAAATTCCGATCTTCGAACCCGGCCTTGACGAACTGGTAGCCCGCAACGTCCGCGAAGGCCGCCTGCACTTCACCCTCGACCTGGCTGACGCAGTACCTTCGGCCGATGCGGTGTTCATCGCGGTCGGCACCCCTTCGCGGCGCGGCGACGGCCATGCCGACCTGAGATACGTTTACGCGGCTGCCCGCGAATTCGCTGAATATCTCTCACCAGGCACCGTAGTGGTAACCAAATCGACCGTCCCGGTCGGAACGGGCGACGAAGTCGAGAGGATCATTCGCGAGGCACGGCCCGATCATGAATGGAGCGTCGCCTCCAATCCTGAATTCCTGCGCGAAGGCGCAGCAATCGAGGACTTCAAGCATCCCGACCGGATCATCATCGGCTGCAACGACCAGCATGCCGAAGATGTGCTGGAGGAGATCTATCGTCCGCTCTTCATCAACCGGTCGCCTCTGCTGAAAATGGCGCGCCGCGGAGCCGAGCTGACCAAATATGCCGCTAACGCATTCCTTGCGACCAAGATCAGCTTCATCAACGAAGTGGCCGACCTGTGCGAAAAGGTGGGCGCAAATGTACAGGACGTTGCGCGCGGCATCGGACTGGACAATCGTATCGGTGCGAAATTCCTGCATGCCGGCCCTGGCTATGGCGGCTCGTGCTTTCCCAAGGATACGCTCGCGTTGCTCAAGACCGGGCAGGATTACGATGCGAATCTGCGCATTGTCGAAGCTGTGGTCACAGCCAATGACAATCGCAAGCGCGGCATGGGCCGCAAGGTCATCCATGCAATGGGCGGAGACACCTATGGCAAGACAGTCGCGCTGCTAGGCCTGACCTTCAAGCCCAATACGGACGACATGCGCGATTCACCGGCATTGGCAATTGTTCAGACGCTGCAGGATGCGGGCGCGAATGTCAGGGCATACGATCCGGAAGGCATGGAGCATGCCGCCAAGATGATGGAAGGCGTGACCTTCTGCAAAGATGCCTATGAGGCGATGGACGGCGCCGATGCCGTCGTGATCGTCACCGAATGGGACGCGTTCCGGGCCTTGGACCTTGCGCGCACCAAGGACCTGCTCAACGACCTGATCCTGGTGGACCTGCGCAATGTCTATGACCGCGCGGAAGTGGAACGCCACGGGTTCAAATATGTGGCGGTTGGCTGCTGAACAGGACCGGCTCGTCCCCGGCTTGCCAGAACGGCACGCGTATCATGATCGAATTGAACAGCTCGGAAGTCAGGTGCCCTTCCAGCCATCTTTGAAGATTCGGCAGCGGCTGCGCATCGAACCATGCGCGGTCGGTAGCGGCGAACTGCCGCACGAAAGGCATGATCGCCATATCGGCCAGGCCCCGCCCGGCCCCGCAAAGCTGCCCACTGCCGGCCAGCCGATCTTCCAGAACATGCAGAAAGGCGCCGCCGCTGGTGCGATGGGCGATGGAATCGCTGCCGTGCCGATCGGGGTATTTATAGCGGTCCAGATCATGTTTGAACGGCCCGTCATTGGCCGCGATCAGTTCAGCATCGGCGCGCTCCAACCAGCGTTCTGGATCGTTGCGCTCAAGAGCCCAATGCATGATATCCAGGCTCTCTTCCAAGACCGCTCCATCGGGCAGGACGAGCACCGGCACTGTCGCCTTGGGAGAGGCCGCGACCAGTTCCTCCGGCTTTGCCGAAAGCTTCACTTCGCGAAGCTCGCAAATTGTGCCGCTGATCATGAGCGCGAGCCTGGCCCGCATGGCATAGGGGCAACGCCGAAAACTATATAGGATTGGATAGGCCATCGCGCAGGCTCAGTTGCCCGATCCGGTGCGGCTCCCGACAGAAGCATAGATCGCACCGATATGAGATTGTCCTTGTTCGGCCGCCAGAGCCTCTTGCCGCTGCCGCTCCCGATACCGGGCTCGCTGCTCTTCGCTTCTCTCACCATGGCAGGAGGGGCAACTTGCGCCTTCCTCATATAGCGGTGAAGCCAGATCCTCTTCACTCACCGGCCGGCGGCAGGCATGACACAGAGCATAGCTGCCCTCGGCCAGTCCGTGGCCGACAGTAACTCGCTGATCGAACACGAAACATTCGCCTTCCCAAAGGCTCTGTTCTTGCGGAACGGTCTCGAGATATTTCAGGATCCCGCCCTTCAGGTGATAGACCTCGTCCACACCTTCCTGCTTGAGAAAAGCCGTAGATTTTTCGCAGCGTATGCCGCCAGTGCAGTACATCGCGACCTTGGGTGCCTTGCCATCGCTGAGCAGCCTGTCACGCTGGGCACGGAACCATTCCGGAAATTCGCGAAACGAGCTGGTCTCCGGATCGATCGCGCCGGAAAAGCTGCCCACTGCAACCTCATAATCATTGCGCGTATCGATCACGATGGTTTCGGGGTCCGAGATCAAAGCATTCCAGTCTTCAGGCGCCACATAGGTGCCGACACTGGCGCGTGGATCGATGCCTTCTTCGCCCATCGTCACAATCTCCCGTTTGATCCGCACCTTCATGCGGTGAAACGGCATCGTGGCCGCACGGGAGAGCTTCACGTCGAGATCGGCGCAGCCGGGTATCGCGCGAATATGCGCGAGAACGCGGTCAATCGCCTGGTCCGTGCCTGCGATTGTTCCGTTGATGCCCTCACGCGCCAGCAGCAGCGTTCCCTTGATACCCTGCGCCTGGCACAGAGAAAGAAGCGGGCCGCGAATGGCTGTGCAATCCTCGATCGGGGTGAAGCGATAGAGCGCCGCGACACAGAGCGCCCCTTCGCCCTGCCCGGCGCCGATTTGTTCGTCAGCTTGCGTGTCAAAATGCATGGCGCGCGCTATAGCGTGAAATCGATGGGAATGGGAAAGGCAATTGGCGCCCGGTGCATGCGGCCGCACCGCCCCGCGATATTTCCCCCATCTTCGCGCAATGAGTACCACCAGCACCATGGAGCCTCAGCACTTATGAAGACGATCAGCTTTCCCGACGGCACCGCAATCCCCGCCCTGGGCCAGGGCACCTGGTTCATGGGACAGAATGCGAGCCTTCGCGCAAGCGAAATTGCGGCTCTACGCGAAGGGCTGGAGCTTGGCATGACCCTGATCGACACGGCCGAAATGTATGGGGAGGGCAAGGCGGAAGAACTGGTTGGCGAAGCCCTGGAAGGCATCAGGGACGAAGCCTTTCTGGTCAGCAAGGCCTATCCCCACAACGCCTCCCGCGCGCGTCTTCCGCAGGCATGCGAAGCCAGCCTGGCCCGCCTCGGGACCGACCGTCTGGATCTCTACCTGCTGCATTGGCGCGGAAGCGTTCCTCTGGACGAAACGGTGGAGGCGATGGAAAGGCTTGTCGACGAGGGCAAGATTCTGCGCTGGGGCGTCAGCAATCTGGACAATGACGATATGGAGGAATTGACGGCGGCAGGCGGAACGAACTGCGCAACCGACCAGATCCTGTTCAACCTGCTGCGGCGCGGGCCGGAGCTGGACCTGCTGCCCTGGTTGGCGGAACGGTCGATCCCGGTTATGGCCTACAGCCCGATCGAACAGGGCCGTCTGCTTGAAGACAGCGACCTGCAGAGCTTCGCGCAGGAGAGGGGCGCAACCCCGGCCCAGATCGCACTGGCATGGCTTCTCGCCCAGGAAGGCATCATCCCCATCCCCAAGGCCGGCAACGCTGATCATATACGGGAAAACCGCGAGGCGGCAGACCTGATGTTGGAACCCGAAGACCTTGATCACCTGGACCAGCTGTTCCCGCGGCCCAGGCATCCCGTTTCCCTGCAAATGCTCTGATCTGCGGCAGTCTGTACCAGATCGGGCGAGCCCCGCGGTTCAATTGACCGGTGCCCACGATAGTTTAATGTGTTAAGCAGAAGAGTGGGCCGGAAAGCGCGGGAGAGGATAGCCAATGTCGGAACTCATGCGGATGCCAATGCGCAGGGAGAAAGGGGGCGGCACGCTGTACCAATCCGACATGCACGGCGAACGAACGCTGATCGAAGTGTTCACTCGTGTGCCGGACTATTCCTATCGCAAGATCGAACTGGGGCAGACCGAGTTGATCCACATGCGTTGCGGCAAGCTGTCCATGCGCCGCGAAGCCTGCGATATCCGCACCCGGCCGAACAAGATGCTGACCTTCATCATGCAATTGTCCGGGCGCAGCAGCTTCCGCCATTACGGCAATGAAATCGAACTCAATGAAGGCGATTTTACGCTCTGCAACAACAGCACGCTCTACGATCTGAACCTTGATGGCCCGAACGAAATGATCCTGTTCCGGGTGCCGACTGCAATGCTGAGCAAGGCCATTCCCACCCCCGACATCCTGTGCGGCAGGCAGCTCGCCCGCCCGGAAAGCCTGGCTACCACCGCCCTGGCCATGGCCCGCGATATTGCCGGGAAGGAACCGGGGCAGCTTTGTTCAGAGACGACCGAGCGCGCTGGCCGCCATCTGCTGGATGTGCTCGCCAGTTCCTGCATGGCCGTTCTGGACGAGCGCAAATCCACGTCAGCCATCATGTCCGGACGCTATTGGAAAGTGAAACTGTTCATCGAAGAACATTTGCGCGATCCCAAACTCAGCCCGTCCTTCATCGCCAGCCAGCTGCGCCTGTCCGATCGCTATCTCAGGATGATCTTTGAAGTGAGCAACGAATCGCCATCGGCCTACATCCTGCGCCGGAGGCTGGAAGAATGTGCGGCCCAGTTGCGCGATCCGCGCTGGCGCCAGTTTTCGATTACCAACATCGCCTTCAGCTGGGGCTTTAACAGTGCCCCGCATTTCGCCCGAAGCTTCAGAGCGCGATATTTCTGTTCGCCGCGCGAATACCGCCATCAGGAACTGGCTTAATCCCTAGTCCGCACGAAAAGCCGGTTCAGGCACAACATGCGTCCCACAATCAGTTCCGGCATGTGCATGTCCAAGTTCCCAAATGAGCAAGCGTGGGGTGGGCAGGCATGCGAATTTGCCCACAGTCGGCCCCATGTCCCTGGATGGCCGGATTTCGCCCTGCGCAATTCACAGCAGGGCGATTTGTTGTGGAGAGCATAAATGACTGATGGTGCGACCGGCTCTGCGGCTGCCCCGGCTGGGCAAGAGCCTGCGGCTACTGCAAAGCCAGCCGAGACGATGCCCTTTCCGCCCCGCAAGGATGCCTATTATTCGCTCTTCGTCATCACTGTGGTCGTGCTCTTCACAGTGCTCGATCGCGGGGTTTTCGGCCTGCTGATCGAACCGATCAAACAGGATTTCAACGTAACCGATACCGATGTGGCGATCCTTATGGGCGCTGCATTCTCTCTGCCCTACGGCATTGCCAGCCTGTTCCTGGGGCGCATTGCCGACCAGGCCAACCGCCGCAACGTCATTGCCGGTGCATGCGCCTTCTGGAGCGCGGCAACGGTCGCCTGCGGTTTCGTGCAGAACTATACTTCGCTCCTGATCGGACGCATGGCCATCGGCGCGGGCGAATCCGGCTATGGGCCGGCAGCCTGGTCGATCGCGACGGACAATTGGCCGCGCGAGAAGGTCGCCTTCGCCACCGGCGTGATGGGCATCGGCGCGCAGGTCGGCGTCGGCCTCTCGATGTTTCTGGGCGGCACGATCCTCCTCTTCGTCAGCGGGCTGGAGCCCCTGGAGGTTCCGATGCTGGGCGTGATCCGCCCCTGGCAATGGACGTTCGTTCTGGTCGGCGCCCCTGGCCTGCTCTGGGCGTTGATCGTTCTTACTTCGAAGGAACCGCCCCGCCGCGGCCTGGGCATGGACAAGAAGGTGCAGAAGGTACCGGTCAAGGACGTCGCCAAGTGGATCGCGGATGACCGGCGGACCTATATCGCAACGGTTGGCGGAATGGCGATCAAGGCCTTCATCCTCGTCAGCTCGACCACATGGAACGCCACCCTGCTGCACCGGCGCTTCGAATGGGAACTGGCCGATGTGGGGATCATCCTGGGCACCGTGATGGTGATCATCGCGCCGATTGGAATGCTCACGGGCGCGAAGCTCTCCGAGTATTGGACCAAGATGGGCCGCAAAGACGCGAATTTGCGCATTGTTTTCTACGGCACGCTTCTTTCCGTGCCGCTGCAGGTTGCCGGGCCGATCATGCCCACACCGTTCTGGGTGATCGCATTCAGCGCGGCCGCCGGATTTATCGGCGCCCTGGGCTTCGGCCCCTCCGTCGCTGCATTCCAGACGATCACGCCAAACCGGATGCGCGGGCAGATGGGCGCCCTGGTCCAGTTCTGCAACAATGTGATCGCGGCATCGGTCAGCCCGATCGTCGTCGCCCTGTTTACCGACTACCTTTTCCGCGACCCGATGTATCTCGGCTATTCGATGGCGCTGAACGCCGCGATCTTTGGCGTGCTTGGAATCATCGCAATTGCGCAGGGATTGAAGCCCTATGTCCGTTCCTATGAAAGGGCATTGCGCGATTTTGGAAACTGACTTGCCGGGCAAGCGGGCCCGGCCGCTATTGGAGAGGAAACGATGAGCAAGAGTATTGAATCGATCGAGATTATCGATGCCCAGATTCACGAGCCGACCGTCGGCCGCGAACCGGACGAGAGCGTCAAGGCGCAAATGACGCTGTGGCAGGTGGAACTGGCACGCGAAGCCATGGATGCTGCCGGCGTCGATATTGCCCTGTCGGTAACGAGCGACCCTTTCATCGAGTTGGGCAATGAACGCTATCCCGGCCGCTTTCCGGGCGTGCATACCTTCTTCCACACACACACCGATCTGGAAGGCGAAGTGCGCCGTATCGCCGCGCATAAGGATATGGTGGCGGGCCGCTGCCTGGTCGGCGACTTCATAACCGCCGTCATGCGCCCCGAATTCGAACAGGGCGTGTTCGACATCATCTACAAGACGGCGGAAGAAGTCGGCCTGCCGCTGTTCAATTCAACCCATGGCGGCTGCAAACATATCGGCCCGGTCGCAGAGCGGCATCCGGACCTGACGCTGATCGTCGATCATATCGGCGTGGCCCAGCACCCCGTTTCGCCGCCCGAAACCATGAGCTGGGGCCCGTTCGAAGATCTGCTCGGACTTGCGAAACACCCCAATGTCTACGTAAAGCTGTGCGGTGCACCGCTTCTCTCCGAAGAAAACTACCCATACGAGGATGTTTGGCCTAACCTTAACCGTATGTTCGATGCATTCGGATATGAACGAATCATGTGGGGCAGCGACTACACGCGCCTGCGTTCTGCGGATCTGCCGAAAGGCGAGCGCCCGCGTAAGCGCGGAATCAGCTATAGTGAGAACCTGAACTACCTGCTCTATTCCGATCACCTGACCTATGACCAGAAGGCGCTGGTCCTTGGTGGCAATGCACGCCGCCTGTTCGACCTGCCCCCCATTTCGGAGGACTGGGGACCGCCGCCGATGAACTGGGCTATGCCACGATGAGAAAATGACGGACGCCGAGACACTGCTTGCCCAGATAGACGATGCCTGCCGGCGCCTGAAGATTGCCCAAACAACCTTCGGACGCCTGGCAGTCAACGACGGAAAACTGGTCAGCAGGCTGCAGCAGGGCGGCCGGGTTACCCTGCAGACCGTCAACCGCGTCCACAACTTCATCGCACAGCAGGGCGGGCCGTCCGCGACCCGCCTTCGCTCTGCGATCAGCGGCCTGGAATCGGCGGCGAACCCGCTGCAGAAATTCCGCTTCTACGACAACCGCCAACGCTATCTGATGTTCGTCAACACGACATCGGAAAAGCAACTGATCGCCGATCGCGCTCTGGAACAGCTCGATTTTGCGCAGCCCGAGCCGCCGGCCATTCGGCTGTTCGACGGCGGCGCGGGCGACGGCACGGCACTGGCCCGGCTGCTGCGCGGTGCCCATCGCCGCTATCCCTGGCTGCCCTTCTACGTCGTCGCCAAGGAAATCAGCATCGAGAATGTCCGGCTGATGCTGGAAAAGATGCCCGACCGGTTTCAGGAACACCCCGCCACGGTGCTGGTGGTGACCAATCTCAACTATACCGACGCGCCCTGGCTCAAGCCCTCATCACCGATTGATGCCGGCACGATGGTTTGGCACGAGATCGCTCTGGACGGTTCGACCGCGGGCGATTTCGAAGAAGCCATCGCCGCGCTCCAACCAGTGCTGGATCGCAACTGGCAGGTCGAAGTCAGCAGGGAAAGCGGCCATCCGCTGCACCAGACGCCTGCCGTGCTGGTGATCTACCGGCGGGACCAACGCTTCGTGCTCGATTCCATCATTCCCGAACGGGGACTAGCGCGGGCCGATTTCGATTTCGCCCTGCTCTCGCACCCCTACCGGGCGCATGCGCCGCTGGAATTCAAGGCGGGGCAGATCGTGGCCCCCACGGTCCGTGCGCTCCGCCCCAACGGGCGCCTGATGGGTGTCCAGTCCTATGGGCACGACCCCGGCCAGGACATCATTCGTTCCATGTGGCCGGGCGAAGATCCGTTCGAGCATAGCCGCCATGACGTGATGGATGCCGTGCGGACCGAACTGGGCGGGCAGGCGCGCCATTACAATTTTCACGAACTGAGCGACGAGGAAGCGGTTTTCCAGTATTCGATCCGCATGCTGCCGAACGAAATCGTCGGCGATCGGGAAATCGGCGTGTCCACATTGCTTGCAGCATGGAACGCGGCCTCTTACGTCTACCAGATCGAAGACGCCCGGCTTGGTGCCGTGCTGAACAAGAACCTTTATGTAGAAGCCACGCGGGAAGTGCTGCAGGCCAAGGGTGGCCTATGGTTCAACAATGAAACCTATATCGTCTCCCGCAGGGCCGAACTCGGCGCGTTCAATTGACCGCCGGCACGCAGGATAATCCGCATATGTCTCAGGAAAAATACAAGGTCCGCCCCGAATGCCCCTTTTGCGGCGAGCAGTGGACCGACGCCATGATCGATCAATATGACAGCATGACCGATGACAGCATTTGCGGCTGCGGAATCGATCATGGCCCTCATGATCATCACGCGCATCAGGAACCGCCCAAGCCGCTCGCACCGCCGAGCGATCTGAACTGCGCCCATTGCGAACGCGCGATCTATCTGGCGCCCGCTTCCTACATGTCCTGAGGCGGCTTCCGCCAACTCCTTCTCATTCTTCCGCTGCGGGCAATTTTTTGGCCCGCCCCGCCCATATGCATGATCCGCGATTTTGGCCGGCTCCGCAGAGCGGCAAGCATCATGAATGGGAAGAGAGAATGAAGCGTTCGAAAGACTATTTCCTGAGCACCCATGGCGGAAACCTTCCGCTGCCGGACAGCCTCAGCAAGCTGCTGGACAATCCCAGCGACAACGAGGCGGAGATTGCCGTGGAACTGCCCAAGGCAGTCGACTGGGTGGTCGAAAAGCAGATCGAATGCGGGCTCGACGTCATCAATGACGGAGAATATGTGAAGGCCGCCCACCCGGGCACCTATGCCGCCTATATCTGGGACCGGATAAGCGGCTATGAATCGGTCGAAAAGCCCGAAGGCCTGGAGCCCAAGCGCGCTTTCACTGCAGAACGCGACAAGCGCGATTTTCCCGGCTTCTATGAATCGGGCCTGTGGTTCGCCGGCTCAGGCGGCTCCCAGCGTCCCGGTTTCGCAACGCCGGGCAATGTGATCACCAGCTTCTTCCGCGGTAACAATATCCGCGCCTGCACCGGCCCGATCGCCTATGAAGGCCAGGCGGAGATCAAGAAGGATGTCGACGCGCTGAAGACGGCACTGGCTGGCAAGAGCGAGGTCGAAGGCTTCATCGCCGCGCTTGGCCCGCTCAGCCTGGGGGCGGGCTTTCAAAACCTCTATTACAAGGACGAGCGCGAATATATGTTCGCAGTCGCAGACTGCGTGCGCGAGGAATACAAGGCGATCACCGACGCGGGCTTCATCCTGCAGATGGACGAGCCGGAATTCGCCACCACCTGGATGTTCTATCCCGACTGGACCGTGGACGAGTACCGCAAGCATCTGGATTTCATGGTCGAGGTGATCAACCATGCCCTGCGCGGTCTGCCCGAAGAACAGGTCCGCTTCCATTTCTGCTGGGGCTCCGGCCACCGCCCGCACACCAATGACATCGAGTTCAAATATCTTGTCGACAAGCTCTTCAAGATCAACGCGCAGTGCTACACTTTCGAAGCGTCCAACACGCGCCATGCCCATGAATATCGTGTCTTCGAAGATGTGAAACTGCCCGACGGCAAGATCATCGCACCTGGCGTGGTCGGCCACTATACGGACCTGGTCGAGCATCCCGAACTGGTGGCAGAACGTCTGTGCAATTACGCCAAGCTGGTCGGCATGGAAAATGTTCAGGCCGGCACCGATTGCGGCATCGGTTCGCGCGTGGGCCACGAAGAAATCGTCTGGGCGAAGCTGAAAGCCATGAGCGAGGGCTGCCGCATCGCCGGTGAGCGGATGAAGAACGCCTAAGAGCGCCGTTCGCAAGCGGCAAACGAAGCGGGCCCGGACAGCGATGTCCGGGCCCGTTTTGCGTTATGGAAATGAACGTTAATCGTCCTGCGCGATATCGCCTCTCGGCACCGGGATACCGGGGATCCCCAGCCTGATGCGATTGATGCTGGCCCATCCTGCAAAATACAGGGTCTGCCAGTCATCATCGCCCCAGTTCATGTTGATCGGGATATAGTCGCTGATGATGGTCCCGATATGCTGGCCCTCCGGGTTGAGTACCCAGATTCCCGCCGGGCCGGTGCAATAGAGATTGCCTTCGATATCGCACTTCATCCCGTCCGGAAAACCGCGGCGCTGATCCCCGTTCATATCGCAGAACACCCGGTCGCTGCCGAGATCCAGCATCCCGTCCTTCTCGACATTGAAGGCGCGGATATGTTTGCGCCCCGCACTGCTGTCATTGATATAGAGAATGCTCTCGTCGGGCGAGAAACACAGCCCGTTGGGATTGATGAAATCGTGCACGATGCGGTTGATGCGCTTTCCGTCCGGGGACACGCGATAGACGCCTGCGCAGTCCTGTTCGGGATAGTGATCTTCCGCCGTCAGCGGTATCTTGGGCGGGGGATCGGTGAAATAAACCGATCCGTCCGACTTGACGATCACGTCATTGGGACGGTTGAGCTTGTACCCTTTGTAGCTGTCAGCGATCATCGTGACTTCGCCCGTTTCCAGGTCTTCGGCATCGACGCAGCGGCCCGCATGATGGCAGCAGACGAGGCGCCCTTCCCGGTCGCGCGTCATGCCATTGGCCTTCATCGTGCCTTCCTTGTGCACACTCACGCCTTCTCCCGGCGTGTATTTCATCCGCCGGTCGCCATGAATGTCGCTGAACAGGAGGTAGCCCTTCTCCTTTATCCAGACGGGCCCTTCGGTGGGACCGGTGGGTCCGCCATAGCCTTCGCCCAGATGCTCTTCATGCGTATCTTCCGATGCGATACGCCGCATGCTTTCATGGAGAATTTCGACAGGCATTGATCGCCCTTTCCTGATTTCTGATTTCGGGGAGCTCGACGCCTACCAGAGCGCCTTGGTGGCAAGGGCTGCTCCTTCGGCCAATGCCTTGAGCTTGGCCCACTGCACTTCCTCATGGACGCGCTGCATGCTCCAACCCTGCGAAAAGCCGCAATCTGTGCCGGCAACCACCCGATCACGCCCAACCACGCTGGCGTAATTCTGGATTCGCCATGAAACGAGTTCGGGATGTTCCACCACATTGGTCTGATGGCTGACGATGCCCGGAATCAGTACTTTGTCTTCCGGTAGATCGACATCCTTCCACAGCATCCATTCATGCTCGTGGCGCGGATTGGCGCCTTCGAGCACGTAATATTTCGCGTTGATCTTCAATATGATGTCGACGATTTCCTTGAGCGGAACGTCGGTGGTGTGGGGCGTATTCATGCTGCCCCAGCACATGTGATAGCGCACCCGGTCGATCGGGATATCGCGCAGGGCATGATTATAGGCCTCGACCTGTTCTTCCGAAGCTCGCCGCAAATCTTCGGGCGTGGGATTGGGATTGCCCGGCAGAACCTGATTGCGCGCCGGCAAGCCCAGATCGAGCTGAACCATATAGCCCGCATCGACGATCGCCTTGTATTCGACAGCCATGGCGTCGGCCAGGTCGTAGAGATAATCCTTACCCGTCTTGTAAACGTCGCCCAGCGCCGCATCCGAACGGGACGGCGTGGCAGCCGGGAAGAATGCATCGGCAAAGTCGTGGCCGGAAAGCGCCGCGCCAAAATTGTCGATATCCCGCTGGAGTTCGGCCTGGCCATTATAGAACAGGGGCGCCTCGCACACGCTGCGCGAGCGCGGAGCATTGAGCGCCGCCTCGATCTTTTCCTCGGGGATTTCAGGCGGCAGCCACATTGTGCGGTACATGCCGCTATATTGCTTCATGAATTCGGGAAATTCTTCGGCGAGCTGGGGATAGAACAGCCCATCATGTGGCGGGATGGGTTCCTGCCTAAGGCCGCCCAGCCGCTTCGTCATATAGCTGCCGAAATCGGGCTTCGAGAACTCGCCGTCGCTCGGCACATCGACGCCCGCTTCCGCTTGCCTGGCCACGACATATTTGACGCTCTTGGAAACTTCGGCTTCGAACGCCGCATCGTCCACGGGCTGTCCCGCAACCCGGTCGATCACCATTTCAAGCAAGGGCGCGGGACGGCACAGGCTCCCGACATGTGTCGTCAAAATGCGTTCACCCAGTCCCTTCATTCTCTCTCCCCAAGCCTGCGGCCAGTCCATTCCGGCACGCAAAATATAGATAACATGATAAGTATATGGGAGGATTGTCCGCGTCAACGACTCATTGCGCGCACACCTTCATCTGCACCCCTCAGGTCCAGGCGCATGGTATGTCCTGTCAGCTATTTTATTGGAAAAAGGCGCTTTTTATCCGCGGCCGCGATATGGGGGAACGCCTTGCTCCGGCACCCAGAGATCGGCAGGCGCCGGCCCGGTCTGCCAGAAAACATCGATCGGCATTCCGCCGCGCGGATACCAGTAACCGCCTATGCGCAGCCAGACCGGCTGCATTTCTTCGGCGAGGCGCTGCCCGATTCCAACCGTCACATCCTCGTGAAATGCGCCATGGTTGCGAAACGAGCCAAGAAAGAGCTTGAGGCTCTTCGATTCGACGATGGTCTGCGCAGGGGAGTAGTCTAGAACCAGATGTGCAAAATCGGGCTGCCCGGTGACCGGGCAAAGCGAAGTGAATTCCGGAGCGACGAAGCGAACGAGATAATTCACGCCCGGCCTCGGATTGGGTACATAGTCCAGCATCGCCTCTTGCGGAGACGCCGGAAGCGCAGTTTGCTGGCCGAGATGGATCGGCCCGGAGGGGTTCGACGCGTCTGTCATAGGCGGCGTGATGCCGCGAACCGGCGGATAGCACAAGTCAGCGGTTTGACGCGGGGAATTCAGTCGCTATTCAGCGCGCCCTGCGCTTTCGACAAGCGTTGCAGAGAGGTGCCGGAACAGGGCCGATGAGGATCACAGCAAAGCCGACGCGATACCGGGCATTTCCGCTTGGCCTGATGGCCTGCGCGGCCTTTGTCGTGCTCGCCGGGCCCGCGCCGGCCGCGGTGACCGGATTCGATCTGCCGCCTTCGCCCGGCGAGACGCCAGAGCCGCAGGGTCCGGTCGTGGAAGGCATCGCCGCACCCCAATCGGCGCAAAGCCCGGCCCCGTCGCCCTCACCTACGCCGACGCCCTCATCAGCGTCCGAATCTTCGCAGCGCACTCGAGCGGCTTCCGGACAATCGCCCCAGTCCGAAGGAGCCTTGCCGTTCGGCCTGAATCCGGTCTTGATGAATCCCTCCAGGGAAGGGGAAGAGGACTTCCTGCTGGATCCATCGATGAACGAGAGCTTCGAACTTGATCTATCGGGGCCGGAGGCTGTGCTGATACGGCCGCGAAGCATTGGGCCGGAAAGCAGTCAGCAGCAAGCCAGCCGCCCGCCGGCAAATGCGCAGCCGGCGCCGTCGGCGCGCACAGTCAGGCCGCGGCCGACGCCTGCGGGATCGCAAGCAAGCGAGCCACCGGACACTGCCGCTGCAACGCTGCCTGCACAAGCAGCCCAATTGCCCACGGCAGCGACTCTGCCACAGATTTCACCCCCAACCGCCACTATTCCGGGCGCGCCGGCCCAATTGCGCGAAGGGCTTCCGGTTTGGCTGTTCTGGCTTGTGGGAAGCGCGGCATTGCTCGCACTACTGGCTGCAGGCGCCTGGTTTTGGCTGCGGCGCGGCGAGGTCGCGGAGTTCCTTGCGCCGGTTGTGGTGCGCCCCAAGATCGATCCCGATGCCCCGCCAGCCGGAAAGCCGCGTGCCAAATTGCCATTCGGCCTGGCAGAGCCACCGGCGCCGACCTTTGGCAAGGGAGCCTCAACGCCCGAGGAAGAGCTGTCTGACGACGCCCTGCCCGCAGAAGACGGCCCGCTCAGCTTCGCATTGGAAGCCAGGCAATTGGCCATTTCCCTTGCCGCGGCCACGCTGACCTACCGGCTGACACTGACCAACTCCAGCAAGACAGCTTTGCACGGCATCGCCATCACGGGCGACATGATTTCCGCGCATGCCTCCGCCTCGCAAGACGAGCAACTGACGCCCGATGGCAGCGCCCTCTCCCCCTGCCACAAGATCGACTATCTCGCTGCAGGCAAAAGCGCGCAGGTTATCGGTGAACTTCGACTGCCTTTGACAATGATCAAGCCGATCCGCCGCGGTGACCTGGCACTGTTCGTGCCGCTGGCCAGGCTGAGAATCGAGGCCGCGGAAAACGGCAACGGTGCGATCGTGAAGACCGCATTGATCGGGCAGCGTTCACCACGTCCGACTGCGGGCTTGCAGCCTTTCCGGCTCGATCTCGGTCCGCGCGTTTACCGAGAAGTCACACAAAAAATCTTTTCATAGGGCCCCTCGACGTGCGAGATACGGGAAGTTACCCAATGCAATTCACGCGATGAGGAGCGCGCGAATGGATTCACTGGTCTCGACCAAGTGGCTCGCCGAAGAGATTGAAGCCTGCGATCTGAGGATCGTCGATGCTTCCAATCATCTTCCGACGGCCGGACGCGATGCACGTGCCGAATACGAGGCCGGGCACATTCCCGGTGCCGTGTTCATGGACCTTGCAAGCCTGACCGATGCGGACAGCGATGTGCCATCTGCTCTGCCGACTGCGGAGATGTTCGCCAGCAGGATGCAGAAGCTCGGCCTTGGCGATGGCAGCCGGATCGTCCTGTATGATGACAGCGAAGTGAAGACCGCCGGCCGCGCATGGTACATGCTGACTATGTTCGGAGCGGAGAATGTCGCCATCCTCGATGGCGGGCTGGCCAAATGGAGGGCCGAAGGGCGGCCTCTGGAAACGGGCAACACCGTGCTGCGCAAGCGCCACTACACCGCGTGGTATGACCCGAAGAAAGTCCGTAGCAAGCGCGACATGGTCGCAAATCTGCAAAGCCGGGCAGAGCAGGTAGTGGACGCGCGCGATGCCGGCCGCTTTAGCGGGGAAGTGCCGGATTTCCGGCCCGACGTGCCCAGCGGGCATATTCCCGGCTCCGTCAATCTGCCTTTCTACGACCTCTTCAGGGAAGACGGCACATTCAAGGAACCGGACGCGCTGCGCGGTGCCTTCGAAAAAGCAGGCGTCGATCTTTCCAAGCCGGTGGTCACAACTTGCGGAGGCGGCGTGACCGCAGCCGTGCTGCTCTTCGCTTTGCACCTTCTCGGGAAGGAAGACGAAGTCTCGCTCTATGACGGTAGCTGGAGCGAGTGGGCCGTCGACCCCGACACGCCAAAGGAAACCGGGCCGGCCTTGCAGAATGTCTAAGCGGTCCGGCAAGGCCGGGACAGGTTCGAAGCTCGTATCGGGGGGGCGCCGCAAGGAATGGACCGGCGCGGTCGTCAATCCGCCTATCTGGCGCGGCAGCACGCATCTCTACGAGGACAGCACAGACCTCGCATCTTCCAGGGAAAACAGGGACGGTCAGTTCTATTATGGCCGCCGGGGCGCCCCGACCCAATGGGCGCTCAGTGAAGCGCTGACGGAGCTGGAACCGGGTGCGGAAGGCACCTTGCTTTATCCCAGCGGCGTAGCGGCCATCGCGGGCGCCATGCTGGCAGTGCTCAAGGCAGGCGACGTGCTGCTGGTTACCGACAACGCCTATCAGCCCAGCAGAGCCATGGCGGACGGCCTGCTGAAGCGCATAGGCATCGAAACGCGCTATTTCGATCCGCTCGACCTCGACGCATTCCCCGGCAAGTTCTGCGAGCGGACGCGGGCGGTCCTGCTGGAAAGCCCTGGCAGCCTGACCATGGAAATCTGCGACGTGCCGGCGCTCACGGCGATCGCGCGGGAAAAGGGCGCCGTCAGCATGATCGACAATACCTGGGCCAGCCCGATCGGCTTTGCGGCGCTGGAGCGGGGATGCGACATCGCAATCATGTCGCTGACCAAACATGTCGGCGGCCATTCGGACCTGATGATGGGCAGTGTCAGCGCCCGTGAAGACCTCTACCGCAAGTTGAGGCAAACCTCTCAGGCGCTGGGCCAGATCGTTTCGCCCGATGACGCCGCGCTCGCCCTGCGCGGCCTCAGAACGCTGCAATTGCGGCTCCAGCGCGAAAGCGACAGCGCCCTGCAGCTTGCCCATTGGCTGTCGGAACGGCCCGAAGTGGCGCGGGTACTGTGCCCCATGCTCCCGGACGATTCCGGCCATGAACTCTGGAAACGCGACTTCACGGGCGGATGCGGCCTGTTCAGCTTCGTCTTCAAGGGAGCCGACAAGGCGGCACGCGCCCGCTTCATCGATGCGCTGGAGATGTTCGGAATAGGATATAGCTGGGGCGGTTTCGAAAGCCTGGCGATACCCGTCGATCCTGCCGGCGCACGAAGCGAAACGCCTTGGCCGCCCACGACTATGGACCCGGCGGACAAGCTGGCTATACGTTTGTCTATCGGCTTGGAGGACATCAGCGATCTGAAGGCCGATCTGCAAGCCGGGTTCGCTGCGATGGAGCAATAATGACGGCCAACCTGCCAGCCGCAGTGGAAGATACGGCGCTCCTTGGCGCGAGTGACGGGAGCGAGGCATCCGGCAGCGAAACAGGCGCGGAAGCGAC
The DNA here is from genome assembly GCA_030426245.1 of Alphaproteobacteria bacterium. Taxonomy (GTDB): domain Bacteria; phylum Pseudomonadota; class Alphaproteobacteria; order Sphingomonadales; family Sphingomonadaceae; genus Andeanibacterium. Next base: position 13,199 of record JAUHYZ010000009.1, on the reverse strand, counting down.
AGCAACGCCAACACCCACCCCCAGCCCTACGGGCAGTGAAGAGGTGGAGAATGCCGTAGGCGCGGCCGAAAATATCAAGGAAGCGGTCGCTTCCGAGAACACCACGATCGGCTCCGTCATAGAAACCCTCGATTCCTACGCGATCGAAATCGGCCAGACACATATTTCGCTGTGGAGCGCCTCCGTGGTGCTCATGGTCATCATCGGGGTCGGGTTCTTCGCGCGCGTCGGCAGCAAGTTTTCCCACTTCCTGCTCGCGAAGTTGAGCAGGTTCGATTCCACTCAGCAATTGCTGGCCGAAAAGCTCGCGACAGTTGCCGTCTGGGCGCTTGCGATCCTGATCGGCATCGATCTGCTGGGGATCGATCTGACTGCGCTGGCCGTGTTCTCCGGCGCGTTCGGCCTCGCCATCGGTTTCGGCCTGCAGAAAACCTTCGGCAATCTGATCGCCGGCATCATCCTGCTGATGGACCGTTCCATCAAGCCGGGCGACGTCATTTCCGTCACAGATTCTTCCGGGCAGGAAAGCTTCGGCCAGATTCGCAAAATCGGCATCCGCGCAATCTCTGTCGTTACCCGCGACAGGACCGAATATCTGATTCCGAACGAAGTGCTGATGATCAACCAGGTCGTGAACTGGTCATACAGCTCGAAAGACGTGCGCGTGAAAGTGGCCGTGGGCGTCTCATACGGAACCGACATGGAACTGGCCGAAAAGCTGATGCTTCAGGCGGCCAAGGACACTCCGCGTGTCCTGGACAGGCCGGAAACGCGCGTGTTGATGATGGGGTTCGGCGACAGTTCGGTCGATTTCGAAATCCGCTGCTGGATCCAGGATCCGGAAGAAGGGATGGGCAACATGCGCTCTGAGGTACTCAAGCGCGTGTGGAAGCTGTTCCAGGAACACGATATCGAAATTCCGTTCCCGCAACGCGACCTCAATTTCAAGAATAACGAACAATTTGAACAGCTTATCTCCGCGATAACGCAGCGGGTGGAACGGCAGGGCAAGGCGGACTGAAGCACACAGGCAAAGCGCCTAAAGCTCACCTAAGCCACTGCAAAACCATTCTCGCTGGCGCCTATGTGCCGCGCGGCCCATGTGCCCCCCATGGAAATCCGCAATCATACGGGAACCGTTCATCTAGTAGGCGCCGGTCCAGGCGATCCCGACCTGCTGACGCTGCGCGCCGCGCGGCTGGTGATGGGCGCGAAAATCATTGTGCATGACGGGCTGGTGGATCCCGCCATACTCGCGCTCGCCCGCCCGGATGCACGCCTGATTTCGGTGGCAAAGCGCCGGAGCAAGCACACCATGCCGCAGGAAGAGATCAACGCCCTGCTGGTACGCGAAGCCCAGGCCGGAAATGACGTCGTTCGCCTCAAAGGCGGCGATCCATTCATCTTCGGGCGTGGCGGCGAAGAGGCGGAGGCCTGCAGCGCCGCCGGCGTTCCGGTGCAGGTCGTGCCCGGCATCAGCGCCGCGATGGGCGCGGCCGCATCGGCGCAGATCGCCCTGACGCACCGGGAAGGCGCCAGCATCGTCAGCTTTGTGGCCGGGCAGTGCAAGGGACTGGCCGATCAGGACTGGGCCGGTCTTGCCGGAAAGGGCCGTACCCTGGTGATCTATATGGGCGTGAAGACTGCACCTCTGATTGCCGAAAAGCTGATCGAAGACGGCCTTTCCCCCGGCGTTCCCGTTGCCGTGATCGAGAATGCGGCGCGAGCGGATATGCGTATTCTGCGCAGCTCGCTTGCCGGCCTGCCCGAAATGGTCGCCCACGAAAAAGTGAAGAGCCCCGCCGTAATCGTAATCGGCGACGTAACCGCAAGAAACACGGGGCGCAGCGATGCCGCGCTGGCCCAATTGGCGCTGGAGGCGCAAGCATGAAGATCCTTACCGGAAACGACCTGAGAACCGGGCAGGTCACCTGGTGGACTGGCCAGGGCTGGTCGATCCATGTGGAAGATGCCGTGGATGTCGGCGACCAGGCCGACGCGATCGCCGCCCGCGAAGAAGGCGCGCGGCGGGTCAACGTGCCTTACGCTATCAATGCCGAGATCGACGAGAAGGGCGGCGTCCGGCCTGCCCATATCAAGGACCGTATTCGCGCCCTGGGGCCAACCGTACGCCCCGACCTGACACTGAAACCGGCCGACCCCGAAGCCGGCAACTGGGTGATCTAATGTACCGCTACGACAAATACGACCAGGCCATGGTGGACGCCCGCGTTGCGGAATTCCGCGACCAGGCCCGCCGCCGTCTTGAAGGCAAGATGACGGAAGACCAGTTCAAGCCGCTGCGGCTTCAGAACGGGCTCTATCTCCAGCTGCACGCCTATATGCTGCGCGTGGCAGTGCCCTATGGCACGCTCAACGCTCAGCAGATGCATATGCTGGCCGACATCGCCGACAAGTATGACCGGGGCTACGGACATTTCACGACCCGGCAGAACATCCAGTATAACTGGATCAAGCTGGAGGACACCGCAGACATCCTGGCCGATCTGGCCAAGGTGGAAATGCATGCGATCCAGACCAGCGGCAACTGCATCCGCAATATCAGCTCCGACCAATATGCCGGCGCCGCCGCGGACGAATTGATCGATCCCAGGCCCTATGCGGAACTGCTGCGCCAGTGGTCCAGCTTCCACCCCGAATTCCTGGCCCTGCCCCGCAAGTTCAAGATTTGCGTGATCGCCAGCGAGACCGACCGTGCAGCGATGAAGCTGCACGATATCGGCATCCGGATCGTGAAGAATGACGCGGGCGAAATCGGCGCTGCATTCTATGTTGGCGGCGGCATGGGCCGCACGCCGATGATCGCACCGCTAATCCGCGAGTTCGTGCCTCTCGACCAGCTGATTACCTATGCGGAGGCCTGCCTCAGGGTCTACAACCGCTATGGCCGACGCGATAACAAGTTTAAGGCGCGGATCAAGATTCTGGTCCACGAGCTGGGCAAGGAAGAATACGCCCGCCAGGTGGAAGAGGAATTCGCCCATCTGCTGACGCAGGACATAGAGCCGCCTCTGGCCGAGCTGGAGCGGATCAAGGAATATTTCGCCGATCCCGCCTTTGAGGCGGGCGCGTCGGACGAGATCGACCTGTCCGATCCCGATTTCGCGCTGTGGGTGAAGAACAACTGCCATGCGCACAAGCAGCCGGGCTACATCACCGCCACGATCAGCCTGAAGCCGGTCGGCGGAATTCCGGGCGACGCCTCTGCCGCGCAGATGCACCTGATGGCGGAGCTCGGCAAGGAATACAGCTTCGACGAGATGCGCGTTACCCATGCGCAGAACATCGTTCTGCCGCATGTGAAGAAGGCGGACCTCTACACGCTTTGGCAGAAGCTGGACGAAGCCGGCCTGGGCGCGGCCAATCTCGATTCCATCGAGGATATCATCGCCTGCCCCGGCCTGGACTACTGCAGCCTGGCCAATGCGCGCTCCATCCCCGTTGCGCAGAAAATTTCGGAGCGCTTTGCCGGCAATGGCAAGACCGAGACGCTGGGCGAATTGAAGCTCAAGATCTCCGGCTGCATCAATGCCTGCGGGCACCACCATGCAGGCCATATCGGCATCCTGGGCGTCGACAAGAAGGGGCTGGAAAACTACCAGCTCCTGCTCGGCGGCTGCGAAGGCGAGGATACCTCGCTTGGCAAGATCACCGGCCCCGGCTTCACCGAAGACGGGATCGTGGACGCCGTGGACAAGGCGGCCGACGTCTATCTTGCCCAGCGGCAGGAGGGCGAACGGTTTCTCGATACCTATCGGCGTATAGGAATGGATCCATTCAAGGAGGCGATCTATGGCTGATCCGCTTGCAGCTGGCCCGGATGCCGTGCAGTTCCGTTTCAGGGACGATGAGCCTGTCGATCATCCGGCAGTGACGGTCGATTCCTTCCTCAACCAGTCGAATGCCAGCGCCGTGCGGATCGAACCGGGCGACGATGCGCGCGAATTGGTGCCCCATCTGGAGCATATCCGCCTGGTGGAGATCAATTTCCCGTCGTTCACCGATGGCCGCGGCTATTCATCCGCCCGGATCCTGCGCGAAGCCGGCTATACCGGCGAGTTGCGCGCGGTGGGCGATGTGCTGGTCGACCAGCTGGGCCATATGCGCCGCTGCGGCTTCGACAGTTTCGAGCCCGATCACCAGATGAATGAAGACGATGCCAAGGCCGCGCTGCGCACCTGGCCGGAAGTCTACCAGGCCGCCGCCGATACGCGTGCACCGATCTGGAAACTTCGCCACAAGGAAGGGAGCCATGGATAAGGTGTCCGCCCGCAAGCGCGATTTGATCGACACTGCCCCGCGTTTCACCGAAGGGGACGCGATCCGTCTGAACCGGATGTTCCGGGGCAGCGACACGCGTGAATTGCTGACCAGCCTGTTCCAGGACAATCTGGCCGGGGACATTGCCGTGGTTTCCAGCTTCGGGGCGGAAAGCGCCGTGCTGCTTCACCTGATTTCCGAAGTCGACAAATCCTTGCCGGTGCTGTTTCTGGAAACCGGAAAGCATTTTCCAGAAACGCTGGCCTACCGTGACGAACTGGCCGCAAGGCTGGGCCTGACCGACCTGCGCAATCTTGAGCCCGATGCCAAGGTGATTGCCGAAAAGGACGATAACGGCCTGCGCTGGAGCTGGGATCCGGATGGTTGCTGCGATCTGCGCAAGGTTCAGCCGCTGGCCAACGCGCTCGCCAATTTCGACGCCTCGATCACCGGCCGCAAAGCGTTCCAGGCCGATACGCGCGCGCTGCTGCCGCGCTTCGAGATCGACACGTCGGACAAGCAGGGGCGGCTGAAGATCAATCCGCTGATCGACTGGACGGCGGATGATATCGAAGCCTATTTCCAGGCGCACGACCTGCCGCGCCACCCGCTGGTTGCCGAAGGCTATCCTTCGATCGGCTGCTCCCCCTGCACGCACAAGGTCGCGCCGGGAGAAGACCCGCGCTCCGGCCGCTGGAAGGGGTGGGACAAGACCGAATGCGGCATCCATTCGCCCAACAATCCCGACGCCTACCGCCAGCCGCCCGAAGGCTTCGACCCGATGGTGTGACCTTGCGCGCATTACGCAGATCGCCGATCGGGCGCTGTGCAATTGCCGCTCATCCCCCGCGATATTTGCCGATCAAATAGGTCGTCAGACGCCGCGCGCGGACGAACCAGAACAGGGACTTTATCGCCATCCGGAACATCGGCCGGGTCTGTTTGAGTATGACAAGCGTGCCGATCGCCGAAAGCGAATAGGATATCAGGGTGGCCAATGCCGCGCCCATGGCGCCGTAGAGCGGAATCAGCCAAAGGTTGAAGGCGATGTTGGCAATTGCCGCCGTCAGCTGGCTGATCAGGGAATAACGGTAAAGTTCCTCCGCGATCAGCCATTTGCTGATCAGCGCCCTGATGAAGACGAACACGCCCGACCAGACATGGACAGTCAATATCGCGGAGGCTGCGGCGAATTGCACCCCGAACAGCAGCGGGATGGCATATGGGCCGATGATCGTCATCACGACCGCGATCGCCATTGAGACTGCCACCAGCAGATCGAGCCCGGTCTGCAGGAAGCGGTGATACTCCGCCTTGCCCTTTGCGCGCACCATCATCAGGCCGGGAAAGGCCGAGGTGAGCAACAGATTGGGTATCACATACCAGACTTCGGATATTCTGGCAGCCGCCGCATATATCCCGGCTTCATGGGCCCCCGCCATATTCGCAAGCAGGATGATGTCGATCTTGAGATTGATCACAGCCGCGGCGCTTGCCAGCAGGAGCGGCCAGCTACGGCGCAGGAAGAAGCCGACGAGATCGCGCCTGAATTCCAGCCCTTCCTTCGGCAGGCGATTGAACTTGTAGGCAATGATTGCGGCCAGTCCGGTGGTGCCGAATTCGGCCGCCTGCAGCCAGACGAACGCTTCAAGGCCAAGGCCCGCGAAAATGAACCACAGACGGATCGCGGCGAAGATCAGCGTCTTGACGACATTGGCGATGGCATAGTCCCGCAAGGCATGGTTCGCGACGAACCAGTTACGGAATACCGACGCGTCGCCGGCAATGGCGAGGCCGACCATTGCAAAGGCATAGAGGCGGGTTCGGTCATCCGGAAACGGTCCATAGAGGCAGTAAAGGCCAAAGAGGCCGATCGCCAGCACGGCGAAGATCTTCCTCATTGCGAGTACGGTGCCCATGATCGACGCGCGCCGCTCCGGCTGTTCGACCAGTTCGCGCGTGACCATTTCATGCAGGCCCAGCGCCGCTATCGGCATGATGATCGCAACGAAGGAGACCGCAAGGCTCAGAAGGCCGTAATCGGCCGGCCCCAGATGCCTGGCCATGGGAATGGCCACGAACAGGGAAGCCGCCATCGAGACGAACTTGTCCGCAGCGAGCCATGAAGCTCCCTTCATTGCCTTTCCGAAGGCCGTCTCGCGTTTCTCGTCGGCGTTCATCGAATACGCTGCTTGTCCAATTGTCGGCACTTTCTGCGGCTAAGAGTAATCGGCCTTACGTCAGGCCGCTCCAGACCCGGCAGCGAAGCCACGTGATTTGCGCAAGTATATTACGCAAGGCTTGAATGAACAGACAATCACACGCAGCGCGCCTGCGATACCGCGAAGTCTTAATGCGTTCAATCGAAGGCCCCGCAGTTGATTGAATCGGCGTCACTCTGCAGATTGCGCCCGCTTTTTGCGGAAGAACGATATTGCGAAGCGAGCCCGAGCGGCTTGGCGGGCAGTCATAAAGTCAATGGCAAAGCCGTGAAGAGCCGTCTATTGCCGCGCAGCTGCGCCTAGCCGGGAGCGAACAAAGGCAAGGGAACATTTGCCAAAGCCGCCATCGGCATGCCGCTGAGATTTTTGGAGTTTCGGGTTGCTCTATTTGCATATCGGCATGCCAAAGGCCGGAAGTACAACGATACAGAAATTTCTTGGCGAGTTTGAATCGGACATTCCGCACCGGCAGCTGCAATGCTTTGGCGGGGTGAATGCCTGGAAGATTGCCGCAGCATCCGGCACACCGGCGGCGCATTGGTATTTCGTCGAGCATACGAAGCAATTGAGCGAGCAGGAATTCGCATCATTGCCGGCTGAGATGTGGAGCGAGTTGAGCGCCGAGCTGGGATTGAACGACGCCAAAGCCCGCGACTATGTGATCTCAAGCGAATATATCTTCATGTGGGTGGCGAAAGACAAACCCGCCATCCGGAACCTGCGCGACAAGCTTGAGGCGACTTTCGGCGAGGTGAAGATCATCCTGTATTTGCGAGGTCAGGTCGACTTCGTGAAGAGCATGTATGCGCAGCTGGTGAAGGGCAAATCGAGATTCACGGTGCCCTTTCCGGATTTCATCGCCAAGCTCGATGAGATCGAGATATCGCGGCATTACGTGCCCACCAACTATGCAGAGATAGTGGAAGCCTGGGCTGAATGTTTCGGGCCTGGCAATGTGGATGTCGCAGTGTTCGACCGGGAGAACTTCCCCGATAACAGCCTAATTCAGGATTTCTGCCAACGGGCAAATCTGGTCTACGATCCAGCCTGGCGAAAGGATGGCGGCCTGACAGAGAACAAATCTCCCGAATACTCCCAGCTGGAGGTCCTGCGGTTCTTCAATGCCATTGGCCTCAAGAAAGGCAGATTGAGGCGGTACGCGGCTCGGGCGCTAAAGCTGATACTGCCTGAGAGAGACTTTCCGCAGGAATACGACCGCGCAATACAGAGCAAGGTTTCGGCCACCAACAAGCGACTCAACGAAGGGCTCTTCTCAGGCAGCGCGGCCAAACTGCCCGAAAACTGACGGCGTCCTAAAGCCAGCCTTGCTGGCGGTACCAGGCCGCGGTCGCCTTGAGTCCCTCGCGCGTGTCGATTTGCGGAGCCCATCGTCCGGTAGGCGGGGCCTTTTGCGGGGCGCAGACCCAGTCCGGATGGGTCATGTAATTGACCCGGTCGGTCGTGAGCTTGGCCTTGGCGCCGCGCAACATACGGTCGAGTTTGGCCGCGCGCAGCAACATGTCCTTCGACAGTTGCGGGATCCAGATGCGCCGCTTCATGGCCCAGCCGATCGCGCGCGCCAGTTCCCGGTGGCCCCAGCCCGCCGCGCGCCCGTCATCGGGTTCGAAGATCATCTGCGTTACGTCTTCGCCACTGGGCACCAATGCCAGCAACAGGCGCGCCAAATCGGCCGAATGAATCAGCGAGCTGCGCCCTTCCTGCGGCATCGGCACCGCACCCCATTTGGCAGCGCGGAACAACTCGAACAGTTCGGTGTCCCACGGGCCGTAGACGGCCGGCGGACGCACCGCCGTCCAGTCCAGACCGCTTGCGGCCACGATCTTTTCCGCCCGCAGCTTGGAGGCGCCATAGGTTGAAAGCTTCGGCTCGCGCGCAGCGAGCGAGGAAACATGGATGAAGCGCGGAACGCCGGCCCGGGCGGCCGCCTCTACTACCTCCAGCGTGCCCGTGACATTGCCCGCCTCGAACCCTGCCGCATCGGGCGCATTGACCACGCCGGCGACATGAATCACGGCCTCCGCCCCCTTTACCAGGCGGGCAAGCGCCTGCCGGTCCGCCAGATCCCCGCGGACCCAATCCACTCCCTGGCGCAGCGGCTGATCGCGCCGGGTCAGCGCGCGCGTGGCAATGCCCTGGCTTCCCGCTTCGGACAGCAGCGCGCGGCCTACAAAACCGGTCGCGCCGGTGACTGCGATCAGGCCTGTATCGCCTGTCACAACAGCACCAGCTGGTCGCGATGGATCACCGCTGAGCGCGGTGCGTAGCCCAGTATCTCCTGATGTTCGTCGGTGCGGCGGCCTTTCAGCTTCGCGCATTCGGTGGAAGAATATTCGGCCAGCCCGCGCGCGATGACCTTGCCTGCGCTGTCGAGCACTTCCACCGGATCGCCGCGCTCGAACTCGCCGCCGACTTGCGTAATGCCCGGTGCGAGCAGACTGCCGCCCATGACCAGCGCCTTGCTGCACCCGTTGTCGACTGTCAGCGCCCCTTTCATCCGCATGCGCCCGGCCAGCCAGCCCTTGCGCGCCGTATCCTTGCGCAGGGGGAGGAAAAGTGTTCCAGCTTCCGCTGCCATCGCCCGCCCGATTGGCGAAGTATGCGTCCCGTTGACGATGGCCAGCGCGATACCTGCCCGCTCCGCGATTTCCGCCGCCTGCAGCTTGGACGTCATACCGCCCGAGCCCATGCCCGAGCCGGACCGGTCGTCCGCCATGGCATAGACCTGCTCCGTCACGCCGTGGACCTGCGGCAGCAGCTGCGCGCCGTCCTCGGCAGGATTGCGGTCATATAATCCGTCGACATCGGAAAGCAGCAGCACGCCCGAAGCGTCGCAGGCCTGTGCCACTCTCGCCGCCAGCCGGTCATTGTCGCCGAAGCGGATCTCTTCGGTAGCAACGCTGTCATTCTCGTTGATCACTGGCACCGCGCCTTGCGCGAGCAGCCGCCCGAGTGTCGCCACGGCGTTGAGGTAGCGGCGGCGGTCTTCCAGATCCTCCAGCGTCAGCAGCAGCTGCGCCGCAACGATATCGTGCGCACCCAGCAGATCGGACCAGAGATGCGCCAGCGCGATCTGGCCGACAGCGGCAGCGGCTTGTGCATCGGAAAGATTGCCTCGCCCGCCCTTGTCCAGGCCAAGCCGGGCCGCGCCGAGTGCGATCGAGCCCGAACTGACGACCACGACCTGCTGCCCCCGTGCCCGTGCGGCGGCGAGTTCCTCCACCAGCGCGGCGAGCCATTCGCTGCGCGCGGAACCGTCGGCGCCGACCAGCAGCGAGGAGCCAACCTTGACCACCAGCCGGGGGCAACGGTCTGCATCGGTCAGATCGGTGAGTTTCGTGATCGTCATTGCGGGGCGGGGCTTAGCCGCTGCGCTGCCGCTTTGGAAGCACCCTCAGATGGGTGACCAGGGCGCTGCGTCTTGTTCTTCTTCCGCTTCACCGCCCGGCTGCTCGGTTCCAGTCTTTTCCGGCAAATATGACAGGACGGCATCAAGCAGCGCCTCTATCCCCTCTCCCGTCGCGCCGGAGACGGGAAAGACCTTCTCTGCTCCTGCATCGATCAGTTCCTGGCCGAATCCTTCCGCCAGTTCAGCATCGGCAATGTCGATCTTGTTGAGCGCCACCAGACGCGGCTTTTCGTCCAGCGCTCCTCCATAGGCGGAGAGTTCCTCCTCGACGATCCGCATCGCTTCGGCCGGGTCGGTACCGCCGATATCGATCAGATGGATCAGCACGCGGCACCGCTCTATATGGCCCAGGAAACGGTCGCCGATACCCGCACCGTCTGCCGCGCCTTCGATCAGGCCGGGAATGTCTGCCACCACGAATTCGCGCCCCTTGTGGCGTACCACGCCCAATTTGGGGATCAGCGTCGTGAAGGCATAGTCGCCGACCTTGGCGCCGGCATTGGAAACCTGATTGATGAAAGTCGATTTGCCGGCATTGGGCAGCCCAACCAGCCCGACATCGGCCAGTAGCTTCAACCGCAGCCACACCCACATTTCCTGCGCCGGTTCGCCCGGCTGGTGCTGGCGCGGCGCGCGGTTCGTGCTGGTCTTGTAGCTCGCATTGCCGCGCCCGCCCATGCCGCCTTCCAGCAGCGTCACACGCTGGCCAACTTCCAGCAGGTCCGCCAGCACGGTTTCACCGTCTTCGTCCGAGATGATCTGGGTGCCCACCGGTACCGGAATGATCAGGTCAGGCGCACCCGCGCCCGTGCGGTCCTTGCCCATGCCATGGCCGCCGCGCTTCGCCTTGAAATGCTGCGCATAGCGGAAATCGATCAGCGTATTGAGCCCGGGCACGGCTTCGAAGATCACATCTCCGCCCTTGCCGCCGTCGCCGCCGTCCGGCCCGCCATACTGAATATATTTCTCGCGCCGGAAACTGACGGCACCGGGCCCGCCCGCGCCGGAGCGAATATAAATCTTGGCCTGGTCGAGAAAATGCATCTTTGTTGCCTCAAACGCCGGCAGAGCCATCAGGCCCCTTGGCTGTCCTCGCCCCTTTGCGGGGTTACGGTCGCGCATTAGCGCTTGCGGCCACTTTAACCGTGGCCGGGATAATTCCTGCCACCATCCTACAAGTGGCGGTTTCAGTCCAGTGTGCCGCAAATTGTTCCAGCTCGAGCCGAGAGCCGTAGCATTCGAGAACCGGCGCGCAGCGACCTTCTGGGTCGTGAGCACCGGAAGCGCTGAATGTTGCGGTTCGCAGGCCGAGACGAGCCAATCGCCGGTACACTGGTGGAGCCGAGCGGGATCGAACCGCTGACCTCGTCATTGCGAACGACGCGCTCTCCCAACTGAGCTACGGCCCCGTTCCAGTGCGAGAGCGAACCCTTAGGGTCCGCAGAAGCGCGCCTCTTAGCGAAGAGGCACCTCGCATGAAAGGACAAAGTTCAATGCCTGCCAGCCTAACGGCGATCGTCTTCCGGCAGCGGCTGCACCATCGGCTGGGAGGCGGGCTGAGCCGGCTGCGAGGACCTGCCCGAGCTGCTCCGCATCTGGGAAGTCTGCGCCGACAGCGGCACCCTGGCGCCGTTGTCATATGTCACATTTACCGGCGCGCTGGTGTAAATTGACCTTCCGACACCGCGACCGCCATAGAGGCCGCCATATTTCGCATCCCATTCGGCGACATCGACCCAATAGCGTTCCATGTCGTCGTAAAACTGCGTGAACGCTCTTTCGAGGCGGACCAGCGCCGATTGCGAGAACGCATCCAGATCGTCCGGTTGCGACTGCATGAATGCCTGGCTGACTTCCAGCGCGGCGTCGCAGAAATAATCGTGCGCCGGTGGCAGCGCATAATAATTGTAGACTTGGGTCATGTACGCTTCGCGCTCACGCGTTGCCATGTCCCCCAACTTCTCTTCATATTTGCGGTCGAGTTCGCGGTTCACCGCTTTCAGGCGGTCCTTGTGCTGGGCAAGGTAGAGTTTGTAGCCGTCCAGGATCGGCTCGTACTTGGCCTCAAGGCAGTTCAGCGCCGCCACGTTCCAGCCGGAGCGGAAATTCCAGACCGCTTCCAGCGGCGAGATATTGGCATTGACGGTGAGGCGCGTACCGTCGGAACTCTTCGCCGGCAGTTCGAGGCTGCGCGAAGCCCCTCCCGGAGGGACGGGCCGAGCCGGAACGGACACCTTCACCGGCGGGGCTGGGGCTGCCGCGACTTTTGGCGGCGGTGCGGAATTGGTGCAGGCAGCAGCAGCCGATAAGGCGGCGGCGCCGGCAACAGTCCGCAACGTCAAAACGATATTCTTATTTATCATGCGCGACCCCCTCCAGCTTCGCAGCGAAGGCCCCACTAGCCGCCTGCTGCCATGCTCCACGGTGAGGATTCGGGACTAAACTACCGAAACGCCAATGAAAATGCCCGGAACGCCAAGTGGCGCTCCGGGCACGATAAAGCGAATCCTGCATACGATCAGTTGCGGTTGCCCATGAACCGCAGCAAGAACAGGAACATGTTGATGAAGTCGAGATAGAGGCTCAGCGCCCCCAGAACGACTGCCTTGCCGGCAAATTCGGTTCCGGCAACATAGGTGTACTGGTCCTTGAGCCGCTGCGTGTCATACGCAGTAAGCCCCGCAAAGATCAGCACGCCCAGGAAGCTGATCGCCCACATCAGGCCGGGCGACTGCAGGAACATGTTGATCAAGCTGGCAATCAGCAGGCCGATCACGCCCATGATCAGGAAGCTGCCCATGCCGGACAGATCCCGCTGTGTGGTGTAGCCATAGAGGCTCAGCCCGGCAAAAGCGCCGGCCGTGGCAAAGAATGTCGCCGCGATCGAAGCCCCGGTATAGACGAGGAAAATTGTCGAGAGCGACATGCCCATGAGAACCGCAAAGCCCCAGAACATCGCCTGCAGCGTCGAAGTGCTGAAGCGGTTGGCGCCGAAGCTCATGGCGAAAACGATGCCGAGCGGCGCAAGCATCACGATCCATGCCAGTGGGGTGCTCATCAGCGCCAGAGCCATGCCGGTGCGTGCCATCAGCAAGGCAATGATGCCCGACAGCAAAACGCCGCTGGTCATGTAGTTGTAGATCGAAAGCATATGCTTCCGCAGGCCTTCATCATAGGCTCCTGTGCGGGCAGCTTCGCCGTTCAGTCTGGGAGACGCGCCGAATCCCTGCTGTGTGCGGCGGGGTTCGTTCCAATCTGCCATGTCTGTT
>JAUHYZ010000059.1 GCA_030426245.1 Alphaproteobacteria bacterium | reverse complement strand
CCAGGCGCTTTTCATATTCGGCGCGCTGTTCGTCGGTCAGATCTTCATAGACGGAAAGCCTTTCCGCCAGGCCGCGCCGCGCATCTTCGGCCATCATCCGCGCTTCGCCTTCCTGGTCGCCAGCCAGGCTGGGCAGGATCGGGCGGCGCTTGGGCGGCGCCAGGGCGCAGCGCTGAGCGATCACCAGCGTGTTCGCCGTCGCTTCGGGCAGATCCTCGAAATCCTCTTCCATCATGGCGGAGGATTTGACGAAGGCTTCGGGGATGGAGCGCGGGCGGTCCGCCGCGTCGATCTGCGTGGAATTGGCGATACACAGCATCGCGTCATGCGCGGCATGGAAATGCGGATCGGCATAATTGGCCGGGTTAGTGGCGACCAGCGGCAGATCCCGTTCGAGGGCAAGCGCGATCAGCGCCTCCTCCGCGGCTTCCTCCACGGCGTTTCCGCGCCGCGCCACTTCGATATAAAGCCGCCCCGGGAACAGCGCCTCCAGCCCTTCCAGAACGTCCAGGGCGGCATCCTTCTGCCGCTCTGCCAGCAATTTCGTGACGGCGCCTTCGGAAGCGCCCGTCAGGCAGATCAACCCTTCGGTGCGGCCTTGCAGGTCTTCCAGCGCGACATGCGGCTCCAGCTCCAGCGGCCGGTCCAGATGGGCGCGGCTGACAAGGTGGCACAGATTGAGCCAGCCCGCCTCGTCCTGCGCGAAAAGCGGCAGGAAATCGATCTGCTTCCCGCCGTCCCGCGCGATGCCCAGCAGCGTGCCGATGATCGGCTGCACGCCCTGCTCTTTGCAGGCCGCGGCAAAGGGCATCGTGCCATAGAGCCCGTTGCGGTCGCAGATGGCGATCGCGGGGAAGCCCCGCTCTTTCGCCAGGCGCGCGATCGCCTTGGGATCGATTGCGCCTTCCAGCATCGAATAGGACGAAAGCACGCGCAGGGGGACGAAAGGGGCGTAAGCCATAGGTGCAACGGTAATAGCCGGGCCCGCACGATCAAGCGATTCACGTCCAAGGCTGGGGAAAAGCGCATGGCCGCTGCAATAACAGGGGCTTGCAAAACGTTCCGGAAAAGAGTTCCATCCCCCAGCCCAAGGGGAGAACGGCCGAAAAGGGGAGTATGGCTATGTCCGAGAATCCACTGAATTCACAGAATGCCGCTTCGATCGTGGCACGCGCCAAGGCCATGATCATGGCGCCGAAGGATGAATGGCCCAAGGTCGAAAGCGAGGGGAAGAGCCCGTCGCAGATCTTCACCCAATATGCCCTCCCGCTGATTCTGATCAGCCCCATCTGCAGCCTGATCGGCGGCCAGATATTCGGCTATGGCGCGATGGGCTATCACTTCCGCCCCGGCTTCGGCGCCGCGCTGGGGACCGCGATTTCATCCGCCGTAATGTCGATCATCGGGCTGTTCCTGGTCAGCTATATCGCCAATTTCCTGGCCCCGAAATTCGGCGGCAAGGACGATTTTTCGAAGGCCTTTCGCCTGGTCGCCTATGCCATGACCGCGGCCTGGGTGGTGGGCGTGTTCGGCCTGATCCCGATGCTCGGCATCCTGAGCATTCTGGGCCTCTACAGCATCTATGTCTTCTATACCGGCGTCACGCCGATCATGGGCGTGCCCGCCGAGCAGGCAGGGGGCTATACCGCCGTGACGGTAATCGTCGCGATCGTGGTCAATGTCGTGCTGGGAATGATCGTGTACGGCCTGATGGGCGGACCGGCAGGCATGGGCATGGGGCCCTACGCCTGATTGAGAGAGATGCGGGCCGGCCGCATGCCGGCCCGTTTCTCCGCCACGCCGGGCTTAGCCGGGGAAATCGTCGCGGCGCGAAAGCTCGGCAATTTCTCCGGGCGAAAGCAGGTGATCGCCCGCTTTCTGGATCACGTAATCGTGCTGTTCGTTCTCGGGCAGCCGCATCACATAACGGACAAGCTCGGCCAGCGTACCGCTGCGGACGGACTTGAAACGGTAGAACACGCCCTGCCCGTCGCCTTTGACATGCAGCGTGGCATAGTCGTCCCAATCCACACCGCGGCTCGGTTCGCTGCCGTCCTGCATGGTGCTGGGATGATCGGTCATATTTCGTTCCTCTTGCTAGCTTTCCGTTCAATATGGCGATTCTCGGGGGCCTATTCCAGCACCCCTTCATGCAGGCGCACAACCCGGTCCATCGCCTTGGCCAGCCGCTCATTATGCGTGGCGACCAAAGCCGCACTGCCTTCGCCGCGCACCAGGCGGACGAATTCGGCCAGAACCTTGTCGGCGGTGACTTCGTCCAGATTGCCGGTGGGCTCGTCTGCCAGCACGACCTGCGGCCGGTTGGCCAGCGCGCGCGCAACCGCCACGCGCTGCTGCTCCCCGCCCGAAAGCTGGCTGGGCCGGTGGTCGAAGCGCTGCTCCAGCCCCAGCGCCGTCAGCAATTCGCGCGCCCTGGCCTCCGCCTCGGTGCGGGACGTGCCGGCCACAAGCTGCGGCAGGATCACATTCTCCTGCGCATTGAAGTCCGGCAGCAGGTGATGGAACTGATAGACGAAGCCCAGATGGTCGCGCCGCAACGTCGTGCGCCCGTCGCCCGAAAGATTGCTGGCATCCACGCCTGCGATTTCGATTCTGCCGCCAAAGCCCCCTTCCAGCAGGCCGACTGCCTGCAGCAGGGTCGACTTGCCCGACCCCGAAGGCCCCAGCAGGGCAACGATCTCGCCGGGTTGAACCACCAGGTCCACACCGCGCAGAACGTCGATCTGCACATGGCCCTGCTTGAAGCTGCGCGTTAGGCCGGACAGGCGGATGACGGGCTCCACTGGCGCGCTACTCATAGCGCAGCACCTGCACCGGATCGGTGCTGGCCGCTTTCAGAGCCGGATAGAGCGTGGCGACGAAGCTGAAGACCAGCGCCATGACGCTGATCGCCAGCACCTCGGCCGGGTCGGTCCGGCTCGGCAGCTCGGTGAGGAAACGGATCGAGGGGTCCCACAGATTCTGCCCCGTTACGATCTCTATGCCGCGCACGATCGGCTGACGGAAATAGAGGAACACGAAGCCCAGGATCAGCCCGGCGACTGTGCCCAGCGCACCGATCAGGAAGCCGGTGGTCACGAAGATCTTCAGCAGGCTTTTGCGCGTCGCCCCCATCGTGCGCAAGATCGCGATGTCGCGCGTCTTCGCCCGCACCAGCATGATCAGCGAGCTCAATATGTTGAACACGGCGACCAGCACGATGATCGAAAGGACAACGAACATCGCCACCCGCTCCACCGCCAAAGCTTCGAACAGGCTGGAATTGATCGTTTTCCAGTCCGAGATCACGGCTTTACCGGCCAGCTGTCGCTGCAATGGAGCGAGCGTTTCCGTCACCGTATCGGGATCTCTGGTCTTCACTTCAATGACGTTGACCGCATCGCCTATCAGCAGCAGCGTCTGCGCCTCCGTCATCGGCATGACCACGAAGGCCTGATCGTAATCGTAGACGCCGATTTCGAAGATCGCCGCAACTTCATAGCCGATCTGCCGCGGAACCGTGCCGAACGGGGTGGAGCGCCCCTGCGGATTGATGATCGTGATCGTATCGCCCATCCGCGCGCCCAGGTTCTCCGCCAGGCGTGCACCGATCGCGACTTTGGCTGCATCCGCCTTCAGCTGCGAAAGATCGCCCGCGATCTTCTGCTCTTCCAGCCGGTCGATATCGTCCTGCGTATTGCCGCGAACCAGGATCGCTTCCACCCGGCCGTTGAAGCTTGCCAGCAGCGGCTGTTCGATCAGCGGCGACGCGCGAACCACGCCGGGCGTTTCGCGGGCCTCCTCTAGAATATCCTCCCAGTTCTCCAGCCGCCCGCCATAGGCCTGAATGATCGCATGGCCGTTGAGCCCCACGATCTTGTCCAGCAGTTCTGCGCGGAAGCCGTTCATCACGCTCATCACGATGACCAGAGCCGCAACGCCCAGCATCACCGCCACCAGGCTGATCCCCGCGACCAGCGCAATAAACGCCTCGCCGCGGCCAGGCAGCATATAGCGCTTTGCAATGGTCCATTCGAAGCTGGAGAGGATCAAGTGGGGCGGCCTTCGGCAGTTCCGGTCAAGTTGGGCGGGGTGTAGGGACGCTCCCTTGGCGAGGCAATGAAAAAGGCGGCGCGTGGCACCGCTGAGCCCCGATCTCTACCCGCCCCGGAGCAGTTGGACGCCCCAATCCCGCTCGAACAGATAAAGCAGCAGGCGGGCAGCCTCCCCGCGTTGGCTGGCGAGCCCGCCATCGCGTTCGATCAGCAGCCGCGCATCGTCATGCGCCAACGGCAGCAGGCGCTGAATCTGGTCCAGCGTGGCGACGTTGAACGGCGCGTCGCCCGATTGCCGCGTGCCGAGCAGCTCGCCGCCGCCGCGCAATTCCAGATCGGCCTCGGCAATCCGGAACCCGTCCAGCGTTTCGCGCAGCAAGGCGAGGCGCTTGCGCCCGGTTTCGGACAATTGTTCCCCGCGCAGCAGCAGGCAGACCGACTTTTCCGATCCGCGCCCCACCCGGCCGCGCAGCTGATGCAATTGCGCCAGGCCGAAACGCTCGGCCTGCTCGACCACGATCAGCGTCGCAGCCGGAACGTCGACCCCCACTTCGATCACGGTTGTCGCGACCAGCAGCTTGGCCTCGCCCCGCGCGAAACGCTCCATCGCCGCATCTTTCAACTCGGGTTTGAGCTGCCCATGCACCAGCACCACAGCGTCGCCCAGCCGGGCCTGCAAGGCCGCGAAACGCGCCTCCGCCGCCGCCAAATCCTCCCCTTCGTTTTCGCGCACCATTGGGCACACCCAATAGGCCTGCTGCCCGCTTGCCAGATGGCGCTCCACCCCGGCCACCACATCGGCCAGCCGGTCGATCGAGACCACCCGCGTATCGATCGCCTGCCGCCCGGGCGGCATCTCGTCCAGGCGCGAGACTTCCATCTCGCCATATTGGGCCAAGGTCAGCGAACGCGGGATTGGGGTCGCCGTCATGGCCAGGCAATGCGGCGCGGCCTTGCCCTTTTGCGTCAGCATCAGGCGCTGCCCCACGCCGAAGCGATGCTGTTCGTCGATCACCACCATGGCCAGATTGCGGTAGCTCACCGCCTCCTGGAAGATCGCATGCGTCCCCACCACGATCTGGATGCTGCCATCCATCAACCCCATCAGAATGCTCTCGCGCGCCCTGCCCTTGTCCCTGCCGGTGAACAGCGCGACATTCACGCCTGTCGGCGCGGCAAGCTGGCGAATGGTCTCGTAATGCTGGCGGGCGAGGATTTCCGTGGGCGCCAGCAGGGCCGCCTGTGTGCCTGCCTCCACCGCCGTCAGCATCGCTTCCAGCGCGACCACCGTCTTGCCCGAGCCGACATCGCCCTGCAGGAGGCGCAGCATGGGCGATGACTGCGCCATATCGCCTTCGATCTCGCCGATTGCGCGCTGCTGCGCACCAGTGAGCCCGAAGGGCAATTGCAGGCGGGAACGCAGCGACCCATCGCCGCGCAGCGGCTGCCCCCGCCGATTGCGGTTGCTTTCCTTCACCAGCATCAGCGCCAGTGAGTTGGCCAACAATTCGTCATAGGCCAGCCGGTCCCTCGCACCAGCATGCTCGTCCTTATGCGCGAGCAGCAGCGCATCGCGCCAGGTTACCCATTTCTGCCTGTCGAGCAGGCCCGGTTCGATCCATTCGGCAAGCTGCGGCAGCTTCGCCAGTGCCTGCGCCGCAAGCCCCGCAATGCGCGGCTGCGTCAGCCCTTCGGCCAGCGGATAGACAGGTTCCACCAGCTTGCCGGTCAATTCGGCACTGTCCCCGGTCACGTGATCGGGATGCACGATTTGCAGCATCTGCCCATATTGATCGAGCTTGCCGGCCACCCAGCGCTTCTCCCCCACGGGAAGCAGCTTCTTCGCCGTGTAGGAAGCGCGCCCAAAATAGGTCAGCGCGCAGATATTTCCGAGCGCGTCCTGCGCCAGCACGCGATACGGTCCGCGCCCTTTCGGCGCCTGTTGCTCCGTCGGCGTCAGGGCGACAACGATTTGCTCGCCCACGCTCGCTTCGTCCAGATTGTCCACCGTGCGGCGCAACACGAAACGGTCCGGCAAGTGATAGGCGAGATCCTTCAGCCGCTCGAGACCCAGCTTTTCCAGCGGCTTGCGCAGCTTCGGCCCCACGCCTTCCAGCGTGTCGATCTCGGCAAAGAGCGGATTGAGGATTTCGGGCCGCATGACGCCCTCATTGCTGCATCTTGGAAGATTCCGCCAGACGCGGCGGATAATTGATCTGGCTCATGGACATAATGCCCCCAGGAACGTTGAATTCCGGCATGCGTTGTAACCCTGAATGATAGGAGAATACCGATAATGCTGCTTCCCCATGGCACCATCATCGCATTGGTAGACGGCGAAAATTTTGAGCTTTTCCGCAATAGCGGCCGTGAAGCCGAACCGGAACTGGAGCCTATGCCCAGCCCGAAGCTGGACGAGCATAACAAGGGCGCAGGCACGCACCACCAGTCGACCAGCGCCAATCCCTCCTCTCACAGGCTGGAGGAAGACGCGCATGCCGCCGCCGTGGCCGAATGGCTGAACGGCCAGGTGCTCGGCCACAAGATCGAAACGCTGGTCGTCATCGCCGATCCGCGCACGCTCGGCGAAATGCGCAATCATTATCACAAGCAGCTCAAGCAGGTGCTGCATGGCGAATTGGCCAAGGACTTCATCGGAAAGCAGGGCCCGGAGATAATCGAAGCCCTGAAAGGAAAATGAACACACCAACCCCCTCAGTTCTCAGCAAGTGGAACCAAAGCTTGTCGAGGTTCTTCGCCTCACGTAGCGGGGACATGATGGACCACGACACCCGTCTCGATCGTGCCAGGTTTCGCGCCTGGCATCGCGGCACACGCGAAGCCGACTATATGATCGGCTGTTTCTTCGATCGCTATCACAAGCAATGGACGAGCGAAGAACTGGAATGGTTCGAAGCGCTGCTGGATGAAGACGATGTCGACATCATGGCCTGGGCATTTCAGGCCCAGCCCGTACCGGAAAAATATTCCGGGCGGATGATGCAGACCATGCAGAAACTCGATTACGTAAAAATTTGAGGCTTCGTCCGGGCAACAGGTTCGACAGGCCGCGCCCCAGCGGCTAGGAGCAAGCCGAATCCACCCAGCCCGTTGGCGCACGATCTCGCGCAAACGGGTATTTGCGCATGCCCAGCCGAGATTGCAGAAGCCGAAAAATGCCAGATTTCCAGCGCCTGTTGAGCGCGCAGCGCCCCCTCACCCTGTCATCGGTCGCGCGCGGAGCGCAGCCACTGATCCTGGCCGATCTCGCCCGCGCTGCGAAGGGCCGCGCAGTCTTCATCGCGCCCGACGACGCGGCCATGCGGGCCGTCAGCGATGCGGCGGGCTACTTCGCCCCGGAACTGGAAGTCATCGAATTTCCCGCCTGGGACTGCCTGCCCTATGACCGGGCCAGCCCTGCCCTTTCGATCAGCGCGCAGCGCCTCTCTGCGCTGCACCGCTTGCAGCAGGCGGGCACCACCAATTCGCAGCTTCTGGTGACGACCGTCAACGCAGTGCTGCAACGCGTGCTGTCCCCGTTCCGCATTCGCGAATCCGTCCGCGCGATCGAGCCGGGCATGCAGATCGGGCATGAAAGCCTGATCGCGCTGCTGCAGCGCCAGGGATATTCCCGCACCGACACTGTGGCCGATGCCGGCGAGTTCGCCGTGCGCGGATCGGTGTTCGACATCTATCCTTCGGGCCTGGAAGCGGGCCTGCGCCTGGATTTCTTCGGCGACGAGTTGGAAAGCCTGCGCCTGTTCGACCCGCATACGCAGCGCAGCACAGGCACGCTGGAAAGCCATCTACTGCTGCCTGCAAGCGAGGCGCTGCTGGACGAAGACACGATCAAGCGCTTCCGCAGCCATTACCGCGAACGGTTCGGTGCCAACGCCACCGGCGATCCGCTCTACCAGGCGGTCAGCGACGGGCGCCGCCTGGCCGGCATGGAACATTGGCTGCCTTTGTTCGAAGAAAAGCTCTCGACGCTGTTCGATCATCTGTCTTCGGGCGATATCCTGGTGATCGACGCAGCCGCATCCGCGGCCGGCGAAGAACGGTTCGGGGATATCGAAGACTATTACGAATCGCGCCTGCAAAGCGCCGGACAGGCCGCAGGCAGCTATCGTCCGCTGGCGACCGACACGCTCTATCTTTCACGCGGCGAACTCGAAGAGAAGACTGCCGAATGGCCAATCCACCGCGCGGACATTTTCGCGCAGCCCGAAAGCGAATCCATTCTGGATTTCGGATTTTCCAGTTCCCGCGACTTCACGCCGGAGCGGGCCCGCGGCGACAATGTCTATGAAGCCGCATCCGCGCATTTCTCGGCTCTGAGCAAGGCCGGCAAGAAACCGCTCTTCGCAGCCTATTCGAAGGGCTCGCTCTCGCGCATAGCCTCGATTCTGGGCGAGACCGGCACGGCGCCCAAACTGGCCGAAAGCTGGCAGGACGCGCTCGGCATGGCCGCAAAGGGCGCACCCGTTGCCGTGGTTCTGCCGCTCGAAACCGGCTTTTCCAATGACGAACTGGAACTGCTGACCGAACAGGATCTGCTTGGCGACCGGCTCGTCCGCCGGCGCAAGCGCAAGCGCGATGCCGATGCCTTCCTGGCCGAGCTTTCCACGCTCAATGCCGGCGATCTGGTCGTTCATATCGAACACGGCATCGGCAAATATCTGGGGCTGGAGCCGATCACGGTCGGCAAGAGCCAGCACGATTGCGTGATGCTGGAGTATGCCGGCGGCGACAAACTCTACATCCCGGTCGAGAATATCGACGTCCTGTCGCGCTATGGCTCTTCCGAAGAAGCGCTGCCGCTGGACCGGCTGGGCGGAGAGGCCTGGCAGAAGCGCCGTGCACGGCTGAAGGAGCGTATTCGCGCCATCGCCGCCGAATTGCTGAAAACCGCCGCCGCGCGGGCGCTGCGCAAGGCCCCGCCGCTGCAACCCGAGGAATCGAGTTTCAACCAGTTCGTCGAGCGTTTCCCCTGGCAGGAAACCGACGATCAGGACCGCGCGATCGACGATGTCCTCTCGGATCTCGCCAGCGGCAAGCCGATGGACCGCCTGGTTTGCGGCGATGTCGGCTTCGGCAAGACGGAGGTCGCGCTGCGCGCCGCCTTCATTGCCGCGATGGAAGGCTATCAGGTCGCCGTGATCGCGCCCACCACATTGCTTGCCCGCCAGCACTACGAAAACTTCACGGAACGCTTCAAGGGCTTCCCGCTCAAGATAGGCCGCCTGTCCCGCCTCGTCGGCGCCAAGGAAGCGAGCGAGACGCGGGGGGGCATTGCCGACGGCACTTTGGATATCGTGGTCGGCACGCATGCCATTCTCTCCAAGCAGGTGAATTTCAAGCGCCTCGGCCTGGTTATCGTGGACGAGGAACAGCGCTTCGGCGTGAAGCACAAGGAACGGATGAAGGAGATGAAGGCGGACGTGCATGTCCTCACCCTCACCGCCACGCCCATCCCCCGCACGCTGCAAATGGCCATGAGCGGCCTGCGGGAGCTTTCAACGATCCAGACGCCCCCGGTCGATCGCCTCGCCGTGCGGACTTATGTCATGGAATGGGACGAGATGGTTATGCGCGAGGCATTGCTGCGCGAACATCACCGCGGCGGCCAGAGCTTCATCGTCGTGCCGCGCATCGCCGACATGCCCGAAGTCGAACAATGGCTGCACGATCATGTGCCCGAAGTGAAGCCGATCACCGCACATGGGCAAATGGCTCCCAGCTTCGTGGAAGAGCGGATGGCCGCCTTCTACGAGCGGAAATACGATGTGCTGCTTTCCACCACCATCGTCGAAAGCGGGCTGGATATCCCTTCGGCCAATACGATCATCATTCACCGTGCGGACCGCTTCGGCCTCGCCCAGCTCTATCAGCTGCGCGGGCGCGTGGGCCGGTCGAAGCTGCGCGCCTATGCCTATCTGACGCATCCCGCCGACACGCAGCTTTCCGATGTGGCGGAAAAGCGGCTCAAGGTGCTGGGCGATCTCGACGGTCTTGGGGCGGGCTTCCAGCTTGCCAGCCACGATCTCGACATTCGGGGCGCGGGCAATCTGCTGGGCGACGAGCAATCGGGCCATATCAGGGAAGTCGGCTTCGAGCTTTACCAGTCGATGCTGGAAGACGCGATCCTGGCAGCTAAGGCCGGCGATATGGGGCTGGAACGCGAATCCTCCAGCCTGTCGCCGCAGATCACGGTGGACGCCCCGATCATGATCCCGGAAGATTACGTCCCGGATCTGGCCGTGCGCATGGCGCTCTACCGCAGGCTCAACGAAGCAGGCGGCATGGGCGAGCTCGATGCACTCGCCGCCGAGATGATCGACCGCTTCGGCCCACTTCCCGGCCCGACGGAGAACCTGGTCAAGCTTATCCAGATCAAACATCTCGCAATAGAGGCCAATATCGCGAAGATCGATGTGGGCGCGCGCGGTACGTTGGTGACGTTCCACAATGACGATTTCCCCGATCCCGCCGGGCTGCTCGCTTATGTGGAACGGCTGCAGGATACCGTGCGGCTCAGGCCCGACATGAAGCTGGTGGTGGAGCGCGCATGGGGCGATCCCAAGTCGCGGTTGAACGGCCTGCTACAGCTCACCAGAGGCTTGTCAGGGATTGTCCGCAGGGGGAAGAAGGAAGCGGCCTAGGCCTTCGCAAGCTCGATAAACTCGTCTGCATCCATCGGTTTGGCGCGCAGGAAGCCCTGATAGAACTCGCAGCCTTCTTGAACGATCAGGGCGCGCTGTTCTTCCGTTTCGATACCTTCGGCAATCACCGACAGATCGAGCGCCTGGGCCATGGCGACGATCCCGCGGAACACTGCCAGGTCGCGCGGATCGTCCACGATGCCGTCGATCATCGAACGGTCGAGTTTCAGATAATAGAGCGGCAGCAGCTTCAGATAGCGGAAATTGCAGAAGCCGGCGCCGAAATCGTCCAGCGCAATGCGGACGCCCAGATCGACGAGCTTGTTCAAGGTGCGCGCCGAACGGTCGATATCGGTCAGCAGCGCCTGTTCGGTGATTTCCAGCGTCAGACGCTCCGGATCGAACCCGGTCTCGTTCAGGATCTCCGCAGTGTCGTTGGCATAATTGCCTGCCGCAAGGTCTGCCGGCGTGACATTGAGCGACAGCCTGCGCGAGCGCGGCCAGGCCGCCGCCGCACCGATTGCTCGCCCGGCAATATGGTGGGAAAGCTGCGCCACGTGGTCCGCTCTTTCCGCAATGGCGAACAGTGCCCCCGCACCGATGCGGCCGAGTGCAGGATGCTGCCACCGCGCCAGCGCCTCGGCCCCGACCAGAGCGTCGTCGCTGGCTGCGAATTGCGGCTGGAACAGCATTTCGATCTCGTCGCGGTCCAGGGCGGCAATCAGGTCTGCATCCAGCAGGGCGCCGCTGCGGCCCGCCAGGCTCATCTCGCCATCGACCCATAAGAGGCGCCGCCCAGTGGCATGCTGCGCCCGCTCCAGCGCCTCTGCCAGCCTCTCGAACATCGCGTCGGCGTCTTCCCCGCGCAGTGTCCGCATCAGCGCGATACGCGGCCACAGGCGCATGGTCCCGCTGCCCACTGGGTTGGCAATCGGGCGGGCGATGCTCTCGGCCAGCGCCTCGGCCAACCATTGCCAGCGCTCACGGCTGCAGGATTCGTTCGCCGCCAGCAGGAAATTGCCCCCGCCTATGCGCGAGACGATCCATTGCCCTTCGATCTCGTCCGCCGCGAAACGCAGCATGCGGGCTGCAACGGCGACCAACGCGCTGTCTCCGGCGGCTTCGCCATAGGCCAGGTTGACGGTGTCGAACCGGCGTAGCCCAACCATCATTGCATGGATCGGTGCAGGCCCGCTTTCGGCGGCCTGAGAGTGCCATTGCGCGATCCTCTCGCGCACGGCACCGGCGCCGGCCAGGCCGGTCAGCGCATCGCGATCGTCATCGAACGGTTCTGTGGGCTCGCTCGCCATTTGGACCCCATAGCCGAAAGCGGTTAGAATTTCCTTCCAATAGAACGGATTCGGTGACGCAATTGCCAAAAGCAACCGCTATCCCCATAGGGAGCGAACGTTTTTTCAGGTTTTGTTTCGGGGGTCACGAAGGAAATGGCCGGAAGCAGCAAGACGAAGAGCCCAAATCAGGCCTTTTCGGCCATGGCTCTTGTCGCCTCCGATACGCCGCAAGCACAGCAGGCGGCCGAACTGCTGGCCGATGTGGCAGAATGGGCTCCGCTGGATGAGGCCGATGCCGTGGTGGTCCTGGGCGGCGACGGCTTCATGCTGCAAACGCTGCACCTGATGCTGGAAAAAGACCGCGAAATACCCGCCTACGGCCTCAATCTGGGGACCGTCGGATTCCTGATGAACAGCTTCAAGAGCGGTAGAAATCTTCTTGAACGGATTCGCAAATCCCGTGCGATCGCCGTCAATCCCCTGCAGGTCGAGGCGGTGACACGCGACGGGGAGAAAATCCGCTGCTGCGCGATCAACGAGGTCTCCCTGCTGCGCGAAACGCGCCAGACGGCCAAGATCAAGGTCAGCGTCAACGGCAAGGTCCGCATTCCAGAGCTTTCCTGCGACGGCGTGTTACTCGCCACCCCGGCCGGTTCCACAGCCTATAACCTGTCGGCAAGCGGGCCGATCCTTCCGCTCGATTCGAAAGTGCTGGCGCTTACCCCGATCAGTCCGTTCCGCCCGCGCAGGTGGCGCGGCGCCATCCTGCCCGACCGCAGCCGGGTGTCCTTCCGCGTGCTCGAAGCCGAAAAGCGCCCTGTGGCCGCAGTGGCGGACCAGCGGGAAATTCGCGACATCGCGGAAGTCCACATCGAAATCGCGCATGACAAGGAACTGACGCTGCTGTTCGACCCCGGCCATGCGCTGGACGAACGCATCGTAACCGAACAATTCATCGCCTGAATCGAGAAGCTGCGAATTTCCATGCGCAGACTGCTTGCCAAACCCGGCATGCCCCAATATAGGCGCAACCCTGCCTCAAGGGGCTGCTCCCCGA
>JAUHYZ010000058.1 GCA_030426245.1 Alphaproteobacteria bacterium | reverse complement strand
CAAGCAACCAGACAGCAGAGATTTGAGGAGACCGAGATTGGGTGACAAGAACGCGACGCTCTCAGTAGGCGGAAACAGTTACGAACTTCCCGTTTTCGAAGGTTCGGTAGGCCCGGATGTCATCGACATCCGCAAGCTCTACGGCCAATCGAAGATGTTTACTTACGATCCTGGCTACACGTCCACCGCATCCTGCGAGAGCGCGCTGACATATATCGATGGTGAAGAAGGTGTCCTGCTTCACCGCGGTTACCCCATCGGCCAACTGGCCGAGAGTTCCAACTTCACTGAAGTTTCCTATCTGCTGCTCAATGGCGAGCTCCCAGACAAGGAAACGCTCGACAAGTTCAACTGGACGATTTCACGCCACACCATGCTGCATGAGCAGCTGATCCAGTTCTATCGGGGCTTCCGGCGCGACGCGCACCCCATGGCCATCATGTGCGGCGTCGTCGGCGCATTGTCGGCCTTCTATCACGACAGCACCGACATCTCCGATCCGGAACACCGCCGGATCAGCTCGCACCGCTTGATCGCGAAGATGCCGACGATCGCGGCCATGGCCTACAAATATTCGATCGGGCAGCCATTCCTTTATCCGGACAATTCGCTGTCTTACACCGGCAACTTCATGCGGATGACCTTCGGCGTGCCTGCCGAGCCCTACGAGCTCCATCCTGCGGTCGAGCGGGCCATGGACCGGATATTCATCCTGCACGCCGATCACGAGCAAAACGCGTCCACCTCGACTGTCCGGCTCGCCGGTTCGTCGGGCGCCAATCCCTTCGCCTGTATCGCAGCGGGCATTGCGTGCCTGTGGGGGCCTGCGCATGGCGGCGCGAACGAAGCGGCGCTCAACATGCTGCGCGAGATCGGCACTCCGGACAAGATTCCGCATTATATCGAGCGCGCGAAGGATAAGAACGACCCGTTCCGCCTCATGGGCTTCGGCCACCGCGTCTACAAGAATTACGATCCGCGGGCGACCGTAATGCAGAAGACGGTGCGCGAGGTCTTCGACGCCTTGAAGGTCGACGATCCGCTGTTCGAGACGGCCTTGAGGCTGGAAGAGCTGGCCCTCCACGACGACTATTTCGTCGAGAAGAAGCTGTTCCCCAATGTCGATTTCTATTCCGGCATCATTCTTTCCGCCATCGGCTTCCCGACTACGATGTTCACCGCTCTCTTCGCGCTTGCGCGGACAGTCGGATGGGTCGCCCAGTGGAACGAGATGATTTCCGACCCCGGCCAGAAGATCGGCCGCCCGCGTCAGCTCTATACCGGCCCGACTCAGCGCGACTACGTTCCGGTAGAAAACCGCTAAACCAAGGTGTAGCGTCAGCCTCATGCGCGGCGCTATTGCCCTTCTATTGATGATCCTGGGCGGCCTGCTGGTTTTGGCAGGCGGCCTTTGGGCCTTGCAGGGTCTCGGCATTGTCATGTGGCCTGCCGAGAGCTTCATGCTTGCCGATCGGCAATGGGCAATCAACGGATCGATCACTGTTGTTGCGGGGGCCTTGCTGGTGGTCGGCGGCAGGCGCCTGCGTTAGGCCTCCAACTGGGCCTTGAGTGTCAACGTGAAGCGGGCGCCGGTTCCCTTCGCGCTCTCCACAGTCAGGTCGCCGCCCATCGCACGGGCAAGCTTGCGCGAGATGTATAGCCCAAGCCCCGAGCCTCCGTCGCCAGAGCGCCCCAAGCGTTCGAACTTCTCGAACACGGCCTGCTGTTCTTCTGCGCTCAGCCCCTGGCCTTGGTCCGCGATCGTCAGGCTCGCACGGTCCCCTTCATTCAGGACACGGACCCAGATCGAAGATCCTTCCGGCGAATAGCGGATCGCATTACCGATCAGGTTCAGCAGAATCTGCAATATCCGGCGATATTCGCCGATTGCCGGCAAGGACTCGTCATGATCCGGCCCGTCGACCTTTATCCCGCGCTCTTTGGCGCGTCCGGAAAGCATGCCGACTGCACGGCGGGCAATGTCGGCCAGATCGACGAGATCCGGCGCGGTGGTAAAATCCTCTGCCTCGACCGTTTCGACATCGGTCAGGTCTTCTATCAAGGTCAGCAAATGTTCGCCGGCCGCAGCGATGTCTGCTGCATAATTGCTGTATTCCTCGGCAATCGGCCCTGCCAAGCGGGACCGGATCGTGCCCGCATTGGCAATGATGCGGGAAATGGGATGACGAAGAACGGGGGCAATCTCCCGCCCGACCGAAGCATCACCGAAAGCCTGTGCCACGCTTTCCGCCTGAGCTTCCATATGCCGTGAAGGCGGCGGTTCGTTTGCAATCAGATAGAGCTCGAAACCTGCGGACCCCGCTTCGGGTCCGCCAAGAGGCACAAAGCTGGCCGTCCAGCTGCGCGCAGAGCCTTCCAGTTTGACCTTTGCCCCGTCCAACAGGCGCCAATGCAACGGCTGGTGGTGGTGCATTCCCTCCACCTCGACGAAATCGGTCCAGGGCTGTCCGACGCTCCCCCGCATTCGATCGATCAGCTCGCCGAGCTCCGGCGCACTACCATCCACCGTCAGGAGGTTCTGTTTGGAATCCAGTCTGGCGCAAAACTCGGAAACCAGATGGTCGATTGCCGTCTTGCGGACGGCCAGCATGGCGGCATCTTCATCCGGAAGCGGCACGGTCTGCCAATTCGCAAGCGCGATGTCGCAGCCGCCTTCGCCATCCTTTGCGGGAGACACTTCAATCCATGCGATGATCGCATCCTGATCGTCCTGGGCATGGACGGTTTGCGCCAGGCGCAGCCCGTATTGGCGCGCTCTCCTCACCAACTCCAGAATGGAAGGCGTAGCGATCGTTCCGGGTATTTCGCCGCCGCTGCGGCGCTGCAACGTGGCGAGCGGCTCACCGGCCTCGATCAGCCGATCCTCGGCATCACTGCGCGCCGTCGCGATATATCGGCCTAGCGGACGCACAAAATTATTCCGCTCCGCCGCTCATATTTGCTCGCAAGACCGCCGAAGCGCTCTCGGCGCTCAGTTGATCTATACGATCCGGCAGGGAGGCATCCGGGTGTAAAACCAGGAGTTGCTCCGCTGCAGCCTGGGAAGAGAGCCCTGCGGCGCCCAGTAGAAGCGACATGCGCAGATGCTGGCTCTCATTGGTGGAAAGAGCAACAATGTCCCTTTCCTGGTCCGCCGCAATGGAAAGAGCGGAAACAAAAATTGCGGCGCCTGCCTGGGCGATGGACAATGCGTCGCTCAGGTCACCATCGCCCAATTGACCGAGAAGCCGCGCAATCAGCTCCGTTCGGCATTTGCCTTCTCCATATGCTTTTCGCAGGCTGGCGACACCCTGTTCGGCCGCTTCGCTGTCGGCTTCGGCCGCAGCTTTGCGGTAATCGGCGAGTACTGCGTCGAACAGGCCCGCAGGCAGTTCGTTCAGAGGAAGCTTCATTCTGCGCCAGCCTTCGACAAATCGAGCCTGCCCGGCCAGAACCGACATAGCCAATTCGAAGATCTCGGTTTCGGCGCTGGCGATCAGTCTTTGCAGAAGCGGCGAGAGAACCGGGTCGAGTGCATTGTGCACCCGCAGGCGCTCGCTCAATTGGCCTTCGATGGCCAGACCATGCAGAAAACGCAAGAGATCGGCATTGCCGAGCAGGCGGCCGGTGAGCGCTTCCCTGCGGTCCGAAATATAGACCGCTTCGTCTTCCGGTTGGGCCGATTGCGCCTGAGTATGCAGCAATTGCCGGGCAATCTCCGCCATCATGCCACGCACCCTGGCCACGACATCCTCGCTAAGAGCAGTATTGCGGCCGCCAGCCAGCAAAGTCTTGAGCGTAGGTATAAGCGCGCCCAGCGCCGCATCGCACTCGGCCAACTCCGCGCGCAAGGCGGCATTCACGCTCATTGCGGAATCGGGAGATGGTCCGGCTGCTGTCATCGTCCCCTCATAGCCGGCCTTGGTTAAGTCGACGTTAGCCGCGATTGCGCGCCCACAACGCCCAGGAGCACCAAAATCAATCCGGCGCAGATTACCTGAATTACGGTTCTCGTAACATCAAAACCGGCGGCCACGGCCAAAATTGCAGCCAACAGCAATCGGTCATGCGCCAGATCTGCCCATCGGCCTTTCGCGAGATTCTCCCAAAGCCGCAGAAATGCAAGCATTACGACGGAAACAAACAACCTATCGGGCCAACTTCCATACAAAGCGAAGGTCAATATCGCGACAAGCAGGACGTCGAACATCCAGCCAATCGCGAAATCGGCGCCTTCGGAGGACGGCTTTTCCGCGATACCCACATGCATCATCCGGTCCAGAGCTGTCCCGGCCTGCGCGGCGAGCCAGCCTAGCCCACCTGCCGCAATGCCCACTACCGGCACACCGAACCAAGATGCAGCGCAGCCTGCAGCAGCGATCGTCAAGCCCGCTCCCTTGAAAAGCGAAGGCTTCAATCCCTTTGCGAGGATCGATGCGCCCATCTTGCGCATTGCCAGAGACGTAATGGAGCGGCCTGGCGCATAGATGCTGGGCCGCGGAATATTGGCGATCTGCCATTGTTCTCCGATCTCCGTCACCCGTGAAGCATCGCCCACCAGGGCCAATTTCTGCTGTGCGACCACGGATTCTGGCAATTGTCGTTCCGGGACCTGCGCCTGAAGAGCAATGCGCAGCAACGCCGAAGCAGCGTCGCAATCGGGCGGCAACTGGGTCAGGCGCTCCACCAGGCTGCCAGGCATGCAAAGTACCCCAGCCCAGGCATAATTGAGGTCTATTCGCTCGAAACCGGCTGCAATTCCGGTATCGACCGGCAGAACAAGCACGCCATTACGCCCCGACAGCGCATCGAGCGCAATTCCTGCGTCCAGAAGAAGCCCCTCCGCGATGACGACCAGTTCGTCAGTCGTTCCGACCTTGCCCAGCAGCGATCTCGCGCTGGATATCGCGGTGAATTCCGCTCCGCATGCTTCCGCCTGCTCGCGCAGATCGGCATAGGCATCCTCGTCCTCGTGAGTGATGCAGATGACCTGCTCACAGCCGAACGCCAGGGCAAAATCGAGCTGCCGCTCGCCAATGGACATGCCCGCCAGAGAGATTTCCGAAATCGGAACCTCCGGGGCGTCCTTGGCTCGCCGCATTTGTGTAAGAAGGACTGTCCGCACGCTGCCGATCTAAGGCAGCGCCAGACCGGTGCCAAGCGGGGAAAGCGCTGATCAGCCGTATGCCGACGTAAATTCGTCTACGAAGGCTTCGAGCTTGCGGACCACACCCGGCTCGCCAGGGGCGCCTTCCAGCGCCTCGTCGGCCAGCGCCACCAGCGTCTCGGAATGAAAGCTGGCGCCGAGCCCTCTCAGACGCATCGCGGCGACATTCCAGTTGCCGTCACAGCGCGAGCGGCGCAGCAGGTCGATCTGAAGTCTCAGGCTTTCCACGAAGGCATCCCGCAATTCGACGACGAGCGCCTCGTCGCCCCCAGCTGCGGCGACTAAAGTGGCGTCCAGTGCTCCGTTTTCGTAGGCCATGGCATTTTAATAGCACCACAAAGTTAACGGGGGTTTATCGTCTTCGTTTCCGTGATATTCTCGATTTATGTCAGGAAATTCGCATATCACCGCCGTGGGAGCCGAGGAAAATCGGCCCGAATTGCCGCAAACGACGGCTCCGGCGAATGCCGACGATGAGATCCTCCTCACCGAGATGGTATCCGACGATGTGCACGAGGTGGAAACTTCAAAAGCCGTCTGGATCATGCCCGCATTGGCCGGCATTGCACTCATTGCCTGGACCGGCTTCTTCGTCTTCGCAAATCAACAGGAAATGCTTGCAGGCGCTACGCTGCAGCAATGGAGCGGGTGGATCACCGATTGGGCCACTCCAGCATTGCTGGTCATCGCTGTCTGGCTGCTCGCAATGCGTTCAAGCACACGGGAAGCTGGGCGTTTTCGCAACGTGGCACGCGAATTGACGCAGGAATCGGCAAAGCTTGAAGACCGGCTGACTACGGTCAATCGGGAATTGAGCCTGGCAAGAGAGTTCATTGCCTCTCAATCTCGCGATCTTGAATCCCTGGGGCGCGTAGCGGGCGAACGGATTTCGAAACATGCCAGCGAGTTGGAAGGCCTAATCAAGGAAAACAGCAGCCGCGTAGAATCCATCGAAAGTGTTAGCGTCAGCGCTTTGGAAAACATGGACAAGCTGCGCGGCGAATTACCCGTTATCGCAACTTCGGCCCGCGACGTCACCAGCCAGATCGGAAATGCCGGCCGCACCGCTCAGACCCAGCTGAACGACATGATCAGCGGATTTCACCGGCTCAACGAGTTCGGCGAGGCGAGCGAGCGCCAGGTGGCGGCACTTCGCGCCAGAATCGATGCCGCGATCGCGTCCTTCGAAGACCAGGCCACCGAGCTTGAGGAAACCACTCGCTCGCATTTCGACCTGCTGGACCAGAGAGGGGAAGCGGCCCGTAGCGAGCTGGAGGAATGGGAAACCAAGGCCTTTGCCACGCTCAATCGCCGTTCCGAGGCACTGCGCAAGGAAATCTCCGGAAATTGGGACGATTTCGATGCGAAGGAAGCCGCTGCTCTCGCTTCACTCCAAAGCCGGTTCGAGACCCTCCGCCACGAGGCGGAAGAATTCGCGCAGAATCTGCGGGAAAGCGAAAGCAGCGCAAATGAGAGCTGGGCCGCTTCGATCGAAGGGCTGCGCCAGCGGCTGACCGCCGCGCTGGAGGAAGTCGCCACTGTCGAAGCAGCCGGCGCCGAACGAACCCAGGCGACCTTGCAGAGCTTCAGCGAAAAAGCTCAGGCGATCGACACCGATCTGGCCGAACGCGCGGAACGCAGTGCCCTGAGTTTTGAAAGCCGGTTGAATGACATCGATGCAGTCATGGCCCAGCGTCATGAGCAGCAACTCACCAGCCTGGCAGAATTCGTACGCCGCACAGAAGAACTGACCACGCAGTTCGGCGAACTCGGCAATCAGATTGAGACGATTTCCACCCAGGGATCCCAGGCCAGCGGCGATCTGATCAAGAACCTCGAACTGATCAACGCAAAGCTCGAACGAAACGAACGCGCATTGCAATCTGCCGATACGGCCATTGGGGACCTCACGCAGGCAAGCACGCAGCTTCTCGAACTCATCCAGTCCAGCGAAGGACAAAGCCGTGAAGCACTGCCAACGGCGATCGACGCAGCGCAAGAGAAACTGGCCGCCTTTGAAGAGCGAATGATCGCCTTGGGGCAGATGCTCACCGAAGCGGGCAGCAAGGGCCAGTCACTCTCAGACTATGTGATCGCCGCGCAAAACGACAGCAAGGCGACTTTCCAACAACTGGACCATTTGTATGAGCAACTGAGCGAACGCGGAGAGGCCAATAGCGAGCGGATCGAAACTCTGAGGCGCGGTCTCGCCGAATTGTCGCAAGAAAGCGAAGGGCTTTCCCAGAAAGTCGAAGGTGATCTGTCGGAAGCCGTCGAACGCCTGCAGGCATCCTTGCGCGAAACCCTGGCGAAGCTCGGTGACGGACAAAATCAGGTGGTCGAGGAGTTCGCAGAGAATATCGGCGAGCAAAGTGCGCAGGCCATCCAGCGTTCGATCAAGACCCATGCCGATGACGCAATCGTAGAGCTTGAGGAAGCGGCAACGCATGCCAGCCAGATGAGCCGCGAGGCGGCCGTCCAATTACGCGACCAACTGACGGTTGTTGCCGAACTGGCCGGCAATCTGGAAGCCCGCGTGGCTCAGGCCCGTGAGCGCGCTCAGGAACAGGTCGATAATGATTTCTCGCGCCGGGCCGCGCTTATCACGGAGAGCCTGAATTCGAACGCCATCGACATTTCCAAGGCGCTTTCGAACGAAGTGACCGACACGGCCTGGGCATCCTATCTGCGCGGAGACCGGGGCATCTTTACGCGCCGCGCGGTAAGCTTGCTCGAGCATTCCGAAGCAAAGGAAATCGTCGAGATTTATCAGCGCGACAGCGATTTTCGCGAACATGTTTCGCGCTACATCCACGATTTCGAATCCATGCTGCGCACGATGCTGTCGACCAGGGACGGCAAGGCACTGGGTGTCACCCTGCTATCGTCGGATATGGGCAAGCTCTACGTCGCGCTGGCACAGTCCATTGAGCGCCTGCGAGATTGACAGAGCTGACCGGCTTATTGTTCGGCGGCGCTTGGCGGTTCTCCGAATACGTTGAGATCCTCCGCTTCGATCCAGCCATAGACGTAATTGGCGACATAGATCGCACAGAGTATCGCCGCGAGGATCGTAGCGCGTAGAACCACCAGGCCTGGCCGGAAATTGCCCGGAGCGCTTTCTGCCTGGCCAGGAACCTTTTCTATATCGAGTTCGTCATGCGTCTTGATGCCGAATGGCAGCATCACGAACGCACTCATCACCCAGAAAAGGGCGTAGATTGCCAGAACAGACGTCCATTCCATCACGAATCCACCAGAATCACTCGCGTTTGCGGGTTCTTGCCGCACCACCGCCGTGCCGCCCGGCGCGCAGCCAGTCGGGCTGCTTCAGACACGCTCTCGCGGTCCTTGCGGGCTGAGCCCTTCAATTTGCCGATCGCCGCAGCAATATCGCCTTCGGCTTCCTCGACAAATTCGTCATAATCTTCGTCCAGCGGCAATCCAATGCCTTCCACCTGGGCCCGTCCCTGGCCGTTCAACGCCACGATCAGCATGCCCTCGCGCGCCATCCGGCGGCGCATCGTCACCGTTTCCCCATCGGCGGGAACGATGATGTCGCCATCGAGCACGAGCCTGCCCGATGGTACATCGGCGAGCTTGCCCGGTTTACCCGGAGCCAAGCGGACAATCTCTCCGTTCTTCTGCGTCACAGCCTTTGGAATGCCTAAGGAGAGCCCCAGGCGGGCCTGTTCACGCATATGGCGGATCTCGCCATGCACCGGCACCAGGATTTCCGGCCTCAGCCAGGAATAAAGGGCTTCCAGCTCCGGCCGCCCCGGATGGCCGGACACATGGATATGGCTTTGCCGGTCACTGACCATCACGATCCCCCGATCGGCCAGCATGTTCTGCACTTTCCCAATGGCCAGCTCGTTGCCGGGGATCTGGCGACTGGAAAACAGCACCACATCGCCTTCATCCAGGGCAATTGGGTGCGAATCTTCGGCGATCCGCGCAAGGGCCGCGCGCGGCTCGCCCTGCCCTCCGGTCGCAACAATCAGCACATCGCCTTTCGGCAGGCCCATGGCTGTGTCGAAATCGACTTGCGGGGGCATATCCCGCAAATAGCCATTCACCTGGCTGACTTCGATAATCCGCTCCAAGGAACGCCCCGCCACGC
The DNA here is from genome assembly GCA_030426245.1 of Alphaproteobacteria bacterium. Lineage (GTDB taxonomy): Bacteria > Pseudomonadota > Alphaproteobacteria > Sphingomonadales > Sphingomonadaceae > Andeanibacterium. Next base: position 4,293 of record JAUHYZ010000058.1, on the reverse strand, counting down.
ATAATCGGCGATTGGTCTTCTTGGCGACTTCACCCAACGTCTGCAGGCGCGCAACATTGGAAGCGAAGGTGGTCACCACCACCCGCTTCCCGCCATGCTTGCGCACTTCCTCCAGCAAACCGCGATAGACATCCCCTTCAGAGCCCGACGCATTGGCGTTGAAGACATTCGTGGAATCGCAGACCATCGCCAGGATGCCTTCATCACCCAGCTGAGTCAGTTCGCCTTCGGTGGCAGGCTCGCCCACCAGCGGTTCTTCGTCCAGCTTCCAGTCGCCTGTGTGGAACACCCGGCCATAAGGCGTCTCGATCAGCAGGGCGTTGCCCTCCGCAATGGAGTGCGCGAGCGGAACGTAGGAAATGTCGAATGGGCCGAGCGCGAAGCTATCTGTGCCGCTCACCACATTGAGTTCAACATCATCCGCAATTCCGGCCTCTTCCAACTTGCGGCGTACGAGCTCGGCGGTGAAGGGCGTGGCATAGATGGGCACACCGAAATCGGCCGCGAAATACGGAACCGCGCCGATGTGATCTTCATGCGCATGTGTCAGCACGATACCCAATAGATCGTCGAGCCGTTCCTCGATGAATGCAGGGTCGGCGAAGACGAGTTCGATGCCCGGATATTCGTTGGCGCCGAAGGTCATGCCGAGATCGACCATCAGCCATTTGCCGTCACAGCCATACAGGTTGACGTTCATGCCAATCTCGCCGGAGCCGCCCAGCGCAAGAAACAGCAATTCCCTTTCGGGCGTAAAATCCTTCTTCACTTCGTGCCGGCCCTCTCCGCGAGGATCGCAAGCCCCTCGAGCGTAAGGTCGGGATCGACGGCATCGAAAATCTCGGTGTGTTCATCGAACAGGATCGCCAGGCCGCCTGTTGCAACGACTTTGGCCGGGCGGCCGATTTCGTCGCGCAGACGGGCTATCAAGCCCTCCATCATGGCAACATAACCCCAGAATATTCCAATCAGCATCTGGTCTTCCGTATTGCGGCCGGTCACCGAATTGGTGCGCGGGGCTTCGATCGCAATGCGAGGAAGCTTGGCCGTATTGTTTACAAGCGCGTCGAGCGAGAGATTGATACCCGGCGCGATAATCCCGCCCTTATAGGCTCCGTTGAAATCGACCACGTCGAAAGTCGTAGCAGTGCCGAAATCGACGACGATCAGATCGCCGGGATATCTGGCATGGGCGGCAATGGCATTGACGGCGCGGTCCGCACCCAGCGAATGCGGCTCGTCCACATCGACTTCGATGCCCCATTCTGCATGACCTTCCCCTGCAACGATCAGTTCGATCCCAAAATATTTCTGGGCCAGCACATCGAAATTGTGGCGCGCCCGAGGAACCACTGACGAGAGGATCATCTGCGTGACATCGCTTCGCCCAATACCTTCGATCTCCATCAATTGCAGTAACCACACGGCATACTCATCGCCCGTGCGCCGGGGATCGGTGGCAATCCGCCAGCGGAGCTTCAGTTCCGTCCCTTCGAAAAGGGCGAATACGACATTGGTGTTTCCGCAATCGACCGCGAGCAACATGGCGTTCAGCCCCTTCCCTGCGTGACATCGCCTGCATGGATGACACGCACGTCGCCATTCGCCAAGCGCAGCTTCAACGCGCCGTCTTCCGCCAAGCCTTCGAAAGTACCCGACAGAGGCGCCCCTTCGGCAGTATGAATGGTGAGCTGCGTGCCTTTGGGATGGGCGGCGGCCAGCCACTGCGCATGGAGCCTATCGTCGCTATCATCGCGCCAATGAGCCACGGCGAATTCGAACTGCCGGGCCAAGGCCTGGGCAAAGGAATCGCGCGGCGGAACCGGCCCGAGCTGCGCCATGCAGACTGTATTTACCCCTGTAATTTCAGGAGCTTGAGCCAGGTTGACGCCAATGCCTGCAATCACTGTATCGCCCTGCCTTTCGAGCAGGATGCCCGCCAGCTTTGCCCCATCGTAAAGCACATCATTGGGCCATTTGAGCCTGAGGCGCGAAGGATCGGCGAGCAACGGCAAAACCGTTTCGTAAACCGCGAGCCCCACCGCAAGAGACAGGCCTGCCGCCTCCGTCCGCGTGCCAGAAAGGCGGACTGCCGTCGAACCCATGAAATTGCCCGCGCCGTCGAACCACTGGCGGCCTTGCCTGCCCTTCCCGCCTGTCTGGCGATCCGCGACCAGCCAGTCCCCTTCTGCCAGCACCTCGCCCGCGCGCAGCCGCGCCAGCAGGTCTGCATTTGTGGAACCGGTTTCTGCGACGAAATGGATCAAAGGCCCGCCCGCCCCGCGAAAAATCCCGTCAAACCGCGAGGAACAATACAGCGGCCGCCTTGTCGGCGAGATCGCCCAGCAGCGGCGTGAGCAGATAGCCAAGCGGCGAGATGAACACCGAAGCGATTCCCAGCAACGCCCAATGCGCCCAGTCGCTCTTGCCCTGGATTACATCGGCCGGATCGTCGAAATACATGATCTTCACGATCTTGATGTAGTAGAAGGCGCCGATCACGCTGGCTGCGATACCGATGGCGGCCAGCGCCACCAGATCGGCCTGCACCGCCGCCTGGAACACAACGAATTTGCCCCAGAAGCCGAATAGCGGCGGGATGCCCGCCAGGCTGAACATGATCATCGCGACGCAGAGCGCCAGCGCAGGCTGACCGCGCGAAAGCCCGGCCAGATCCGGAATATTCTCCACCGGATTGCCCTCCGCATCCTTCATCATCAGCACAGCGACGAAGCCGCCCACCGTCATCGCGACATAGATCGCCAGATAGACGAGCATGCCCGAAGCGCCCTGAACGGTGGCCGCGGCCAGGCCGATCAGGATGAAGCCGACATTGTTGATCGAGGAATAGGCCAGCAGCCGCTTGATATTGCTCTGCCCGATGGCGCCGAGCGCGCCGACCACGATCGAGGCCAGGGCGGCAAAGATGATGATCTGCCGCCAGGCATCGGCCTGATTGCCGAACGCATCGAGCGTGACGCGCATGGTGAGCGCGATGGCAGCAACCTTGGGCGCGGAGGCGAAGAAGGCCGTAACCGGCGTGGGGGCACCTTCATAAACGTCCGGCGTCCACATATGGAAAGGCACCGCGCTGATCTTGAAGGCCAGGCCCGCCAGCACGAAGATCACGCCGAACAGCGCGCCCATCGCCATGTCACCCGTCAGCGCCGCTCGGATGCCGTCGAAATTGGTGGTGCCGGTAAAGCCGTAAGTCAGGCTCATGCCGAACAGCAGAATGCCGCTGGCAAGCGCGCCGAGCACGAAATATTTGAGGCCCGCTTCCGCCGAACGGTCATCGTTGCGCAGGAAGGACGCCATCACGTAGGCGGCCAGACTGTTGAGCTCGAGCCCGATATAGAGCGTGAGCAGATCCGTGGCCGAAACCATGATCCCCATGCCCAGCACTGCAAACAGCAGCAGGATCGGAAATTCGGCGCGCATCGCATTGTAGCGGTCGAAAAAGCGCGGCGCGACGACCAGCGCGGCACCGCCCGCCGCGAAGATCAGCAGCTTGGAGAAACCGGCAAAGGCATCGGCAGCAAACTGCCCGCCGAAGGCGACCGTATCCGGGCCGCTGGCCCCCGCGCAAACCGTAGGCGCGACAAGGAAGAAGCACAGGCCCAGGACCACGGCAGCCGCGATGCTGATTGCGCTGCTGGCCTTGTCGCCCACCCAGGCCGCGACGAGCAGGAGCACCAGGCCGGAGACCGATAGAATGATCTCGGGCGCAATAAGTGAAAGGGAAGCTGCAAAGTCCATCAATGCGCTCCCCCTTGCGCTGCATCTTCTTCGCCATGCTCTTCAGCCGGCGCAGGCTCCCCGATCAGGAGCTTGGCGTCGCCTTCAGGCGCGGCGCGCGCGATTCGCGCATCCAGCGCGGCGATATCCTTGCGCATGGGCGCCAGGAAGCTTTCCGGATAAATGCCCATCCACAGCACGCCCAGCGCGATCGGCAGAAGCATCGCCCATTCGCGCAGGCTAAGATCCTTCATCGCGGCAGCATCGGCATTCTTCTGTTCGCCGAAAGCGACCCTGCGATAGAGATAGAGCATATAGGCCGCGCCCAGGATGATGCCGGTGGCGCAGACGGCCGTGACCAGGCTGGAAACCTGATAGATGCCGGCCAGGCTGAGGAACTCCGCGACGAAGCCGCTGGTACCCGGCAGACCGATGCTGGCCATGGTGAAGAGCATGAAGAACAGCGCATATTGCGGCATGTTGATCGAAAGCCCGCCATACCGGTCGATCTCACGCGTATGCAGGCGGTCGTAAATCACACCCACGCACAGGAAC
>JAUHYZ010000057.1 GCA_030426245.1 Alphaproteobacteria bacterium | reverse complement strand
CCAGCGCGCCGGAAACTTCGTGCAGGGCTTCCATCTCGGTCCAGATGACATGCCCGTCATCGCTGCTTTCGACATCGTCCGCGCCCGCTTCGATCGCGGCTTCCAGCACCTTTTCCTCGTCTCCGACGCTGGCGGGATATTCGATCATGCCCTTGCGTTCGAAGCCGTGGCTCACGGCGCCGGCCTGGCCCAGATTGCCGCCATTCTTGGAAAAGGCGGTGCGGATATTGGTGGCGGTGCGGTTGCGGTTGTCGGTCAGCGCCTCGACGATCAGGGCGACCCCGCCGGGTCCGTATCCTTCATAGCGCAGCTCTTCGTAATCGTCGCCTTCATTGGCGGACGCCTTGTCGATCGCGCGCTGGATATTGTCCTTGGGCATGGACTGGCTCTTGGCGTTGTTCACTGCCAGTCGCAGGCGCGGATTCATGTCCGGATCGGGCATGCCCGATTTCGCCGCCACCGTGATCTCGCGGCTGAGCTTGGAGAACATCGCGGAACGCTTTTTGTCCTGCGCGCCCTTGCGATGCATGATGTTCTTGAATTTGGAATGGCCGGCCATTTCTGGGTCGATTTTCTCTGTCGTTGAACTGGATGGGCGCCCTTACACCGGGCAGCACAATCAGGGCAACCTTTGCCCGATCCCGGGGGCCGCCTTACGGCGCGATGTCGAAGTGCAGGGCAGTGATCTCCTCGCAGGCGAGCTTGCGGTAGAGGCGGCGGGCAGGTTCGTCTTCCGGGACGATGTCGGCCTGCACGAAGATCGTCCAGGCGCCGCATTGCCGCGCTATGGCGCGCGCTTCCTCTATCATGGCGGTGGCGATCCCGCGCCGGCGCCAGGGCTCGGCCACGGCCAGATCGTAGAGGAATATTTCCGAGCGCGCCTGCTCGAACTTGGCGAGCTCGTATCCGGCCAGCGCACCGACGACGTCTCCCCCCGCCTCCGCCACGATCGCGATGTTGCGCCGGTCTTCCAGCCAGCGCCGAACGTAGTCTTCATCCGGCGTGGCAGCGAGATATTCGCGCGGCATCGCAAAGACGCTGGCGAACAGCGCGTTCATCGCATGAAAGCCTTCCCGTTCGCCGGGCCCCAGCCGCTTGACGTGATATCCGCTCATCGCATCAAATCCTCATGGCCAATCTGCCACCGCACGGATCGGGCCCTTGCCGCCGCGCAGCATCCCTAAAGCAAAAGCTGCCACCAGCCGACATCGCGCCAGCCGCCGCATTTCCAGCCGACTTCCTTGTAGATTCCGATCAGCGTGAACCCTATGGCTTCATGCAGGGCAATGCTGGCCGGATTGGGCAAGGCGATGCCCGAAAAGGCCGCGTGAAATCCGCGCCCGGCCAGCAGCGGCAGCAGCTCGCCATAAAGCGCCCGCCCGATCCCGCGGCGCGCATGGGCGCCATCGACATAGATCGCGACGTCGCAGGAACTGGCATAGGCTGCCCGCTCCCGGTGCGGCGAGCCATAGGCATAGCCCACTGTCCGGCCATCGAGATCCGCCACCAGCCAGCCATGGCTCCGCCCGAAGCTGCGCATGCGTCGGGCCATCTCCGCCGCATCGGGCGGCTCGAGCTCGAAGCTCACCCAATTGTCGGTGACGAAGGGCGCGTAGATGGCTGCACAGGCAGCCGCATCGCGCGAAGGATCGCCCGCGCGAATCGTCAGGTTCACAAGAGGACCGCCGTTCCGCTGGCGCTGACCATCAGCATGGAACCGCTCTGGCCGATAACTTCGTAATCCAGATCGACGCCGATTACGGCATTGCCGCCCATTTCGATGGCCTTCATCTTCATTTCGCCCAATGCCTGATCGCGCGCGCGGCCCAGCACTTCTTCATATTTGCCCGAGCGCCCGCCCACGATATCGGTGATGGAAGCGAACAGATCGCGGAACAGATTGGCGCCCACGATCACCTCCCCGGTGACGATGCCGAAATATTGCTTCACCGGCTTGCCGTCGACCACTGCCGTTGTGGTGACGATCATGCCTTCGCTGCGCGGTGTCTCCCAGGGATTTGCCATTGCGATCGTGTCCTCGATTTGCCTTTGCTGCGCAAACGCATAGCGCCAAGCCGGCCGGGGCCAAAGCGAACTTGCCGATTGGCCTCGCCTGCTGTCAAAAGGCCCGGCAATGAACCGAGAACAACCAGCCTCATTCGGCGCGTTCCTGCGCGAATTTGCCGCCTTCCTGGCCCGCCCCCGCTTGCGCGAGCCCACCGGCTTGCGCGCCCCGGGCGCGTGGCGGATGCTGGCGATGGCGGCGGTGCTGCAAGTGGCCGTGCTGCTGCTGCTGATCCTGTCGGTGGTTTCCTATTGGCAGGCAGCCTATGCCCTGCCCGCGCCGGACGCCTTCGACCAGGTGCCGCCGGAATTGCTGGTGCCCTTCGCTGTGATCCTTGCGCCGATTGCCGAGGAGATCGTCTTTCGCGGCTGGCTGACCGGGCGCGCCCGCGCCCTGTGGCTGCTGGCCTGCGCGATTGGCTGCGGCGGGGTGCTCTATGCCACGACGCAGGGGCTGGCGCCGCTCTGGGCCATAACCGAACTCGCCGCGCTGATCATCGCCGCGATTGCCGGTTGGCTGATCCTGCGCAAGCGGGGCGTGCCGGGCTGGTTCACCGCCGCCTTTCCCGCCTTGTTCTACCTGTCCGTGGCGGCGTTCAGCCTGTCCCACGTGGCGAATTATTCCGAGTTCTCAGCCATCGCATTGCCGATGGTGCTGCCGCAATTATGGGCCGGGCTGATGCTGGGCTTCGTGCGCATGCGTATCGGCCTCCTGGCCGCGATGCTGGTGCATGCGATCTCCAACGGCTGCGCACTGACGCTGGCGATGCTGGCGAGTGGTGCTGGGTAGGGGGTAGGTGCTCGATTGCTTCGGCAAATGGCCGTTATTCGGCGTTCGCGCTTAAAAGCAGCCATTCCGGACACGACCCGATTGCGGACATTACTTACTCCCCCCTTTCGTCATTCCCGCGAAAGCGGGAACCCAGTAAGTGAAAGGGATGCACAGCGAGTTTGCGCCAACGGTCTATTTGCTCGCTTCGCGCCGCAACGGCACTCTCTATGTCGGAGTCACGTCCGATCTGGTCACTCGTATTGGCAAGCACCGCGACGGCCTTCTGCCCGGTTTCACTCGCGAATACGGCGTGAGGCTGCTTGTCTGGTTCGAACGACATGCCACGATAGAACAGGCCATCCTGCGGGAAAAGCGGATCAAAAAATGGAACCGCGCCTGGAAACTGGAATTGATCGAGCGGAACAATCCCGACTGGCGCGACCTCGCCGAGGATTTCGGATTCGAAAAGTTAGATCAGGCTGGGTTCCCGCTTTCGCGGGGATGACGAACTTCTTGAGATGACCGCTTTCCACCCAGATCGGACATTCACCGACAATTGCGGTAACGCATAGCGCGTTCAGGCAAATGAAGAAGGCAAGTTTGCGCGGCGTCCAAGCCGCCAGACTGGCCGCCTTCGCTCGCGATTATATGCACTTGCCTTAACCATGCGATTAAGGCACGCTGCCATTCATGGATGTCCGTAAGGTTGAGCGCGCTGCAGGCCGCGGCCCTGCCTTTCATCCCTTGCCGGAATCCTATAACCATCCCTGTCCCTGGGAACTCGATCTTCCGCCCTGGACGATGCCGCAAATGTTCGAGCGTGCAGTGGCCGAATGGCCCGATTATCCGCTCGCCGAGTTCATGGGGCGCCGCTTTTCCTATGCCGATATGCACCGTGAAGCTCTGGCCTTCGCTGCCGGGCTGCAACGGCTCGGCATTGCCAAGGGAGACAGGGTGGGCCTGTTCCTGCCTAACGTGCCCGTTTACATCGCCGCCTATTACGGGGCGATGATTGCCGGTGCGACGGCGGTCAATTTTTCGCCGCTCTACACCGTCGAAGAGCTCGACGCCCAAGTGGCCGATTCCGGTACCAGGCTGCTTGTCACGATCGATGTGCCGGGCGTTTTGCCGATTGCCTGCAAGGTGCTTGCCACATCCGCGCTCGAAACGCTGGTCGTCGCGCGCCTGGCCGACATGTTGCCCTGGACCAAACGGCTGGCGCTTGCCCTGTTCGGACGAAGCCGGACGGTCCCCATGCCGAGCCAGGCTGGGGTGATGCGCTGGCGCGACTGCCTGGCGCCGGAACCGCCGGCACCGGTACCGCTCGATGCCGAGCGGGATCTGGCGCTGATCCAGTACACCGGCGGCACGACTGGAACGCCCAAGGGGGCGATGCTCAGCCATCAGAATCTCACTGCTAATGCCCGCCAGGTCGATGCGGTCGATCCGTTTCAGGACGGGCCCGACGTGATCATGGGGGTGCTGCCGCTGTTTCACGTCTTCGCGAATACCTGTGTCCTCAACAGGTCCGTGATGAAGGGCGCTTGCATTTCCCTGCTGCCACGCTTCGACGCTGGCCAGGCGCTGGCGACGATGCAGCGCGTCAAGGCGAATGCATTCCCGGGTGTACCGACCATGTATCAGGCTCTGCTGGATCACCCGAAGCTGGCGCGAACCGATTTCTCGTCGCTCAGAATCTGTGTGTCCGGGGGCGCTGCTCTTCCAGGTCCGCTGCATGAGCGGTTTGAAGATACAACCGGATCGCGGCTGGCCGAAGGCTATGGGCTAACCGAAAGTTCGGGTGTGGTGTCCACCAATCCCTATGTCGGGGAAAATTGCCATGGCACGATCGGCCAACCTCTTCCCGAAACGCGTACGCGTCTGCTCGACAAGGAAGATCCCGCAAAGGACGCTGCGCCGGGCGAGCCGGGCGAACTGGCCATTTCCGGCCCGCAAGTCATGCGCGGTTACTGGAATCTGCCAAATGCTGCGGCTGAGGCGTTTGCCCAGCGGGAAGACGGGCTCTGGCTGCGTACCGGTGACATCGCCACGATCGACGCGGAAGGCTATATTCGCATCGTCGACCGCAGCAAGGACATGATCAATGTTGGCGGATTCAAGGTTTTTCCCAGCCAGGTCGAAGCGGTTCTGCTGCGCCATCCGGCAGTGAAAGAGGTGCTCGTGATCGGAGTGCCCGACGACTATCTGGGCGAATTGCCGGCGGCCTTCGCAACTCTGGAGGCCGACGCGGCCGAGACGAGCGGAACTGCTCTGGCGGATTGGGCCAATGCGCATCTGGGCAAGCATGAGCGGCTGAAGAGCCTGATTATTCGCGAAGAGCTGCCCAAGACGATGATCGGCAAGCTCGACCGCAAGGCCCTGCGCAAGGAAGTGCTCGGCGACGACTGACCGCCTCGCCTATGCACCGATTTCGGGAATGCTGGCTGCTTGAGCTTAGCCCGCGAGTGTCAGGCGGGCTTCGCCGTCATCGTCATCGGACTTGCCCGTGTTGCCGGTGCCAGGCTTCGCGGCAGGGACGGATTTCGCACTGCTGGGGCCCTTGTGTGACAGCCGGCCATCCACTGCGGCGCCCTGCTCGATCGTCAGCGTGTCGTAATGGACGTCGCCTTCAACATGCGCCGAACGCAGGATCACGAGTTCGCGCGCATCGATCGAACCGACGATCTTGCCGGAAAACCGGGCCGTTTCCGCTTTGACCGAACCCTGAATCTCGCTGGATTCGCCCTGGACCAGAGAGGCGCAGGTAATATCGCCTTCGACCTTGCCGTCGACATGAAGGTCCACGGTGGCACTGACGTCGCCCTTGATGGTGACATCGGAACCGATGACGGAAAATGTGGAATTGTTGCCTGACATCACGGTTGTCCTGTCTTGCTGTTTATCGGCTGTTGGCCGCGGCGGTTGCATTGGCGGTTGCACGGGCTTCTTCGAGAACATGAGGAGCTGACTCCAAAAAGGGGCGCGGATTGACCGCGCGGTCATTGATACGCACTTCGAAATGAAGATGCGGTCCGGTCGATCGGCCGGTACTGCCGATGGCGCCGATCACGTCACCGGCTGCGACCTTCTGCCCCACTTTCGCGCGGTAGCCCGACATGTGAGCATAGCGCGTCATCAGGCCGTTGCCATGCCTGATTTCGACCACTTTGCCATATCCGGACTTGCGCCCTACGAAAGAAACGGTCCCCTTGGCGGCGGCATGGATCGGCGCCCCTGTCCGGCCGCGGAAGTCCAGGCCCGAATGCATGGCCGCACGCCCCGTGAAGGGATCGCGCCGCAATCCGAAGCCGGAGGAAATGCCGCTCAAATCGGCAGGCAGAACCTGCGGAATACCGTCCAGGCTGCGTTGCAGCGCTTCCATGCGCGCAAGGCTGAGGCCCAGGCGTTCGAAACGCGGATCGAGCGAACCGTCACGGCCGGTGCTGATCACTTCCAGCGGACCACCCTGTGCGCGCCGGGCCGAGGCGAGCATCCGTTCGGGATCCAGGCCGAGCTTGCGTATCGCCGCTTCTGCGCGGGAAGAGCGCTGATCCGCAAAGCGGGTCAGCCGCTCGACATAGGCCAGCTGACGCGCCTCGATCTCCGCAAGCGCGCCGGCTTCCGGGATCGCGGCACTGACTTTCGCGACGGTCTTCGCCGCTTCGCTCGACGAATCCGAGACGGTATCGTCTGCAGAGGCCGACTTTTGCGGCAGGTCGAGCGTGTCGGTGAGTTCCTCGATCACATTCTGGCGCTGTTTGAGCTCGTCGGCCACGGCATCCAGATCGTTGCGATAGGCCGCGACTCTGCTTTCCGCCGATTCGACCTTGGTTTCACGCTCCAGCAGCGCCAGCCGGTCGCGCTGGGCGATATACTGGCTCACTGCGGCTGACGTCATGGTGCCGGCCCAGGCCAGCAGCGCCGCACCGAGGACCCCTGCACCAACCATTTGAATTTTAGAGGAAACTTTGATGAACCGGACTTGGCCTTGTGACCGCATGAACAATTCGCGGTCGGGGAACCATTCCGACAGCCGCTGGCGCAGCTTAACCCCATCCAACTTTCGCAAAATCACGACCCCGTATCTCTTCAATCCCGATGGGCTGGCTTACAGGTGAAGCCCCCAAGGTCTATCCACGGGGAAGGCGCGAACGGGCGAGGCGGTGCAACGACACGATGAGTCGTTCCGCCGCGCCGTGAATTGAGCAAAATACCTGGAAACCGCTGGTTCACCATGCCGGACAACCGCAATTTAACCGCCGCAATGGCCGCGATTCGAGTGGGTTGCCTTGACCCGAGGCGGGACGACGCAAATCGGTGACAGAATGCAAGGGCGGTGATATGCGGCCCCTCCATGGCTACTTTGCGCGATGATGTTGAGAATACAGTGGAGCTGGTGGGCCGCCTTGCGCGTGCCGGCCGCAATGCGCAGCGCATTCTTGCGAAGCTGAGCGATGCGGAAAAGTCGGCGGCGTTGCATCTTGCAGCCAAGGCGCTGCGTGACAGCGCAGACGAGGTGCTTGCCGCCAATGCAAGGGACGTTGCAGCCGGTGAAGCGAATGGTTTGAGTGCGGCGCTGATCGATCGCCTGCGGCTCGATCCCGGCCGGCTGGAGGTCATCGCTTCGGCTGTGGATGCTGTCGCAGATCTGCCCGATCCGGTCGGCCAGGTGATCGACCGGGCCACGCCTGCCAACGGTCTGGAGCTGTCGCGCGTGCGGATTCCGATCGGCCTGATCGGCATCATCTATGAAAGCCGGCCCAATGTGACGGCCGATGCAGCTTCGCTCTGCATCCGTGCCGGCAACGCCGTGCTCCTGCGCGGCGGCAGCGAAGCGGTCCATTCCAACCGTGCAATCCTTGCGGCCCTTACAAAAGGGCTGGCGGAAGGCGGTATCCCGGCCGATGCCGTGCAGCTTATGCCGACGCAGGACCGCTCGGCCGTTGGCGCGATGCTGCGTGCGGCAGGGCTGATCGATATGGTCGTGCCGCGCGGCGGCAAGAGCCTGGTCGAACGCGTTCAGGCGGAGGCGCGCGTCCCGGTGCTCGCGCATCTCGACGGCATTTGCCACACCTACATCCACTCGGCCGCCGATCCGGATATGGCGCAGGAAATCGCGCTTAACGCCAAGATGCGCCGCACAGGCATTTGCGGAGCGATGGAAACCCTGCTGATCGATGCGGATTTTCCCGCAGGCGGGGCAGTTGTCGGCGCCCTGATCGATGCCGGCTGCGAACTTCGCGGCGATGCAAGGGCGCGTTCTCTCGATCCGCGTATCGGCATGGCCGGCGCCAATGATTGGGACACCGAATATCTCGATGCAGTCCTGTCGGTGGCGATTGTCGACGGGCTTGACGCGGCCCTCGATCACATCGCGCTGCATTCGTCCGGCCATACGGATGCCATCGTCACTTCAGACGATGCCGCGGCGGAGCGGTTTCTGGCCGAAGTCGACAGTGCGATCGTCATGCACAATGCTTCCACGCAGTTCGCCGATGGCGGGGAATTCGGCCTTGGCGCCGAAATCGGTATCGCCACCGGGCGCCTGCATGCGCGCGGCCCGGTCGCGCTGGAAGGTCTGACGACTTACAAGTGGCAGGCGCGAGGCAAGGGCCAGACGCGCCCCTGACCGGGAAATTGCCGGCCGGGCAACGGCCGGAATACTTGACGTGTGAAGGGTTTCCCCCGCATCAATTCGCACACGAAAAGCGAGAGGATCAGTTCATGCGTTACAACCGGCTCGGCAATACAGGCCTTATCGTTTCCGAACTTTGCTTGGGTGCAATGACCTTTGGGGAGACCGTAGGCAGGTTTTCCCATGTTGCCGGGCTCGATCAAAAAAGCGCAACGGCCCTGGTGGGACAGGCCCTCGATGCAGGCGTCAACTTCATCGATACGGCGAATACCTATAGCGAAGGCAAGTCCGAAATGGCGACGGGCGAGGCAATCAAGTCGCTGGGTATTGCGCGGCAAGACATCATTCTCGCGACCAAGGGCTACGCCCGCATGGGGGAAGGGCCCAATCGCGCCGGCAATTCGCGCAAACACTTGCTGGAAGAGATCGATGCCAGCCTGGAACGGCTGCAAATGGATTATGTCGATCTCTACCAGGTTCACGGCTGGGATACCCAGACGCCGATCGAAGAGACGCTGCGGACGCTTGACGATATCGTGCGCACGGGCCGTGCGCGCTATATCGGCGTTTCCAACTGGGCGGCTTGGCATGTCGCCAAGGGTCTGGGCATTGCGGCAGCCAAGGGTTGGGAACGGATTGCCAGCATCCAGTCATTCTATTCTTTGGCCGGCCGCGATCTGGAGCGCGAGATCGTGCCGATGATGGAAAGCGAAGGCGTGGGGCTGATGGTTTGGAGCCCGCTGGCCGGCGGCCTGCTCTCGGGAAAATACGAAAGAGAGGGCTCAGGGATAAAGGGCGAAGGCCGGATCGCTTCGGGAGGAGCACGCGATTCGCTCGATCTCGACAAAACCTTCGATATTATCGATGCCATGCGCCCCATTGCCGAAAGCCGCGGTGTCGCGATTGCCAGTATTGCGCTCGCCTGGCTGCTCCACAGGCCCTTTGTGAGTTCGGTCATTCTCGGTGCCAAACGCCCGGAACAGCTTGCGGAAAATCTGGCTGCGGCCGAAATCGAGCTGACAGCGGCGGAGATCGCGAAGCTCGATGAAGTGAGCGAGCTGTCGCCTGAATATCCGGGCTGGATGTTCCCCGGCCAATGGGAACGCCGCGGCGGCGCTTCCCCCCGCAGGGAGGCGCAGTGAGGACCAGTGTAAGAGGCAGCGGCACGCTTACCGGCCTGCTCGGTGGCAGTTTCAATCCTGCCCATGGCGGGCATCGGCGCATTTCCATCTTTGCGCAGCGCGCGCTGGGCCTCGACGAAGTCTGGTGGCTGGTTTCCCCCGGAAATCCGCTCAAGCCTGATGAAGGCATGGCGCCTCTTTCGGCGCGCGTGAAATCCGCCCAGGCCGTCGCACGGCGGGCATCGATCCGGGTTTCCGCCATTGAACGGCAACTGGGCACGCGTTTTACGATCGATACGCTGCGTGCGCTCAAGCGGCGCTTCCCCAAACGGCGCTTCGTCTGGCTGATGGGCGCCGACAATCTCGCGCAATTCCACCGATGGAAAAGCTGGCGTGCAATAGCTCGCGAAATGCCGATTGCGGTCATTGCGCGTCCGGGTTATGATAGAAGCGCCCTCGCGAGCCCCGCGATGGCCTGGCTCAGCCGCTTCCGGGCGCCTGTCGCCAGTTTACGAAACCGGGGTGAATGGAGCGCACCTGCGCTGTTTGAATTGCGTTTCGATCCTGATTCGCGCTCGGCAACATCATTACGCCGCGCCGATCCTGAATGGGCCCGCCGATTTTCGGGCGGGCCGCCACGGGATGATGTGACGCATTGCCTCATTCATGACCAGGAAAAGGGGATGTGCGCATGAGGCGCATGCCTCTTTCGCATCCCTTCCCCCGAAAATGGAGCTGTATGTACTGCGATGAATCATGCGCAGACTTCGCCGGTTTCCGCCGGCATGCCCAAAGGACGTCCGATCTCTGATCCGGCCGCCACCTCCGACAACGACAAGCTGCATGCGCTTGTCCTCCGCTCGCTGGAGGACGATCAGGCGCAGGACGTCGTTTCGATCGAACTCGATGGCAAATCGAGCATTGCCGATCACATGGTGATCGCATCGGGTCGTTCGACACGGCAAGTGGCTGCAATTGCGCAGAAGCTTGCTGAGCGGATCAAACAGGAAGGCTTCGGAACTGCCCGTATCGAAGGATTGCCAGCAGCCGACTGGGTGCTGATCGATGCAGGCGACGTTGTGGTGCACCTGTTCCGCCCGGAAGTACGAAGTTTCTACAATCTTGAGCGGATGTGGGCGTTTGGCGACGCTCCGCCGGTGGCGGCGGGCCAGGCATAAGGCCGGCATAGGCCGGTTTCGGCTTGCGCAAAGCCGGCGGCGGCACCAGTGGACAGGGCTCCTCATTTCGTATGAGGGGTATTTGCCGCTGGATATGGACCCATGAAACTGCATCTCATCGCCAGGGGCAAGATCGGCCGTTCACCCGAGGCGGAGCTCGTCGCCCGCTACGAAAAGCGCATAACCTGGCCGATCAAATTGACGGAACTGCCCGAAAGCGGCGGAAAGGTCCCCGATCCGCTGACGCCGCAGCGCACTGTCCTGCTGGACGAACGAGGCGAACAGCTTTCCTCCGAAGAATTGGCGGCATTGCTTGGCCGTTGGCGCGACGATGGAATTCGCGAGACACGTTTTGTCATCGGCGCAGCGGATGGCCATGCTGACGATGAGCGCGCCCAGGCCGACCTGCTCTTGGCGTTCGGCACGGCGACATGGCCCCATCTCCTGGCGAGAGCGATGATGATGGAGCAACTTTTTCGCGCCACCTCGATTCTTGCAGGCCATCCCTATCATCGGGCAGGTTGACGTCATGCTGCCAAGCCTACGCCCGCTTCTCTCGATTTTCTGCCTGGCAGCATTGCTGTCCGGAAGCGCGGCAGCGCAGAATTCCGCCGGCTTTTCCAGTGTAACCGACGCGCGGAGGGAAATGGAGCGCGCCTTGCAGGAGAAGCTGGCCGCCGAAACGCGGGCGAACCGCCTGGAGGAGGCGGCCGCAAAGGCAAGCGAAGCCGCAGAAAAGACGGCGCGCCAGGCCACGGCGCTGGCTGCCCGCATTCAGGAAACGGAGGCCGGCATCGGCGCGGCCCAGGCGCGGCTTTCGATCGCCCGGCAGCAATATCAGACCCTCGCCTCACAGCTCGCGGAGAAACGCCAGCCCGTCTTGCGGCTGACTGCGGCCCTTCAGCGTTTTTCGCGCCGGCCTCTGGCCCTGTCGGCCATGCGGCCCGGATCGGTGAAGGAAGCGGTCTATCTCAGTGCCATGCTCTCCTCCACGGTGCCGGAAGTGCGCCGCCGGACCGCTTCGCTCAGGAGCGAGGTGGAACGGGGCAAAACGCTCCGGGAGGAGGCTGAGAATGCCCTCTCAGGGCTGCAGGCGCAGGAACAGAGGCTGGAACAGCAGCATTCCCAGCTTGCAGCTCTGGAAACGCGCCAGCGGCTGGCATCGCGCCAGGTCAGCGGGGAAGCCAATCGCGAGGCTGAACGCGCCCTTGCCCTTGCCGAGGAGGCACGCGATCTCAATGCACTGGTTGTGCGGATCAACGATGCGGGCACTTTGCGCGCGCAGCTTGCCGGTTTGCCGGGGCCGTTGATCCGGCCGCCGCGCCCTTCCGAATCGGAAGTTATCGTCGATTCCCAGAATGTGGCAGAAGGCATAAGCCGCCCGCCTTCAGCCTATCAATTGCCGGTCGCGGGCAGAACGATCCTGGGCTTCGGGGCGCGGACGGAAGGGGGCACGGTTTCGCGGGGCCTCACTCTCCAGCCGCGCGAAGGCGCATTGGTCGTCGCACCTGCAGCGGGACGGGTGGCTTTCGCAGGGCCCTATCGCGGTTATGGCCGGATCGTGATTATCGAGCATGAAGGCGGCTGGACGAGCCTGGTGACGGGCATGGCACGGGTCGATGTCGGTGTGGGCGAACAGCTCCTGAGCGGGGCGCCATTGGGTATCGCCGCGCCGCGCGATCCCGCGATCACGCTGGAGGTGCGGCGTGACGGAGAGCCGGTCAATCCGCTAGACGTGGTTGGTTGAAACTGTTTCTCGCCCGGCTTTGGGGATCTGAGGCGGCAGATTACGCCTGTCATGAACCTTTGCGCCATAATCTGGTGTTAAGCTGCTCTGCGCGATACAAGGGCGGTAATTCGCGAATAAGGCCCCGTACATGAAGTTTGCACCTCTCCTGAAATCCGCGGCTCTCGTTACAGCCGTAGCGCTGTTGCCGGCCACCACTGCGGGCCTGGCACAGGTGGAAGGCCGCGCTGGGCCGCAATTCGGCAAGGTTTTTGCGACTTATCAGCGGATCAAGGCAAGCTATGTCGAGGAAGTCGATGACGAGGTGCTTATCAAGGGCGCCCTTGACGGCATGCTCGCCGCGCTCGACCCGCATTCGACCTATCTCGACGGAGAAGCGCTGGAGCGGCTCGAAACCCTTATTGACGGGAATTACGAAGGACTGGGCATTTCCGTCACGATGGAGGACGGCGCTGTCAAGGTGATCTCGCCCATGCGTGGAAGCCCTGCCGAAAAGGCGGGGGTCAAGGCCGGCGATTATATCACGCATCTCGATGGCGAGCTGATCTACGGGCTCTCGCTGGACGAAGCGGTGGCGCAAATGCGCGGGCCTTCCGGCACGCCTCTGCGCCTCTCGATCTTCCGTCCGGGGCGCGAGGAACCGCTGGATGTTACGGTCACGCGCGGCGTGATCGAGCTGGAGCCCGTGACGCACGAGCTGCAGCCCGGCGGGATCGGCGTCATCACGGTGAACGAATTCTCGCGCGATGTCGGGCGCGATGTGCTCGGGGCGATGAAGGCGATGCGTGAAGAGGCGTCTGGCCGTTTGAGCGGGCTGGTTCTCGATCTGCGTTCGAATCCGGGCGGTTCGCTGGATGAAGCCGTGGCGCTTTCGGATCTTTTCCTCTCCAAGGGATCGATCGTTTCCCAGCGCGGCCGGATCCAGGCGGAGAACATCGTCTACAAGGCGGAAACGGTGTTTCGGGGCGACGCGGCGCAAGGCATCCCGCTGATCGTTCTGATCGATGCCGGTTCGGCTTCGGCTTCGGAAATCGTTGCCGGTGCTTTGCAGGACCAGCATCGCGCGTTGGTCATGGGCCAGCGCAGCTTCGGCAAGGGCAGCGTGCAGACATTGATGCCCCTGACCCGCGACAGCGCGCTCAAATTGACCACTGCGCGTTATTATACGCCGTCCGGCCGCTCCGTGCAGGAAGGCGGTATCGAGCCGGATATCCGCGTGCCGCAATTGTCAGATCCGGATGCCGCCAAGCGTTCGAAACTGTCGCTGCGCGAATCCGATCTTCGCCGTCACCTGATCAACGAGGTCGAACTCGACGACAAGGAATTGGAGACGGACAAGCAGGACGATCCGCGTTTCCAGCTCACGGCGGAAGAGCTGGAGGAGCAGGGCATCGACGATTTCCAGCTTCATTA
>JAUHYZ010000090.1 GCA_030426245.1 Alphaproteobacteria bacterium | reverse complement strand
GATCGCTTTCCTTCATGATCAGCAGTTCTTCACCGTCGATCTTGACTTCGGTGCCGGACCACTTGCCGAAAAGCACGCGGTCGCCGGCCTTGACGTCGAGGGGGATGCGATCGCCATCGTCGTCGCGTGCGCCGTCGCCGACGGAGACGATTTCGCCTTCGCTCGGTTTTTCTTTGGCGCTGTCGGGAATGATGATACCGCCGGCCGTCTTCTCTTCTGCTTCGAGACGACGGACCAGTACGCGGTCGTGCAGCGGACGGAATGCCATAGTGATGACCTCTTCCAAAAGTTGAGAGTTTAACTGTGTTGGCACTCTCACATGGAGAGTGCCAGCGGCGCGGATATGGTAGCCATGAAACGGGCCGTCAAGCGGAGTCTGCCAGAATTTTTTCGCCCATATTTCAGTTGCGCCGCAGCGCTGCGTTCCAGGGCGGGACGCACGCCCTAAGCGGGCAGCGGAACGAGCCCGATCCGCTCCCGCCGCGACCAGCGCAGCAGCATCAGGCCCGCCACCACGATCAGGCCAACGGCCAGGCCGATCCACACCCCGGTTCCTTCCAGCGGAGTCCAGAAGCCCAGCCACACGCTGGCGCCGAGCCCCGGCACCCAATAGCCGAACAGTGCATAGGCCATCGGAATGCGCGTATCCTGCAGCCCGCGCAGCACGCCCGCCGTCACTGCCTGGATGCCGTCGAACAGCTGGAAGGCTGCCGCGATCACCAGGAACTGGAGCGCATATCCCACCAGCGCGGCATTGGCCGGCAGGGCGGGGTCGACATAGATCGACAGCAGCAGGTTGGGCGCAAGCAGCATGGCAAGGGCTGTGCAGGACATGAAGGCCAGCCCGATGCCCAGCGCCACCCAGCCGGCACGCCGGATCCCCTCACGGTCGCGCGCGCCGTAGAAATAGCCGACCCGGATCGTCGCTGCCTGGCCCACGCCGAAGGGCACCTGGAAGGCCAGGGCTGCGATCTGCAAGGCCACGGTGTGCCCGGCCAGCGGGGCCGCGCCGAAGCGCCCCATCAGGAAGGCCGCCCCGCCGAATATGCCGGCTTCCGCCAGCACAGTCAGGGCGATCGGCGTGCCGATGCGGATCAGCAGCCGCAGCCGCTCCCAATCGGGGCGCCAGAAGCGCAGGAATATCCGGTAGGCATGCAGGTTGGGATCGAGCCGTATCGCCAGCACATAGGCCAGTACGCTCAGTACCGAGGTGATGACCGTGGCGATCCCGGCGCCGACCAGCCCCAGTTCGGGCGCGCCCAGATTGCCGAATATGAGTGCGTAGTTGGCCAAGGCGTTCACACCGATCCCGCCTGCCGTGATCAGCGTGGCGAAGACCGGACGGCCCAGCGCGGAGACATAGCTGCGCAGGACGCTGGCCAGGACCATCGGCACCGTGGCCCAGGCGAGAAAGCCCATATAGTCGGAAGCAAGCGCGGCGATGACCGGGTCCTGCCCCGTCAGGTCCATCAGCGGGCCCAGCAGCAGACACAGGCCCATGCCCACCGTGCCGGAGACGACGGCCAGCCACAGCGCCATGCGGCTGGCCCGCCGCACTGGGCGGCGCGCGCGCGGATTGGCGCCCAGTTCGGCCGCCACCAGCGGGGCGACCGCGCCGGTCAGCCCGATCAGGGCCCAGCAGACCAGGCCGAACACCGCCACGGCAAGGGAAGATGCCGCCAGCGGCTCGTCGCCCAGCCGGGCGATGAAGATCACGTCGATCGCATAGGTCAGCATCTGCAGAAGATTGGCGAGCGCCAGCGGCCATGCGATACGCATGGTGGCGGCCAGTTCGCCGCGCCAGGTCAGATGCGGGTCTGCGAAAGACATAAAGCCGGCCCGGATAGGCGCGGGGCGTTGCAGGGGAAAGTACCATTTGTGACGGATGACCGGTTCCCCGCCTGATAGAGGCAAGCGGGCAACAGCAATGCCTCCGTCCGGGCGGCGCGGTCTGACGAAAAGGGCTTGGCATGGACCACCCAGCTATGCTTGGGGCGCAGCCAAATCGCTTAGGAGTTCGAAGAATGAAGTCTGTGAAGCTTGCAGGGGCGGCGGGTTTGGCGCTGATCCTGGCCGCATGCGGCGGCGCCAGCGAGGAGTCGGCGGCGTCGGAAAACGCCGCTGCGCCCGCACCTGCGGAAACAAGTGAAGTCGCGGCGGATGCGGCCGCGGATGGCGGCCATCACGATGCTGGCCGCCCGCCGATTGCCTTCGCCCAGTGCAAGGCGTGCCATTCGGTCGAGCCGGGCGTGCATGTCCTGGGGCCCAGCCTGGCCGGGATCTACGGCACCAAGGCCGCGGATATCGAAGGCTTCGCGTTCAGTCCGGCGATGCAGGAATCGGGCCTGGTCTGGGATGAAGAAACGCTCGACAGATATCTGGAGAATCCGCGCGAAGTCGTGCCGGGCACGACCATGGCCTATTTCGGGCTCAAGGATGAAGAGAAGCGCCAGGAAGTCATCGAATATCTCAAGACGCTCTGATCGGGCGGCGAGAGGTCCGGGCAAATGAAAAGGGCGGCGCCTTGCGGTGCCGCCCTTTCCTTATCGTCTGCCGAAACGGCAAGAAGATGACTTGAGTGAGCCCAATTACTTGAGTTCAACCGTGCCGCCGGCTTCTTCGATCTTCTTCTTGATTTCTTCGGCTTCTGCCTTGTTCGCACCTTCCTTGATCGGCTTGGGTGCGCCTTCGACCAGCGCCTTGGCTTCGCCCAGGCCCAGGCCGGTGATGG
>JAUHYZ010000089.1 GCA_030426245.1 Alphaproteobacteria bacterium | reverse complement strand
AGGGCTGAAACTTGCGGCCCAGACTTTCGACAAGGATGTGGCCAAACTCAGCTGCTGCGCGGGGTAATGCCATGGTGCTGAAGGAAAGGACCGATCTTCTGTCGACACTTCCCGGTGCGTTGATCGCGTCGCGTAGCCCTTAATTGGGCTCTGCCTCACTTTGTGTGGCGCAACTATCCTGAAACTGGAAAATTCAGGAGGGATAGTTGTGAGTTCGAAGAAGCACTGGTCGCCGGGCAGCGATGTTGCAGTTCAAAGCGTTGAACGAAGTGAATCCGGCGGGTGGATTGTATCTGGCGTCTTGGCACCCAACGGCATTTGCCCAGACTGTGGATTGCATTCACGCCGACGTCATGGCTGGCGGCGTCGGTGGCTGCAGGATTATCCCGCGCATGGAGACGCGGTAACGGTTGATCTCGCAGTTTGCCGTTGGCGATGTTTGGCGCCTGCTTGCCCGCGCCGGACTTTCTCGGACCAGATCAGCTCGATTGCGCGTCCATTTGCACGTCGTACTTCGCGTGTAGGGGAGATTGTCGGCCATCTTGGGCATGCGACAGGCGGACGGCCTGCGGAGCGGTTGTTGCATCGTTTGGGCCTTGGGGTCAGCGATGACACGGTGCTCAGGCAGCTGAAAAGGTGTGCTCAAGGCACCACCGAGGCGCCGACAATCATCGGGATCGACGATTGGAGCTGGCGGAAATCGCAAACCTACGGCACGATCATCGTGGATCTGGAGCGTCGCGTGGTCATCGACATCCTCGAGGATCGAGATGTCGTCACCTGCACCAACTGGCTAAAGCGACACCCCGAGGTGGAAGTGATCAGCAGAGATCGGTGCGGTCTCTACGCCAAGGCTGCCCGGCAAGGGGCACCGCAGGCAAAGCAGGTCGCCGACCGGTTCCATATCGTGCAAAACCTGCGGCAGGCCATTGAGGAACAGATGAACCTTCACGGCCGTGCCACCGGCAGGGCGCTGCTGTCCGACGCCGATAACATCACCGCAGCCGGAAGCCTTCTGAAGTCCCGCCTTGCGCACAGGACGTCCCGGGAAGAGATTTTCACCACCATCCATGCGCTCCGAAATCAGGGACTTTCCTGCAGCGAGATCGGGCGGCGAACAGGGTTTCCGCGTCGCAGCATCGCGAAATGGCTGCAGTTCGAAACACCACCGGACCGCAGGCGGGCCGCTTTGAAGCCGAGTTCGCCATGGTATTTTGAAGAGTTCCTGAGCCAAAGCTGGAAGGAGGGCATTCGAACTGGCAGCGCCCTTTTCAGTCTGATCCAAGAGCGTGGTTACGAGGGGAGCCAGTCGCATTTGCAGCGGCTGCTGGCGGGTTGGCGCAGAGCCGAACAGCAAGCGAGCGATCCCAAGGTAGAACACAAGATCCTGGAGCCGGTTCGGGACCCGGAAACGGGGCACGCGATCTCCCCGGTCATCGCGGCCGCGCTGTGCATCAAACCGCGCGGCAAGCTCACCTCGGATCAGGCGCGTAAAGTCGATGCGCTCAAGACCCGCTCTCCCGCCTTCGTATCGATGCGCAGCCTCGCCATGCGGTTCAATGGTATCCTGCGCGGCCGCGTGGCAGACCCGCTCCCTGCATGGATCGACGACGCGATCGAAACCGCCCTGGCGCCCATCGTGCGCTTTGCCCGCACAGTGAACCGGGACTACGAAGCCGTCAAAAACGCCATCGAGATGCCCTGGAGCAACGGCCAAGCAGAAGGTCAGATCAATCGCCTGAAGACCCTCAAACGCGCCATGTACGGCCGAGCCGGTCCAGAATTGTTGCGGGCGAGAATGCTACCGTTCCACCACACAGATTGAGGCAGAGCCGATTAAAGGGCAACGCGACACCAGGTGAATCGGATTCCCGAGCCGCATCGCGCCCATCCAGATCACCAGAAGCGCCATACCGAGAAGAAAGCCGCCATTCACCAGTGCCCCGATGATCTCGGCGCGGTACCAGCCGAAACTCCGCGCCGAATCCGCCGGGCGGCGCGCAATGCGCTGCGCGATGATGGCCACCAGAACGCCGCCAACCGCCGACAGGGTGTGAAACGCATCCGACAGGACGGCAATCGAGCCAGTCCAGAGCCCGACGGCCAGTTCAATCACGAAGTAGACGCCGGTGAGCCAGGCCGAAATCACAAGGGCCTTGCCGGAACTCGGCATATGCCCGGCGTGGGAATGACTGGCCATATCAGCTCTCCTTCCGTTTCGTACCGGTCTTTCGCGTCGCGGCGAAGAGAACCGACAGGCCGGTAAAGCCACCCAGCGCAAGTGCGGTCCATGTGGCAGTGCGGGCATCGCCGTTCATCGCCTGGCTGCCCATGTGAGCGAGCAAGAAACTCGCTGGAATAATCCCGGCCATCGTGGCCAGCGCGAACCTCCAAAGATGCAGCTTGCTCAGACCTGCGGCGTAACTGATCATATCGAAGGACAGAAACGGCAGCAGGCGACTGCCGAAGACCAGGAAGGTCAGAGTGTTCTGGGACCCGAACAGGCCTGCGTTAATCTTCTGACCGAGATGACGCTCAACGAAGGGACGACCCAAGCCGCGGGCCAGACCAAAGGCGGCAAGCGCACCGAGTTCCGCACCTAGAACGACGAAGAGCGTCCCGTACGTGTGTCCATAAGCCGCTCCGGCGGCGAGTGCGATTGGCGCCGAGGGCAGGGGGCTTGCGACAATAGCGATTGTCATGAGCGCCACGATGACAATTGGTCCGGCAAGACCTGCCGCCTCGATCCA
>JAUHYZ010000056.1 GCA_030426245.1 Alphaproteobacteria bacterium | reverse complement strand
GGCGCAGCCTGTTGCATCCTTGCACGCTGCTGTCGAAAATTATCCCTAGAAGCGCTTGAGGCAGGGGGCAAGCGCGCGTATAGGCCCCGCAAATCTTGCCCCGCCTGGGGCGTCAAACGGGCTTTTGCGGCCCCTTTTCGAGAGCGGAAAGCGTCAGACAGATGAATTTTGGCGAAATGCTTCGCAACCGGTCGAGCAAGTTGAAGGCCCTGATTTTCGGGCTTCCCACGATCCTGGCCCCTGGGATGGCCTTTGCACAGGAAGCGGCGGCGGAAGCCACCGATGCTGCGGCGGAAGCTGCTCCTGATGCGGCAGGCGGTTACACGCCGCTGGGGCCGGAAATGATCGTAGGCCAGCCCGAACCGGGCGGCATCTGGTTCCAGGATCAGCATTCTGCGATCGGCAAGGAAGCCTTGTGGATGCACGATGCGGTGCTGACGCCGATCATTACCGTGATTTCGATATTCGTGCTGTTCCTGCTGATCTGGGTGGTCGTCCGCTACAACCGGAAAGCCAATCCCAATCCTTCAAAGACGAGCCACAATTCGCTGCTCGAAGTGGTTTGGACGCTTGTCCCGGTTCTGATCCTGGTCGGCATCGCCGTGCCTTCGATCAGCCTGCTGGCGCATCAGTATGAAAGCCCGCCGGAAGATGCACTGACTGTGAAGGCGACAGGTTACCAGTGGTATTGGGGCTATTCCTATCCCGATAACGGCGATTTCGAGATCATCTCCAACATGATGCCGGAAGAAGAAGCCATCTCAAAGGGCTTGCCGCCGCAGCTCGCCGCAGACAACCGCATGGTCGTCCCCGCCGGCGTACCGATCCGCTTGCAGACGACCGGCGCCGATGTGATCCACGCCTTCGCGGTGCCGTCGCTTTGGTTCAAGATCGACGCCGTTCCCGGCCGCTTGAACGAGCGGGTGATGCAGATCGACAAGCCGGGCATCTACTACGGACAGTGTTCGGAACTGTGCGGCGCCCGCCATGGCTACATGCCGATCGCGGTCGAAGCCGTGCCGATGGAACAGTTCAATGCCTGGGTGCTCTCGCAAGGCGGGACGCTTGGCGGCGAGGAAGAAGAGGCTGCAGCCGCTCCTGAAGAGGAAGCGGAAGCAGCGGGCGAAGAGCCGGCACCCGCCGTCTAAGCCCTTGGAAGTTTGATACAGAAGGTCGAAAGATAGCCATGGCCACCACCGCCGACACTTTTCAGGCTCACGCCGATGATCATCATCATGACGCCGACCACAAGCCGGGCTTCTTCGCCCGGTGGTTCATGTCGACGAACCACAAGGATATCGGTACGCTCTACCTGATCTTCGCGATCTGCGCGGGCATCATCGGCGGTGCGATCTCCGGCATCATGCGCGAGGAACTGCGCGAGCCGGGAATTCAGATTCTCGGCACCGTGGCGGCTTTCCTCAATGGCGGCGAAGTCAATTTCGACGAGCAGCTCCATTTGTGGAACGTGCTGATTACGGCCCACGGCCTGATCATGGTGTTCTTCATGGTCATGCCCGCGATGATCGGCGGCTTCGGCAACTGGTTCGTTCCGCTGATGATCGGCGCGCCGGACATGGCCTTCCCGCGCATGAACAACATTTCCTTCTGGCTTACGGTTGCCGGTTTCTGCAGCCTGATGATCTCCACATTCATGCCGGGCGGCACCGGAATGGGTGCAGGCACGGGCTGGACGGTCTATGCGCCGCTGGCGACATCCGGGTCGGCCGGGCCGGCTGTGGACTTTGCGATCTTCTCGCTCCACCTTGCAGGCGCGGCCTCGATCATGGGCGCGATCAACTTCATCACGACCATCTTCAACATGCGTGCGCCGGGCATGACCCTGCACAAGATGCCGCTGTTCGTCTGGTCGGTACTGGTCACGGCATTCCTGCTGCTGCTCGCGCTGCCGGTGCTGGCCGCGGCGATTACCATGCTGCTGACCGATCGCAATTTCGGCACGACCTTCTTCGATCCTGCCGGCGGCGGTGACCCGATCCTGTACCAGCATCTGTTCTGGTTCTTCGGCCACCCGGAAGTCTACATCATGATTCTGCCGGGTTTCGGCATGATCAGCCAGATCGTCTCCACCTTCAGCCGCAAGCCGATCTTCGGCTATCTCGGCATGGCCTATGCCATGGTCGCGATCGGTGTCGTCGGCTTCATCGTGTGGGCGCACCATATGTATACGGTCGGCCTGGACGTGAACACGAAGATGTATTTCACGGCCGCAACGATGGTGATCGCGGTGCCCACCGGCATCAAGATCTTCAGCTGGATCGCCACGATGTGGGGCGGCAGCCTGGAGTTCAAGAGCCCGATGGTGTGGTCGATGGGCTTCATCTTCCTGTTCACCGTTGGCGGTGTCACCGGCGTCGTGCTGGCCAATGGCGGCATCGACGACAATCTGCACGACACCTATTACGTGGTGGCGCATTTCCACTATGTGCTGTCGCTGGGCGCCGTGACGTCGCTCTTCGCCGGGTTCTATTACTGGTTCCCGAAGATGAGCGGCCGGATGCATTCCGAACTGCTTTCGCATATCCATTTCTGGATCTTCTTCGTCGGCGTGAACCTGATCTTCTTCCCGATGCACTTCCTCGGGCTGCAGGGCATGCCGCGCCGCTATCCGGACTACACGGCCGCCTATACGCATTGGAACGAGCTGGCGACGATCGGTTACGCGGTCATGGCGATCTCGATGGTCGTGTTCTTCGTGAACATCATCTACGCTTTCGTGGCCGGCAAGAAGGCGGAAGGCAATTACTGGGGCGAAGGCGCCAACACGCTGGAATGGACGCTGACCAGCCCGCCGCCCTTCCACCAGTTCGAAACGCTTCCCGTTATCGAGGATAAGGGCCACCACTGATCGGTCCTTCCCTCGGGGAAAACGACAACATGGAAGGGCCGGTCGGAATATCCGATCGGCCCTTCTGCTTTTAGGCCCCGGAATGACTCTTCAGATCGATCCCTGGCGCATTGAAGAGGCATGCCGCCGCGCGTGGCCGGCCGTCAGCGAGACGATGGTGGCCGGTTGGCTGGCGCGCAGCAGCGGTGGGCAGTTCAGGCGGATCAATTCGGCGACCCCCGGGCCCGAAGCTTTGCCGCTTGAATCGGCCTTACCTGAATTGACCGGCCATTTTTCGGCGCTTGAGCGGCCGGCAATCCTGCGGATTCCCGATTTCGCGGGTATCGATGAAGCAGCGATTGAAGCATCCTATGGCCCGCCCGAGGCGGAAACCGACACGCTGGCCATGGCGCTTCGGCCTTGTGCCGTTCCTGCCACGCCGGTGGAATTGCGTCCGCGGCCGGACAGTGAATGGCTGGCAACGCGGGCGATACTGGCTGGCGAAACGCCCCAGGCTGCCGCTCTGACTTCGCGGCTTGTTGGATCAATCGCGGATCGCACGGCATTTGCCGCCATCCGCCGTGAAGGAAGGATCGTCTCGCTGGCTTTCGCGGTCCTTCACCGCGGGCTCGTGATATTCGAATCCGTGCGGACCGAGGAAAACTGGCGTGGCCGCGGCTTTGCCCGCGATTGCATGCTGGCCTTGTTGGGCTGGTCACGCGATCAGGGCGCTGAACTGGCGGCCTTGCAGGTTGTGCGCGGCAATGCGCCTGCGCAGCACCTCTATGCCGATCTCGGTTTCTCGACGCTGGTTTATCGCTACCACTATCGCTTCCCGCGCTCCGCAGAATGAAAGCTTTGCCTTTCATACATGGCCGCTGCGACCTATAGGCCCCCCAAGATGGATTCCACTGCAACCCAGCTACCGGCCGAATGGCGCGATTTTTTTGCGCTGACCAAGCCGCGCGTCATGAGCCTGGTCGTGTTTACGGCGCTCTGCGGCCTTCTGGCCGCGCCCGGTTCCATCAACCCCGTCCTCGGCTTCACGGCGATCCTGTGCATCGCCATGGGCGCAGGCGGGGCGGGCGCGCTGAACCAATGGTGGGAAGCAGATATCGATGCCGGGATGAAGCGCACGTCGCGCCGTCCGCTGCCGCAAGGCAAGATGGAACGCCAATCGGCCCGCGATTTCGGGGTCGGCCTGTCCTTTGCCTCGGTGCTGCTGATGGGCCTTGCGGTCAATTGGCTGTCGGCGGTGATCCTGGCCGCCTCGATCGTCTATTACGCGGTGATCTACACCATATGGCTCAAGCCGCGTACGCCGCAGAATATCGTGATCGGCGGCGGGGCAGGCGCCTTCCCCCCGCTGATCGGCTGGGTCGCGGTGACCGGCGAAATCACGCTCATGCCGGTGCTGCTTTTCGCGATCATCTTCATGTGGACGCCGCCGCATTTCTGGGCGCTCGCCCTGTTCGTGAAGACCGATTACGCCAAGGTGGGCATCCCGATGATGCCGGTCGTGGCCGGAGAGGCCACCACGCGCCGGCATATCCTGGTCTATTGCCTGTTGCTGCTGCCGCTATCGGCAGCGCCGTGGTGGATCGGGGGCACGGGCCCCGTTTATGGTATATCCGCCCTGGTCCTGTCAGGCGCGTTTCTGCTGCTATCGCTGCCGGTCGCCTTCCGTAGCCGCAGTGGGGACGATGACGGCATGAAGCCGGAAAAGCGCCTGTTCGCCTTTTCCGTCCTCTATCTTTTCGCTCTATTCGCCGCACTGGTTGCGGATCGCATCATTTGGGGGCAGGGGATATCGATATGAGTCTGACGCCCGAAGAAGAGAAGGAGATCAGGCGCCGCCAGCGTTCGCGCAACACCGTTCTTGCGCTGGTGCTGGTGGGTTTCGTCGTGCTGTTCTACTTCATCACCATTGCCCGTATCGGAGGCCAGTGATGAGCGTTGTCGCCCTGGAAAACAAGAATCTCCGTACTGCCGCGTTGGCATTCATCGTCGCCTGCGGGATGCTTGCCCTGGGATTCGCTTCCGTTCCGCTCTATCGCATTTTCTGCCAGGTGACCGGTTTCGCCGGAACCACTCAGCGGGCCACGGCGGAAGAGGCCGCCGGCGTGAAGGCCACGGCCATGCAAATGTCGGTCCGTTTCGATGCCAATACCGCACCCGATGTGCCCTGGACCTTCAAGCCGGAGCAGGTGACGGAAACGGTCCAGATCGGCGAACGTGCAATCGCTTTCTTCATTGCAAAAAACAATTCGGATCAGCCGGTTACAGGCCAGGCAAGCTACAATGTCGAGCCTGAGCAGACGGCGCCCTTCTTCAACAAGGTGCAATGTTTCTGCTTTACCCAGCAGATCCTGCAGCCGGGTCAGGAAGTGCGCATGCCGGTGATCTATTACGTCGATCCGGCGATCCTTGAAGACGAGAACTCCAAGGGCGTCGAGCAGATCACCTTGAGTTACACGTTCCACAAGCTTGAAGAACCTTCAAGCTAGCCTCTGGACCGGGGGCGATCAGCACATTATGGGGCGCGCATCGCGTTGTCGCGCAAGACCAGGTAGGACCTAGCAGGAAGCGAATTCATGGCCGGTACTAAGAATCACGACTATCATATTCTTCCCCCCGATATCTGGCCGCTGCTCGGCTCGATCTCGGCGCTGACCTTCACCACCGGCATGGTGCTTTACATGCACGAGATGAGCGGTGGCCACCTGGTTACGGGAATCGGCTTGGCGGGCCTGCTGGCGACGTTCTTCAGCTGGTTCTCCAACATCGTTAAGGAAGCGCAGGAAGGCTATCACACGCCGGTCGTACAGCTGCATCTGCGCTATGGCATGATCCTGTTCATCGCTTCGGAAGTGATGTTCTTCGTCGGCTGGTTCTGGAGCTGGTTCGATTTCTCGCTTTTTCCTTCGACGATGACGGAAGTGGTCGACGGGCAATGGCCGCCCGCAGCGATCGAGGCGGTGATGGATCCCTTCGATCTGCCGTTGCTCAACACGCTGATTCTGCTCTGCTCCGGCACTACGGTCACCTGGGCGCATCACAGCCTTATCCATGACGACCGCGACGGGCTGAAGAAGGGCCTGTGGGCCACGATCATCCTGGGCGTGGTGTTCACCTGCATCCAGGCCTACGAATACGCGCATGCGCCGTTCGGCTTCGGCGGAAACACCTATGGCTCGGCCTTCTACATGGCGACGGGCTTTCACGGGTTCCACGTTCTGGTCGGCACGATCTTCCTGATCGTCTGCCTGATCCGCACCTATAAGGGGCACTTCACGCCCAGGCAGCATTTCGGCTTCGAAGCGGCGGCCTGGTACTGGCACTTCGTCGACGTCGTGTGGCTGTTCCTGTTCGTCGTGGTCTATATCTGGGGCGGCTGGGGCGCGCCGATCCACTGATCGGACGACGGTGTGACAACATCCGGACCCAATGAACAAGGGCAGCAGGAAGGCCAGTTTACCGGCCTCTCGGCTGCCCTTTTCGGTCTCTGCCCCAAATGCGGCGCCCGCACGCTGTTTGCCGGTTTCGCCCGCTTCGCCCCGCGCTGCCGCGCTTGCGGTCTGGACCTGTCCACCTTCAATGTGGGGGACGGGCCGGCGGCCTTTCTCACCCTGATCATCGGTGCGCTGATCACCGGGCTGGCAATCTGGCTGGAACTGGCGGCGCATCCGCCCTTCTGGGTGCATATCCTGCTGTGGGTCCCGCTGACGGCAGCGGCCGTCGCCTATGGCCTGCGCATCTCCAAGGCCTGGCTGCTGCAGGCGGAGTATCTGCGCCGCGCAGGGGAGGCCGGAGGTACGAATTTGAAGAAGCCCCGAGGCGACGAAACGGAAGCAGACCGGGAAAAGCCGTGATCCGCCGCTTGCCAATTATCCCCACGTTGATCGTACTGGCCGCGGTTGCGACCATGGTCGGTCTCGGCATCTGGCAGTTGCAGCGGGCCGACTGGAAGGCCTCCCTGCTGGAAAGCTACCGCGTCTCGCAAACCATGTCCGCCGATGCCAGCTGGCCTGGCAATGCCGAAGAGGCGGAGCGCGCGCTTTACCGTCATGCGAGTATCACCTGCGATCGCGTGCTTTCTTATTCTTCCATTGCCGGACGCAGCGCCGCTGGCCAAAGCGGGTGGGCGCATGTGGCGCGCTGCGCGCTTGGCAGCGGCGGCCAGGCGGACGTCGTATTGGGCTGGTCGAATCGGCCCGAGGAAGCCCGCTGGGGCGGAGGAGAGGTCTCGGGCATCATTGCCCCGGGGAGGGACGGCGAAGCGCGTCTGGTGGCTTCTCCGCCGCTTGCAGGGCTGGATGCCAATGCCACGCCCGATCCGGCGGAGCTGCCCAACAACCATCTGTCCTATGCGGTTCAGTGGTTCTTCTTCGCTGGCACGGCGCTGGTGATCTATCTGCTGGCGCTGCGCAAGCGCCAGAAGGGGCAGGGCCGCGCCTGAGCGTCCCCTGTTGCAGACCACCGGGCGCAGGGCCATAATCCGCCCATGGCGGACGATTGTTGCTCTGCAAAATCTTCGGAGATTGAGCGTCTCGCGGCGCAGGATGCGCAGCGCAAGGTCCTCGTGGCTGTACTGGCGATCAATGCGGTAATGTTCGTCGTGGAGTTCGGAGCGGGATTGATCGCCGGTTCCGCAGCCCTGATGGCCGATGCAACCGACATGCTGGGCGATGCGCTGGTCTATGGCGTCAGTCTCTATGCGCTTAGCCGCAGCGATCGCTGGAAGGCCGGCGCGGCGGCTTTCAAGGGCGTGTTCATCCTCCTGCTCGGCCTGGCGATTATCGGCAATGTCATCGCCAAGATCGTCAGCGGCGTTCCGCCATCTTCTACGCTGATGCTGATCTTCGGCGGGCTTGCGCTTGCGGCGAACCTGGTGTGCCTGCGCCTATTGTGGCGCTTCCGTAGCCAGGACGTGAACATGGCAAGCACCTTTGAGTGTTCGCGCAACGATGTGATTTCCAATGTCGGCGTACTGGTCGCCGCCGGGGCGGTTGCGCTTTCACACTCGCCATGGCCGGATATCGTGATCGCTTTGATCATGGCGATGATCATCCTGCGCTCGGCCCTTCGCGTTCTGGGTGAGGCTGTGCCGCAGCTCAAGGCGGCTTAGGGCTTCCTGCTACCATCGCGCCGCAGCGCAGTAATCCGTTCCCAAAATTGCGCGAAAGCAATGACGCGGATGCCGGATTGCGCTATATTCGAGTCTTCTAACACTTGAAGAATGGAGAAGACAGATGGCAAAATATCCTGCTCGTCGCAGTCTGTTCGACGAGATGTTTCGTGACTTCCCGCTCGGTTATTCGGTCGCGCCGCTGCATGGCGATCCGCTGCCCAATCCCAGCAAGATCAAGATCGACGTGAAAGAAAATGGCGACAACCTTGTCGTCCACGCGGAAATGCCCGGCGTGAGCAAGGACGCTATCGACGTTTCGGTCGACCAGAACGTCCTGACGATCAGCGCCGAGGTCTCGCAATATGACGCGGATGAGGAAAACGACAAGGTCATCCACTCGGAGCGTTATTACGGTTCGGTCCAGCGCAGCATTTCCCTGCCGGCGGAAGTGTCGATCGACGATGCTTCGGCGAAATATGAGGACGGGATCCTGGTGCTGACACTGCCCAAGGTGGCCAAGGACGCCAAGCGCAAGATCAGCGTCGGGTAGACCGGCCCCGAAGGCGTGTCGGCGCCCCGGATTTGACTAGGCGGCTCAGGCTTGCGAGTGTTGCTGGTAGCCGGCGCCTCCACAGGCGCCGTTCGAGCGGCGCGCTCGCGTGCCGGAACAATCCTACCCGAAGGAAGAGATATGCAGACCGCAAAGAACGGTGACACCGTGGCTATTGAATTCGTCGTGAAGACGAGTGATGGCCGCGTGGTTGGCGGAACAGAAAGCACCGAACCGCAAACGCTGACAATCGGCAATGTCGAGATTTTCCCGCAGATCGAAGCGGCGCTCACCGGCATGGAAGTCGGCTCCGAAACCACCGTGACGATCGAGGCCGAAAATGCTTTCGGGCCGCGCCAGGAACAATTGGTGGTCGATATTCCTCGCGCCAACCTGCCACCGGAACCGGAACCCCAGGCCGGCATGACGCTTTCTGCCCAGCAGCAGGACGGTTCGACGCTGAACCTGGTGATCACCGAAGTGGGTGAAACTGCAGTAAAGGCGGACGGCAACCATCCGCTTGCCGGCGAAGACCTGACATTCGGCCTGACTCTGGTCGAGATCAAGGACGCGGCATAATTCATGGCGGGGCGGCTGATCCGCGTGCTGCGGAGCAGCCGCTACCCCTCCTTGGCTGACTGCGAAGCGGAATCGCTTCAACACTGTCAACCTTGTCAACTTGGCCGCAGGTGGCGCAGCCGCGCCGGTCCGCCGATACCTGCGGCATGCTTCACCGCACTTGCCCGCGCACAGGCCAGCGATTAAGGCCGCCGACCATGCAATATGTCTCCACTCGCGGCAGTGCGCCTACGCTCGATTTCGAAGGCGTCACACTGGCCGGCCTTGCCACGGATGGCGGGCTTTACCTGCCTGCCAAATGGCCCCGATTCGGCGAAGAAGAAATCGCCGCTATGGCCGGGCTCCCCTATGCCGAACTGGCCGTGAAGGTAATGATGCCGTTTGTCGGCGATTGCCTGACCGAAGAAAAGCTGCTGGATCTCTGCCAGCGCGCCTATGGCCGTTTCGCGCATGATGCGGTGACGCCGCTGGTGCAATTCAACGAGCGGCTCTGGCTGCTGGAATTGTTCCACGGCCCCACGCTGGCCTTCAAGGACGTGGCGCTGCAATTGCTCGGCCGCCTGTTCGAAGAGTTTCTCTCCCGCAGCGAAGAGCGGCTGACGATTGTCGGGGCGACTTCCGGCGATACGGGGTCCGCCGCGATCGATGCGGTTGCCGGGCGCGAGCGCGTCGACATTTTCATGCTGCACCCCAAGGGGCGGGTCAGCGACGTTCAGCGGCGGCAGATGACCACCGTCAAGGCGCCCAATGTGTTCAACATCGCCATCGATGGCAGTTTCGACGATGCGCAGGCGATGGTGAAGCGCATGTTCGGCGACAAGGAAATGACCGGGCGGTTCCACATCAGTGCGGTGAACTCGATCAACTGGGCCCGCCTGATGGCGCAGGTGGTCTATTATTTCGCTGCCGGCGTGCAGCTGGGTGCGCCCACCCGCAAGCTGGCTTTCAGCGTGCCGACCGGCAATTTCGGCGATGTCTTTGCCGGCTATGTCGCGGCCAAGATGGGTCTGCCGATCGAGCGGCTGATCGTGGCCACGAATGTCAACGACATTCTTCACCGCGCCCTGCGCGACGGCGATTATTCGGCCGGTGAAGTGACGCCCACCGCGGCACCTTCGATGGATATCCAGGTCAGCTCCAATTTCGAACGGCTGCTGTTCGATTGCGGCGCGCGCGACGGTGCCGCGCTGACGGCTCAGATGCGTGAATTCGACGAAACCAGGGCCATGCGCCTGACTAACGCGCAGCGCGAAGGCACGGCCGAGCTTTTCACCAGCGCCCGCGCGGATGCGGACGATATGGCCCAGGCCATGCGGTGGGCGGCCGAGCATTGCGGAGAGATTATCGATCCGCATACCGCGATCGGTCTGCATGGCGCTTTGCATGCCGAACTCGATCCTTCGATCCCTGTCGTCACACTGGCCACGGCGCATCCTTCGAAGTTCCGCGATGCGGTCGAGCGCTCCACCGGGACGCGGCCGACCCTGCCAGTGCGGGTGGGCGACCTGTTCGAGCGCGAGGAAAGCTATGTCGAGCTTCCAGGCGATTATGATGCGGTGACAGCCTATGTCGCGGAGCACGCGACGCCCAACCGCTGATGGCTGTCCTGGCGCCTGAGCCTGTCATTCTCTCGGGCGGGGGCTGGCGCGATTACGGCCTGGTCGATAGCGGCCATGGGCGGAAATTCGAACGCTACGGCCCCTATCGCTTCATTCGTCCGGAACCGCAGGCAATGTGGTCTCCGCGGCTGGCCGAATGGGATGCGCATGGCGAATTCGTGCCCGGATCGGACGAGGATGGCGGCGGACGCTGGCAGTTCTCGCAGGATGTTCCGCGCGGCGGCTGGCCGATCGAATGGAACGATGTCCGCCTGACTGCGCAATGCACGCCGTTTCGGCATCTCGGATTCTTCCCGGACATGGCGCCGGTGTGGGACTGGATGCGCGAAAGGTTGGAAGGCAAGCCGGATGCGCAGACCATGAATCTTTTCGGTTATACCGGAGTCGGCTCACTGGCACTCAGCCGGTGCGGCCCGGTCACCCATGTCGATGCGTCCAAGAAGTCGGTCGCCCTGGCACGTGAGAACGCCGACCTTTCCGGGATGCAGGATCGGCCGATCCGCTGGCTGGTGGACGATGCGGCCAAGTTCGCCGCGCGCGAGGTGCGGCGCGGCAGGCGCTATGACGGGATCATTCTCGATCCCCCCAAATTCGGGCGCGGGCCGGGCAGCGAGGTCTGGCGGCTGGAAGAGAGCCTGCCGGGCCTGATTGCCGATTGCCGCAAGCTGCTGGACGAAGAAAGCCGCTTCCTGTTCCTGACCGTCTATGCCGTGCGCATGTCCAGCCTGGCGCTGGCCGGGCTGATGGAAGAACATTGCGCCGGTTTGCCCGGCATAGTCGAACATGGCGAGCTGGCCGTGCGTGAAGAAGGGGAGGGCGCAAGGCTGCTGCCCACTGCCATCTTCGCGCGCTGGCGGCAGGAGTGAAGGACAGGTGGAACCCCATCCTCTCGATGTTGTGTCTCCAGCAAAGATCGCGCAGCTCGTGCAGGATGTGGGCGTTCGCAAGGTATCTCTCGGCGCGCTGGAGACCTTTACTCTAGGCGTGCTGGCGGGGGCCTTCATTGCATTTGGCGGCATGTTCTACACCGTGGCGATCACAGGCAGCGAACTGGGTTTCGGCCCCACGCGGCTAATCGGCGGACTGAGCTTCTCGCTGGGTCTGATCCTGGTGATTATCGGCGGCGCGGAACTGTTTACCGGAAACAGCCTGATCGTGATGGCCCGGGCCAGCGGCCGCATCGCCACCAGGGCGCTGCTGCGCAATTGGGCGCTTGTTTATGCCGGCAACTTCGTCGGCGCCGTAGGCTCGGCGTTGCTGGTCCATTTCTCCGGCATCCTTTCGCTGGGCGACGGTGCGGTGGGGGCGCAGGCGCTCGCGATTGCCGAGGGCAAGCTGGCGCTCGCGCCGATAGAGGCCTTTGCACGCGGAATCCTGTGCAACATCCTGGTCTGCCTGGCCGTGTGGATGTGCTTTGCCGCACACAGCGTTTCGGGCAAGGTGCTGGTGATCCTGTTTCCCATCACGGCCTTCGTGGTGCTCGGCTTCGAACACTCGGTGGCCAATATGTATCTCATCCCCGTTGCCATGCTCTATTCCGGGCAAGCGGATATCGTGGGACTGGCGGCGAACCTGCTCTATGTGACGGCGGGCAATGTAGTCGGGGGCGGCGTGCTGGTCGCGCTCGTCTATTGGGTGATCTATTGCCGAAAGCCCGCGGCCTGACTGCGCTGGACACGCCCGGGCCGAAATGCAAAGTGCGCCAATATTCAACCAACAGGACCTATGATGGCGGATAGCCTGATCCTCGAAGTCGCAGATTTCGAACATGACGTGCTCACCGGAATCTATTCGGAAGAAACCGGCAAGGCGCAGCCCTTGCGCTTTACGGTCAGGGTTCGCCTGAAGCCGGCCGAGCGCTACGACCCGGATACGCATCTCGATGCCAGCATGAATTACATGGATCTGAAATTCGCTGCATCGGAAGCATTGGGCGATACGACGCATTACAAGCTGATCGAAGCCGTGGCGGAGCAGGTGTGCGACACGCTCTTCCTGCGCGATGCCCGTGTGCAAGAAGTGACGGTCAAGATCGTCAAGCTTGCATTGAGCGAGGCGGATGAACAGATAGGTATCATGCTGACCCGGACGCGGCGTTAATGGCCCAAGCGACGCAAACCGTGCTGAAAGTCGAAGACTTGCCCGGGGATGCGCTGGATGCCGCAGCGGCCTTCCATGCCCGTTACATGGAGCAGGCACGCATCGCACTGGACGGGGATTGCAGCGCCCTGGCGCTGGTCTTCCCCAAGGCGCCATACGATCATGCCGGTTGGCGCAAGGCCGCAGTGGCCGATCTGGCGCGTTTCGCGGCGCCGAAGCGGGTCAATGGCGTGGCGGGAAACGAACCCGAGGCCGTCGGGCAGGCATTGGCCTGGCTGGCGCAGGCTCAGGGTATAACCGGCCAATTGCTGCCCGTTGATGCGCAAGGGGCAGGAATTTGAGGAAATAGATGTTATATGGAGCCTATGAGTATCTCAAAAGCCCCGCTCGTTGACGCATTCAACCGGCAAATCACCTATCTGCGCCTTTCGGTGACGGACAGGTGCGATCTGCGCTGCAGCTATTGCATGCCGGAGCAAATGCAGTTCTTGCCGCGCAAGGACGTGCTGAGCCTGGATGAACTGCACAAACTCTCCATCGGATTTATCGAACGCGGGATCACCAAGATTCGCCTGACTGGCGGGGAACCGCTGGTACGGCGCGATGTGATCGACCTTGTTCGCGCACTTGGCCGCAAGGTCGGTGACGGGTTGGAAGAACTCACGCTGACGACCAATGGCACGCAGCTTGCCCGATTTGCGGACGATCTGGCGGCGGCAGGCGTGAAGCGGATCAATGTCTCGCTCGATACGATGGATGGCGAGCTGTTTCAGCAGCTTTCGCGCCGCGACCGCCTGGTTCAGGTGTTGCAGGGTATTGCCGCCGCGCGAGAGGCCGGCATCAAGGTCAAGATCAATACGGTGGCGCTCAAGGGCCTCAATGAGGAGGAAATTCCTTATCTGATCGAATGGGCGCATGCGCATGGCCACGATCTCACACTGATCGAGGTGATGCCTCTGGGCGATGTGG
Source organism: Alphaproteobacteria bacterium (assembly GCA_030426245.1). Classification (GTDB taxonomy): domain Bacteria; phylum Pseudomonadota; class Alphaproteobacteria; order Sphingomonadales; family Sphingomonadaceae; genus Andeanibacterium. Next base: position 462 of record JAUHYZ010000056.1, on the reverse strand, counting down.
AGGAAGACCGCGTCGATCACTATCTGCCGCTCACCGTCATTCGTGACCGGCTGGAAGAGCGCTGGACGCTCACCCCGTCGGACAAGCGCACGGGCGGCCCTGCGCGCTATGTCGATATCGAAGAGACTGGCGGGCGCGTCGGCTTCATCACCCCGCTTACGAACAATTTCTGCGAAGGCTGCAACCGTGTGCGCGTGACTGCGACCGGCCAGCTCTATGCCTGCCTCGGCGGCTCGGAGCAGGTGGATCTGCGCGCGGCCTTGCGGTCGGACGATCCCGATCGGCAATTGTCGGACGGGCTGGACCTCGCCATGCGGATCAAGCCGGAGCGGCACCATTTCCGCATCGACCGCGGAGCAGCACCGGCGCAGCCGCGCCACATGTCGCTCACCGGGGGCTGATTCGCCGTGGCCGTGCGGGTGGTGTTTCTCGGCAAGCTGGCCGATCTGGCGAATGCTGCGG
>JAUHYZ010000055.1 GCA_030426245.1 Alphaproteobacteria bacterium | reverse complement strand
GCCTGGAAACTGGAATTGATCGAGCGGAACAATCCCGACTGGCGCGACCTCGCCGAGGATTTCGGATTCGAAAAGTTAGATCAGGCTGGGTTCCCGCTTTCGCGGGAATGACGAGATTTTTTCCGCTCCCCACCCAATGCGGGCGTAGCGGCATGACAGCGCAAATGCTGAAAGCGGACGTGCTGAAGTTTACGCCGTCAGCCGCTCACCACGATGCCGCCATTGGGATGCAGCACCTGCCCCGACATATAGGATGAATCCTCGCAGGCCAGGAACAGGAAGCTGGGCGCCACTTCGTTGGGTTCGCCCGGCCGGCCCATCGGCGTGCCTTCGCCGAAATGCTCCACCTTCTCCTTCGGTGCGCCGCCGCAGGGGTTGAGCGGCGTCCAGATCGGCCCGGGGGCGACTGCGTTGACGCGGATGCCTTCGCCCACCAGGTTTTCCGAAAGCGAGCGGGTGAAGGCGGTAATCGCGCCTTTCGTGGCGCTGTAATCGAGCAGCCCGCCCGAACCCTTATACATCGTCACCGATGTGCAGTTCACGATGCTGGCACCCGCCTTCAGATGCGGGCGCGCGGCCTGCACCAGGTAGAACATCGAATAGATATTGGTCTGGAAGGTACGCTGCAGCTGCTCCTCGGTGATCTTGCCGACATCCTCGTCCGGATGCTGTTCGCCCGCATTGTTGACCAGCACGTCCAGCCGGCCCCATTTGTCGATCACCGCCTGGACCAGGCCTTCGCAGTGATCCGGATTGCCCAGATCGCCTGCCGAAAGCAGCACTTCGGCCCCTTCCGCCTCGCACGCTTCGCGCGTGCGCTTGGCATCGTCATGCTCACACAGATAGGCGATGGCGACATCCGCGCCTTCGCGCGCGAACAGCACCGCAGTGGCCCGGCCGATCCCGCTGTCTCCGCCGGTGACGATCGCCACCTTGCCTTTCAGCCGGCCGGATCCGGGATAGCGCGGCTGCCATTCGGGCTTGCGCTCCAGCGCGGATTCGTGGCCCGGGCCGCCATCTTCGTCGATGGCGCGGATATGGGCCGCGCGGTCGAGTGTCGTGGTATTCTCGGTCATAACAGTCTTCCCATTGGCGTTGCCTATGGGGAATCAACAGGGAAGCCCTCCCTGCGGTTCCGACTGCTATGGGGAAATGCGATCAGCCGAGGCCGAGCGCCGCCTTGTAGGTTTCCAGCACCATTTCCATTTCGCGCCGGTCGTTGCCGTCCATTTTCCTGAGGCGGATGACCTGGCGCATGATCTTGGTGTCATAGCCCACCGCCTTCGCCTCGGCATACACATCGCGAATATCGTCGGCGATGCCCTTCTTCTCTTCTTCCAGGCGTTCGATGCGTTCGATCAGAAGGCGCAGGCGGTCATCGGTGGCTTCGGCCATCGGGCAAATCTCCAAAGGACTTCGTGTGAATCACTCGCGGGGGCTGATAGCGGGGGGCGGTGGAGCGAGGAAGAGCGGGAATCGGAATTCCCCAGCCTAATGTCGCTCCGCATGATCGGGCCCGCGATCGCCTCCGCCAGAGGCCTAGTGCGTTCCGCCGTTCAGCTTCAGGCTTTCTTCCATCCGCGCCATCTGCTCCGGCGTCGCCTCGGTCTGGTATTTTTCCTTCCATTCCGCCTGCGGCATGCCGTGGATCACTTCGCGCGCGCGCGCCTTGTCGAACCCGGCGCCGGCATCGTTGATCCAATCGGCCAGGCAATTGCGGCAAAAGCCGGCGAGCCCCATCAGGTCGATATTCTGGGCATCGTGGCGGTGGCGCAAATGGCGCACCAGGCGGCGGAACGCGGCAGCGGCCACTTCGTCGGGCAGCTGGTCCAGGGGATCGTTCGTTTCTGACATTGCATCTTTCCCACATAGCGGAGTTGTATTGTCACGCGGCTCTGACATAGGCAGGCAGGCATGGCAAAGCATGAACCGTCAAAGCTGAATCCCCGGCGCCGCAAGGTCAAGATACTCGCGACTGTCGGCCCGGCGAGCCGCGATCCGCAAATGCTGCGCAAATTGCTGCTGGCGGGCGTCGATGCCTTCCGCGTCAATATGAGCCACGGCGATCACGAAACCCACGCCAAAACGATCGACGCCATTCGCGCGCTGGAGAAGGAATTCGCCCGGCCGATCGCCATTCTGTGCGATCTGCAGGGGCCCAAGCTGCGCGTGGGCACCTTCAAGGAAGGCGAGCGGATCGTTATCCCGCATGGCCGCCATTTCACGCTGGACCGCAATCCGGAGCCGGGCGACGCCACGCGCGTCTGCCTGCCGCATCCCGAATTGTTCGGCGTTCTGGAAAAGGGCCAGCGCCTGCTGATCGACGACGGCAAGATCCGCCTGAAGGTTGTGAAGGCCAGCGAGGACGAAATCCTGACCACCGCCGAAGTGGGCGGCATCATTTCGGACCGCAAGGGCGTGAACGTGCCCGATGCCGTAGTGCCGGTGCCCGCGCTGACCGACAAGGACCGGTCGGACCTGGCCTTCGCGATCGAGCACGGGGCGGACTGGATCGCGCTCAGCTTCGTGCAGCGGCCCGAAGACATTGCCGAAGCGCGCAAGCTGATGGGCGGCTACGGCGCGCTCTGCGCCAAGATCGAAAAGCCCGCGGCGGTCACTAGGCTGGACGAGATCCTGGAGCTTTCCGACGCGGTGATGGTGGCGCGCGGCGATCTGGGCGTGGAGCTCAATCCCGAAGACGTGCCCTCGCTGCAGAAGCAGATCGTCAATGCCGCGCGCAGCATCGGCAAGCCGGTGATCGTGGCGACGCAGATGCTGGAATCCATGATCGAGAGCCCGACGCCGACCCGAGCCGAAGTCTCCGACGTGGCCAATGCCGTCTATGACGGGGCCGATGCGGTGATGCTCTCGGCCGAAACCGCCGCCGGGCAGTGGCCGGAAGAGGCAGTGGCGATGATGCACCGCATCGCCCAGAAGATCGAGAGCGATGTCAGCTATGCCAAGCGCATCCGCTTCCACGAAACGCGGCCCGATTCCACCACCGCCGACGCGCTGAGCCATGCCTGTATGACGATTGCCGAAACGGTGAAGATCTCGGCGGTCGTGGTGTTCACCGGATCGGGATCGACTGCGCGGCGCGTCTCGCGCGAACGGCCCGCCGTGCCCGTGCTGGTGCTGACGCCGTCCGTGCTCACCGCCCGGCGGCTGGGCCTGCTATGGGGCGCGCATGCAGTGGCGACGCGCGATATCGGCAGCTTCGAAGGGATGATTGCCAAGGGCAAGCGCATGGCGCTGCGCCACGGTTTCGGCGAAGCGGGATCGAAGCTGATCATGCTGGCAGGCGTGCCCTTCGGCACCCCCGGCGCGACCAATCTGCTGCATGTCGTCAGCCTGGCGGGCGACGAGCTGAAGAAGCACAATCCGGATTGAAGGCACGCGTGAAGAAACTGCGCCAGGCAGGCCGCGTATGGCTGCTAAGGGCTTAAAGCAATGAACCAAGAACACGTCATTTCCGCGTCGACGGAAAGAAACAGGAGAGATCAGTGAGATTACTTTATGTCGGGGCAGCAGCCTCTCTAGCCATCGCCGCCCCCGTATTCGGGCAAGGCTTCCAGGCGGGAACGCCGCTCGGAGCGATCAACGAAGCGGGCGAGGCGACCGCGATCAGCAGCAATGTCCGCGTCTTTGGCAGCTTCCGCTTCGCCGAGAGCTGCACTTTCGACCCCGAACGCAACCTCATCCTCGCGATGAATGCCGGGATGTCTCAGGATACGGTAGAGAATGACGGTTACGTCTCGCTCATCAATCCCGACGGAACCGTCCATACCACCAAATGGATTGGCGCGACGCGTGATGGGCTGACTCTCAACCACCCGCTCGGAAGCGCCATCGCCGATGGCGTGCTCTACACTGTGGATATGGGCAAGGTGCGTATGTTCGATCTCGCAAGCGGCGAGCCGAAAGGCGAGATCGCTGTGCCCGGGGCGACCTTCCTCAATGGCATCGCCGTCTCTGCGGACGGCACGATCTATGCGTCCAACACTTTTCCGGATGCCCGTATCTTCAGCATATCGCCGGATGGCACGACATCGATCTTTGTCGAGGGTGCGCCGCTTGCAGCCCCGAACGGCGTGGCCATCGACCAAGAAGGCAATGTCGTAGTCGTCAATATCGAGGACAACGCAGTGTTGACGTTCAACCCGAACGGCGAGCTGATCCGGACCGAGCACGCAGCGGAAGCCGGCAATGACGGTCTCGTCATCATGGAAGACGGCACAAAGTATGTCAGCAGTGTCAGGTTCGGCAGCGTATCGCGCATCCGCCCCGGTGCCGCAGCCGAAGTGATCGCCGTGGGCATCCCGAGCGCCGCGTCGATGTGTTATGATTCAGTGCAGAACCAGCTGGTCATCCCGATGAACAACCACAACGCGTTGGCCTTCATTCCGCTCGACTGACCGGCGTTATCGTCACAGCTGCCAGTGCTTCGCCATTGGGCCGCCATCGGGCTTAGAAAGTATAGCCCAGCCCGGCCGAGGCGAAGAACTGGTCCGGCGATCCGGTTTCGCGCACGATCGGGCTGGCCGCTATATCGCCCTGCAAGCGCCTGTAGCTGACAATGCCGAACAGGGCCCAGCCGGTCCGGCCACCGCTGAGCGAATGGGTCGCCAGGATGTTGCCCCCGATGCTGGCAAGCCCGCCATCGGGCTCGAACGCCGCCAGGCCGCTGGCCGCCGCGCCGGCCGCATCCACGCCGAAATTGTAACGGGCCCAATCGTCGCCGACGAATTCGCCCGTCAACGCCACACGCAGGAAAGTACTGCGCCCGGCAAGCGTGGAATATTCCAGGCCCGGTTCGATCACATGGCTGCCATGCGCGCCCGCCACATCCCACACGCCCGTCATGACCAGCGCCAGCTTGTCCCGCCGCCCAAGCACGCCGCGCAGGCCCACGCTGCCGCGCGCGCCGAGCTCCACGGCGGTGTCGAGTTCGCCAAGCGCCGCGACCTGCGCATTACCGACATCGCCGGTGCGGTTGAAGCTGACCCCGGCAACCGGCCCAAGTTCAAGGTCCACCTTGCGGCGCGGATTGTTGGGAATGGCATCGACGAAGAGCTGCGGGCCGTTCAGCTGGAAATCATGGCCGCCAATTGTCCCGCGCAGCGTTCCGCCGGGAATGAGCTTGTAGTCGCTGGCGCCGTCGTAGTCGGTGGTGACGCCGATGCCCGCCCCGATCGTCACCGTATCTCCGCCAGGTCCGCCGCCGCCTTGTCCGGCAGGCGGCCCGCCCTGCGCATGGGCAGCGGTTGCCCCTCCCACGGCACACAGGGCCAGCAATCCCCAACGTAAACACTGCATCTCTTCGGCCCTCCGCTAGATCATTATTACGAACGGCATCATGCAGGGCCGCCCCTGAACACGAAATGTCCGCGCTGGCATGCCCTGACGATCCGCCGATTGGATCATTCGGCGATCCGCGCAATTCCGTCGTTCAGGGCGGCGCGCGAAATCTCGCCCATATGTGCCTCGACGATCATCCCTTCCCGATCTACGAACAGCGTGGTGGGCAAGGCGCGGCTTTGCGTCTCGCGCGTCAGAACGGAGCCGGCATCCAGCAGCACGGCGGAGCCATCCACGCCGTTTTCCGCCAGATAGGCCTGCACTCTGGCGGCATCCTCACCCTGATTGACGAGCAGGATCGGCAGCTCCGCTTCCTGCGCCATTTCGGCCAGCATGGGCAATTCCCGGCGGCAGGGCGGGCACCAGGTCGCCCAGAGATTGACGACATAGGGCCCGGACCCGAGCTGCTCCGGCGCCGCGGCGGAGCCTTGCAGCGCGGCGAGCTGCGGCATCGCGGGCATGGGCCGCGGCGGCGGTCGCAGCAATTCCGAAGCGCCGAACCAGGCCAGCGCCAGCACGGCCAGCAGCAGCTCCACCCGGATCATCGCGGGGCGGGGCCGAATGCGCCAGGCGATCACCAGCGCGGCCGCGGCAATGCCTGCCCAGGCCGTGAAGCCGCCCTGCCAGATGGCGAGCGCGGACAGCCAGTCGCGCGCAAAGGAATCGAAATGCGCGGCGACATAGGCCAGCCGCGCGGCAATGATACCTGCGAGCAAGGCGAGGCCGCTTTGCCACGGCCCGCCCTTGCCATAACGCAGCGCGATCCGGTCCGAGCCGATCAGGAAGGCCATCACCAGCGCGGCGGCCAGCAGCCTGTCCGTTGCCATCACCAGCGGGCCGAGCTGCAGGATCTCCGGCATGGGAAGCAGCGTCAGCCCTGCGCCGCGCGCTCCAAGCGGGCGCGTGCCTCGGCCTCGCCGATCAGCGGCAGCAGCGCCCCCATGTCCGGCCCGTGATCCATGCCGGTGAGCGCCTGGCGCAGCGGCAGAAACAGCGCCTTGCCCTTGCGCCCGGTCGCTTCCTTCAGTGCGCCGGTCAGCGCGTGCCAGGGATCGTCCCCCCAGCTCAACAGCTTCGCCGCCTGCGCCAGGTATTCGCGCGTCTCTGCATCGAATTGCGGCTGCTCGATCGGGCCGGTGACGATCCGCCACCAATCGCCCGCCTCGCCGACATGCGCCAGATTGGGCCGCACCGTTTCCCAGCCCGCTTCGCCCATCCCTTCGGGCAGGCGGTGTTTCACTGCATCGTAAGGCAGCTGGTGAACGATGGCGGCATTGAGCCGCTCCAGCTCCGCATCGTCGAAGCGCGCCGGGGCGCGGCCGAAAGTGGACAGATCGAAGCTTTCGATCACGTCGCCGCGATCCGCGATCGGCTCCACCGGCAGCGAAGTGCCCAGCCGCGATAGCAGCGCCACGATCGCTTCGGGTTCGATCCCGCGCTCGCGGAACGCATCGCAGCCCAGCGAGCCGAGACGCTTCGACAGCTTGCCTTCCGTGCCCACCAGCAGCGCCTCATGCGCGAAGCGCGGCGGCTGCGAACCAAGTGCGGTAAACATCTGAATTTGCACGGCAGTGTTGGAGACGTGATCCTCCCCGCGCAGCACATTCGTGATGCCCATCTCCACATCGTCGACCGCGCTGGGCAGCATATAGAGCCAGGATCCGTCCGCGCGGCGGATCACCGGATCGGAAAGCAGCGCGGGATCGAAATGCTGCGCTCCCCGGATGCCGTCTTCCCAGGCGATGGGTGCGACATGATCGAGCTTGAAGCGCCAATGCGGCTGCACGCCCTCGGCTTCCTTTGCCGCATGATCGGCCTCGCTCAATTCCAGAGCGGCGCGGTCGTATATTGGCGGCAGGCCCCGGCCCAGCAGCACCTTGCGCTTCAGCTCCAGTTCCTGCGCGGTTTCATAGCAGCGATAGATTCGGCCATCGGCCACCAGCCGATCGAACGCCGCTTCGTAGTGATCGAAGCGCTGCGACTGGCGCTCTTCCCCGTCGGGCGCGAGGCCGAGCCAGGCAAGATCCTCGCGGATCGCCTCGACATAGTCCTCCCGGCTGCGCTCGCCATCGGTATCGTCGATCCTCAGCACGAAGCGTCCGCCGTTCTTCTTGGCGAGCAGCCAGTTATGCAGCGCGGTGCGGATATTGCCGACATGCAGCCGCCCGGTGGGCGAAGGGGCGAAACGGGTTATGACCATGGAAGCGCCGTTAGCCTGTCGGACACGCAATGTCATTGGCTGTATAAGGTCACGCTGCCCGCGCCGCCGCTGAGCTCGACGGCGTTCGACGGGGTTCGCGCCGCCCGGTCCGCCGTGTCGATCGCCGCAATCAGGCGCTCCTCCACCGGGTAAAGCCCGCGCTGACATGTCACGAGCGGCTCTCGCTGGGTGGCTAGCTCTCCGCCGCGGTAGGTGTAGGTCCAGCGTGTCCGGGTGCAGCCGGCGGAAAGCTCGATCCGGGATTCGTCGATCGAGGCGGTAATGCCGAAGGGCAGATCGATCTCTTCGCCCCCTACGCCTGCGACGCGCCATTCCCCGGCCAGCGTTTCCGGCGCGGGGACTTCCGGATCTGGGGTTTCCGGAATTGGGGCTTCCGCCTGCGATCTTTCCTGCACGGCGGCCGGAACTGCTTCGGCGGATGACCCCGATACGGGTTGTTCGGGCGCTTCGGCCTGGCAGGCGGCAAGCGTCAGGCCCGCGAGGATCAGCCCCGCCCGCTTCACTTGCTGCGGAATTTGTGCGTGATCGGATAGCGCCGGTCGCGCCCGAAATTGCGCATGCCCAGCTTCACCCCGGGCGGTGCCTGGCGGCGCTTATATTCCGCCACATGCAGCAGATGCTCGATCCGCGCGACATCCTCACGCTTCAGGCCTTCGGCCACCAGCTGATCGACGCTCTTTTCATGCTCCACCAGGCCCAGCAGGATACGGTCCAGCACCGGATAGGGCGGCAGCGAATCCTCGTCCTTCTGATCGTGGCGCAGTTCCGCGCTGGGCGGCTTATCGATGATCCGCTGCGGGATCACTTCGCCCGGCGGCCCCAGCCCGATGCGCGGCACCGCCTTGTTGCGCCACTGGGAAATGGCGAAGACGGTCATCTTGTAGGCATCCTTCAGCGGGTTGTAGCCGCCCGCCATGTCGCCATAGATCGTGGCATAGCCCACGCTCATCTCGCTCTTGTTCCCGGTGGTCATCAGCATCGGGCCGAACTTGTTGGACAGCGCCATCAGCGTGACACCGCGGATGCGCGACTGGATATTCTCTTCGGTGATATCGACTTCGCTATCCGCAAAATCGTCCGCCAGCATCGCATCGAAGCCGTCCACGGCGGGCTGGATGGGAATCGTCTCATAGCGGCAGGCCAGCGCCTTTGCGCAGGCTTCCGCGTCATCCAGGCTGTCCTGGCTGGTATAGCGGCTGGGCAGCATCACGCACCACACCCGCTCCGGACCCAGCGCGTCCACCGCGATCGCCGCGCAGGCGGCGCTGTCGATCCCGCCCGAAAGGCCCAGCACCACGCCGGGAAAGCCGTTCTTGTTCACATAGTCGCGCAGCGCCAGCACCATGGCGCAATAGGTTTCCTCCGCATTGTCGGTCAGCGGTTCCAGCTCGCCGCGATTGCAGTTCCAGCCGCGCGCGATCTTGGTCCATTTGGTTTCGACCGCCTGCTCTTCCCAGTCGCGCATCTGCACCGCCAGGCTGCCATCGCCATTGATGACGAAACTCGCCCCGTCGAACACCAGCTCGTCCTGCCCGCCCACGCGGTTGAGATAGGCCATGGGGATGCCGGTATCGACCGCGCGGCGGCGGGCGATCTCGTCGATCCTGAGCACGTCCTTGTCGATCTCGTAAGGGCTGCCATTGACGCAGATGAACAGGCCCGCGCCGAAATCGGCCAGATGGCGGCAGACATCCGGGTGCCAGATATCCTCGCAGATCGGCAGGCCCAGCATCGCCCCGCGGAACAGCACCGGCTCCGGCAAAGGGCCGGGCGTGAAATAGCGCATTTCGTCAAAGGTGCCATAATTGGGCAGCTCATGCTTGAAACGCGTGGCGGTGACCCGCCCGCCATCGAGCAGCGCCACCCCGTTATGCAGCGCACCGTCGCGCACGAAGACGCTGCCGACCAGCATGGCCGGCCCGCCATCGGCCGTGGCCAGCGTCAGCCGTTCAAGCTGGGCCACGGCGCGTTCGATCAGCGAAGGCTTGAGGATCAGATCCTCCGGCGGATAGCCGATCAGTTGCATTTCGGGGAACACGACCAGGTCGGTCTTCCCGGCCTGAGCGCGCGTCTTGAGCATGGCGTCGGCATTGCCGGCAATATCGCCGACAATCTGGTTCATCTGGGCAAGGGTGATGGAGAGCGTATCGGACATGCCACAGGCTTAGGCGGCAGCGCGATGCCCGGCAATCGGGAACCGACATGGAATGCACATTCATCCGCCGGGGAAAGGCGAATAACCGGCAGGCATAGCGCCCATGCGGATCGTTCATGGCCTCACCGCTTGCGATGGTTCTATAGTCGCGGGCGAAGTGCGGCTCTTGTGCAGCTGGCCGCCGGGAAACTTTGCGGGAGCGAGAAATGGAATTTGTCCGTCTGGGCCGTACGAACGAAAATGTCAGCGTGGCGGGCCTGGGCTGCGGCGGCCACAGCCGGCTGGGCATGGCGCGCGGCGCCAGCAGCGAGGAAGCCGCCGATCTCGTGCGGCGCGCGCTCGACCTGGGTATCAATTTCATCGACACCGCCATGGCCTATGGCACCGAAGAGGCCGTGGGCCTGGGCATGCAGGGGCACGACCGCAGCAATATCTTCGTCTCCACCAAGTCGCTGGTCGGGCGCGGCGGCGGGGAAACCGATCCGGAGCGATATACGGCGGCAGAGTTCGCCGAGAACCTCGACGACAGCCTGCGCAAGCTCAAGACCGACTATGTCGATCTGTGGCATCTGCACGGCGTTGGCGTGAAGCAGCTGGACTATGCGCGCGAGGTGCTGCTGCCCGAGATGAAACGCCAGCAGGAAGCGGGCAAGATCCGCTTCATCGGCATCACCGAGATCTTCCGCCACGATACGGAGCACGAGCTGCTGCGCGCCGCCCTGCCGCATGACGAATATGACGTGGTAATGGTAGGCTTCAATCTGCTCAACCCCAGCGCGCGCAAGACAATCTTTCCGCTGACCATGAAGAACGATGTCGGCACGCTGATCATGTTCGCGGTGCGCCGCGGGCTGAACAGCGCGGCGAATACGCGCGAGGCGATCGAGGCGATGATCGAGCTGGACGATGTCGATCCCGCCGCGATCAACCCGGAGGACCCATTGGACTTTTTGCGCGAGACGCCGGGCGTCAAATCGCAGATCGAGGCGGCCTATCGCTTCTGCCGCTACGAGCCGGGCGCGCATGTAATCCTGACGGGGACCGGCAGCGCCGAGCATCTGGAGGAGAATGTCGAATCGATCCTGGCCCCGCCCTTGCCGGACGAAACACTGGCGAAGCTGAAGGCGATCTTCGGCGATTCCAGCAAGGCTTCGGGCAACTGATCCCCGGACCGGCGGGCGGAATCAGCGCTGCAGATTGGGCCCAAGGAAACTGCGCATCCAGCCGGCCATGCGCTTTGCATCGCTGGGCTGGGACAAGGTGGCCAGGGCGGCTTCCACCGCCTCGTCCCCCACGGCCGGACGGTGAATCTCGATCAGTTCACGCTCGAATCCGGGTTCGAATTCGGGATGGCACTGGAGCGACATGGCGCGGCGCGACGTGTAATTCAGCATGCCGAGCGGGGTGAATGCATTGCCCGCCAGAAGCTGGCAGTCCGGCCCGATCTGCTGGACCTGGTCGCCATGCTCCACCAGCAGATCGAAGCTTTCGGCTTCGTCCATCCATTCGGTGCGGTGCACCACGTCGTAGCGGTGCATGCCCAGCCCGCGCCCCTTGGGCGACTTGATGACCTCGCCCCCGAAGGCTTCGGCCATAAGCTGGTGGCCGAAACAGATGCCGATCAGCGGGATTTCCGCCGGCACGCGCTGCACGAAGGCAATCAGATCGGCGATCCACGGATCCCCGTCATAGACGCCGGAGGAAGAACCGGTGATCACCCAGGCGGAGCAGGCCGCCGGATCGGGGAGCGGCCCTGCCCTGACATCGAAGCTCTGGCCCGAAATACCCGGCCCCAGCAGATTGCAGACCATCGCGGGGTAGTCTCCCCAGCACTCGGCAAGTCCGTTGGGAGGCACGCCCGTTTCGAGGATTCCGATCATGCGCGCGGAGGTAATGCGCAGCGCCGGACGCGGCAAGCACAAGCTATGCGATGCGCCCATAAGCGCGGCGCTTCACTTACTTGCGCAGAAATGTGATCGACAGGCGGAATGCGCCGTTACTTTCGACATGGTGCGGAACACGGGGTGGAACGACGATCTGCGCCGGCGCGGAAAGGTCCAGCGTCTCCCCACCCTCGTCTTCCCAGACGAAGGAGATCGTTCCCTCGGTTAGTTCCACCAGGCCCCATGTGTCCTCCGCCAGATCATGCGTACGCCGAAGCCCGGCTGGCAGAGTGGCATCGTCGAACGGGCCGATCGTTCGGTAGGGCCGGACATCTTCGGGAAGGCGTTTGGCGCGCATGTTCCTCCTGCTTGCGTCTCATACACCGGCAAAGCTGGTGACGATCAGCAAGCCGATGCCGAAAGTTGCCAGTGCGGCGGGGATGGTCAGCACCTGAACCCGCACCGCGCCGATGCCGAGCGGGCCATTGAGTGTCTGCAGGGGCTCCGACTTGTCCGCCTTGCGCCTGTCGGAACCGCCCAATGCAGTCAGGATGGTCGCCGCGGAGAAATAGACCAGCATGAACAGGGCGGAGATCGCAATGACGAAACGGGCCGCCGAGCTGCCACCAGTGGCGAGAGCGAGCGAAGCGATGAATATCGCGTAGCAGGCGAACATCGCCCGCCAGATCGCGCCGGGTAGCTGAAAGCCTTCCGAACAGGGTTGCTGCCTTGCCGGTGCGGCAACGGCTTCCTGATCGCTGGCGGTACCATGCAGTTCTTGGGTGAAATCGGTCTTGTGCAGGGGTTGCTCAAACATGGGGCAGATCCTTTCCGGCACGCGCGCCGGAAAGCCCGGAGCGGTGCATTTCAATTCCAGTGAGCAGGCTGTCGGCGATCATGCGCGCACGCGTCCCAACCAGCCGCGTGGCAGCGTCTTGCGGTTCCTCCTCCCGCAGGGTTTCATAAAAAAGCTCCAGCCAGTGTGAGAAATGCGAACTGTCCAGGCCGGGAATGGCAGTATGTTTGACCATCGGGTTGCCGCTGAATTCGCCGCTATTGTGAAGGATCGAACGCCAGAACTGCTTCATCCGGCCAAGATGAACGTCCCAGTCCGCAATCCTTTCGGCGAAGATCGGGCCAAGCAAGTCGTCTTCGCGGATGCGCGCATAGAAGCGATCGACGAAGCCGGAGATATAGTCCGCGTCCACGCCGATTGCTTCCGCTTCGGCACGCTTCTTGTCCCTTGCAGCTAGCACATGGGCCCTTCCCGGCCGTTCGTCTGCGGCAATTGCGGTGGCGGGGGGATCTGTCTCGTCCAACATCGTGCGACTCCATAAATAGGTAATCTAAATGCCTATTTATACGTCTTGCCTTAAAAAGCAATATCTGAGATACCTATTTTATGCAGCTAAGCCTTCACAGCGACTATGCTCTGCGCATCCTGATGGCCCTCGCCGCCAAGGGGGAACGGCTTTCGGTCGACGATGTCGCGCGGCAATACGGCATCTCGCGCAATCACCTGGCCAAGGTGGCGCAGGAGCTTCAGTCTCAGGGCTTCGTCAGCACCACGCGCGGACGCCGCGGAGGGATGGAGCTGGCGCAGAAGCCCGAAGACATCCGTGTTGGCGATGTGGTCCGCAGGTTCGAAAATCTGGACGGCTTCGTCAGCTGCTTCGGCGACAATGCCTCTGGATGCGCGGTGAACGGCGTGTGCGGCCTCAAGCCTGCTCTGTCAGGCGCGCTCGAGGCTTTTCTGGATCATCTTGACGGTTACCGGCTCAGCGATCTCGTCCCCAACCGCAAGCGTTTCCTCGCCCGCCTGGTTGCATAATCACGGTTGCTTCTAGCGCTGTGAATCGGGTGCCTCCGGTCTGCCGCTCAGGTTCCGGTCTCCACCTCTTCGCGAAGTTCGGGCGTGATCCTGCGCTCGACTGCTCTTTCCGCTTCCTCGAGCAGCTTGGGCGTCAGATCGGCAGTGCGCGGCGGGATCGGCGTTCCATCGCCCATTTCCCCGTTCGCCTCGATATCCTCCAGCAAGAGCTTCATCTGCGCGATCTCCTTGACCTGCGCCTCGATAATCTCGTCGGCTAGCTTGCGCATGCGGGGGTCGGAAATCTCGGCCCTGCGGCTCGTAAGGACGGCGATCGAATGATGCGGGATCATCGCCTCCGCCCAGGACACATCGTCGACCGTATCCTGGCTGCGGGCGAGAAACAGGAACAGGACGAAGCCTGCAACGGCACCGAGCATCACGAGAATCTTGGTCAGCCGCGTCTTGTACATGCCCCACATGAAGCCGAGCATGATGACGATCATGGCCATGCCCATCATCAGGGCCATCCACATTCGTGTCTGGCTGAAGAATATGTGATCGGGCTCGTAAGTGTTCGAATATTTGAGCGTGAACATCGTCACGATTGCTGTCGCGATCATCGCGAAAAACGTGGTCCATTTGCCGTGCCCGGCCTGCTGTCTGTCATCCATCCCGAATTCCTTCCATCAATAAATCCAACGGAAGAGACCGGGCGCCGTTCCGAATAGGCCGCGCAACGAAAAGCCCCGCCGGAGCCTGAGCTCCAGCGGGGCCGTTTCATTCGGTCGGAAGCTTCAGCAGCTCCCGGCGCGGATCACTCCTCGCCGGAAACCTCCGCTTCGGGCGTTGCAGGCTCTTCGGCCGGTGCCGGCTCAGGCTCGGGAGCGGGGGCCGGAGCTTCCGCTTCCTGCGCGGCCGCGAGCGCGTCCTGCATCTTCTTGTACTGCGCACGCAGCGCGGCATCGCGGCTGGAGGCGGTC